>NZ_CP160631.1:3000000-3600000 GCF_040783975.1 Pantoea sp. Ep11b | reverse complement strand
TCGGCCAGCTTTCTCAGTGGCTGGTACAGCTCACCGGCTATGATGCGCTCTGTATGCAGCCTAACTCCGGCGCGCAGGGCGAATATGCCGGACTGCTGGCAATCCGTCGTTACCACGAAAGCCGTGGCGAGGGCGATCGCCACCTCTGTCTGATCCCGGGTTCGGCGCACGGCACCAATCCGGCTTCCGCGCAGATGGCGGGCATGGACGTGGTGGTGGTGGCCTGTGATAAGCAGGGCAACATCGACCTGAACGATCTGCGTGAAAAAGCGGCGCAGGCGGGCGATAAGCTCTCCTGCATTATGGTGACGTACCCGTCTACGCACGGCGTCTATGAAGAGACGATCCGTGAAGTGTGCCAGATTGTGCATCAGCATGGCGGTCAGGTTTATCTGGATGGCGCGAACATGAACGCGCAGGTCGGCATCACCACGCCGGGCTACATCGGCGCGGACGTCTCGCACCTGAACCTGCATAAAACCTTCTGCATCCCGCATGGCGGCGGTGGTCCGGGCATGGGGCCAATTGGTGTGAAAGCGCACCTTGCGCCTTTTGTACCGGGACATAGCGTCATGCAGATCGACGATATCCTGACGCAGCAGGGGGCGGTCTCCGCAGCGCCGTTTGGCAGCGCCTCCATTCTGCCAATCAGCTGGATGTACATCCGTATGATGGGCGCAGAGGGGTTAAAACAGGCCAGTTCGGTGGCAATTCTGAACGCCAACTACATCGCCAGCCGCCTGAAATCCGCCTATCCGGTGCTCTATACCGGGCGTGACGGGCGCGTGGCGCACGAATGTATTCTCGACATCCGTCCGCTGAAAGAGCAGACCGGCATCAGTGAGCTGGATATTGCGAAGCGCCTGATCGATTACGGCTTCCATGCACCGACCATGTCGTTCCCGGTCGCTGGCACCCTGATGGTCGAGCCGACAGAGTCAGAGAGCAAAATCGAACTGGATCGCTTTATCGACGCGATGCTGGCTATCCGTATGGAGATCGATCGGGTGGCCGCTGGGGAGTGGCCGCTGGACGACAACCCGCTGGTAAATGCCCCGCATACCCAGCTGGAAATCGTCAGTGAGTGGTCGCACCCTTACAGCCGTGAACTGGCGGTCTTCCCGGCAGGCAGCCACAACAAATACTGGCCGACGGTAAAACGTCTGGATGATGTCTTTGGTGACCGTAACCTGTTCTGCTCCTGTGTGCCGATGAGCGACTATCAGTAGAGCAAATAGTAATAACCCCTAAAGGGCCGATTCATCGGCCCTTTTTTTTCGGAGAAGCAGCATGAAACTGGCACTGGTGACAGGCGGCAGTCGGGGCATCGGACGTGCCACGGCGCGGTTACTGGCCGCACGGGGATACCGGGTTGCGGTGAACTATCGTCAGCGTGAAGAGGAAGCCCGGCAGGTGGTGGCGCAGATCCGGCAGCAGGGAGGTAACGCCTTTGCGATCCGGGCAGACATCAGCGATGAAGCAGAGGTGATGGCCCTGTTTGCGCAGCTCGACCAGCAGCCGGAACCGCTGACGTTACTGGTCAACAACGCCGGGATTCTGTTTCAGCAGTGCCGGACCGAAGAGCTGGATGCGGCGCGTCTGCAGAAGGTCTTTGCCACGAACGTTATCGGAACCTTTCTCTGCTGCCGCGAGGCGGTAAAGCGGATGGGGACCCATCATGGCGGGCAGGGCGGGGCCATCGTTAATGTCTCATCGGCCGCGTCCCGCCTCGGTGCGCCGGGCGAATATGTTGATTACGCCGCCTCAAAAGGGGCAATGGATACGCTGACGCGCGGATTGTCACTGGAAGTGGCGCAGCAGGGGATTCGGGTGAACGGCGTTCGTCCGGGATTTATTTACACAGAGATGCATGCCGATGGCGGCGAGGCAGGCAGAGTGGAGCGGCTCGCCAGCGCGATCCCGATGGGACGCGGCGGTGAAGCTGAAGAGGTGGCGGAAGCGATCGTCTGGCTGGCCAGTGAGGCGGCCTCTTACGTCACCGGCAGCATCATTGACGCTGCCGGCGGCCGTTAATCCGCGCAGCCCGGCGGCGGGGGATTAGAGGTTTTCGCCGTTACTGGCGATAACCTGCTGATACCAGCCGAAGCTCTTCTTCTTCGCACGGGAAAAATCGCCACTACCGTCATCGTTTTTATTCACATGAATAAAGCCGTAACGCTTGTCGTACTGACCGGTGGTGAAAGAGACACAGTCCAGACAGCCCCACGGCGTGTAACCCATCAGGTCGACGCCATCCCAGGTCACGGCTTTCTTCATCTCTTCGATATGCGCACGCAGATAGTCGATGCGATAGTCATCTTCAATCACGCCCCCGGCGTTGGGCTTATCGATAGCGCCAAAACCATTCTCCACGATGAACAGCGGCTTCTGATAGCGCTCATAGAGGTCGTTCAGGACATAGCGCAGGCCCACCGGGTCGATCTGCCAGCCCCAGTCTGAGGCTTTTACATGCGGGTTCTTCACAACACCCTCAAAGCCGGTGATAGGGTCATCAACACCGCTGGCATCGGTCTTCACTGCGTTACTCATGTAGTAGCTGAAGCCCACATAGTCTGCACATCCTTCGCGCAGTGTGCTGGCATCGTCAGCTTCCATCTGAATCTCATACCCTTTGCGCGCCCACTCTTTCAGGGTGTAGGCCGGGTAGGCGCCGCGCATCTGCACATCACTGAAGACATAACGCTGGTGCATCGCTTCCTGAGCCAGCACCACATCGTCCGGATGACAGGAGAAGGGGTAGACCGGCACCATGGCGATCATGCAACCAATCTTAAATTCAGGGTTGATGGCGTGGCCGAGCTTCACTACCCGGGCGCTGGCCACAAACTGGTGGTGCATCACCTGATACATCGCCTGTTCCGGCTTCTCATGCTCGGTGAAGATCACGCCTGAACAGCAGTAGCCAAACAGCGGATACTGCCAGTTGCGCTGGTTGTTGATCTCATTAAAGGTCATCCAGTATTTCACTTTGTGCTTATAGCGGTTAAGCACCACTTCGCTGAAGCGCACAAAGAAATCGACCACTTTGCGGTTGTACCAGCCGCCATACTCTTTCACCAGGTGATAGGGCATCTCGAAGTGCGAAAGGGTGATGACCGGTTCAATGCCATACTTCAGCAGTTCATCGAACAGGTCGTCATAAAACTGCAGGCCGGCTTCGTTGGGCTGCTGCTCATCGCCGTTGGGGAAGATGCGGGTCCAGGCGATGGAGGTGCGGAAACATCTGAAGCCCATCTCGGCAAACAGCGCGACATCCTGCTTGTAGTGGGAGTAAAACTCCACGCCCTGATGGTTTGGATAGAAGTGGCCGGGCTGCACGCCATCGGTGATCACCCGATCCACACCATGTGAACCGCCGGTCAGGACGTCAGCAATGCTCACGCCTTTGCCACCCTGATCCCAGCCGCCTTCGACCTGATGCGCGGCAACGGCGCCGCCCCAGAGAAAGCCCTTTGGTAACTGCAATTCTGCACTCATGCGCGACTCCATTCCGGATAGTGAAATTGAGCTGAGTGTAGCAAGGCAATAAAGAAAGTCACGATATAACACCGGGCCGGATAGTGCGTTTGTTACATCTGAAAAACAGGCTGTTTTATTTTTTCAGCTGGCGACCAATCGCTTCGATAATATAGGTGACCGGCACCTGAGTCGTGATATCGCAGTGATCCGCGGTGCGGATAATGGGGACATGATAGCAGAGTGAAAAATCTGCCAGCTTTGCCAGCGAACAGCTTTCCGTATTGGTAATGGCCACGATTTTGCACTTATTCTGGCTGAACTGGCTGGCAATGCGCAGGATCTCTGCGGTTTCACCGGACACCGACAGCATAATCGCCATCGCATTTTCATAGAGATCTGCTGTCACCGGATAATAGGGATCATCAATTGCGTGGCTGAATTTTCCGAGATTAGAAAAGAAACGCGCACCATATTTCGCCAGGCTGCCAGAGGTGCCGACACCAATAAAGAAAACCTGCTCCGCCTTATTAATTTTCCGGGCAACCTGCGCAATCAGTTCTTCAAATTCGGGATTATTAATGCTTTTAAAAAAGCTCAGCATATCGCTGACGCCCGCCGTGTTGAGCAGCGGCGGGCTCTTCTCGTCTAAGCGCAGGCGGATACGGAACTCTGACCAGCCTTCACAGCCCATTCTGCGGCAGAAACGCAGCACGGTGGTGGTGGACACCCCCGTCTGCTCAGCCAGTTCGCGAATCGTCATATAGCTGACGCTTTCACGGTGCTTAATGATGAACTGATAGACCTGCATTTCCAGATCGTTAAGGCGGGCGAGATCGCGATGCGAAAACATGAATGACTCGTTGAACAGTTGACCGGCGGCTAGTTTATCAGATTTGGCGTGCGGTTTAGCGGCAGAGAATCACATCAGAAATTTTTAGCGTACAGCTGTACACTGAAAAATTTGTTGGTTACGCTGGAAGGCGTGACCTCGCGCTAATGTTGTTCAGGATAGGGAAATGACCACGACGCTCTCTCATAAAACCCGGTCTGCTGCGGGCGACTGGTTCGCAGAAGAAATCGCCAACAGTATCAGTCACGGTCTCGGCTGCCTTTTCGGCATCGTCGGACTGCTGCTGATGCTGCATCAGGCCGCTGAAAGGCAGGCGGATACGCTGACGTTTATCAGTTACAGCCTCTATGGCGGCAGTATGATCCTGCTGTTTCTGGCGTCGACGCTCTACCATGCGATCCCCAATGGCCCGGTCAGGCCCTGGCTGAAAAAGCTGGATCACTGCGCCATCTATCTGCTGATCGCCGGTACCTATACGCCGTTTCTGCTGGTCGGTCTGCGGACGCCGCTGGCCTACGGATTGATGGCCGTCATCTGGCTGCTGGCGCTGGCAGGCGTGCTGTTCAAGCTCACGATAGCCGAGCGTTTTAAGGCGCTCTCGCTGGTGACCTATCTCTGCATGGGGTGGCTGTCGCTGATTGTGGTTTATCAGCTGGCGATGATCCTGCCGGCGGGCTGCGTCTGGCTGCTGGCGGCGGGCGGGATAGTCTACTCGCTCGGGGTGATTTTCTATGTGGCGCGGCGTATTCCCTATAATCACGCGATCTGGCATGGATTTGTGCTGGGAGGCAGTCTCTGCCATTTCTGCGCCATCTACTTCTATGTACGCTGACCCAGCCCTGTTCCGCTGAGCCGGGCTGGCCCCTCCACAGAGTGGAAGGACCTGCGGGCGAAATCAGCCCTCATCCAGCGAATAGGGCAGCGGCTGAATGGTCAGGTGGCCGCCCTCATCACCTTCGACCCGCAGCACGCTATCCGGCTCCAGATCGTTGTTAAGCACCACCTGAACCCAGCTGGTGCCGTCATCTAACTGCACCGCAGCCAGTACGCTGCCGGTACGACGCCAGCGATCGCCCATCTGAAGCTCCAGTGAGCCATTCGCCTCGGGAAGATGGCTCGCCTGACCCGCCAGCCAGTAAAGTGCGCGCTTATTGGCACCGCGATATTTGGCCCGGGCCACCATCTCCTGACCGGCATAGCAGCCCTTTTTAAAGCTGATGGCATCCAGCGCCTGCAGGTTAGTGGCCTGCGGAATGAACTGCACGCTGGTCGCGGGCTCGATCACCGGGATCCCCGCTTCAATATCCAGCGCCAGCCACTGCTGACTGTCATTGAACTGCGCATCGTCGTTGAGCTTCTGCTTCAGCGTCTCCGCCACGGCCTGCGAGGTGACAATCAGAAAACGTTCTGCCGGGTGCGCGAACCAGAGCAGCGTAGTCTCTCCCTGCTGCACCACCGGTTTTTCGCTGTCGGGCAGGCTGTCAAACAGAGTGGTCAGCGCGGCGCGCGCCTGAAAACCGGCCACGCCCAGCACGACTGACTCATCGTCGGCGACCATTGTCACTTTCGAAAAGACAGCATATTTCTTTAATTCGGTCAGCTGGGTGTCGCGCAGTGCACGGCGGATCAGATAGGCATAGCCCTCACCGCGATGGAACAGGCGCAGGCTGCTCCACATCTTGCCTTTGGCATCGCAGTGTGCGGCGGGCGCGTGGTGATCACTATCCAGTGCGGCGACATCCAGCGTCAGCTGACCCTGCAGGTAAGCGGTGCTATCGGCACCGGTGATGGAAACCAGTGCCCAGTTATCCAGTGACATCAGGGTTAATGGCAGACGGGACGACGCGGCAGGCTGGCGCGGCGGTAAAGTAAAAGTGGGCATGGAGATATCCTGTATAAGAAGGTTCATCCGGAACAGTTTCTTCAATGTTAAAAGAGCCGACTGGCAATGCAACCTGTTTACGGAAAACGGCGCACAAAAGGCGTGATAACCCTGAAAAGATCCGGCCTGAAATGTGGCAGGTTGCACAGCGTGCGACGCCGCGCCTGCGAGCCGTATTAAACCAGGTTACACTAGGCGCCACGTTGTGAACTGTGGAAACTGATGCATGGATATTAATGATAAATCACGTATTCAGTGGGCCTGCCGTCGCGGCATGCTGGAACTGGATGTGGCGATTATGCCGTTCTTCAAATTTGAGTATGACACGCTGAGCGACACCGATAAGCGGGTCTTTGTGGCCCTGCTGAAGAGTGACGATCCCGATCTGTTTAACTGGCTGATGAATCACGGTGAGCCAAAAGATCCTGAGCTTAAGCGGATGGTGAATCTGATCCAGCAGCGCAACCATGATCGCGGCCCCGTGGCAATGTGATCTGCGACCCTCCCGGCTGGCGTATGGATTGCTGTGCGCCTGGCTGGCAGCCGCCGTGACGGGCACAGGGCTGCTGACGCTGCCGGTCGGGGAGGGGCTTTTCAAAGGGGCGGTGATGCTGCTGTTGCTGGCGGAAGGCTGGCAAAGCTACCAGCGCCTGACGCAACGGCGCGGTGTGCTGCAGCGGGAAAGCGTGCACTGCTGGATCTGGCAGGGAAAACGCTTCCGGCCCGTACAGCCACTGCGCTGGTTGCCGATTGGCGTACTGCTGGTGGCGAAGAACGAGCAGGGTGAAGTCCTGCGCTGGTGGCTGATGCAGGACAGCATGCAGCCTGGTGAATGGCGGGCATTACGGGCCTGCTGCTTCAGCAAGGCGCAATACTAAAGGCCGTCTGGCGGACAAAAGGGTGACGATCTTTCACCGGCCTGCGTCCGGCAGGAGGGGCGCTACAGCAACGCGGCGGTTTCGGTCAGCACCTGTTCGCACCACTGCTCTACACGCTCATCAGTGATCTCAAACTGATTCACATCATCCAGCGCCAGACCCACAAACTGTGAACCATCGGCACTGAGCGGTTTTGGACTGGTGAACTCATAGCCTTCAAGCGGCCAGTAACCGACAAAACGCACGCCCATCGGCTTCAGCAGATCGTGCAGCATTCCGAGCGCATCTAAAAACCACTCGCCATAGCCAATCTGATCGCCCATGCCATATAGCGCGACGATCTTATTCTGCAGGTTCAGCGCGGGGAGCTGTGACCAGATCGCCTCCCAGTCCTCCTGCAGCTCACCGAAATCCCAGGTCGGGATGCCCATGATCAGCAAGTCGTACTGCTCCATCAGGCGCGGATCATCATCTTTCACGTTGTGCAGCGTCACTAACTCTTCGCCAATGAAATCGCGAATTTTCTCCGCTACGATTTCGGTGTAACAGGTACTGGAACCGTAAAAAAGACCGATTTTCATGCAGATAACACTCTGTAAATACTGACTCTGGCGCAATTGTACCAGAAGCACCGCTGAATCAGGCATAATGAGCATGATTTTACACCAGACGGCGGAGATAACGTGCAGGACAGCGAACTGACAGAACAGTTTCTCGATGCGCTCTGGATTGAACGCAATCTGGCGCAGAACACGCTCGCCTCCTATCGTCAGGATCTGCAGACGCTGACCGGCTGGCTGGCGCATCACGGGCTGACACTTCTCAGCGTGACGCCGCTGGATCTGCAGCAGTTTCTGGCCGAACGGCTGGAGGGCGGCTACAAGGCGACCAGCTCAGCGCGTCTGCTGAGCGCGATGCGTCGCCTGTTTCAGTATCTTTACCGCGAAAAGCTGCGCCCGGACGATCCCAGCGCGCTGCTTTCCGCGCCGAAACTGCCACAGCGGCTGCCGAAAGATCTCACTGAGGCGCAGGTTGAACGGCTGCTGCAGGCGCCCGATCCTAATATTCCGCTGGAGCTGCGTGACAAGGCGATGCTGGAGCTGCTCTACGCCACCGGACTGCGCGTTTCCGAACTGACCGGTCTGACGCTCAGCGATATCAGCCTGCGCCAGGGCGTCGTCCGCGTCATCGGTAAAGGGGATAAGGAGCGTCTGGTGCCTTTAGGTGAAGAAGCGGTTTACTGGCTGGAGCAATATATGGAACATGGTCGCCCGTGGCTGCTTAATGGCCAGACGCTGGACGTGATGTTTCCCAGCAACCGGGCGCAGCAGATGACGCGGCAGACCTTCTGGCACCGCATCAAGCATTACGCCACGCTGGCGGGCATCGACAGCGAAAAGTTATCGCCACATGTGATGCGCCATGCCTTTGCGACCCATCTGCTGAACCACGGTGCCGATCTGCGTGTCGTACAGATGCTGCTGGGACACAGCGATCTCTCCACCACCCAGATTTATACGCATGTTGCGACTGAGCGCCTGCGTCAGTTGCATCAACAACACCATCCGCGGGCCTGACCCGCGGCCATAAGGACAAAAATGAACAAGCATTTCGCGATGCTGGCCCTG
Organism: Pantoea sp. Ep11b; assembly: GCF_040783975.1. NCBI lineage: Bacteria > Pseudomonadati > Pseudomonadota > Gammaproteobacteria > Enterobacterales > Erwiniaceae > Pantoea > Pantoea sp. Ep11b. Next base: position 3,591,282 of record NZ_CP160631.1, on the reverse strand, counting down.
TTAGCCAGCGCCTTTTCCGGTCTGGCCCATGCCGATGACAGCGCCATTCAGCAATCACTTAAAAAGCTCGGTCTGAACCAGACTGAAATCAGTCCGTCACCGCTGCCCGGTTTCAAAACCGTGCTCTCGGAAAGCGGTGTGCTCTACGTTACCGATGACGGCAAACATATGATCCAGGGGCCGCTCTACGATGTCAGCGGCAAACAGCCGGTCAACGTCACAAACCAGTTGCTGGACAAAAAGGTTGAGGCGCTGGTGCCGGAAATGATCGTGTATAAAGCGCCGAAAGAGCAGCATGTGATTACGGTCTTTACCGATATCACCTGTGGTTACTGCCACAAGCTGCACGAGCAGATGGCCGACTACAACGCGCTGGGCATTACCGTGCGCTACCTGGCGTTCCCGCGTGAAGGTCTGAACGGTCAGATTGAGCCGGCGATGAAGGCGATCTGGTGCAGTGCTGACCGCAACAAAGCGTTTGACGAGGCGATGAAAGGCAATGCGCCGAAGATGACCGCCCCGGACAGTTGCAAAATCGACATTGCGCAGCACTATAAACTGGGTGTGCTGTTCGGCATCCAGGGCACCCCGGCGATGCTCACGGACACTGGCATGATGATCCCGGGCTATCAGTCGCCGCAGGAGCTGAAGCAGGTGCTCGACAATCAGAAGCGTGGTGGTTAATCGGTGGTAAAACAGGATGTGGAACTCCGTCGCCGTGAGGTGACGGTCGACGATGCGCTACCGGCCACCCTGCCGCCGCTGCTGAAACGACTCTATCTGCAACGCGGCGTGCGTGACGCCGCCGAGCTGGAGCGTGGTGCCAGAAATCTGCTGCCGTTTCAGTCCCTGAGCGGGATTGATAACGCGGTGGCGCTGCTGCATGAGGCGCTGCTGGATGGGCGTCGTATTATGGTGGTGGGCGACTTCGATGCCGATGGCGCAACCAGCACCGCGCTGACAGTAATGGCGCTGCGCAGCATGGGCGGCAGCAATGTGCAGTATCTGGTGCCCAATCGTTTTGAAGATGGCTATGGCCTCAGCCCGGAAGTGGTTGAGCAGGCGCGCGCGCGCGGTGCCGCGATGATCCTGACGGTCGACAATGGCATCTCCTCTCACGCCGGAGTGGCGTGCGCGCATCAGTATGGCATTCCGGTTCTGATCACCGACCACCATCTGCCGGGCGAGACGCTGCCCGCCGCAGAGGCGATCGTCAATCCCAATCTGCCCGACTGCGACTTCCCCTCGCGCGCCCTCGCCGGTGTTGGCGTTGCGTTCTATCTGATGCTGGCCCTGCGCGCCCACTTACGCACGCAGGGCTGGTTTGGTGCCACCCGCGCGGAACCTAATCTGGCGGAGATGCTGGACCTGGTGGCGCTCGGCACGGTCGCCGATGTGGTGCCGCTCGACGTGAATAACCGCATCCTGGTGTGGCAGGGGCTCAGCCGGATTCGGGCCGGGAAATGCCGGCCAGGCATCCGTGCGCTGCTGGAGATTGCCAATCGCGATGCCCGCCAGTTAGCGGCCAGCGATCTGGGTTTTGCACTGGGACCCCGTCTCAACGCCGCAGGACGCCTGGACGACATGTCGGTGGGCGTGGCGCTGTTAATGACGGAGGATCTCAGCCAGGCACGGATGCTGGCCAGTGAGCTGGATGCGCTCAATCAGACCCGAAAAGAGATCGAGCAGGGTATGCAGAGCGAAGCGCTGGCGCTCTGTCAGGCGCTGGAGCGTGAACAGCGCGATCTGCCGCTGGGACTGGCTTTCTATCATCCTGAGTGGCATCAGGGCGTAGTGGGGATCCTTGCGTCACGCCTGAAAGAGCGTTTTCACCGCCCGGTGATCGCCTTTGCCCCAGCGGGCGATGGCACGCTGAAAGGTTCGGGCCGCTCAATTGCCGGTCTGCACCTGCGCGATGCCCTGGAACGTCTGGATACGCTCAACCCAGGGCTGATGCTGAAGTTTGGCGGTCACGCGATGGCTGCAGGCCTGTCGCTGGAGACTAAGCGCTACGAGGAGTTTCGTCAGCGCTTTGCCGATCTGGTGGGCGAGTGGCTGGATGGGGAATCCCTGCAGGGCATCATCTGGTCAGATGGCGCGCTGCAGCCGCAGGAGTTTTCGCTGCAGACGGCGGAGATGCTGCGCGAAGCCGGTCCCTGGGGCCAGGCTTTCCCGGAACCGGCGTTCGACGGCAAATTTAAGCTGCTGCAACAGCGGCTGGTAGGGGGGCGGCATCTGAAAGTAATGGTCGAGCCGCTGGATGGTGGGCCGCTGATCGACGGTATCGCCTTTAATGTTGATACCACGCTGTGGCCTGACAGCAGCGTTCGCCAGGTCGAACTGGCCTATAAACTGGATATCAATGAGTATCGCGGCAATCGCTCGGTGCAGCTGATCATCGATCATCTCTGGCCCCTGAGCTAAATCAGCCTGACGCGCGCGCCGCCAGACATCGCGGACCGCGCGTGGGGCCGATTACCCTTCCTTAGCCGCAGCGAATAACGAAATGGCGTCATAACCTGATGCCGGATGGGGCAGGTCACGCCGGCACGGCATCAGCCCGCTGTCTCAGCGCTACAATCTGCCGACAGTTTCGGGTAAACTTGAACGTTAATTTTCCTGTCCCATCGAACATAAGAAAGACGCCAAAGCCATGTTTGAAATCAACCCGGTCAAAAATCGTATTCAGGACCTCAGTGAGCGCAGCGACGTTCTTCGGGGGTATCTTTGACTACGATGCCAAGAAAGAACGCCTCGAAGAAGTAAACGCGGAGCTGGAACAGCCCGATGTCTGGAACGAGCCTGAGCGAGCCCAGGCGCTGGGCAAAGAGCGCTCCTCGCTGGAAGCGATCGTACAGACGCTGGAGCAGATGTCTCAGGGTCTGGAAGATGTGCAGGGCCTGCTTGAGCTGGCCGTCGAAGCGGAAGATGAAGAGACCTTCAACGAAGCCGTTGCCGAGCTGGATGGCCTTGAGAGTAAGCTGGGCGAGCTGGAATTCCGCCGCATGTTCTCCGGCCAGTATGACAGCGCCGACTGTTACATCGATCTGCAGGCCGGTTCCGGCGGCACTGAAGCGCAGGACTGGGCCAGCATGCTGATGCGTATGTATCTGCGCTGGGCAGAAGCCAAAGGCTTCAAAACCGAAATTATCGAAGAGTCTGAAGGTGAAGTCGCAGGCATTAAATCTGTGACCATTCGTGTGTCAGGCGACTACGCCTTTGGCTGGTTGCGGACCGAAACGGGGGTGCATCGCCTGGTGCGTAAGAGCCCGTTCGACTCCGGCGGCCGTCGTCACACCTCCTTCAGCTCCGCCTTTATCTATCCGGAAGTGGATGACGATATCGACATCGACATCAACCCGGCCGATCTGCGTATTGACGTTTACCGCGCCTCCGGTGCGGGTGGTCAGCACGTTAACCGGACAGAATCTGCGGTACGTATTACCCATATTCCAACCGGCACCGTGACCCAGTGTCAGAACGATCGCTCTCAGCACAAGAACAAAGATCAGGCGATGAAGCAGATGAAAGCGAAGCTGTATGAGCTTGAGATGCAGAAGAAAAATGCTGAGAAACAGGCGCTGGAGGACAACAAGTCCGACATCGGTTGGGGAAGTCAGATTCGTTCTTACGTTCTCGATGATGCACGCATCAAAGATCTGCGCACCGGCGTAGAAACACGTAACACCCAGGCGGTGCTGGACGGCGATCTGGATCGATTCATTGAAGCTAGTTTAAAAGCAGGGTTATAAGGAACCGACATGTCTGAACAAGAACCGCAGAGCGCTGATGCCGCCGTAGAGTTAAATAACGAACTGAAAACGCGTCGCGAAAAGCTGAGCGTACTGCGTGCAAACGGTGTGGCGTTCCCTAACGATTTCCGTCGCGACAGCCTCTCAAATCAACTGCATGAGCGCTACGACGAGAAGAGCAACGAGGAGCTGGAAGATCTCGGGATCGAAGTCAGCGTTGCCGGACGCATGATGACCCGTCGTATCATGGGCAAAGCCTCGTTCGTAACGCTGCAGGATGTGGGTGGTCGCATTCAGCTCTACGTTGCCCGTGACGATCTGGCGGAAGGTATCTACAACGAGCAGTTCAAAAAGTGGGATCTCGGCGATATTCTCGGCGCACGCGGCAGACTGTTCAAAACCAAAACCGGCGAACTGTCGATTCACTGTTCTGAGCTGCGCCTGCTGACCAAAGCTCTTCGTCCGCTGCCAGACAAGTTCCACGGCCTGGCCGATCAGGAAACCCGTTACCGTCAGCGTTACCTCGATCTCATCGCCAATGATGAATCGCGCAACACCTTCAAAATTCGTTCGCAGATCATGGCTGGCATCCGTCAGTTCATGGTGGGCCGCGACTTTATGGAAGTGGAAACCCCGATGATGCAGGTGATCCCGGGCGGCGCGTCTGCGCGTCCTTTCATCACCCATCACAATGCGCTGGATATCGACATGTATCTGCGTATTGCGCCGGAGCTTTACCTGAAGCGTCTGGTGGTAGGCGGATTCGATCGTGTGTTCGAGATCAACCGTAACTTCCGTAACGAAGGCATTTCGCCACGCCATAACCCTGAGTTTACCATGATGGAACTCTATATGGCCTACGCGGATTACAAAGATCTGATCGAACTGACCGAAAGCCTGTTCCGTACCCTGGCGCAGGATGTGCTGGGCAGCACGGTTGTGCCATACGGTGAGCAGGAGTTTGACTTCGGTAAGCCGTTTGAAAAACTGACCATGCGCGAAGCGATCAAGAAATATCGTCCGGAAACGGATCTGGCCGACCTGGAAGATTTCGACAAAGCGGTAGCGATTGCAGAGTCACTGCATATCAAAGTCGAGAAGAGCTGGGGCCTGGGCCGTGTCGTCACGGAGATCTTCGAAGAGACGGCAGAAGCGCATCTGATCCAGCCAACCTTCATCACCGAATATCCGGCTGAGGTCTCTCCGCTGGCGCGTCGTAACGATGTGAACCCTGAAATCACCGATCGTTTTGAGTTCTTTATTGGTGGTCGCGAAATCGGTAACGGCTTCTCCGAGCTGAACGATGCCGAAGATCAGGCAGAACGTTTCCTGCAGCAGGTGAATGCCAAAGATGCGGGTGACGACGAAGCGATGTTCTACGACGAAGACTACGTTACCGCACTCGAACATGGTCTGCCGCCAACGGCCGGTCTGGGTATCGGGATTGACCGCATGGTGATGCTGTTTACCAACAGCCACACTATTCGCGACGTAATCCTTTTCCCGGCACTGCGTCCGGGCAGCAAGTAATTACTTCCAGAGCAAAATAATGCTGCACCTGAAAAGTCTCCGGCAGACTTTTCGGGGTGCAGCTTCTGTCCCGTTTCACCCCTCCTTTTTTGCGCTTTACGCATCCTCCTCGTTGCTTTCCGTGGATTAAAAATAGTTTATTGCTGATGTCCTGAAAGTGTATATATCAGATGAGCAGCCTCATAAAGAGAATGCCAGTTAGCGTTTATCTCTCCTCATGGCGGTCTCATTTGACAATTATCAGGCCAGAAAGCCCGTCCCCGTGAACCTCAAACAATACCTTCCCACCAGTGGAACTTAGAATTAGCACTTAATTTTATATCAGAAGTTATAAAAAATTTTCCCGGACAGGTGTGATGTGAAAAGAGGGTGATGATGGGTATTTATTGTAACCTCATGATTAATTTTGGCATTTTCAGTAGAGGAGAGAAGACGCATTGGCCAGGTTTGTCATTAACAGATAATAATAGACCCAATTAAGTATTGAATGTTAAATCCATCAGAGCATTTTTATCTCACAGAGAAATAAAAATAATAATAAAATAGCTCAGCCATTAAAGCCTGAAAACTTTAATGTTCCGGGGACGTTATCAATTATAATAAATAGTATAAAGGGTTAGCCATGACGAATAACGAAGTATTTATTCTTGGTGATGATAAATTTTTAATTAATGGAATTAATGAAGTTCTGAGAACGAATTTTGCCGGACGAAAATATCGCTTCACAATCAGACAGGTTACGCTACTGGAGTTGATGAAAGCGGATGTTAACTATAAAAAAAGAAAGAAGTACAGCATTGCGCTTGTGCCTGCGCACATCTATGAAACGCTCTATATCTTTACGGGCATGGAAAACATCAGGCTGGTTCCGGGGAATATCAAAGTAGATGATATCTCTTCGCTAATCGGTGAGATATCAATAGCTGATGCTGCTCAGCGTCCTGAAAACGGCGACCGCAGCCTTTGCCTGACGGCCAGGGAAAGACGCTATTGCTATCTGCTATATCGCGGAATATCTAACAAAAAAATCGCCCGCTACTTTCAGTGCACTGAAAAGAACATCAGCTATCTCAAAAGAAAAATAATGTCTAAATGGCAGTGTAAAAATAGTCTCGATTTCTATAAAACCATAAACTATTTCTATAACCACACGGATAGTGGTGACGCCCGGGGCGGTACCCTGTAAATCATCCTCAAAGTGACTCTGCTTAGCATCAGCCTGAAATCAGAGGCCAGCCTTGATCATGGCTGATGCTGAGCAGAATAAACTCTCCTCTCTCCTCTCTCCTCTCTCCTCTCTCCTCTCTCCTCTCTCCTCTCTCCTCTCTCCTCTCTCGTCTCTCCTCTCTCGTCTCCGTCTGCCACCACTCCTGCCTGTATCACCCGGACACGTATGTCCGGAATTAAAGCGTCAGGGATCTCGGTATGGAACGCATTCCTGATAGCATAGATTCACACGCCCCTTGCCGGAAATTCTTGCAGCACCGATGACTGTTCTTTCTCTCAATTGTCTGCTCTTTTCTGAAGAGCAAGCTGGCAGGCACTGAACTTCTCTTTTTTTCTTAATCTGGCAGAGCGCACACCCTTCTTCCTCCATCAAAGCTAATTCAGCACGTTGAAGCCACAACGTAAAAAAGCGACTAAAAACTCTGTTATAACGTTGCTTTTCACCGTTACGCTGATAATTATTTCAATGTTTCGCTTCCTGGATTGAGATTCTGACTGAAACTACTTAAGAATGTCATTAATTACCAGCGCGCATCGAGCGCGAAATCAGCGCAGAAAATGACAGGGGAAATTAACATAATATTAATTTCTGTTCTGGTTTGAGAAATGGTTAAGTGAGATTGTCAGGGTGAGTTTTGGTGAGCTGTTTTAAGAAGGTGGCTTAATCGGACTTTCCTTTGTGAGTTCATGAAATTATATCGCGAAAGTTCTTAAATGGCAGGCGTGCATTTTTTCCTTTCGGCCATATTTCAATTTTTTGAATTATCGGTGTTTTTACTCACTCCATTCTCATTTTGCAATCGGCCCGCAGGTTATCACTTTTCTATCTGGATAATTCCTGGATAAATACTGTTTTGTAGAGTCCGGTCTGGCAGGTATAAATGTCGCCGTTAAGGGAGGTAAAGAATTGTATAGCTGCTTCATGGATACGCTTTACCACCGAATCTGACATGGAAAGTAAGATTTACTCATTAATAAATCCGCTTTCTGTTTAACAACGCGTATTTCACTTTGTATTAACAATTTTAAGGATGTTATAAATGAAAAAGCTTCAACTGGCAATGGCTCTGGGTATGGCTCTGGCGAGCGGTAGCGTATTTGCAGCTAATCAGGGACACGGTACTGTAAATTTCAAAGGTGAAATTATCGACGCGCCGTGCTCTATTTCTGCGGATAGCGTTGAGCAGACGGTTGACCTGGGACAGGTTACCAGCTCAGCACTGGCTAAAGGTGGTAAATCTCAGCCTAGAGAATTCCGCATCAAGCTGGAAGACTGCGATGTCACCGGTTTAACGAAGAAAACAGTGACAGCGACCTTTACGGGTAAAGCCGCGAGCTTTGACAGCACCTCAACATTGCTGGCGCTGAGTGGCACAGCATCTGGCGCAGCCATTGCAATTACTGACAACGACGATAAAGCAATTAAACTGGGTACCCCTTCAACAGCGTATACCTTTGTTAACGCTTCTACTGAAGCCAACCTGCTCTATTCTGCTTATCTGCAGGGTGCAGCAGATAACACGGCTAACCCAATTGTGCCTGGTCAATTTACCAGCGTAGCTAACTTCACGTTAGCCTACGAATAAGCATATTTACGCAAAGAAACAGGCGATAAAACGCCTGTTTCTTTTCAGGGAAGATATGTGCATTAATGCACCGGGTAATAATTAATATGAGAATTTTTCTCGCCTATTTAATTCTCCTGGCGGTGTTCAGTCAGGTTCCGTCTGTCAGTGCAACTACTCAGGGACATGGCAATGTTCATATTCTTGGTTCGATCATTGATACGCCTTGCGGGATCTCTTCAGAAAGTCGTTATCAGAGCGTAGATCTATCTACTCTTCCTGTCAGTACAATAATAAATGATGGCGCAGGGCCTTCTAAGCCATTCAGGATAAGTTTATCAGATTGTTTACTGCCCGGCGTTTTAAATAGCAGCAATAGCGGGGTGAAATTTTCAATAACTTTTAATGGAAAAAAGAGTGAGCATTCTCTTTTTAGTGTTGAAGGTGAAGGTAGTGGCGTCGGAATAGAAATCACAGATAAAGCAGGAAATGTAGCTGAGCCGGGCAAAGCAATGCCAGCCTATACGCTTGAGCCTGACAGCATGGACCTGGAGTTCAATATGCGTTTGAAGGCGAATGAAAGGGCAATCAATCCAGGGGATTATCAGAGCACCATTAGTTTCAAAATGGATTATTACTGATGAATGGAAAACGTAAAAGAACTGATTCGCGGTATATGAAAGGTCAACTGAAGCCTCTTTTCATCAGTATTTTATTAGCTTTAAGCGGGAATTTTTATGCTGAAGCCTCGGAAGAAATCAGCGGACAGGATATTCAGTTTAATACCGATGTTCTGGATGTCAGTGACAGAAAGCATATTGACCTGAGTCATTTTGCCCGGGCCGGTTATGTCATGCCCGGAAAATATACTATGACCCTCAGGGTTAATCACCATGAATTGAATGAAGTCAATGTGGTATTCCGGGCACCTGAAAATGATCCAAAGGGGAGTGAACCCTGTATCACGGCTGCTATCGCTTCACAAATCGGTCTGAAAAGTAAGATGAATAAGCAGCTGACCTGGACGAATGGTGGCTCCTGTATCGACCTTTCGTCTCTGCCCGGCGCAAAGGTGACGGGAAATCTGAGCGATAATACGCTGGATATCTCTATTCCTCAGGCCTATATCGAATACATTGCTGATAACTGGGATCCGCCTTCACGCTGGGACCAGGGGATCCCGGGATTTATCCTCGACTACAACATGAATGCGCGCAGTAACACTCAATCTGAGAACAAGAAAAATGAACAGGATCTGAGTGGGAATGGCATTGTCGGCTTTAATGCGGGGCCATGGCGTTTAAGAGGTGACTGGCAGGGAAATTACAACCATACCACTGGCGCTAATCAGTCCTCTCAACACAGACTGCGCATGAGCCGCTACTATATGTATCGCGCCATCGGTGAATTGCGTGCAAAACTCACCATGGGTGAAAATTATCTTTTTTCAGATATTTTCGATAGCTTCCGGTATATCGGTGCAAGCCTGATATCCGATGACAGCATGTTGCCACCCAATTTGCGTGGCTATGCGCCTGAAGTCAGCGGTGTGGCAAAAACCGATGCTAAAGTGACGGTGATGCAACAGGGGCGTGTTCTGTATGAAACCCAGGTGCCTGCTGGCCCTTTCCGCATACAGGATTTAAGTTCAGCCGTATCAGGTACGCTTGATGTTCAGGTCAGAGAGCAGGATGGAAGTGTACGTACTTTTAGTGTCAATACTTCCAATATTCCTTATCTTACCCGGCCGGGACTGGTGCGTTATAAAATGGCTGTCGGTAAACCCTCAGATTATTCCCGGAAAACGCGCGGGCCCGCTTTTGCTAATGGGGAGTTTTCATGGGGGGTGAATAATGGCTGGTCGCTGTATGGCGGCTCTCTCTTTGGTGGCGATTACAGTGCATTATCCGCAGGGGTAGGGCGTGATTTATTGGCCTTTGGCGCGCTTTCCTTTGACGTAACACAATCCCGGGCCAGGTTTAACCATCGTTCCGATAAAACAGGGGAGTCCTATAAGCTAAGTTATTCAAAAAGATTTGAGGAAATTGATAGTCAGGTAACATTTGCAGGCTATCGGTTTTCTGAGCGTGATTATCTGAGCATGAGCCAATACCTTGAATTACGCTACAACGGAACCAATTACGGTCAGGGAAAAGAACTTTATACGTTAACATTTAATAAACAGTTTCAATCAATAGGTCTGGGCAGCTATATCAATTACAGTCATCAGACTTACTGGGACAGACCAGCAACAGAAAGCTATAACTTTTCGCTGGCAAAATATTTTGACTTTATGAAGTTAAAAAATATCAGCCTGAATATGACTGGTTATCGTTCTGTTTATCATAATACCCATGATGATGGGGCATATATGATGCTGACGATTCCGTGGGGAAATGGTGGTTCAATAGGTTACGATGGCCAGTATTATCGTGGCGGTTCTGCTCACTCTGTTAGTTTGAATGATCGTATAGATAATAACAGTAACTATCAGGTGAGTGCTGGCGTGGGTTCAGACGGTCACTCCAGTATCAGTGGTTATTATACGCATGATGGCGATTTGGCGAGTATGACTGCCAACGCCAGCTACACTGACAGTCATTATAGCGCCGTGGGAATGTCTCTTCAGGGGGGGCTTACCGCTACAGCTAAAGGTATGGCATTACATCGTGTTAACACGGTAGGCGCCACGCGTATGATGATCGACACCGATGGTGTCGCAGATGTGCCGTTAGTGGGTAACGGCGGGATAAATCACAGTAATGCAATGGGAAAAGCGGTCATTGGTGATTTAAACAGTTATTACCGCAGTAGTGTCCATATCGATCTTGATAAATTATCAGACAATATGGACGCTCCCCGTTCTGTTGTTCAGGGAGCATTGACAGAAGGTGCAATTGGTTATCGCAGACTTGGGGTTGTAGCGGGCGAGAAAGCGATGGCGACCATTCGGTTGATTGATGGTTCATCTCCTCCATTTGGTGCAATAGTGGAAAACAGCCGAGGCTATCAGACGGGCATTGTCAACGATGATGGCAGCACATGGCTGACCGGGATAAATGCCGGAGAAAAAATGCATATAAAATGGGATGGACAGGAAAAGTGCAATATTACATTGCCAAAACCGTTACCCTCTTTATCTGGCGGGTTGCTTTTACCCTGCGAAGAGCCATCGGGAAAATAAGCTTTCTTTTGCATTACAAAGTGAGAATCGCTATGAAAATGAAGTTAATACCGGCTGCATTAATGAGCTTTTTTCTGGGCGCTATGCTGGTTCAGCAGGCAAATGCTGCTATTGCCCTTGACCGCACACGTATTATCTTCGATGGCGGCAGCAAATCGATGAGCCTGAATATCAGTAACAAAAATAAAGAACTGCCCTATCTGGCTCAGGGATGGATTGAAGATGCTGACGGTAATAAAATTGATTCACCTTTGATTTTGTTGCCCCCGTTGCAACGGGTCGAACCACAGGCTAAAAGTCAGATAAAAATCCAGTCACTACCTGGAATAAATTTGCTTTCACAGAATAAGGAGACGCTTTTTTATTTTAACCTGCGCGAGATCCCTCCGCGCAGCAATAAACCCAATACGCTTCAGATTGCGTTGCAGACGCGTATAAAGATGTTCTATCGGCCGCACGCATTAGTGAAAAATTCATCAGAAATGATCGCTGTGTTTAAAGAAAAAGTCACACTGACTCGCGAAAATGGAAAGTATCGGGTAAATAATAGTTCGCCCTATTTTTTCACTGTGGCAGCGGCGGGTACAGGAAATAAAGAACTTTCTGAAGTAAAACCGACGATGATTGCACCGCAGAGTAATGCGGTACTGCCGGTCAGTGCAGAAAAAATGGGTAACGCGCCTGAAATCACCTTTATTAACGATTATGGCGGTCGGCCAAAATTGGTTTTCCATTGCAATGGAACAGAGTGTCGCGTAGGTGAGTATAAAGAAGGTTAATGCCGCGCGAACCAGGCGTTGATGACAAAATCAGGACCAGCATATGGATATCAGAACTTCTTATTCCCGCAGGGGAAATGCCGTTCCGAAGATGCAAAAGGGTACAGGATTTAAAACGGCATTAATCATTTTCATTTCACTCCTGTTGTCACCTTTGAGCCGGGCGAACGATTTTAGCCAGGTTGAGGGTGAATCAGGGACGCTTTATGTGACCGGCGCACTGACCCAGGGAGCATGCCGGCTTGAAATGCAGAGTGCCTGGCAACAAATCAACCTGGGCACTCTGGTAACGGGAGATTTTACCTCGTTGGGTCAGCGCGGTGAAGCTATACCGTTCCAGTTAATTCTGCGTGATTGCTTATCAGCAGGTGGCCATCTTCAGGATGCCATCAAGGGAGGAACAACATGGGACAGCAAACAGCCTGTTGTTTCCGTCTCATTTATTGCGCCTGCGGATTCGGATACGCCGGAACTGGTCAGGGTAGAGGGCGCACAGGGCCTGGGCTTACGTTTGCTTGATAATCAACAACGCAATGTACGACTGGGTTACCGCAGCGAGCCACTTTTTGTTGCATCCTATCATGATGCACTGACCTGGTATGTCGTCCCTGAACGAACCTCAGCGCCGTTAGTTGTCGGTCCTTTTACTGCGACCGTTAATTTTCGGTTGAATTACGATTGAGGATATTTTATGTCTGAAGAGTATGGCGGAAAGAGATCGATATTTTCGGATCTCCCTTTTTTTACCAGGAAGATCGCTATTTTTCTGGGACGTATACTGGTCCCGCTTCTCAGTGCGCAGGGCGCCGTTACTGTCAATCCTGTTCCTGTCAATATTACAGGAACAGTTATCGCCACCGCATCCTGTACGTTCGGAAGCGATAAACTGATTCAGATTGAATTTGGTGATGTATTCATTAATCAAATCAGCGGTGACTATTATAAAAAGGCCGTTGACTATTCCCTGAGCTGCAAAGGTGACGCGGACGGAAAAACAATCAAAATGGAATGGATTGGAGAAGCCGCTTCTTTTGACAGCACGCTTTTAACCACGGATGTCAATGGATTAGGGATAAAATTGCTTCAGGATAGTCAAAAGGTAAGTCCAAATACATGGTTTACGATTAATGCAGCTTCGCCTCCTGCTCTGGATGTTGTACTGGTTAAAAATTCGGGTGCTAAATTTAGTAATGGACAGGAATTCAACGCTTCGGCAACCCTGAAAGTGGACTATTTATAAGGACTCATTACGATGGACGCCCGGCTTCATACGCTGTTAACAAAGTACATCAGTGTAATAGCGATAATTTTTTTTGTTATTCCCTTTTGCTTTGCCGTTCAGACGGGGGATACCCTTGACGTTAAAATTCACGGCACGCTTAAACGTAAACCCTGCCATATCAACAACGACGGGATGATTTATATTGAGTTTGGTAATGTGGGTATCAAAAAAATCGATGGGAAAAGATATATCCAGGATATCAATTACACACTTGAATGCGAAGATCCTGATGACTCAGCAAACCTGAAAATGACAGTGAAAGGCGCTCAGACATCTTATAATACGGGCGCTATTAACACCAATATTCCAGGGCTGGGGATTGGAATATTACAGAATGGCTTGCCGGTAATCATTAATCAGCCGTTTGTTATAGATTACAATTCGCCTCCGGTGCTCAAGGCTGTGCCTGTCGCATCAGGTGTGACGTTGTATGAAGGCGCTTTTAATGCAACGGCCACATTGCTGGCGGAGTATGAGTAATGAAAAAAATATCATCCTGCTGTTTTAAAAGAACGAGAACCGGCAGATTGTTGACCCTTTTTTTACTGCTATTGATAAATTCAAGAGCCTATGGCGTAACCGATAACCTGAATTTTTCAGGCAATCTGGTTGCTGACCCCTGCGTGCTGGATCCTGAAACAGAAGTTATTGAACTGGATTTTGATACCATCATTGATAAATATCTCTACATTAATCAGCGTACGCATAGTCAGCCGTTCACTGTGCGCTTGCTGGAGTGCGATCTATCGCTGGGTACTACCGTGTCGTTGACATTTTCCGGGACCGCAGACAGTGAATTGACGGACATGTTAGCAGTAACGGGCATGGCCAGGGGGATCGCTATTGGCCTTGAGACTACTGACGGTGTCATTTTACCCTTTAATAAGGCAACGCCTGCTTTTGAGCTCACTGCGGGTACTACTGAACTGGTCCTGAAAGGATATGTGCAGGGCAGACCAACCGCAATTCAGAATCGTTCAATCATCCGGGGTAAATTTAGCGCCGTTGCGACTTTTACACTTAATTATGAGTAGCCTGATAGTAAAGATACAGACGATTAGTGAGTGTTAATTTTATAAAAAAATGGCTGTTAAGATAGAAAAAAATGAGAGGTAAGTATGAATTTAATCAGGGCGGGCTGCTTTTTATCATTGAAATTATTATCTGTCTTTGTTTTTATTTTCTCTTTGAATAAAACTGCTCACGCTTACGATTTTGAGCTTATTGCCTGCTGGCCTAATCAGACTACCGCAGCAGATGTGCAATGCGGACCAGGCACATTTTTTATACTTCAGAAAATAAGCAATGCGCATGATTCTGTTCCTGTGCCTTATTCTCCCAGTGTAATGCAAATCTATCTCGCAAACTGTGTATCGGATACAAGCTGTACCAAACTGGTTGGCCCGGTGTATGAAAAGTCTATCTATCAGATTTCCAGAAACTGGGGAGAATTTGCCTCATATTTTGAAAATATGCCCTGGAATAACAAACTTACTGCGAATTTTGTCACAGGCCCTAACGCAGGGGGGACCGACAATAATGTCTGGGATGGCAGAGTTTATAAAGGGCTTTGCCTTAGCATTACCGGTGTAAACTACGTCTCAGGCTGGGCATTATGGGGAATCAACGCCGAATGGCCAAAAGGAACGGTACAGTGTTCAGCACCGATTAACCGTGTCGCCGCAGACAGTTGCAGTACCAGTACACCCAGCATTGATGTGGCGTTTGGGCCGCTGGAGCGTTCGGCGATCGGCACATTTCCGGGATCCGAAACGGACAAGACTAAGCCCTTTACGCTAAATTGTTCCGGCTCCAGTAAGCACGATTTTTCGGTAAAACTGAATATGACGCCTGTCTTCTGGTCGTCATCTCAGATAACAACCAGCAATCCTGCGCTGGGCGTCGCCGTTCGGGCGAATGGCGTCATACTGAATAATGGTTCCACTTTCACCATGAATGTTCCGGCGGGAGGATCCGCGACGACGAATCTGGTCTTCAGTGCACTCAGAAACCCTCTGGTTTCCGGTACCCGTATTGCTACGGGTGATTTTACGGCATCTGCCACACTTATTATTACTGAGCTTTAACTGAACCCAGTCAGCCCGCTGCATCGGGCGTTTTATCTCAGGACTTAATCGCCTGATGCAGCCAGTTTTCAAATCGTGCATAGGGTACATAGAGCGCCACGTTCTTATAGAGCGTTTTGCCGGTCGCATTGTCATCAATGTTGTTACTGTAGCCAATAATCACCCCTGCCAGCGTATCATCAGAGGCGTTATACACCGCGCCGCCCGACATCCCTTTCACCACACCCGCATTCGCCGCAACCACGACACATGCTGGCTTGTTCCAGCTATTCGCCAGCGTGGTGTTGATCAGGTTCTGTCCGCTGGAGCTGACTGGCATGGCTGAAATAAAACTGTAGCCGTAGAGATTAACCCGATCGCCGATATGGCTATTGCGAAAGCTGGGGGGCAGGTTCATTTCGCTGTTCTTATGGTAGACCACCGCCAGATCGCATTCAGGATGCCAGGCTTTGACCCGGTAAAGCGAAAATTTCGCCACATGCGCAGCGGTCAGGCTGTATTCCGGCGTCAGCGGGATGGTAGTACCGAGCGTACCTAAACCCAGTATGGTGGGAATACCGGTCACGGTCATATCAACCCGTTTTTCCGCTTCCCGACTGTACTCATAGTGACCGACCGAGCAACCCGTTAAGCCGAAAACCATCAAGGCTATGAGTCGTTGCATTCTTTCTCCCTGCGTCAGAAGTGGATGACATCACCTGGCAATTTATTAGGGATATATCGGCAAGGTTGCGAATTAATTAATTAATTCCCAGTTAAAAAGCGTAAACGCTCAGCAGAAAATCACAACCTGGCGCGGCCCGCACAAGACGCACGCGATACGTCAGCGCGTCAGCAGGATTATTGCAGTGCAGGCAATAATCCTTTGCTGCGTGCAGGCTATGTCGCTCTCCGGGGCTATGCTGTAATACGCCGCGTGACGCAGATCAAATTTTAAAGCGCGTCGTGGCGCTGCGCAGCTGCGCGGTTCACCTGCAAATAAGACCGGGAGAGTGTTATGCCTGTAGCATTACTGGCGCTGGCGCTGAGTGCGTTCGCCATCGGAACGACGGAATTTGTCATTATGGGATTGCTGCCGGAGGTGGCCCGCGACCTTCAGGTGTCGATTCCCTCGGCGGGCTGGCTGATCAGCGGCTATGCGCTGGGTGTGGCGATCGGCGCGCCGATTATGGCGCTGCTGACCGCGCGGCTGCCGCGCAAAAAAACGCTGATCCTGCTGATGGTGATTTTTATCATCGGTAATCTGCTGTGCGCGCTGGCTTACAATTATCACCTGCTGATGCTGGCCCGGATCGTTACCGCACTCTGTCACGGTGCGTTCTTTGGTATTGGCGCGGTGGTCGCCGCCAGTCTGGTGCCTGCCGATCGTCAGGCGTCCGCCGTGGCGCTGATGTTTACCGGCCTGACCTTAGCCAACGTGCTTGGCGTTCCGCTGGGCACCAGCTTCGGACAGATGTTTGGCTGGCGGGCCACCTTCTGGGGCGTGGCGGTGATTGGCGTGCTGGCCTTTATCGCTCTGATCGTGAGTCTGCCGCAGAACAGAGAGGAAAAACCGGTTCATCTGGCGAGTGAAATCGGCGCGCTGGCTAACGGCAAACTGTGGCTATCACTGCTGATGACGGTGTTCTTTGCCGCAGCGATGTTCGCGCTGTTCAGTTATATTGCGCCGCTGCTGTCAGAGGTGACCGGCATCAGCGGTCGCGGAGTGAGCTGGACGCTGTTCCTGATTGGCGCGGGCCTGACGGTCGGCAACATTCTCGGCGGCCGGCTGGCCGACTGGAAAGTCTCCTTTAGCCTGATCCTCAGCTTCTCACTGATCGCCATCTTCTCACTGCTGTTCAGCTGGACCAGCCATGCGCTGTGGCTGGCCGAGGTCACGCTGTTCCTGTGGGCGATGGCCACCTTTGCTACCGTGCCGGGGCTGCAGATCAACGTGGTTCGTCACGGTAAAGAGGCGCCTAATCTGGTGTCCACCCTGAACATCTCGGCATTTAACGTCGGCAATGCGCTGGGTGCATGGGCAGGCGGTGCAGTGATTGGCAAAGGATTTGGTCTGACGGCGGTGCCGGTTGCCGCGGCTGCGCTGGCTGTTATCGGCCTGCTGATCTGCCTGATCACCTTCCGCAAATCGGGACGCGCGGCCGTCAGGGCGCGCGCTTAAGTCAGGCGCGCGGCGATACGGGCCGGAAAGTCAGCCACCTGCTGCTGCAGGTGGCTGACAAAGGCATCGACCAGCGCCGAAGCGGGGCGATGACGTGGCCTCACCAGGCTGACGGTAAACGGCACCGCTACGCTGAACTTACGCATCACCACACCGCTGTCGGCGTAATCCAGCGCCGTCAGCGGATTCACGATCGAAATCCCTACGCCTGCTCTGACCATCGCACACACCGAGGCCGCGCTGTGAGTCTCCATCACCATACGTCGTTCGACGCCCTTTTCCTGAAACAGCGTATCCAGCAGCTGACGATAGCTGTCGCTGCGCGACAGGCTGACATACTGTTCGCCCGCAAAATCCTGAGGCGTCAGCTCGTCACGCTTACAGAGGGGATGCTGCTGCGGCAACACGCACACCTCATCACAGGTCAGCAGGGCGAGGCGATCCGTACCGGCCGGGGCGTGCTGCGTTTCGGTTAAGCCGATATCGTAACGCTGTGCAGAGAGCCACTCTTCAAGCAGAGGTGACTCCTGAGGAATGACGTTGAGGCTTACATCCGGGTAGCACTGCAAAAAAGGCTGGCAAAGCGGCGGCAGCAGCGACTGCGAAAACACG
Organism: Pantoea sp. Ep11b; assembly: GCF_040783975.1. Lineage (NCBI taxonomy): Bacteria > Pseudomonadati > Pseudomonadota > Gammaproteobacteria > Enterobacterales > Erwiniaceae > Pantoea > Pantoea sp. Ep11b. The sequence continues at coordinate 3,573,103 of NZ_CP160631.1, read as the reverse complement.
GGCAGGCAGGCGATCGACAGCTCTCCCTGGCGGAACTGGCGCAGCCCCTCAGCGGCTTCCATGATGCGGTCCAGCCCATACCAGGATCGCTGAACCTCTTCAAACAGACGCAGCCCCTGCACCGTGGGTTGCAGGCGGCCGCGGACCCGGGCGAACAGCGCCAGTCCCAGCTGCTGCTCCAGACGTGCCAGCTCCCGGCTGACGGTCGGCTGCGAGGTGTGCAGCAGCGTAGCGGCCTGAGTCAGATTGCCGCTGGTCATGACAGCGTGAAAGACCTCAATATGCCGCCAGTTTATGTTTGCCACAGCCGCTTCCTATATCTATTCTGCATAGATCCTATTAAAACAGATATTTTCCGCTATGGCATGTTTCTGGCTTAATGCCGGTATCGCCACAGGAGAATTGCTATGCCACGTCCTTTACAGAATACCGAAACTGCTCTTAACGCCGCACATCTGCTGCCGCTGGCACGCCGCTATGCCGGACCATTCTGGGCTTACGATGCGCAGATCATTCAGGCGCGCATCGCCCAGTTGCAGGCGTTTGATGTGGTGCGCTTTGCGCAGAAAGCCTGCTCGAATACCCATATTCTGCGCCTGATGCGCGCGGCAGGCGTAAAGGTTGATTCGGTCTCTCTGGGCGAGATCGAGCGTGCGCTGGCCGCCGGTTATCAGCCCGGCGGTGATGAGATCGTCTTTACCGCCGATCTGTTTGATCAGCCGACGCTGGAGCGGGTCGCCGCGCTGAAGGTGCCGGTGAATGCCGGATCGATCGATATGCTGCATCAGCTGGGAGCGGTGTCGCCGGGACATGCGGTGTGGCTGCGGGTCAATCCGGGATTTGGTCACGGCCACAGCCAGAAGACCAATACTGGCGGTGAAAACAGCAAGCACGGAATCTGGCACGGCGACCTGGAGGAGGCGCTGGCTGCGATTACGCAGCATGGCCTGAAACTGGTGGGCATTCACATGCACATCGGTTCAGGCGTGGACTATGGGCATCTGCAGCAGGTGTGTGATGCGATGGTGGAACTGGTGATGGCTTCCGGTCAGGATCTGACAGCGATCTCCGCAGGCGGCGGTCTTTCTGTGCCTTACCGCTATGGCGAAGAGGCTATCGATACCGCGCACTACTTCGGGCTCTGGGATGCGGCACGCCAGCGTATTGCTCAGCATCTGGGCCACGCAGTCAAGCTGGAGATCGAACCCGGCCGCTTCCTGGTAGCCGAGGCGGGTGTGCTGGTGTCGCAGGTCCGGGCGGTGAAGTCGATGGGCAGCCGTCACTTCGTGCTGGTCGACGCCGGTTTCAGTGACCTGATGCGTCCTTCGATGTACGGCAGCTATCACCATATTTCGCTGATGGCGGGTGACGAACGGGCGATTGATGAGCAGCAGACCCTTGATACTGTGGTGGCAGGCCCGCTGTGCGAGTCGGGCGATGTTTTTACCCAGCTTGAGGGTGGCATGGTCGAGCCGCGTGCGCTTCCGGCGGCAAAGGTGGGCGATTATCTGGTCTTCCACGACACGGGTGCCTACGGCGCTTCGATGTCCTCTAACTACAACAGCCGTCCACTGATCCCGGAAGTGCTGTTCGAACAGGGCCAGCCGCGCGAGATCCGCCGTGCGCAGACGATTCAGTCGTTGCTGGCACTGGAAATCAGCTAATTCCCCTCTCTGGCGGCCAGCGTGCCGCCTCAGCAACGACCCGTATTACGGCTGCGTGCTCTGTCTCGTCTGCGTGCGGTGACGAAGAAAATCGCCTTTTCTGGCGCGGCCTTCAGCGATATCTCAAGCCCGGATCTGTACTCCCAGTAAAGGATAAGAGTGTGATTAAGATCGTTCCGCTCAGTGAAATGCCGCAGTTTGCCGATCAGATCATCGACTGGCAGTGGCGCGCATTTGGTGATGCTAACAGCCGGGCGTTTTTCGCCAGCGTGGTGAACAGCAGCCTGAGCGGCGCTGAATTTCCGATCACCTTTGTTGCAATCGAGGCGGGCAGGGCGATCGGCACCGTCGGCTTCTGGCGCTGCGACCTCATCAGCCGTCAGGATCTCTTTCCCTGGCTGGCGGCTCTCTATGTGGATGAACCGGCAAGGGGCAAAGGCGTGAGTGAGGCGTTGCAGCAGCACGTCATTGCGTGGGCACGGGAACAGGGCTATCCGCGATTGTGGCTATGGTCCACTTTTTCGGGCTACTACGAACGGTCTGGCTGGCTGCCACAGGGTGAAGCCCTGGAGTATCCTGACAAACCGGTCATGCTCTATTGCCGCGACCTGTAAGCGAGGCCAGCCGCCAGGGAGGCAGCTGGCAGGCGTGATCAGGGAGCCGGATAGGTATAGCGACGATGGATCGCCTCAATACCTTCCAGGATCTCTGCATTTAAGGTCAGATTGAAGCTGTCGATATTCATCTGCAGCTGCTCAAGCGTGGTGGCACCCAGCAGCGTGCTGGCTACAAATGGCTGCTGACGCACATAGGCGAGTGCCATCTGCGACGGATCGATCTGATGCTGCTGAGCCAGAGCCACATATTCGGCAATCGCCTGCTGTGACTGCTCGCCGCTGTAGCGGGTGAAGCGGCTGAACAGCGTGTTACGCGCGCCTGCGGGCTGTGCGCCGTTGAGATATTTGCCGCTCAGCGTGCCAAAGGCCAGGCTGGAGTAGGCCAGCAGCTCAACCCCTTCATGCTGGCTGATCTCCGCCAGACCCACCTCAAAGCTGCGGTTCAGCAGGCTGTAGGGATTCTGAATGCTGACGATACGCGGCAGCTCATGTTTTTCCGCCAGCTGCAGGTAGCGCATTACGCCCCACGCGGTTTCATTCGACACGCCGATATAGCGGATCTTACCGGCGCGCACCTGTTCAGTCAGTGCTTCCAGCGTCTCCAGCAGCGTCACCTGTGCGGTGGTTTCGCTGTACTGATAGCCGAGCTTGCCAAAAAAGTTGGTCTGGCGCTGAGGCCAGTGCAGCTGGTAGAGATCAAGGTAGTCGGTGTTCAGGCGTTTCAGGCTGGCGTCGAGCGCGGCACGGATATTTTTACGATCCAGCGCCATATCGGGACGAATGGAGGCATCAGCGCCGCGCGTTGGTCCGGCGACTTTGCTGGCCAGAATGACTTTGTCGCGACAACCGCGCTGTTTAAGCCAGCTGCCAATATAGCGTTCAGTCAGACCCTGGGTTTCCGGGCGCGGTGGCACCGGATACATCTCGGCAGTATCAATCAGGTTGATGCCGGAACGGATAGCCAAATCCAGCTGAGCATGCGCGTCGGCTTCGCTATTCTGTTCGCCAAACGTCATAGTGCCCAGTCCCAGCTGACTCACTTCCAGCGTGCTGTGGGGAATACGATGATAGTGCATTGCCAGCGTCCTTTTCTTTATGGAACGGAATGTTGTGTCCTCAGGGACTATAGCGCGAGCAACGGCGGGGAAGGAAGGGGGAAAAGTCGGGGAAATCACCTGTCAGCGGGGAATCGTTGACAGGTGATCAAAACAGGTACTTAACGTTCAATGATCGTTGAGACCTCATCGCTGTTAATCTGCACGGCGTGGCCTGTCTGATCGGTGTATTCCACCAGGCCCGTCTCTTTATCGATGCTGGGCTTCCCCTCGGTCATGATCATCCGGCCATCTTTGGTCGCCATAACATAATCAGAACTGCATCCGCTTAAGCATGCTGCGGTCATTACTATCAGTGCTGCCCCTGCCAACCCTCTCATCACGCCTTATCCTCACAAATCGTCAATTGCAAAAAGTGTAGTAATAAATGGTTTTGCTGGCGGGGTTAATCGAAGGAATCTGAAAATAACCGGGCGAGCAGGCTCGCCCTTGACTTTCTCAGGCGTGCTTTTTCTTACTGCGCATCAGGTTAAGACACTCAACCGCCATTGAGAAGAACATGGCGAAATAAATGTAACCTTTTGGTACGTGCACCGCAAAACTCTCCAGAATCAGGGTAAAACCGACCAGAATCAGGAAAGAGAGCGCCAGCATTTTCACGGACGGATGGCGGTCGACAAACTCACCAATGGCTCGCGCGGCGAACATCATCATAAACACGGCAATCACGACCGCCGCCATCATGATGAACAGATGATCGGAAAGGCCGATGGCGGTGATGACGGAGTCGAGGCTGAAAATGATGTCGAGCATCATGATCTGCACAATCGCGCCCAGGAAGGAGTGCACGCGCGTATTATGTTCGCCTTCGCCACCTTCAATCGTTTCATGGATCTCCATGCTCGATTTCCACAGCAGGAACAGGCCCCCAAACAGCAGGATCAGATCGCGCGCGGAGAAGGGGTGATCCATCAGCGTGAACAGCGGGTTAGTCAGACGCGCGACCCACGCAATGGAAGCCAGCAGGCCCAGACGCATTAACATCGCGCCCATCAGACCGATGCGGCGTGCGCTGGCTTGCTGATGTTTCGGCAGTTTTGCGACCACCAGTGACAGGAAAATGATGTTATCGATACCCAGCACCACCTCAAGGATGGTCAGGGTACCCAGCGCCAGCCAGGCGTTGGGATCAGAAATCCACTCAAACATACCGACATTCAATCCTAAACGAAAAGTAAACGGCGATTATACGCATTCGGTTCGCCGATCTCCCGCAAAATTGCGGTCCTGTCAGTATTGAAGGCGATTCAGAGCAGAAAATGGCGCGCCAGCAGTGGCCCGGTGAAACTCTTTTTGAGGTAAAAGCCGCGCGGCAGGGTCATGATCGGCTGGCCCTGATCGCCAATACCTTCGGTCAGTGCCTTGCTGTTGGCGGCTTTAGGACGGATCTGCAGCCAGGCACCATGGCGTGCCGTGATCTGCTCGACGCGTCCCAGCACGATCATATCCATCAGCTCTTCCCAGTCCTGGCGCAGCATCTCATCTTCTTTCTCGTCCGGGCTCCATAACAGCGGCGCGCCGACACGGCGTTCACGCAATGGGATCGCCCGTTCGCCTTCCACCGGGATCCAGAGGACGCGGGCCAGCTTATGGCGGACATGGCTGGTCTGCCAGGTGACGCCGCTGTTGCCGGTCAGGGGCGCGACGCAGACAAAGGTAGTTTCCAGCGGTTTACCCTGCGCATCAATCGGGATGGTTTTCAGTTCAATGCCCAGATGCGCAAAATCCTGTTCCGCTTTGCTGCCAGCGCAGGCACCAAGGTGCCACTCCAGCAGCATTCCGACCCAGCCTTTATCACGTTTCAGATCGGCAGGCATCGGCAGGCCCGCGCGCGCCGCCAGTGTTTCCAGGGTGAATCCGGCTAACGCCTGGGCGCGTGCCAGCAGGCTGGCTTCGTCTTCGGGTGGTCCGGGCTGGTTACTCATGTTGCTCACTCGTGGTGGTTAAAAAATGTACAGAGGCGGACAGATAAAACCGTTGACGAAAATAAACCGTCTCCGGGAGCGATAATAACATGATTGATCGCGCTTTTTTTACTGCAGAGCCTTTGGGTCATCCACAGGAAGCCCGGGTTATCCCAGCTTACCCGCAAGAATGAACAGGATCTCCAGTCCGGTTATCCACAGAAAAATGGGATAACCCCCCATTGTGTGCGGTACTGGTTCCATTTACAGCCTTGACTTTTCGCGATCTGAGCATAATTTCACCGCTCTGACCTGACTCTGAGCGATTATCTGTGGATAAAAAAGGCAGCGGCTAAATTTTAACCATTTGTCAGCCGTCGCAAAACTATTCGCTGTCTGTAAAAAGCATCCGCATAACCGTTCTGAATTTAATGGCAATATAATCAGTAAGATAATAAGTTTTCTGATTCCGCCTATCCGTTACCCGCCTGGGGGGTTATTCAGTTAACTCCCGCGTTCTGCACAAAGCTATCCACAGAAATAGTGAATAAGATCGATCTTTTTTGCGGTTGTTGTTTATAACTTCGCGATTTTCTGTGAGTTATCCCGATAAATAGGACTTAACCCCTCATGAATCCAGTGGTTTACCGCCTGTAAGGAGTGTGAAACAATCAGCGCATTCAAATTTTGCTTTGAGGTAGTCCGGTGATCGATGATGATGGCTACCGCCCGAATGTTGGTATCGTAATCTGTAACCGGCAGGGACAAGTGTTATGGGCCAGGCGCTTTGGACAGCACTCCTGGCAATTTCCTCAGGGAGGCATCAATCCCGGTGAAACCGCAGAGCAGGCGATGTATCGCGAACTGTTCGAAGAGGTCGGATTACACCGGAAAGATGTGCGAATACTTGCTTCTACCCGTAACTGGTTGCGTTACAAGTTGCCAAAACGTTTGGTGCGTTGGGACACAAAGCCGGTATGTATCGGCCAGAAACAGAAGTGGTTTCTCTTGCAGTTAATGTGTAATGACGCGGATATCAATGTGCAGCACAGCAGCACGCCGGAGTTTGACGGCTGGCGCTGGGTCAGCTTCTGGTATCCGGTACGTCAGGTTGTCTCCTTCAAGCGCGATGTCTACCGTCGGGTGATGAAGGAATTCGCTGGCGTGGTGATGACTATGCAGGAGAGTGCGGGGCAGCGAAATAATCCTGCCCATCGACGTAAGAGAGGATAGGCCACGCCCTTTATGCTCACTCAGTTGCGCGAAATTGTAGAAAAAGTGGCGAGTGCGCCGCGTCTCAATGAAGCACTCGACATTCTGGTCAATGAGATCTGTCTGGCGATGGAAACGGAAGTCTGTTCCGTTTACCTCGCCGACCACGATCGTCGCTGCTATTACCTGATGGCGACGCGCGGACTTAAAAAGCCGCGTGGCCGCACGGTGACGCTGGCGTTTGATGAAGGGATTGTCGGTTTAGTGGGCCGTCTGGCCGAACCGATCAACCTCGCGGATGCGCAGAGCCACCCCAGTTTCAAATATATTCCCTCAGTGAAAGAGGAGCGCTATCGCTCCTTCCTCGGCGTCCCCATTATCAGTCGTCGCCAGCTGCTCGGCGTGCTGGTAGTGCAGCAGCGCGAACACCGTCAGTTTGATGAAAGCGAAGAGTCGTTTCTGGTCACGCTGGCCACGCAGATGGCGACGCTGCTGTCGCAGTCTCAGATGGGGCAACTGTTTGGTCAGTTCCGGCAGACGCGGGTGCGTGCTATTGCGGCAGCACCGGGTGTCGCCGTGGCGCCGGGCTGGGTCGATGAGACACAGCCACTGCTCGATCAGGTTTCCGCCGCCTCCACGCTGGATGTTCAGCGTGAGCGCGAACGTCTGTCGCTCGCCATGAGCGAAGCGGCCAATGAATTTCGTCGCTTCAGCAAACGTTTCAGCGCCAGCGCCCAGAAAGAGAGCGCGGCTATCTTCGATCTCTACTCTCACCTGTTGACCGATGCCCGGCTGAAGAAGGATCTCTTCGCGGAGATCGAGCGCGGATCCGTCGCCGAATGGGCCGTAAAGCAGGTCATCGAGAAATTTGCTAAGCAGTTCGCCAGCCTGAGTGACAGCTATCTGCGCGAACGCGCAGGCGATCTGCGGGTGCTGGGTCAGCGGCTGCTGTTTCACCTCGATGATACGCTGGTCGGGACCAACGCCTGGCCGGAGCGTTTTGTGCTGGTGGCCGATGAGCTGACCGCCACCACCTTAGCGGAGCTGCCGCAGGAGCGGCTGGCGGGCGTGGTGGTGCGTGATGGCGCGGCCAACTCGCACGCCGCTATCCTGACGCGTGCCATGGGCATTCCGACGGTGATGGGGGCAGATATTCAGCCTCATCAGCTCAATAAACGCCTGCTGATCGTCGATGGCTACCGTGGTGAGCTGTTGATCGATCCCGAGCCGGTGCTGGTGCAGGAGTATCAGCGGCTGATCAGCGAAGAGAATGCGCTGAGCAGGATGGCGGAAGGGGTCGTCGACCAGCCGGGTGAGCTGAAAAGTGGCGAGCGCGTGCAGGTGATGCTGAACGCTGGCTTAAGCCCGGAGCATGAGCAGGCGCTGGGCAGCTGGGTGGATGGCATCGGCCTCTACCGCACCGAAATCCCCTTTATGCTGCAGAACGGCTTCCCGTCGGAAGAGGAGCAGGTGGCACAGTATCAGGGCATGTTGCAGCTGTTTCACGATAAGCCGGTGACGCTGCGAACGCTCGATGTCGGGGCTGATAAGCAGCTGCCTTATATGCCGATCAGTGAAGAGAATCCCTGCCTGGGCTGGCGCGGCATTCGCCTGACGCTCGATCAGCCGGAGATTTTCCTGGTGCAGGTGCGCGCGATGCTGCGAGCCAACGCCGCCTCCGGCAATCTCAGTATTCTGCTGCCCATGATCAGTCATATCGATGAGATCGATGATGCAAAACAGCTGATCGATCGCGCCGGACGTGAAGTGGAAGAGATGTTGGGTTACGCCATTCCTGCGCCACGTATCGGCATCATGATCGAAGTGCCGTCGATGCTGTTTATGATCCCGCACCTGGCATCGCGGGTCGATTTTGTTTCAGTCGGGACCAACGACCTGACACAGTATCTGCTGGCGGTGGACCGCAATAACACCCGCGTTGCCAATCTCTATGATTCGCTGCATCCGGCGATGCTGCGCGCGCTGAATGCGATCGCCCAGGAAGCCCGTCTGGCTAATCTCGAATTATGCCTGTGTGGTGAAATGGCAGGCGATCCGATGTGCGTCGCCCTGCTGGTGGGTCTGGGTTATCACCACCTCAGCATGAACGGCAAAAACGTGCCACGCGTGAAATATCTGCTGCGTCATCTGGATTATGAAGAGGCGCAGGCGCTGAGCGAGCAGGGGATGCATGCTCACACCGCCACCGAAGTCCGCCATCTGGTTTCAGCCTTTATGGAGCGGCGCGGTCTGGGTGGGTTGATTCGCGGCGGTCGCTGACCGCCTGGCTCGTCAGGCGATGTTCTGCCATTCCGGCTCCAGTCAGTGCTTACCATCCTCACGTACTCTCTGTACGCTCCGGTGGTTCCGCGCTGTCCCTGTACGGAGTGGCTGCAACGGGTGCCTCCGACGGGGCAGGCTAAACGGGTTATCCGCGTTTACATTTGCGCGGCATTTCACAAAACCGGCTGTGCTATGATGCGCAGCCTTAATTTATGTGCCTGACAACACCCCTTTTCAGGGCTGAAAAATAGACGGTGAATGATGAATAACGGCTATATTGCATTTCCGCAGTTCGATCCGGTGATCTTTTCGATCGGACCGGTTTCGCTTCACTGGTACGGACTGATGTATCTGGTGGGCTTTGTTTTTGCCATGTGGCTGGCGGTACGCCGGGCAAATAAACCTGGCAGCGGCTGGAAGAAAGAGGAAGTTGAGAACCTGCTGTACGCCGGTTTCCTGGGGGTCTTCCTGGGCGGACGTATCGGCTATGTGCTGTTCTACAATCTGCCGCTGTTTTTGGAAAACCCTCTCTATCTCTTCAAGGTCTGGGATGGCGGTATGTCGTTCCACGGTGGCCTGATCGGGGTGATTGTGGTGATGCTGATCTTTGCCCGCCGCACCAAACGCACCTTCTTCCAGGTCTCTGATTTTATTGCACCGCTGATCCCGTTTGGTCTGGGTGCCGGACGTCTCGGCAACTTCATTAACGGCGAACTCTGGGGACGTGTCGATCCGAACTTCCGCTATGCCATGCTCTTCCCCGGCTCACGCAGCGAGGATGTCGCGCTGGCCGCCAGCAATCCGCAGTATCAGGCCCTGCTGAATACCTACGGCGTGCTGCCGCGTCACGCGTCGCAGCTCTATGAACTGGCGCTGGAAGGTATTGTACTCTTTATCATCCTCAACCTGTTTATCCGCAAGCCACGCCCGATGGGCAGCGTCTCTGGCCTGTTCCTGATTGGCTATGGCGCATTCCGCATTATCGTGGAATTCTTCCGCCAGCCGGATGCTCAGCTTGGCCTGTTTGAAGGCGGCATCAGCATGGGCCAGATCCTCTCTGTGCCGATGATTGTTGCCGGCATTATTATGATGATCTGGGCGTATCGTCGTCGCCCGCAGCCCCAATTTCGCGAGGAAAAATGAAACAGTATCTGGATTTAATGCAGCATGTGCTGAACGAAGGCACACCAAAAGCTGACCGTACCGGCACCGGTACGCTTTCAATTTTTGGTCACCAGATGCGTTTCAATCTGCAGGATGGTTTTCCGCTGGTCACCACCAAAAAATGCCATATCCGCTCGATTATTCATGAGCTGCTGTGGTTCCTGAAAGGTGACACCAACATCGGCTATCTCAAAGAGAACAAGGTCTCGATCTGGGATGAGTGGGCGGATGAGAACGGCGATCTTGGCCCGGTCTATGGTAAGCAGTGGCGCAGCTGGGGAACCGCCAGCGGCCAGGAGATTGACCAGTTAAGCCAGGTGATGGAGCAGCTGAAGCGCGATCCCGACTCCCGCCGGATTATCGTCTCTGCCTGGAACGTCGGTGAACTCAGTGAGATGGCGCTGGCACCCTGCCACGCGTTCTTTCAGTTCTACGTGGCGGACGGCAAGCTCTCCTGCCAGCTCTATCAGCGTTCGTGTGACATCTTCCTGGGCCTGCCGTTTAACATCGCCAGCTATGCGCTGCTGGTGCACATGGTCGCGCAGCAGTGCGATCTGCAGGTCGGCGACTTTGTCTGGACTGGTGGCGATACGCACCTCTACAGTAACCATCTGGAGCAGGCGCGCCTGCAGCTGACCCGCGAACCGCGTCCGCTGCCAAAGCTGGTCATTAAGCGCAAACCGGCGTCACTGTTTGACTATCAGTTCGACGACTTTGAGATTGAAGGCTACGATCCGCATCCCGCGATCAAAGCCCCGGTCGCCATCTGATCGATAAAAATGAGAAAGCCCTGGCTCGCAACCGGGGCTTTTTTTTGCCCGCCGAACGCTGAATCTGCGGCACCGCTCGCACGCTTTTGACCGTCACTGTCGATGAGGCCGATTCTCTGCCACCTTCATTCCAGCGTGCCCTAAAATTCCTTGTTTCACCGCTCCGCAGACCGCACTCTGCCGCTATGAAAACCACACTCATACGGGGTTTTACCCTGCCGGAACTGCTGCTGGTGCTGGTGATTGCCGGCACATTAAGTCTCGCGGCACTGCACGGCTGGCAGCGCTGGCAACAACGACAGCAACTGCGCGACAGCGCGCAGCAGCTGCAGGGTTTTCTGCTGCGGGTTCGCGCCCGGGCGAACCGGCACAACAGCGATCTGGTTTTGTGGTCGCGGCCTGGCGCGCCCTGGTGCATTGGTGTCGGCAGCCCTGCCGGTGAATGCCATCCTGGCAACCCGCTGCATTTCGTGGCCCCGCATCCGGATGTGGAACTCACGGGCATCCGGGGAGAGCCGGGTTTTTATGGCCGTCGTAACGTCGCCACGGCGGGCAGCATCGGGCTGGGCAACCGTGCCGGAGGCATAAAACTGATTATCTCCGCCCGGGCCCGTATTCGCCTCTGTATGACGGAGGAGGAGAGCTGTCGTTGAAAGCAAACGGATTCAGCCTGCTGGAGATGCTCATCGCGATGGCAATCAGTGCCGTTGTGATGACCAGCGTTGGACACTTCCTGCCACGACTGCTGGCAGAGAATGCCAGCATGCTGCAGCGGGCGCAGCTGCGCCAGGAGTTACAGCAGATAGTGGCCACGCTGGAAAAGGCGGTGCGGCGAGCCGGATATTGTCATGGCGAATGCGGGCCGGGCGCACTCACCCTTCGCGAGAACTGCCTGCTGCTGCGCTGGGATGAGAACAGTAACGGAAGATGGGAGGCGGTGGGCCATACCGGCAGTGATTATTACGGCTATCGCCTGCGACAGCGGCAGCTTGAGACACAGCGCGGGGTCGATGAGTGTCACTCTGCGGGCTGGGAGCGGCTCTCCGATCCCGCCTTTATGACGCTGGAGCAGTTCAGCATCAGTCGGCAGGATGCCCAGATCAGAATCGTGCTGCAGGGGCGGGCCGGACGCTGGCTGGAAACGATCGAGAGCTGGGTCGAGGGAGAAAATCTGTGAAAGAGCGAGGCAGCAGCGCCCTGGGCATGGTTCTGATGATGCTGCTGATCGGCAGCGTCACGCTGCACGCCAGCCGCAGGCTGTCTGAGCAGGGGATGCGGCTGCTGGCGGATGAACAGCACTACATCAACGATTTCTGGCGGGCACAGTCTGCGCTGCAGTGGGGTTTCTCCCTGCGCTGGTCAGCCAGCGAGACCGCGCACTGTCAGCAGGACGATCGTCACGGCTGGCGCAGTTGTTTACAGCGAGGTGAAAAAGATGAGGCACTGCTTAAAGGCGAGGCCAGCAACAGTGGTATGGCCGTCTGGCACTGGGTCCGGTTACAGGGCCACCAGGTTATCGCACTGCCGCACGGCTGGATCGACTATTGTCCGCTCACGCCGCCTGCCACCTGCCTCTGAATGCTGCGGATTCAGTCTGCCGGAACTCCTGTTTGCGCTGCTGCTGATGGCGCTAAGCAGCAGCACGCTGCTTCACTATCATCGCGCACTGGCGCTGAGCTTCAGCCAGCAGTGGGCGCAGCGTGAGGCATGGCGGGTCGCTGAGCAGCGACTGAACGGGCATGAAGTGGCGGGCTGGACATCCAGTCTGCAACAAAAAGGGGGGCCGTCAGGCTGTACCCTGGAGCAGGCTGACGTCACGGGTCCCTGGCAGCGCCGGGCCACGCTCACACGGCTGCGTTGTTAAGCGCGCCAGGTCGCCCTTTTGATGGGTTTCAACCGCGATACGCGGTAAAGTGACAGGGCCGCAATACCGCAGTCATGTTCAGCGTTATCACAGGAGTTTTCATGTTTCACGTCTATCACTCAAATCAGCTTGATGTGCTGAAGATTCTGGCGGCTGCGGTGATTAAACATGACCCTCTTGATGACCCCTTCGCCTCCGAGATGATCCTGGTGCAGAGCCCCGGGATGGCGCAATGGCTGCAGATGGAGCTGGCGCAAACCTTTGGTATCGCGGCCAACATTGAGTTTCCGCTGCCCGCCAGTTTTATCTGGGAGATGTTTGTCCGGGTATTGCCCGGCATCCCGGTAGAGAGTGCCTTCAGCAAGGCCAGCATGAGCTGGAAACTGATGCACCGGCTGCCGGTCATGCTGGAGCAGGATGAGTTCATCTCGTTACGCCACTACCTTCATGACGACGGTGACAGGCGTAAGCTGTTTCAGCTCAGTTCCCGTGTCGCCGATCTCTTCGACCAGTATCTGGTCTACCGTGCCGACTGGCTCAACAGCTGGGAGCGCGGTGAAAGCATTGACGGGCTGGGAGAGGCGCAGCGCTGGCAGGCCGCCCTGTGGCGCGATCTGGTCAGCTATACTGAAGCCCTGCGCCAGCCGGGATGGCATCGCGCCAACCTCTATGCGCGCTTTATTCAGGCGCTGGAGCAGGCGCAAAGCACACCGGACACGCTGCCAAAGCGGGTGTTTATCTGTGGCATTTCGGCGCTGCCGCCGGTCTATCTGCAGGCGCTGCAGGCGCTGGGCCGTCACATTGATATCCATCTGCTGTTCACCAATCCCTGTCGTGACTACTGGGGCGATATTCAGGATTACGCGTTTCTGGCAAAACTGCAGAGTCGTCAGCGCCGGCGTCACGGAGCAGATGAAACGCGCGCGCTCTTTCGCGATGCAGCGCAGGCACCGGCGCTGTTTAACGACGCCGGGGAACAACAGCTGACGAATCCGCTGCTCGCCTCCTGGGGCAAGCTGGGACGTGACAACCTCTTCCTGCTCAGTCAGATGGAGTCAAATGACGATATCGATGCCTTTGTGGATGTTGAGCCGGACAACCTGCTGCACTGTATGCAGCACGATCTTCTCAATCTGCAGGACAACGCCATCATCGGACTGAACGCCGTGGAACTGGCACACAGCGATCGGAAGCGTTGCCTGGATCCGGACGATCGCTCGATTGCGGTACAGGTCTGCCACAGCGCCCAGCGAGAGGTCGAAGTCCTGCAGGATCATCTGCTGGCGATGATGGAGGCCGATCCCGATTTAAAAGCGCGTGACATCATCGTCATGGTGGCCGATATCGACGCCTACGCGCCTTTCATACAGGCGGTGTTTGCCAATGCGCCAGCCGATCGCTATCTGCCTTTTGCCATTTCAGACCGGCGCGCCAGTCAGGCGCATCCGGCCATTGTGGCGTTTCTGCAACTGCTGGCGCTGCCGGATAGCCGGTTCGTCTCGGAAGATGTGCTGGCACTGCTGGACGTTCCGGCGCTGGCTGCTCACTTCTCTATCGATGAAAGCGGCCTGCGTTTGCTGCGGCGCTGGGTCAGCGAATCGGGCGTGCGCTGGGGGCTGGATGACGCCAGCGTGGAGGCGCTGTCACTGCCGGTTACCGGCCAGCACACCTGGCGTTTTGGCCTGCAGCGTATGCTGCTGGGCTATGCGATGGAGAGCCACAACGGTGACTGGGAAGGGATCCTGCCCTATGACGAGTCGAGTGGCCTGGTGGGAGAGCTGGCAGGGCATCTGGCAGAGCTGCTCTCCCGGCTTAACGACTGGCGACAGCGGCTGGCGGAACCCCGGCCACTGTCGGCGTGGCTGCCTCTGTGCCGTGAACTGCTGAACGCCTTTTTCAGTCCCGACGCAGAAACCCAGGCCGCACTGCTGCTGGTCGAGGAGCAGTGGCAGCAGCTGATCGACTACGGCATGGCTGCGCGCTTTGAAGAGGCGATTCCGGTGGCGCTGTTGCGCGACGATCTGCGCAGCCGGCTTGACCAGCAGCGCATCAGTCAGCGTTTCCTGGCCGGACAGATTAACTTCTGTACCCTGATGCCGATGCGCTCTATTCCCTTCCAGCTGGTCTGTCTGCTGGGGATGAACGATGGCGTCTATCCCCGTACGTTAGCCCCGCTGGGCTTCGATTTAATGCAGCAGCAGTCCCGCAAGGGCGACCGCAGCCGCCGGGATGATGACCGCTATCTCTTTCTGGAGGCGATGATCTCTGCACAGCGACAGCTCTACATCAGCTATATCGGCCGGGCGATTCAGGATAATACGGAACGCTACCCCTCCGTGCTGGTCACAGAGTTGCTGGATTACATCGGACAGAGTTTCTATCTGGAGGGAGACGGTCATCTGGAGCTGGATGAGAGTGCGGAACGGGTACGGAACCACCTGCAGCATCTGCACAGCCGGATGCCGTTTGATGCGGAGAACTTCCAGCCCGCTGCCCGGGTGCAGAGTTTTGCCCGCGAATGGCTGCCTGCCGCGCAGAAAGCGGGGCAGCCACAGCCTGACTTTGTGCAGCCGCTGGCCGCCCCGGAGATTGAGACGCTGACGCTGGAGGCGTTTCTGCGCTTCTGGCGGCATCCGGTGCGCGCCTGGTTCCACCAGCGGCTCGGCGTCAGCTTCTGGCTGGAGGAGAACGAACTGCCTGACAGTGAGCCTTTCGCGCTCGACAATCTGGAGCGTTATCAGATCAATGCGCAGCTGCTGAATGCGCTGGTTGAAGGTGAGGATACAGAACGGCTCTACGCACATCATCGTGCGGCCGGTAATCTGCCGTATGGCGCGTTCGGTGAGCTGTTCTGGCAGGCACAGCGCGAGGAGATGCAGGAAGTCGCTGCAGAAGTGGTTACGCAGCGCAGCGATGGCGAAAGCTGGGAGGTCAATCTGCCCCTGGACCAGGTCAGCTTAACCGGCTGGCTGACGCAGGTGCAGGATGATGGGTTGTTACGCTGGCGGCCCGGCGTGCTCAACATGAACGACGGGCTGTTACTCTGGCTGGAGCACCTGGTTTACTGCGCGCTGGGCGGCACCGGCAGCAGCCGGATGTTTGGCCGTCAGAAAAGCCGCTGGACGTTTCTGGCGGTGCCGCAGACGGAGGCCACTGCGGCGCTGAACGAGTATGTTGCGGGCTATCTGGCCGGAATGCGGCAGCCGCTGATGCTGCTTAACAAAAGCGGGGGCGCCTGGCTCACCGCCAGCTATGACAAAAAAAGTCAGCAGCTGCTTACCGATGAGGCGACGCAGCTTAAAGCGCGTAATCGCCTGCTGACCGCCTGGCAGGGTAACTATCAGGTGGAAGGTGAGGGGGGCGATCCCTATCTGCAGCGTCTTTGCCGGACGCTGGATGAAACGCAGCTGCAGCAGATCACTGAGGCGGCACAGCGCTGGTATCTGCCGGTGCTGACGGCGCATCAGGACGATGAATAACCGCTCAGTACACGTATTAGCACACTGATTGATTACACAGCAATTTTGCTCTGCTTTGAGCCGCCGGGTCAGAAATTGGCGGCTTATCGGGAAACGAGAGGAGTTTACATGCGGGTATACGCACGCTGGATAGCGGCGCTGGTGTTCGGCCTGACGGCTTGCACGGCTCTGGCGGAGAGCTCATCAGGCTGGCAGCCGGTTAATGAGACCATTCGCAAAAGTGAACAGGATCCGCGCCATTATCAGGCGATCCGGCTGGATAACGGCATGACGGTGTTGCTGGTTTCCGATCCGGTTGCGCCGAAATCCCTGGCCGCGCTGACGCTGCCGATAGGTTCGCTGGACGATCCCGATCAGCAGGCAGGACTGGCGCACTATCTGGAACACATGGTGCTGATGGGCTCAAAGCACTATCCGCAGCCGGACAACCTGGCTGAGTTCCTGAAAAAGCATGGCGGCAGTCACAATGCCAGTACCGCCTCTTATCGCACCGCTTTCTATCTGGAAGTGGAAAATGATTCGCTGGCGCCTGCGGTTGATCGGCTGGCCGATGCGGTGGCTGAGCCGCTGCTGGATCCGGTTAACGCCGATCGCGAACGCCATGCCGTCAATGCCGAACTGACGATGGCGCGCTCGCGCGACGGGCTGCGTATGGCGCAGGTCGGCGCGGAAACCCTGAACCCGGCGCATCCGGCGTCACGTTTCTCGGGCGGTAATCTCGATACCCTGAAAGATAAACCTGGCAGCAAACTGCATCAGGCTCTGCTGGATTTCTACCACACCCACTACTCCGCTAACCTGATGAAGGCGGTTATCTACAGTAACAAGCCGTTGCCGGAGATGGCGGCGATTGCGGCAAAAACCTTTGGCCGGGTGCAGAATCATGATGCCAGCGTGCCTGAGATCCGGGTGCCGGTGGTGACCGAGGCACAGCAGGGCATCATTATTCACTACGTTCCGGCTCAGCCGCGCAAGCAGCTCAAAATTGAGTTCCGCATCGCTAACAACAGCGATCGCTTCCGCAGTAAAACCGATACGCTCATCAGCTATCTGATCAGCAACCGCAGCAAAAACACGCTCACCGACTGGCTGCAGAAGCAGGGGCTGGCTGACGGTGTCAACGCGGGCGCTGACCCAATGACCGAGCGTAACAGCGGCGTCTTCGCGATTACCGCCTCCCTGACCGATAAAGGTCTGGCACAGCGTGACGAGGTGGTGGCGGCAATCTTCAGCTACATCAATCTGCTGCGTCAGCAGAGCGATGATAAACGCTACTTTGATGAGGTATCGCACGTACTGACGCTGGACTTTCGTTATCCCTCCATCACCCGCGATATGGACTACATCGAGTGGCTGGTAGATACGATGCTGCGTGTCCCGGTTGAACATACGCTGGATGCCCCCTATCTGGCGGACCAGTATGACGCGGCCGCGATACACGCCCGGCTGGAAGAGATGACGCCGCAGCATGCGCGCATCTGGTACATCAGCCCGCAGGAGCCACACGATAAAAAGGCCTATTTCGTTGAGGCACCCTATCAGGTTGAGAAAATCACGCCAGCCACCTTCGCTGACTGGCAGCAGCGCGCCAGCCAGATCACCCTGGCGATGCCGGTGCTCAATCCCTATATCCCGGATGATTTCACCCTGTTACCGTCAGACGGCAAAACCTACACCCATCCGATCAGGCTGGATAATAAAGATGGGATGCGTATTTACTGGATGCCCAGCCGTTACTATGCCAGCGAGCCGAAAGCTGCGATAACCCTGGCGCTGCGCAATCAGCACGCTATCAGCGATGCCCGTCAGCAGGTGCTGTTCGGGCTGAATGACTACCTTTCCAGCCTGGCGCTGGATGAGCTGAACTCACAGGCTTCAGTCGGCGGCATCAGTTTCTCAACCGGCGAAGATGAAGGGCTGGTATTCAGCGCCAATGGCTTTACTCAGCGTCTGCCGACGCTGCTGAAGAAGCTGGTGGAAGGGTACGCGAGTTTCCAGCCGACAGAACAGCAGCTGGAGCAGGCTAAATCCTGGTATCTGGAGCGGCTCGACGCGGCGGAAAAAGGCAAGGCGTTTGAGCAGGCTATTCAGCCGATGCAGCTGCTGTCGCAGCTGCCCTACACCCAGCGCGAAACGCGCCGCAGGCTGGTCAGTGGGATCTCACTCCGGGATGTCACCGACTACCGCGATGCACTATTCCGTGATGCAACGCCGGAGATGATGGTGGTGGGCAACCTCAGCGCGGAGAGCGTGATCCGGCTGGGGCATGAGCTCAGAGAGCAGATGCAGAGCCGTGCGCCGCGTAACTGGCCCAGCCAGTTCGTCACCTTTAACAAACCGCTGAAAGCTAACCTGCAGCAGCAGGGCAGCAGCACGGACTCTGCTCTGGCCGCCCTCTATGTGCCGCTGGGATACAGTGAATATCAGAGCATGGCAAACAGCGCGATGCTGAGCCAGATCGTGCAGCCGTGGTTCTACAATCAGCTGCGCACCAAAGAGCAGCTCGGCTATGCGGTGTTTGCCTTTCAGATGCCAGTAGGACGTCAGTGGGGCCTCGGCTTCCTGTTGCAAAGTAACAGCAGGCAGCCCGGCTGGCTGCTGCAGCGGTACCAGGCGTTCTATCCTCAGGCAGAAAAAAGATTGCGCAGCATGAGTCAGGCCGATTTTGTGCAGTATCAGCAGGCGATGATCAACGATCTGCAGCAGCGTCCTCAGACGCTGTATGAAGAGGCCGATCGCTTCAGCCGCGACTTTGACCGTCAGAACGACCGGTTTGATACGCGGCAGAAACTGATCGAGCAGGTGCAGCAACTCACCCCAGTCAGCCTGGCGGACTTTTTCCGGCGCGCCGTGATTGAACACAAAGGCATGGTGATGACCTCACAGATTGCCGGCACCGGCAATGGCAAAGCCGAATTTGCCCGGCAGCCTGGCTGGAAAACCTGGGCTGAAGTGGCAAAACTGCAGCAGTCGCTGCCGGTAAAGAGTGAAACACCATGACGCAGCGACCTGCTATTTCGCTGAATCCACTGACGCTGCCGCTCAGGGGCGAGCGGCTGATTGAGGCATCCGCAGGTACCGGAAAAACCTTTACCATCGGTCTGCTCTATCTGCGACTGCTGCTGGGTCTGGGCGGCGAAAATGCTTACAGCCGGCCGCTCTCTGTGGAAGAAATTTTAGTAGTGACCTTCACCGAGGCCGCGACCGCTGAGCTGCGCGGACGCATCCGCGAGAATATTCATCAGTTACGTCTGGCCTGCATTCGCGGCAAAAGCAGCAATCCGATGCACCAGTTACTGCTGGAGCAGATGCCAGATCTGAGTCAGGCAGCCGCACAACTGCTGGCGGCTGAACGGCAGATGGATGAAGCCGCCATCTTCACTATTCACGGATTCTGTCAGCGGATGCTCAACCTCAATGCCTTTGAATCGGGGATGCTGTTCGAACAGGAGCTGATTGAAGATGAGCAGGCGCTGCTGAAACAGTCGACCGCCGATTTCTGGCGCCGTCAGTGCTATCCACTGAGTCTGGATGTCGCGCGGATCATCGCCGCAGAGTGGAGCGGGCCAGACAGCCTGCTGGCCACGCTGCGCCCCTGGCTGCAGGGGGAGTCGCCGGGGCTGAAACGCCCGCCCGCAGCCGATGAGACGCTGGAGAAACGTCACGCCCGTAATCTGGCGCGTATCAGTGCCATCAAGCAGCAGTGGCAGGCGCTGAGTGCGGATGTGGCAGGGATCATCAGCGCATCAGGCGTTGATAAGCGCAGCTACAGCAGCAAACATCTGCCCAACTGGGTGGCCCGCGTCACGCAGTGGGCTGGCAGTGAGACGCTGGACTACGAGCTGCCCAAAGAGCTGGAGCGATTCGGGCAGCAGGTGCTGGAGGAGAAAACCAAAAAGGGCGACGCGCCCCGTCATGCGCTGTTTGCGGCGATCGATCAGTTCCTGGCAGAGCCGCTGTCGCTGCGGGATGTGATCATCGCTCAGGCGCTGTCCGATGTGCGTGCTACGGTGCAGCGTGAGAAGCGGCTTCGTGCGCTGTTAGGCTTCGACGATCTGCTCAGTAAGCTGGATGAGGCGCTGCAGCAGCCTGGCGGCGTCCTGCTGGCTGACACTATCAGAGCACGCTTCCCGGTTGCCCTGATCGATGAGTTCCAGGATACCGATCCACAGCAGTACCGCATCTTCCGCGCGCTCTACATTAATCAGCCGGAGCAGGCACTGTTTCTGATCGGCGATCCCAAGCAGGCGATCTATGCGTTTCGCGGCGCGGATATCTTTACCTATCTGCGGGCCAGAAACGAAGTCAGCGCTCACTATACGCTGGACACCAACTGGCGCTCCTCGCCGGAGATGGTCGCGGGCGTCAACCGCCTCTTTTCGCAGGTCGATTCGCCTTTTCTCTTCTCGGCGATCCCCTTCCAGCCGGTGAAGCCCGCAGCATCGAATCAGTCGCTGACGCTGACGTTTGATCAGCAGCAGCAACCGGCGCTGCGCTTCTGGCTGCAGCCGGGCGAGGGTGTCGGCAGCAGTGACTACCAGCAGTTTATGGCGCAGCAGTGTGCGGCCGACATCAGCCGCTGGCTGGTCGCCGGTCAGCAGGGACGCGCCCTGCTGGGCAAAGGCGAGGCGCTACAGCCTGTGCAGGCGTCCGATATCACCGTGCTGGTGCGCAGTCGCAATGAGGCCGGGTTAATCCGCGATGCGCTGAATGCGCTGGCGATCCCGTCGGTCTACCTCTCCAGCCGGGACAGCGTCTACACCACGCCGGAAGCGCGCGAGTTACTCTGGCTGCTGCAGGCGATACAGGCACCGGAACAGGAGCGTCTGCTGCGCAGCGCGCTGGCAACCTCCATTTTTGCCATCGACGCGGCAACGCTCGACGCGCTGACGCAGAACGAACGCGAATGGGATGCGCTGGTGGAGCAGTTCGCCGTCTGGCAGCAGCTGTGGCATCAGCGCGGTGTCCTGCCGATGCTGCGGGATGTGATGATTAAACGGCAGCTGGCGGAAAATATGCTGGCTTCGGAGAATGGTGAGCGGCGGCTGACGGACCTGATGCATCTGGGTGAGCTGCTGCAGGAGGCGTCGGTGCAGCTGGAAAGCCCGCACGCGCTGGTGCGCTTCCTGGCGCAGCAGATTGCCCGGCCAAACAGCCAGGCTGCCAGCCAGCAGCTGCGTCTGGAAAGCGATCGGCACCTGGTGCAGATCATCACCATCCATAAATCGAAAGGGCTGCAGTATCCGCTGGTCTGGCTGCCGTTTGCTGCCGGATTCCGCGAGGCGGCCAGCGCGCTCTATCATGACCGCGACACCTTTACGGCGCTGCTGGATGTACAGGGCGATGCTCAAAGTCTGGCGCTGGCCGAAGAGGAACGTCTGGCGGAAGATCTGCGTCTGCTCTACGTGGCATTGACCCGCTCGGTCTATCACTGCAGCGTCGGTATTGCACCGCTGATCAAAGGCAGCCGCAAAAAAGAGGGCGAAAGCGATCTGCACAAGAGCGCACTGGGTTACCTGGTGCAGCAGGGTGAGGCGGCCGATGCCCGGCAGCTCAGCCAGCGTCTGAACGCCTTAACCGGTGAGGGCATTGCCCTGACAGAAGAGGATCTGCTGCCCGGCGAGATGTGGCAGGATGCCCGGCAGGGGGATGAAGCATTAAGCAGCCGTGACATGACGCGCACGCTGACGGATCTCTGGCGGGTCACCAGTTACTCTGGCCTGCAACAGCACCACAGTTCACCGCTGCTGGATGCGCTGCCCAGCTTCGATATTGACGCGGCGGGAGAGGAGGAGACTGGCGAAGAGGCGACGCTGACGCCTCACCATTTTCCGCGCGGTGCGGCACCCGGCACGTTTTTACATGGTCTGTTTGAGTCGATCGACTTTACCGAACCACCGGACCGCATCTGGCTCGAAGATCAGCTGCAGCATAATGGCTATCCGCTCAGCTGGCTGCCGGTTCTGGAGCAGTGGATTGAACGCGTCCTGCGCACCCCGCTCAACGCAGAGGGCGTGACGCTGTCGGCGATAAAGAGCAGCGAACGCCTGATTGAGATGGAGTTCTACCTGCCGATCAACAACCTGCTGACTGCGGCCGGGCTCGACGCGCTGCTGCGGCGGCATGACCCGCTTTCCCGGCAGGCCGCCGCTCTGGATTTCCGCCAGGTGCGCGGAATGCTCAAGGGCTTTATCGATCTGGTCTTCCGCTGGCAGGGCAAATATTATCTGCTCGACTATAAATCGAACTGGCTCGGGGAGAGTCACGCCGCTTACACCCCTGAGGCGATGGCGCAGGCGATGATCGGCCACCGCTACGATCTGCAGTATCAGCTCTATACGCTGGCGCTGCATCGCTATCTTCGGCATCGTCTGCCCGGCTACCGCTACGAGCAACATTTTGGCGGCGTATTTTATCTGTTTTTACGCGGGATGGATGGCAGCTCGCCGGATAACGGCATCTTTGCGACCCGTTCTGACGAAGCCTTTGTGGAAGAGATTGATGCACTATTTGGTCAACCCGGGGAGGGGTTATGAGTGAGATGCTGAGCCTGCTGCTGCAGGCGGCAGAGAAGCGCCTCCTGCGGCCGCTGGATATTCAGTTCGCGCGGCTGATCGCGCCGGAATCACAGCCCGCGCTGCTGCTGGCAGCGGCCTGCGTCAGTGCTGAAGCCGGTGAGGGACATGTCTGCCTGCCGCTGAGTCACCTCTCTGAAGCGAACCTGTTTGCCGGTCGTCAGCCTGCGCTGGCCCGGGCGATCTGGCAGGCAGCGGGCGCGCCGGATGACTGGCCTGCACATCTGGCTGACTGGCCCGCCGTCAGCGACGGCAGTCGGGTGACGCCGCTGGTGCTGAGCCACCAGCGTTTGTATCTGCACCGGCTGTGGCAGAGTGAAGGCCGGGTTGCCGACTTCTTTGCGGCTCAGGAGATGAAAACTGCCTTCGATATCCAGGCCGCGGGCGAGGTACTGAACACGCTGTTCGGTGACCAGCCAGAGGACTGGCAGAAGATTGCGGCGGCTGTGGCGCTGACCCGCAAGACGGCGGTGATCTCCGGCGGACCTGGCACCGGCAAGACCACCACCGTGGCGAAGCTTCTTGCGGCACTGATTCGGCTCAATCCGGGCGCGCTGCGGATCCAGCTGGCCGCACCAACCGGCAAAGCCGCAGCAAGGCTGACCGAATCCCTGGGCAGGGCCCTGCAGGATCTGGCCGTCAGCGACGAAGAGCGTCGGCGTTTTCCGGCCGAAGCCACTACGCTGCATCGTCTGCTGGGTGCCCAGCCCGATACCCAGCGGATGCGCTACCACGCCGGAAATCCGCTGCATCTGGATGTGCTGGTCGTTGATGAAGCGTCGATGGTTGACCTGCCGATGATGGCAAAACTGATCGCTGCGCTGCCAGGCCATGCGCGTGTGATCTTTCTGGGCGATCGCGACCAGCTCGCCTCGGTTGAGGCGGGGGCCGTGCTGGGCGATATCTGTCGCTGTACCGAGGGCGGCTATAGCCTGGAGCGGGCAGAACAGCTCGCGCGGCTGACCGGCTGTGCCCTTGAGGGCAGTGATGATATGCAGGCGCCGTCCGTGCGCGACAGTATCTGCCTGCTGCAAAAGAGTTATCGTTTTGACGCCAGGTCAGGCATCGGCCAGCTGGCTAAAGCGATCAACCGGGGGGATGCAGCAGAGGTCAATGCCCTGTTTACCTCGGCCTGCGAAGATGTCAGCTACCAGACGCTGAACAGCGCCGAAGCCTATCAGACGATGCTGGATGAGGTCGCGCAGGGATATCAGCCTTTCCTGCAGCTCATCAGGGAACAGGCGCCACCGGCGGAGGTCATCGCCGCGTTTGGCCGCTATCAACTGCTGTGTGCATTACGTGAAGGGCCATTTGGCGTGCAGGGGCTGAATCAGCGCATCGAACAGCGGCTGATGCAGTTACAGCGCATCCGGCGTCCCGGCGTCGGCAGCCGCTGGTATGCCGGACGACCGGTCATGATCAGCCGGAATGACAGCGCGCTTGGCCTGTTCAATGGTGATATTGGCATTACGCTGCGCGATGAGGAGGGCAACCTCAAGGTCTTCTTCCCGCTGCCGGATGGATCCATCAAGGCCATTCAGCCGAGCCGCTTGCCGTCACACGAAACGGCCTGGGTAATGACGGTGCACAAATCGCAGGGATCGGAGTTTGACCACACCGCGCTGGTGATGCCGACGCAGTTTCTGCCGGTGCTGACGCGGGAACTGGTCTACACCGCGATCACCCGCGCACGTCGGCAGCTGACGATCTACAGCGAGCCGGGGGTGTTTCAGCGTGCGGTTCAGCTGCAGACGCAGCGACGCAGCGGTCTGGTCGAGCGCCTGGGCGCAGGCGGCTGAGAAGGGCAGGGAACAGGCGGCCGGTAAGCCGCCTGTTGATTACTCTGAGCCTCAGGTAAGGTCGGCCATCAGCACTTTTGAACGGCGCTGATAGTTATACATCTCTTTTTTACTCTCCGGCAGTGACTCGATATCGACCGGGGTAAAGCCGCGCTCCTGGAACCAGTGGATGCTGCGGGTGGTTAGCACAAACAGTTTTTCCAGCCCCATCTGCTTCGCCTGCAACGCTACGCGCTGCAATAGCATCTCACCCCGGGATGAGCTGCGATAGTCCGGATGCACGGCCACACAGGCCATCTCGCCAATCTTCTCATCCATAAACGGATAGAGCGCGGCGCAGGCGATGGTCAGATTATCGCGCTGAATGATGGTGAACTTGTCGATCTCCATCTCCAACTGCTCGCGGGAGCGACGCACCAGAATACCCTGCTGCTCCAGCGGACGGATCAGTTCGAGAATACCGCCGATATCATTGATGTTGGCGCGGCGGATCTGCTCTGCCGACTCCATCACGATCTGCGTGCCGATACCGTCGCGGGAGAAGAGCTCCTGCAGTAGCGCACCATCTTCCTGATAACTGATCAGGTGGCTGCGGCGCACGCCACTGCGGCACGCTTTTACTGCGCCACGCAGGAAACGAACGGTGCCGGAGAGATAATCACCCTCTTTTTCAATCTCGTCGATTCGGGCCTGGGCGTCATTCGGGAACAGCTCGGAGATAATTTCGCCGTCACTGTCCAGCACCCCCTGTTCAGAGCAGAAGCCGATCATCTTTTCCGCTTTGAGCTTAATGGCCAGCTGGGTAGCTACCTCTTCGGAGGTCAGATTAAAGCTCTCACCGGTCACGGAAACCGCCACCGGGCCCAGCAGCACAATGGCGCCGTTATCCAGCTGGCGATGAATCGCCTCTTCATCGATACGACGGATACGCCCGCTGTGGCAGTAATCCACGCCATCATCCACGCCCAGCGGCTGTGAAATAATGAAGTTGCCGCTGACGACATTGATATGCGCGCCCTGCAGCGGTGTATTGTTAAGGCTCATTGAGAGGCGGGCGGTGATATCCAGCTGCAACCGGCCAGCCGCCTGCTTCACCAGCTCCAGGGACTGTGCGTCGGTGACCCTTGTGAACTTGTGATAAACCGGCTCCAGCTGCTGCTGAGCGAGGCTGGCATCAATCTGCGGCCGCGCACCATAGACCACCACCAGCCGGATGCCCAGGCTGTGCAGCAGGCCGATATCGTTGACGATGCCAGAGAAGTTCTCATGCTCAATCGCTTCGCCACCCAGCATGATGACAAAGGTTTTGCCACGGTGGGCATTGATATAGGGAACGGTATGGCGAAAACCCTGAACCAGCTCGGTACTACGTTCCTTCACGGCCAACCCTCAATGAATGTTTATTCGTATTTTATGTATTTTTATGCTTTTACAGGCGATTTTGCAAGCCTTTATCCTGACGAAAATTTACGTTTTTTCGGGTGTCAAAGCCGCTAACAGCCTGCATTATTTAGGGTTTCCGGGGTGACATCATGCTGCGGATTGGATAAAGTTTTCGCCGCCATTTTATTAACTGGCGCATTTTCAGACATAACACAGCAGCTGGAGCGGCATGTCAGACGGTAATTCCCATTTTTCACGCAGACGATTCTTACAGGGGACAGGCGCCTTACTGCTGTTAAGCGTCAGCCGCACGGGGCTGGCGGCCAAAAACCACATTGTGGCCGTGCGGATCTGGCCCTCATCCACCTATTCACGGATGACGCTGGAGTCCAGCGTTGCACTGAAGTACAAACAGTTTGCCCTGACAAATCCCGATCGCCTGGTGATCGATATCCAGGGCCTGCACCTTAATCCGGTCCTGAAAGGGGTGGATAAGCAGGTCCGGGTCGACGATCCCTTTATCAAAAATGCCCGCGTCGGCCAGTTCGACAGCAACACGGTGCGCGTGGTACTGGAGCTGAAGCGCAACGTCGCGCCGAAAATCTTTAACCTGGCACCGGTCGCCGGGATCAATCACCGGCTGGTGGTTGACCTCTATCCGAGCCAGGATCATGTGGAAGATGATCCGCTGCTGGCGCTGCTGAAAGATTACAACCAGGGCGATCTGGAGAAAGATGAAGGGGTACAGGCTCCTCTGCCGGGCAAAGCGGGACGCGACCGGCCGATTATCATCATGATCGATCCCGGCCACGGCGGCGAAGATCCTGGCGCGCACGGCAAATATAAGACCCGCGAGAAGGATATTGTGCTGAAGATTGGCCGGCGACTGAAAGCGCTGATCGACAAACAGCCCAACATGAAAGCCTACATGACGCGCAACGAAGATGTCTTTATTCCGCTGCGGGTCAGGGTTGCCAAAGCCCGCAAGCAGCGCGCCGATCTTTTTGTCTCTATTCATGCGGATGCGTTTACCAGCCGCGCGGCGCGGGGATCCTCGGTGTTCGCCTTGTCCACCAGCGGGGCGACCTCCGCAGCCGCCCGCTTCCTGGCGCAGACGCAGAACGAATCAGACCTGATAGGCGGCGTCAGCAAAAGCGGTGACCGCTATCTCGACCACACCATGTTCGATATGGTGCAGCGGCAGACGATCCACGACAGCCTGAAGTTCGGTAAAGAGGTGCTGCATCGCATGGGGCGCATCAACCACCTGCATAAACGCACGGTGGATCAAGCCGGATTTGCGGTGCTCAAAGCGCCGGACATTCCTTCCATTCTGGTTGAAACGGCCTTTATCAGTAATGTGGAGGAGGAGCGTAAACTGCGAACCACCCGCTATCAGCATCAGGTAGCCCAGGCGATTCTGGATGGCATCAAAGCCTATGTAGAGAGTGGGGCGGCGCTGGCCCATCGGTAATGCAAGGCGGATAGCCCGGGCTATCCGCACGCTTTTCAGGGCGGAGGGGGCGCAAAAGAGGATTCGGGAACGCCAGAAACAAAAAAACACCCTTTCAGGTGTTTAAATGATTGGTTGCGGGGGCCGGATTTGAACCGACGACCTTCGGGTTATGAGCCCGACGAGCTACCAGGCTGCTCCACCCCGCGTCCGTATCATACTGACTTCACATTGTGACTTCTGAAAACGGCGTCAGAAGTGTTGGTTGCGGGGGCCGGATTTGAACCGACGACCTTCGGGTTATGAGCCCGACGAGCTACCAGGCTGCTCCACCCCGCGTCCGTATTGCGCATTGCGACTTTTCACATTGTGACTTCTGAAAACTGCCTCAGAAGTATTGGTTGCGGGGGCCGGATTTGAACCGACGACCTTCGGGTTATGAGCCCGACGAGCTACCAGGCTGCTCCACCCCGCGTCCGTGGAAGCGCACTATACTCTCCGCGCTGATTGATGCAACCCCTTTTTACAGATAAAAGCTAAATTAACAGCCAGTTGCTGAAGGAACCGCCCATCTGATTAATTATTGAACTGATCCGCACAGCGTGAAAGCGGATGCATTTCATTCTGCCGGGGGCTTTGCTATCGTCGCGGGGCGAACAGTTATAAAAAGAGAAGAGAATGAAATTACATTGGGTGAAGTATGCACTCACTGGCACGTTGATCACGCTGCTGGCGGCCTGTAGCTCTAAACCGACCGATCGCGGTCAGCAATATAAAGATGGCAAACTGGAACAGCCGCTGGCGCTGGTGAATCAGCCCAATGCCAAAGGCGCACCGGTAAACGGCCGGGACTTTGGTGAGCAGGTACGCCAGATCCAGTCCGCCTCATCGGCGCTCTATGGCCGTCAGAGTGGCACCTACAGTGCGATTGAGAGCTGGCTGATGGCGGGGGCTGATACCCGACAGCTTCGTCAGTATGGCCTGAATGCCTGGCAGATGGAGGGCACGGACAACTACGGTAACGTGCAGTTTACCGGCTACTACACGCCGGTAGTGGAAGCGCGTTACACCCGTCAGGGTGAATTCCAGTACCCAATCTATCGGATGCCACCACGTAAACGGGGTGAAAAATTACCGAGCCGCGCCTCTATCTACAGTGGCGCACTCGATGACCGCTACGTTATTGCCTACAGCAACTCGCTGATTGATAACTTCATGATGGATGTGCAGGGCAGTGGTTATGTCGATTTTGGCGACGGCCGCCCGATGACCTTCTTTGGTTACGCCGGTAAAAATGGCTGGGGATACCATAGTATCGGTAAAGAGCTGATCGACCGCGGCGAAGTAAAGCGCGAAGATATGTCGATGCAGGCGATCCGTCAGTGGGCGCAGGAGCACTCGCCTCAGGAAGTGCGCGCACTGCTGGAAACCAACCCGTCATTCGTCTTCTTTAAAGCTGAGCCTTTTACGCCGGTACGCGGCGCCAGCGCGGTGCCGCTGGTGGCGAAAGCCTCTGTCGCCTCTGACCGCTCCATCATTCCACCGGGCACGGTACTGCTGGCGGAGGTGCCACAGCTCAATGAGAAGGGCAAGTTCAACGGTAAATATGAGATGCGCCTGATGGTGGCCCTGGACGTAGGCGGCGCGATTAAAGGACAGCACTTTGATATCTATCAGGGTATCGGTCCCGATGCCGCGCATCTGGCGGGCTTCTATAATCACTATGGCCGCGTCTGGGTACTGAAAGCCGCGCCGGGTGCCGGACAGCCGCTGTTCTCCAGCCCGCAAAACGGTAATAATGGTTCACTGCTCCTCGGCGCTAACTAATTTCTTCTCTGCGGGCCTGCGGGCCCGCACGACGTTACAGGTTCAACTATGAAAGTGTTAAATGACGCCTGGCATCAGCGCTTTGGCGGCACGGCGCGTCTCTATGGTCAGGATGCGCTGCAACGGTTTGCTGACGCCCACTTCTGCGTCATCGGAATCGGCGGCGTCGGCTCCTGGGCGGCGGAGGCGCTGGTACGCACCGGGATTGGTAAAATCACCCTGATTGATATGGATGATGTCTGTATCACCAATACCAACCGTCAGCTGCATGCGCTGCAGGGCAATGTCGGCAAGGCCAAAACAGAGGTCATGGCAGAGCGGTTGCGTGCCATCAATCCTGATTGTGAGGTGATCTGCATTGATGATTTTATTACGCCAGAGAACACCGCAGACCTGATGGCTGCCGGTTTTGATTATGTGATCGATGCTATTGACAGCGTGCGGCCTAAAGCGGCCCTGATCGCCTGGTGTCGCCGGAATAAGATCCCGCTGATCACCACCGGTGGCGCGGGTGGTCAGATTGATCCAACGCAGATCCAGGTCGCGGATCTGGCAAAGACCATTCAGGATCCGCTGGCGGCGAAGCTGCGCGAACGGCTCAGGAGCCTGGGCGTGATAAAAAACAGTAAGGGTAAACTGGGCATCGACTGCGTTTTCTCCACCGAGGCGCTGGTCTATCCGCAGGCCGATGGCAGCGTCTGTGCCTCACGCAGCACGGCAGAGGGACCGAAGCGAATGGATTGCGCATCCGGTTTCGGCGCCGCCACCATGGTCACCGCCACCTTTGGCTTTGTGGCCGTTTCGCATGCGCTGAAGAAGTTTCTGGCGCGCGCCGCGCGTCAGGACGTCGCCAGCGCCTGACGCGCGGCGTGCTCTACCGCGGCGGCCAGCGCCTGCAGGCCGCTGCTGCGTGACGCGCTGAGCTGGGCGCGCAGACCCAGTTCATCAAAAAGTTGCAGGGGATCGCTGGCCAGCAGCTGCTGTGGCGTCTGACCCTCAACGGCAGTCAGCAGCACCGCCAGCAGGCCACGCACAATCCGTCCTTCGCTGTCGCCATAGAAGTGCAGCGTACCCGCCTCCTGTCGCTGGCTGCCCAGCCAGACCCGGTTCTCACACCCGCTCAGTTCAATCTCCGGGCGCTTCAGTTCCTCTGGCAGCGCGGGCAACTGACGGCCCAGCTGAATCAGCTGGCGATAACGATCTTCCCACTGATGAAAGCGACCAAAGCTCTCCTTCAGCGTAGCGACAGTGATCTCTGCGCCAAACGGGTGTGGCGCTAACGGCGATGAACTCATTGCTAAAACTCCGATAACAGCGAAATGGCGCGCTTCATGGCATGCACCAGCGCATCAACATCCTGCAGATTATTATAGGGGGCAAAAGAGGCGCGCAGCGTTCCACTGACGCCCAGTGCCGCCATCAGCGGCTGCGCACAGTGCTGACCGGCGCGCAGGGCGATGCCCTGTTCCGCCAGCAGCGTCACCAGATCGCTGTGGTGCAGACCGTCAAACTCAAACGCCAGCAGGCTGGCGTTGCCACAGCGGAAACTGCGAAAGCCAGGCAGTTCCGCCAGCTGTTGCTCAGCCTGAGTGGCGAGCCGCTGACTCCAGCATTCAGCCTGCGGCAGATCGTACTGCGACAGCCAGCTCAGCGCGGCACTCAATCCCACGACGCCCGCCACATTTGGCGTGCCCGCTTCAAAACGCCAGGGCACCGGCTGCGGGGTGAAGTCACTGAAATCAACCTGAGTCACCATTTTGCCGCCCCCCTGCCACGACGCCATCGCCTCCAGCAGTTCCGCTTTGCCATAAAGCGCGCCAGTCCCCATCGGGCCGTAAATCTTATGGGCGGAGAAGGCGTAAAAGTCGATGTCGAGCGCCTGGAGATCCGGCGGGCAATGCACCACACCCTGCGCGCCATCGACCATGACTTTCGCTCCCACGCCATGAGCCAGCGCGATCGCCTGACCAAGATCGGGACAGCCGCCGGTGACGTTCGACATCTGACCCACCGCCAGCAGCCGCGTCCGGCTGTTAAGCAGGGCAGGTAACTGGCTGATATCCGGCAGGCGATCCGGACCTAACGGCCATTTTACGACGCGGGCACCGCAGGCCCTGGCGGCCATCAGCCACGGAACCAGATTGGCATGATGCTCGGCTTCGCTGACCACGATCTCATCACCCGGCTGCAGGCGCGGCCGCAGCCAGCTGTTGGCCACCAGATTTATCGCTTCGGTGGTGCCGCGCGTCCAGACAATTTCACGATCGTCAGCGGCATTAAGCCAGCGGGCCACCTGACTGCGCGCCTGTTCATAGCGCTGCGTCAGGTCCCTGGCGGCAGCGAACTGGCTGCGATGCACCGTGCCGGCGCTGAGGCTGTAAAACTGCTGTGTACTCTCAATGACGGCGTGGGGTTTCAGCGTGGTAGCTGCGCTGTCGAGATACACCCCGGCGTCAGTGAGCGCGGGAAACTGCTGGCGAAAAGCGGTGGGATTAAATGCGGTCATGCCGGGTCCATTATGAGAATAATTAGGACCAAACTGAAAGAATGGTCTGCGTATGGCAAAGCTGAAAAAGCGCGTTATGCTGAATATTGCAAGGTTTAAACCAGACCCGCATAACGACGCAACGTTTCGTAGTCGATCTCACTTTTCGGCTGCCTCTGATTAGCGTAACGCGGGCGGTTTAATGCAATCAATCTACAAGGAGATAGCAGATGAATAAACTTACCGCAGTACTGGCCGTATGTACTCTGGCTTTCACCCTGAGCGCCTGTTCAAGCAACTACGTTATGCATACCAATGATGGCCGCACTATCGTGGCTGCCGGCAAGCCGAAGGTCGATAATGACACCGGTATGATCAGCTATAAAGATGCGAATGGCAACGAGCAGCAGATCAACCGCTCTGACGTCAAAGAAATGGTTGAATCAGGCCAGTAAGAGCAAAAAAAAAGCACCGCAATTTGCGGTGCTATTTAAAATCACTATGGACAGACAGGGTAAATCTACAGGAATTAAGAGTTCGATCCGCAATCGTCGGATCAAAAATTGCAAACACAACATCACGACCACAAGCCAAAAGCTTTCAGAAAATCTGCGAACTCACTCACAAATCTAAAAACTTTTCGTTCCGGCTCTGGAAGTGCGGCAACTATAGGTATTTGCTGGTGGTTCCTCAACGGACAAATTATAATGCCTCGGATTAAAAATTCTAATACGTAAACGCTTTGTATAAGCCTGCGTATTTTTCGTCGCGCCGGATACGGAAAACCATGTCGAAACGCCTTCCTCCCCTTAACGCACTGCGTGTTTTTGACGCAGCCGCACGCCATTTAAGCTTTACCAAAGCCGCTGAAGAGCTGTTTGTCACCCAGGCTGCTGTAAGCCATCAGATTAAATCTCTGGAGGATTTTCTGGGGTTAAAGCTGTTTCGCCGGAGGAATCGTTCGCTGTTACTGACCGAGGAAGGACAAAGCTACTATCTCGATATCAAAGAGATCTTCTCCGCCATTAATGAAGCGACGCGCAAACTGCAGGCGCGCAGTGCCAAGGGTGCACTGACCGTCAGTCTGCTGCCGAGTTTCGCCATTCAGTGGCTGGTGCCTCGCCTCTCCAGCTTTAATATGGCTTATCCGGGAATCGACGTGCGCATCCAGGCCGTGGACCGCGATGAAGAGAAGCTGGCCGACGATGTCGATGTGGCGATTTTCTATGGGCGCGGTAACTGGCCAGGACTGCGGGTCGAAAAACTCTATGCCGAATATCTGCTGCCGGTCTGTTCCCCGACGCTGATGACCGGCGATAATCCGCTGAAAACGCCGATGGATCTGTCACGCTTTACCCTGCTGCATGACGCCTCGCGGCGGGACTGGCAATCCTATATTCGTCAGCTGGGGCTGCAGCATATCAATGTGCAGCAGGGGCCAATCTTCAGCCACAGCGCGATGGTGCTGCAGGCGGCGATTCATGGTCAGGGGGTGGCGCTGGCGAATAATGTGATGGCGCAGAGTGAGATCGAGGCCGGGCGCTTAATCTGCCCGTTTAACGATGTGCTGGTCAGTAAAAACGCTTTTTATCTGGTTTGTCATGACAGTCAGGCAGAACTGGGTAAAATAGCCGCCTTCCGACAGTGGATCCTGGCAAAAGCCGCAACAGAACAAGAAAAATTCCGCTTTCGTTACCAACAATAACATCTTGATTTAATTGCATTATGATGCAAAAGCATCCAGAGGAACGGTGAATGTCCAGTCGTGCCATGTTTATTTTTGCCGCGATCAGCGGGTTTCTGCTGGTGGCGTTTGGCGCATTTGGTGCCCATGTGCTGAGTCGATCGCTTGGCGCAGCTGAAATGGCCTGGATCCATACCGGGCTGGAATATCAGGCTTATCACACTTTAGCCGTGATGGGGCTGGGAGCCGCGATGTTACGTCGCGCTAATATCTGGTTTTACTGGAGCAGTGCGCTGATGGCGCTCGGCACCGTGTTGTTCAGTGGCAGCCTCTACTGTCTGGCGCTGTCACATCTGAAGTTTTGGGTTTTTATCACGCCAGTGGGCGGAGTCTGTTTCCTCGCCGGTTGGGTATTGATGTTGATTGGCGCGCTGCGTCTTAAACGAAAGGCAGAACGCCATGAATAAAGTTTTACTCTATTGTCGTCCCGGTTTTGAAAAAGAGTGTGCAGCAGAGATCAGCGCCAGAGCCGCTGAACGCGAGATCTACGGCTTTCCACGGGTCAAAGATGACGCCGGTTATGTGCTGTTTGAGTGCTACCAGTTCGAAGATGCCGAGCGGCTGGCGCGGGAACTGCCGTTTGATGAGCTGATTTTCGCCCGGCAGATGCTGGTCGTCGGCGAACTGCTGCGTGATCTGCCGCAGGAAGATCGAATCACCCCGATTGTCGGCATGCTGACCGGTGTGGTGGAGAAGGGGGGCGAGCTGCGTGTTGAGGTGCCGGACACCAACGAAGCCAAAGAGCTGACGAAATTCTGTCGTAAGTTCACCGTTCCGCTGCGTGCCGCACTGCGCGAAGGCAAGATCCTGCTCAATTATGAGAGCCCGAAACGCCCGGTGGTGCATGTGTTCTTCATTGCGCCGGGCACCTGTTATGTCGGCTACTCCTTCCGCGAAAACAGTTCACCGCTGTACATGGGGATCCCCCGGCTTAAGTTTCCCGCCGATGCGCCAAGTCGCTCCACGCTGAAGCTGGAAGAGGCGTTTCACGTCTTTATCCCGGAGGATGAATGGGATGAGCGTTTAGCCAGCGGCATGTACGCGGTGGATCTCGGGGCCTGTCCGGGCGGCTGGACCTATCAGCTGGTTCAGCGCAGCATGATGGTCTATGCGGTGGACAACGGGCCAATGGCGCCGAGCCTGATGGATACCGGCCAGGTGATGCACGAAAAGGCCGATGGCTTCAAATACCGGCCACCCCGTAACAACATCAGCTGGCTGGTGTGTGACATGGTGGAGAAGCCGGTGCGCGTGGCTAACCTGATGACCGACTGGCTGGTGAATGGCTGGTGCCGTGAGGCGATCTTCAACCTGAAGCTGCCGATGAAGAAGCGTTACGAAGAGGTGACGCAGAATCTGGCGATGATGCAGGAACGCTTTGATAGCGAGGGCATCAACGTGCAGATCCGCGCCCGCCAGCTCTATCACGACCGCGAAGAGGTAACGGTGCATGTACGCCGGATCTGGGCCGCGATGGGTGGTCGGCGCGACGAACGTTAATCACCGGGCTGAGTGCAGCCGCACTCAGCCGGTATAACGCAGCGTATTCAGGTTTCCCTGTAACACCAGATCCCGCTTCAGCGTTGCGACCTCGCGGCTGATCTCCGCTATCCGCTGACCTTCCGCAATCTTTTCCCGCCACTTTGCAGGCACCCGCGCCAGTTGCTGATAAATCCCCTCAAGCGTGTGAAACTCTGCCAGCAGCTGTTTCGCGCTTTTCGGGCCGATACCGGCGATGCCGGGGATCTTGCTGCTGCTGATCCCGCAGAGTCCCCAGTAGTCGGGCAGTCGCTCCGGGGCCACGCCAAACTCCGCTTCGATAAAGGGCAGGTCGAGCCACCGTTTCTGAAAGTAGTCGCGGATACGGATGTCGGGAGCCAGCAACTGACAGTATCCTTTGTCCGTGGAAACAATGGTGGCCTGATGTCCCGCCTGGGCCATTTTCACCGCCAGCGTGGCCGCGAGGTCATCCGCCTCATCGTCGCCGGCGATCCAGCAGCTGACGCCGGCCACGCGAAACGCTTCCTGCAACGCCGGAATTTCCGCCTGCAGGTCATCAGGCATAGGGGGACGTCCGCTTTTGTAATCGGGCAGCAGCTGATGACGCCAGCCCTGATGACGCGCTTCGCCATCAAACACGGCGACCGCGTGAGTCGGTCGCGTGTGACCCAGCACCTGACGCAGCGCGGCCACACAGCCGTCCACGCAGGGCGAACCCTGAACGGCGTGCAGACGGCGAATCAGATTCAGGGCATCAATAATAACAAGATGAAAAGCCATGAGCGTATGGGCAGCCCGGAGGCTGCCTCCTGATTTATTTGATAATTTCGTAGCAGGGGATGTAGGCGGTGCCGGGCAGTTTCATACGTTGCTGCGCCACAAATCCCTGTAGCAGCTCATCCATCCGATGCATGATGTCGGGATCGCCATGCAGCTTGTAGCGGCCCTTTTCACGGATCTCGCGGATCCCCATCTCTTTAACGTTACCGGCGACGATGCCTGAGAAGGCGCGACGCAGGTCGGCAGCCAGCTTTTCAGGTGCCTGATTGGTATAGAGATTAAGGTTGGCCATATTCTCGTGGGTCGGAAGGAACGGCACCTGCAGATCGGGTTCAATGCGAATCGACCAGTTAAAGCTATACGCATCACCGGTTTCGCGACGATTCTCTTTGACCTGCGGCATCGCTTTCTTCATCAGACGCGCCACTTCCGCCGCATCGTTGATGATGATCTGATAATGCTTACGAGCCTGTTCGCCCAGGGTGTTGACGATGAAATCATCCAGCACGCGGAAGTAGTCGGCGCTCTCTTCGGGGCCGGTCAGAATCAGCGGCAGCAGCTGGTCGTTGTTCTGCGGATTCATCAGGATGCCCAGCAGATAGAGCAGCTCTTCTGCGGTGCCGACGCCGCCCGGGAAAATGATGATGCCATGCGCGATGCGTACGAACGCTTCCAGACGTTTTTCGATGTCCGGCATGATGATCAGCTCGTTCACCAGTGGGTTTGGTGGTTCCGCGGCAATGATTGAAGGTTCGGTCAGGCCGATAAAGCGGCTGTCACGGTAGCGTTGCTGGGCATGGCCGACCGCGGCCCCTTTCATTGGCGCTTCCATCACACCTGGCCCGCAGCCGGTACAGATGTTCAGTTCACGCAGACCGAGCTGCGTTCCGACGTTGCGGCAGTACTGATACTCAACGGCGTTGATGGAGTGACCGCCCCAGCAGACCACCGTGTTGGGATCTTCGCCGATATGCAGTGCCCGCGCATTGCGCAGAATGGAAAAGACGGTGTTAGTGATCGTGACCGAATCGTTCTCTTCGGCTGCGGTAAGCCGCCCCGGCATGGTGAGCTGTCCGCTGACAAACAGGATGTCACGCAGTACGGCAAACAGGTTCGCCTGCAGCGAGCGGATAATGCGGCCATCCACGAACGCCTCTTCCGGCGGATTGATCAGCTCCAGTTTAACGCCGCGCTCCTGGCGCAGCACATTGATGTCGAAATTTTCAAAGCGGGAGAGCAGTTCGTGGCTGCTGTCAGTCTGGCTGCCGGAGTTAAGCACGGCCAGAGAGCAATTGCGAAACAGCTGGTAAAGGTCGCTGCTGGCTGTGCGCTTAAGCATATCGACTTCCAGCTGCGAGAGCAGATCCATTGAGCCAAGAGGGCTGATGTGGGTAATCAAATGAGCTCCTTTACACCCGCCTGGGTGCGTGTTGGCACTGCAACGGCAGTGACGAAAATCCCGGGGCGGCATCCATGGGTTGCCGCCATCACCAGAGTAGCCTTGTCAGCCCGCACAGCTCAAGCGGAACTGCGCGCGCATCACGCAGCCTGCGAGAAAACTCGCAAACTACTGACGAACCAGCCGTGAAAAGCCGGGCGTGAAGGGCACATTGGTGCGCCACGGGTTGATATCCAGCCCGCCCCGGCGCGTGTAGCGCGCATATACCGTCAGGGCGTCCGGATGACAGAAGCGCATCACATCATTGAAGATGCGCTCGACGCACTGCTCATGGAACTCATTGTGCTGGCGGAATGAGATCAGGTAGCGCAGCAGGGCCTCACGATCGATGCGCGGGCCTGAGTAGCGGATCATCACCGAACCCCAGTCGGGCTGGTTCGTGATCAGGCAGTTAGATTTGAGCAGATGACTGACCAGCGTCTCTTCAACGATTTCACTGCCTGCGGCATTGGCGAGATAGTCAGCATTGAAGCGATAATCCTCGATGGTGATATCCTGCTCATCAATACAGCGGCCCTCAAAGTGCCCGATTGGCTGTCCTTCCACCTCACTGAGCCGGAACAGCGCAACCTGCACTTCTCCCTCTGCGCAGGCGCTCAGGTCGCGCTCCAGCGTCTGACGGACTTCACCCCAGTCGGCAAAGCGGGTCTGGTTGAAGCTGTTCAGGTAGAGTTTGAAACTCTTGGATTCGATAAGATTACGGCTCTGCGCATCCAGCACCACTTCACCCACAGCGACCTGCGGCAGCCCTTTGCTGTTAAGCCACGACAGCTCATACAGCGTCCAGATATCGGCGCCGGTGAAGGGCAGGCTGTCGGGAAACAGGCCAAGGGGTTCACGGTTCAGGCTGCGCGGCACCGCCTGCAGTAAGCCATTGTCATAGCGATCGTGATAGGCTGTGGGTTTGCCCAGCGTCAGGTTGCTGAGTGCCTGATCCTGTTCGTGAGTAGTCATTGCGGTTACCACCAAAATTAATCAAAGTGGCTAAGTGTAACCCATCAGAAGTGAGAATATGAATGATGCAGCAAACTGCCGCCGCGTTGCGCGACTTTACCCAGCGCTACTGCCAGCACTGGCTTCAGCAGACCGGCCATGCACCGGCCAGCAGCGATCTCTATGGTGTGCCGTCGCCCTGCGCGCTGGAAGATCGCGGGCAGCAGGTCCTCTGGCAGCCGCAGCCGTTCACGCTGCCGCCCACGCTGGAGGCCATTGAGCGTGCCATCGATCTTCAGCTTCAGCCGTCGATCACGGCGTTCTACACCACGCAACTGGCGGGCGACATGCGGGCCACGCTGGGTGAGCAGTCGCTGACTCTGTTACAGGTCTGGAGTGAAGAGGATTTTCTGCGGTTGCAGGAGAATCTGATTGGGCATCTGGTGATGCAGCGCCGTCTCAGACAGTCGCCGACGCTGTTTATTGCCACCACTGATTCAGAGGAGGAGATCGTCTCGGTCTCGAATCTGACAGGCGAAGTAATTCTGGAACAGCCGGGGCGTAAACAGCGCACCGTAGTAGCCGAAAGCCTTGAGATATTTCTTAAGTCATTACAACTGGTTATCAACTGACTCGCAGTGATTTGCCGCTGCGTTTGTGCGAGATCTCTTACATATACTGTAAGAGATCGCCATATCGTTCATGAGACATCCGGAAGGCCAGAATGTAAAAATATTGTGAATCATAAACTTAATGGCGATTATCTGAATTTGCACCGCACATTTCGTAAAGTTTTGCCATAAGTCCCTTGTGCGCTTTACGCGTTCTGTCAAAATGTTTCTCGCTGCAGGATGCTCAGGAAACGGGTTCGTCAGGACGATGATAAGCCATGAGGCAGGAACGTAACGGAGCTTACGGCACACGGAAGGTTTCAGGATGAAACAGGATCGCTCAGGATTGAGTCAGGGACACCTCCAGGATGGAGAATGAGAGCCCCTCAGAAGAGGTGGTGGGCCAGGATGCTAAGGATACATCAGGACGATGCGCGACAGGAGTTCGCACGGGACAAGTTGTCATGGAAGAGCAGGGAGCACTAACGTAGCGGGATAGCTGCAAACGAACCGGGAGCACTGTTTATACAGTGCTCCCTTTTTTTGTGCCTGTGCCAACTAGTGATATGCTTGCCGCCCATTTTTGACGGCTTGCTGGAGGTGGCGCATGACGCCTGAACAATTGATTACGCAACGGCTGGAACAGCTGGAAGCGGTGATGCGTGAATATCAACTCTGGCAGAGTACGCCGCCGCCGGAAGGCGCACTCGACAGCCGTGAACCCTTCTGTATGGATACGCTGGAGCCGCTGCAGTGGCTCCAGTGGGTGCTGGTCCCACGGATGCATGCCCTGATTGCGGCGCGGCATCCGTTACCGCAGAACTTTGCCGTTGCCCCCTATTATGAAGTGGTGCTGATGCCTGACCAGCCGGGTATTGCGCCGCTGCTGCTGACCCTGCGTCAGCTCGATCTACTACTCCAGGATGCGGCTCACTGATGCTGGAAATAGTCTATCAGGATGAGTGGCTGGTGGCGGTCAACAAACCCAGCGGCTGGCTGGTTCATCGCAGCTGGCTGGATCGGCATGAAACGGTGTTTGTGATGCAGACCGTGCGCGATCAAATCGGCCAGCATGTCTTTACCGCGCATCGGCTGGATAAACCGACGTCAGGCGTGCTGCTGATGGGGCTCTCCAGCGAAGTGGGTCGGCTGCTGTCCCAGCAGTTTGAACAGCATCAGATGCAGAAAACTTACCACGCCGTTCTGCGCGGCTGGCTGGAGAGCAGCGGGACGCTCGACTATCCGCTGGTGGAAGAGCGTGACAGGATTGCGGACAGGCACGCCAGCGAACCGCTTGCCGCCCAGTCGGCGATCACCGATTATCAGGCCCTGGCAACCGCCGAGATGCCGGTCGGCATTGGCCGTTATCCCACTTCGCGTTATAGCCTGGTCGAACTCTCACCCCGCACCGGCCGCAAGCATCAGCTGCGTCGCCACATGTCACACCTGCGCCATCCGATTATTGGCGATTCGGCGCACGGCGATCTGCGGCAGAACCGGGGCGCCGCGCAGCACTTTGGCGCGAACCGGCTGATGCTGCACGCCAGCAGCCTGGCGCTGACCCATCCGGTAACCGGTGAACCTTTGCTGATACGCGCCGGGCTGGATAGCGTCTGGCAGAATCTGATGAGCCAGTTTGGCTGGCAGGATACGCTGCCGGAGGTGCCGCGGGTTGAGTTTGCCGCCGCGCCAGGCGAGGATAAGGTTTCAGAATAAGGGAGAAAGCAGATGGCAAAGATTGGCATTTTTGTAGGCACGGTATATGGCAATGCGCTGCTGGCGGCCGAAGAGGCGGAGCCGATTCTGCAGCAGCAGGGTCACAGCGTGACGCTGTTTGACGATCCGACGCTGGCCGACTGGCAGGCGTATACCAGCGATGTAGCGTTGATCATCACCTCAACCACCGGTCAGGGCGATTTCCCCGACACCCTTTCAGGGCTGTTCCACGCGATAAAAGATAAGCTGGGGCATCAGCCTGCGCTGCGCTATGGCGTGATTGCGCTGGGTGACAGCAGCTATGACCATTTTTGTGGCGCGGGCAAAGCCTTCGATGCGCTGCTGCAGGAGCAGGGCGCACAGCGGGTCGGTGAGACACTGCTGGTGGACGCCACGGAAAATCCGGAGCCGGAAACCGTCACCTCGCCCTGGGTTGAGGCCTGGGGCGCACAGCTCTGACGCCGCCGCCAGGCTTATCGCGGCTGAAAGGCCCGCAGATAAGCCTGGCCCGGACGCTATAGGATCAGGTGACCGGGGCCGGATTAAATACCGCCAGCTGATTGCGGATCCCCCAGCGATCGGACCAGGTCTGCTTCCGGCCGCTGGCGATATCCAGGATCAGTTCAAACAGTCGCCAGC
Organism: Pantoea sp. Ep11b; assembly: GCF_040783975.1. Lineage (NCBI taxonomy): Bacteria > Pseudomonadati > Pseudomonadota > Gammaproteobacteria > Enterobacterales > Erwiniaceae > Pantoea > Pantoea sp. Ep11b. Next base: position 3,532,127 of record NZ_CP160631.1, on the reverse strand, counting down.
CCACCTGTTCAATACTCTCTTCACCGGTAGCAATCGTCCCGGCATTGATATCCATCAGATCGTGCCAGCGTTCGGCCAGAGCATTTCGCGTTGCCATCTTGATCACCGGGATCGCTGCCAGACCATAAGGCGTTCCGCGGCCCGTGGTAAAGACCTGCAGGGTGATGCCGGAGGCCAGCTGCTGCGTGCCGCAGACAAAATCGCTGGCGGGGGTCGCTGCATAGATTAATCCACGTCGCGTAGGTCGCTGACCGGGGGAGAGCACTTCGACAATGGCGCTGCGGCCTGACTTGGCGATTGAGCCAAGCGCCTTTTCCACCACGTTGGCCAGCCCGCCCTTTTTATTGCCCGGCGACGGGTTAGCACTGCGATCGGTCTGCCCCTGGTCGAGATAGTCATCATACCAGGCCATCTCCTCCAGTAAGCGCTTACCGACCTCCTGATTAATGACGCGCGGCGTCAGCAGATGAATCGCATCGCGAACTTCGGTGACTTCCGAGAACATCACCGTCGCGCCACAGCGCACCAGCAGATCGGAGGCGAAGCCCACCGCCGGGTTGGCCGTCACGCCAGAGAACGCATCGCTGCCGCCACACTGCATGCCGACAATCAGATCAGCCGCAGGGCAGGTTTCGCGCTGGCGCTGATTCAGCCGCTGGAGATGCCGCTCCGCGACCTGCAGGATCTCCTGCACCATCGCACCGAACCCCACCAGCTTTTCATCCTGCAAACGCACGATGTCCCTGTCGTCCAGTGAGATCGCCTGCACGTCAGCGGTGCCGGTCAGCAGACGCTCCGGCTGTAACTTCTCACAGCCCAGGCCGACGACCATCACTTCGCCGCCAAAATTCGCATTCAGCGCCAGGTTGTGAATGGTGCGAATCGGCACTACCGCCGCAGGCGCGTTGATCGCGACGCCGCAACCATAGAGGTGATTCAGGGCAACCACGCCATCTACATTGGGATAACGCGGCAGCAGCTCCCGCTCGATAATCTGTACAACATGATCGACCACGCCCGCCACGCAGTGAACGCTGGTTGTGATGCCGAGCAGATTGCGTGTGCCGACGCTGCCATCCGCATTGCGGTAGCCCTCGAAGGTATAGCCCTCCAGCGGCGGCAGCTCGGGCGGTACCTGCGTGGCTAATGGCAGGCTGGCCAGCGGCGGGGCGTCCGGCAGTGCGACCAGCGACTCATCAATCCAGCTCCCCTGAGCGATATCCCGCAGGGCATAGCCAATCACTTCGCCATAACGCAGGATCGCCTCGCCCTGACGAATCGCACTCAGCGCCACTTTGTGGCCCTGGGGCACATGTTCCGTCAGCGTCAGCCCGTCAGCAAACCGGGTTCCGGCGGGCAGACCCAGACTGTTCACCACAATGGCCACATTGTCGTGCTCATGGACTTTGATATAGAGCGGTCGTTCATCTGTTTTGAGATTCATCGCTTACCTTGCCTCTGTCGCGCCGGCGTGATGCGGCACGCTGTAATGATTTGACCTGTCACACGGGGGTTTGCCAGCTTTAGTATAAGGAGCAGGGCCGGGGCGCGCATTGTGCAAATGTCCACCATTAAGGCGAATCCTTCCGCCGTTTTGGGTCGCTTATCCAAAAGCAAGTGAAGACCCTCACAAACAGCAGGGGAAAGCGTCGCCGGAGGCACCGATCGACCCGGAAAAACGCGCTTTCGTGAGCCATCCCGCAGGCTTTTGTGCATTCGCAAGATAATCCCTTCAACACCTTCGCCATTCCAGGGCAATGCGCCAATGTGCTGGCCGCAGGCTGTTCTTATACTGAGTCCCGTTAGCCAAAGTCAGGTTATCTGTCACGACGTATTACCCACCCGGAAAAGGCGGCAGAGCGTTTATCTCGCCGCACCCGCCAGACGCCGGATGGATAAATAAAGGTTTGCCAGAACAAAAAGATCGCCGTGTTTAACCCAACTTCTCTCTGATACCCAACGCGATGTGTATGCAGTCAGAGCGAATGTAGCTCACGCTATATTTCAGGAGTGCATCATGAATAGTTTCAGCCAGACCGCGGAAACGGTGCAGAAACGCACCAATGCCCGCTACTGGATTGTGGTGATGTTGTTTATCGTCACCTCATTCAACTACGGTGACCGCGCCACCATTTCCATTGCCGGTTCGGCGATGTCGAAAGATATCGGCCTGGATTCAGTCGGACTCGGCTACATCTTCTCTGCCTTCTCATGGGCCTATGTGATCGGTCAGATCCCGGGCGGCTGGCTGCTCGACCGCTTCGGCTCAAAACGGGTCTATTTCTGGAGCATCTTCACCTGGTCGCTGTTCACCCTGCTGCAGGGCTTCGTCGATATCTTCAGCGGCTTTGGCATCATTATGTCGCTGTTTATCCTGCGTTTCCTGGTCGGTCTGGCCGAAGCGCCCTCCTTCCCCGGCAACAGTCGCATCGTGGCAGCCTGGTTTCCGGCGCAGGAGCGCGGCACGGCGGTGGCGATCTTCAACTCGGCTCAATACTTCGCCACCGTAATCTTCGCACCCATCATGGGCTGGCTGGTTTCCGAAGTGGGCTGGGCGCATGTGTTCTGGTTTATGGGTGGTCTGGGCATCATCCTCAGTTTTATCTGGCTGAAAGTGATCCACGATCCCAACGATCACCCTGGCGTCAATAAAGCGGAACTGGAGTACATGGAGCAGGGCGGGGCTCTGATCAATATGGACGCCAGAAAAGAGACCCGCAAAGTCAGCTGGGGTGAAAAGTGGTTCCAGATCAAGCAGCTGCTCACTTCGCGCATGATGCTTGGGATCTACCTCGGTCAGTACTGTGTTAACGCCTTAACTTACTTCTTTATCACCTGGTTCCCGGTCTATCTGGTGCAGGCGCGCGGCATGTCGATCCTCAAAGCGGGCTTCGTGGCCTCCGTGCCGGCGGTGTGCGGCTTCCTCGGCGGCGTGCTGGGCGGGGTGATCTCCGACTGGCTGATGCGTAAAACCGGCTCGCTGAATATTGCGCGTAAAACCCCCATCGTGCTGGGTATGCTGCTCTCTATTTCGATGGTGATGTGTAACTACACCGACACTGAATGGATGGTGGTGTTCTTTATGGCACTGGCGTTCTTTGGCAAAGGCATTGGCGCGCTGGGCTGGGCGGTGATGGCGGATACGGCACCGAAAGAGATCAGCGGCCTGAGCGGCGGTCTGTTCAATATGTTCGGTAACTTCTCCGGCATCGTGACGCCTATCGCCATCGGCTACATCATCGCCACCAGCGGATCCTTTGAAGGGGCGCTGCTCTACGTCGGTATTCATGCCTTTGTCGCCGCATTCAGCTTCCTGGTGATCGCCGGTGATATCAGACGTGTCGAACTGAAACCCTGGACCGGTAAGGACGCCTCATGAACACACAAAGCTCACCGGTAATCACGGAGATGCAGGTTATTCCGGTCGCGGGTTATGACAGCATGCTGCTCAACATTGGTGGCGCACACAACGCCTGCTTCACCCGCAATCTGGTGGTGCTCACCGACAGTGCCGGGCACACCGGCGTCGGTGAAGCGCCCGGCGGCGACACCATCTATCAGACGCTGGTGGCGGCCATTCCGCAGGTAAAAGGTCAGCAGATCGCCCGGATGAATCGTCTGGTGCAGCAGGTCCATCAGGGCAATCAGTCGGCTGATTTCACTACCTTTGGCAACGGCGCCTGGACTTTTGAGCTGCGGGTCAATGCGGTCGCTGCGCTGGAAGCGGCGCTGCTCGACCTGCTGGGACAATGCCTGGGCGTGCCGGTGGCCGAGCTGCTGGGGCCGGGCAAACAGCGGGATGAGGTCAGGGTGCTGGGCTATCTGTTCTATCTCGGCGACCGCCGCAAAACCGATCTGCCCTATCAGTCAGGAGAGCAGGCTACGCACGACTGGTATCACCTGCGTCATCAGGAGGCGCTGACCAGCGAGGCCGTCGTCAGGCTGGCCGAGGCGGCACAGGATAAGTATGGCTTCAGAGACTTCAAGCTCAAGGGCGGCGTGCTGCCGGGTGAGCAGGAGATCGCGACGGCGGCGGCGCTGAAACAGCGCTTCCCCGACGCCCGCATCACGGTCGATCCCAACGGCGCCTGGCGGCTGGATGAGGCGATAGCACTCTGCAAGGGGATGCAGGATGTGCTGAGCTACGCCGAAGATCCCTGCGGCGCGGAAGCGGGCTATTCGGGACGTGAAGTAATGGCGGAGTTCCGGCGCGCCACCGGTCTGCCGGTCGCCACCAACATGATCGCCACCAACTGGCGTGAGATGAACCACGCGGTGATGCTGAATGCGGTCGATATTCCGCTGGCCGATCCCCACTTCTGGACGCTCAGTGGGGCGGTCCGTGTGGCTCAGCTGTGCGATGAGTGGGGGCTGACCTGGGGCTGCCACTCCAACAATCATTTCGATATTTCGCTGGCGATGTTTACCCATGTCGGCGCCGCCGCGCCGGGCAACCCGACGGCGATTGATACACACTGGATCTGGCAGGAGGGCGACCAGCGCCTGACGAAAAATCCGCTGCAGATTCGCAACGGCAAGATTGCCGTGCCGGAGGCACCGGGTCTGGGTGTCGAACTTGACTGGGATCAGGTGAAGAAAGCCAGCCAGCTTTATCACGCTCTGCCCGCCGGGGCGCGTAACGATGCAACGGCAATGCAGTATCTGGTCCCGGGCTGGACGTTTGATCGCAAGCGCCCGGCATTTGGCCGCAAAACAGCATAAGGAGCAGGAGATGAGTTCAACACCGAAAGTGACCGCCATGCAGGTAATCCCGGTGGCAGGCTACGACAGCATGCTGCTTAACCTCAGCGGTGCGCACTCGCCATTCTTTACCCGCAACATCGTGATCATTAAGGATAACGCCGGACACACCGGCGTCGGTGAAATCCCGGGCGGTGAAAAAATTCGTCAGACGCTGGAGGATGCCGCGGCGCTGGTGATCGGCAAGACGCTGGGCGAGTACAAAAATACCCTCAGTCTGGTGCGCACCACCTTTGCTGACCGCGATGCCGGCGGGCGCGGCAACCAGACCTTCGATTTACGCACCACGATCCACGTAGTGACCGGCATTGAAGCGGCGCTGCTTGACCTGCTGGGCCAGCACCTGGGCGTCAACGTCGCTTCACTGCTCGGCGACGGGCAGCAGCGCGACCGCGTTGAGATGCTCGGCTATCTGTTCTATATCGGCGACCGCACGAAGACGTCGCTCTCTTATCAGAGCCAGCCAGACGATCCGTGCGACTGGTACCGGCTGCGCCACGAAGAGGCGCTTACGCCGGATGCGGTGGTGCGCCTGGCGGAAGCGGCTTATGAGAAATATGGCTTTAACGACTTCAAGCTGAAAGGCGGCGTATTGCGCGGCGGCGAAGAGGCGGAAGCGGTGACGGCGCTGGCGAAGCGTTTCCCTGAAGCACGGATTACGCTCGACCCCAACGGCGCCTGGTCACTCAACGAGGCGATCATCCTCGGCAAACAGCTCAAAGATGTGCTGGCCTACGCGGAAGATCCCTGTGGTGCCGAGCAGGGCTACTCAGGGCGAGAAGTGATGGCGGAGTTTCGCCGCGCCACCGGCCTGCCGACCGCGACCAATATGATCGCCACCGACTGGCGACAGATGGGCCACACCCTGTCGCTGCAGTCGGTAGACATTCCGCTGGCCGATCCGCACTTCTGGACCATGCAGGGCTCGGTGAGGGTGGCGCAGATGTGCCACGACTTCGGTCTGACCTGGGGCTCCCACTCGAATAACCACTTCGACATTTCGCTGGCGATGTTTACCCATGTGGCCGCGGCCGCGCCGGGTGCGATTACCGCCATTGATACGCACTGGATCTGGCAGGAGGGCAACCAGCGCCTCACCAGAGAGCCGTTCCAGATTAAAGGCGGCATGGTGCAGGTGCCGCAGAAGCCGGGTCTTGGCGTCGAGCTGGATATGGATCAGGTCATGCAGGCCAACGCGCTCTATCAGAAGCAGGGATTAGGCGCGCGCAATGATGCCGAAGCGATGCAGTTTCTGGTACCGGGATGGACTTTCGATAACAAGCGCCCGTGCCTGGTTCGTTAATCTTCCGGGCTTCCGCTGCGAAGCCCTGTCACAGGAGTTGAAACATGAGTAATGCAGCCTGGGCCAATGGATTTCGCCGCCGCCTGTTAGCGGGCGACACCCTGATCGGCAGCTGGTGCGCGCTGGCCAGTCCGATTTCGACGGAAATTCTGGGGCTGGCCGGTTTTGACTGGCTGGTACTCGATGGCGAACATGCGCCCAACGATATTACGACCTTTGTGCCGCAGCTGATGGCGCTGAAAGGCAGCCAGAGCGCCGCCGTAGTGCGTCCGCCCTGCAATGAGCCGGTGATCATCAAGCGTCTGCTGGATATCGGCTTTAGCAACCTTCTGGTGCCCTTTGTCGAAACCCAGGAGGAGGCGCAGCGAGCCGTTGCGTCAACCCGCTATCCGCCCGCCGGTATCCGCGGTGTCTCGGTCTCCCACCGCAGCAACATGTACGGCACGCTGCCCGACTATAACCAGCAGATCAATGACAACATCACGGTGCTGGTGCAGATCGAAACCCAGCAGGCGGTGGACAACATAGATGCCATCGCGGCGGTAGAGGGCGTCGACGGGATTTTTGTCGGGCCGGGCGATCTCTCGGCCGCGCTGGGCTACCTCGGCCAGCCCGCGCATCCTGAGGTGCTGAAAGTCATTAAACACATTTTTGAGCGCGCCAGCGCGGCCGGTAAGCCGAGCGGCATTCTGGCACCGGTGGAGGCGGACGCGCGTCGCTATCTGGAGTGGGGTGCCACCTTTGTGGCGGTCGGCAGCGACGTCGGAATGTTCCGCAACGCCTCGCAGGCGCTGTGCGACAAATTTAAGCGCTAATTCATTAAGGGGAAACGCAATGAAGATTGGATTTATCGGCCTGGGCATTATGGGCAAACCCATGAGTAAAAACCTGCTGAAAGCCGGATATGCGCTGGTGGTACGGGACCACAATGCCAGCAACGAAGCGGAGCTGACGGCGCTGGGTGCGACCGTCGCGAAATCGCCCAGAGAGGTGGCAGAACAGTGCGACGTGGTGATTACCATGGTGCCCAACTCGCCGCAGGTTAAAGAGGTCTGTCTGGGAAAAGAGGGCATTATTGAGGGCGCGAAGCCGGGCCTGGTGGTGATCGACATGAGTTCGATTGCGCCGCTGGCGAGCCGGGAAGTGCACGATGCGCTGGCAGAAAAGCAGATCAAAATGCTGGATGCGCCGGTCAGTGGTGGTGAACCCAAAGCGATTGAGGGCACGCTCTCGGTCATGGTCGGCGGCGATAAAGCGGTGTTTGATCAGTGCTACGACATCATGAAAGCGATGGCGGGCTCGGTTGTCCACACCGGTGATATCGGCGCAGGCAACGTCACGAAACTGGCTAATCAGGTGATCGTGGCGCTGAATATTGCGGCGATGTCCGAAGCCCTGTCGCTGGCGACCAAAGCCGGGGTTAATCCGGATCTGGTCTATCAGGCGATCCGTGGCGGGCTGGCGGGCAGCACGGTGCTGGATGCCAAAGCGCCGATGGTGATGGATCGCAACTTCAAACCCGGCTTCCGCATCGATCTGCATATCAAGGATCTGGCGAACGCCCTTGATACCTCGCACGGCATCGGCGCGCATCTGCCGCTGACGGCGGCAGTGATGGAGATGATGCAGGCGCTGCGTAACGACGGTCAGGGTAACGCCGACCACAGTGCGCTGGCCTGCTATTATGAGAAGTTAGCGAAGGTTGAAATCGCCCGCTAAAACCTGGTGCCGGTTTCCCGGAACCGGACTGGTTCAGAGCCGTTTCAATTACTCAACAGTGCTCGGATTGCCTATGAAAATCGTAATCGCACCGGATTCATATAAAGAGAGTTTATCCGCCCTGGATGTGGCATCGGCGATTGAAGCGGGTTTCCGTGACATCTTCCCCGATGCGCATTACGTGAAAATACCGCTCGCCGACGGTGGCGAAGGCACGGTAGAAGCGATGGTGGCGGCGACGAAGGGAAAGATCGTCAGGCTGAAGGTGACCGGGCCGCTGGGCACCCAGGTTGATGCCTTTTATGGGCTCTCCGGCGATGAGTCAACGGCCTATATCGAAATGGCCGCCGCCAGTGGGCTGGAACGGGTGCCTGCCTGCCAGCGCGATCCGCTGATCACCACCTCCTTCGGAACCGGTGAGCTGATCAGACATGCGCTGGATAAAGGGGTCGATCACATCATTATCGGGATCGGCGGCAGCGCCACCAATGATGGTGGTGCCGGAATGATGCAGGCGCTGGGCGCGCGGCTGCTGGATGCCAGTGGTCAGCAAATCGGCTACGGTGGCGGGGCGCTAGCCCGGCTTGCCAGTATCGATATCGATGCGCTCGACGCCCGCCTTCAGCGCTGCCGCATTGAGGTGGCCTGCGACGTGACCAATCCGCTGACCGGCAAAGAGGGCGCCTCGGCGATATTCGGTCCGCAGAAGGGGGCGACACCGGCGCTGGTGCAGCAGCTCGATCAGGCGCTGGGCCACTACGCCGCGATCATCCAGCGCGACCTCGATATCGATGTACTGACGATTCCGGGCGGCGGCGCAGCGGGCGGAATGGGGGCCGCGCTGCACGCCTTCTGTCACGCGGAGCTGCGGCGTGGCATTGAGATTGTCACGGAGGCGCTGGGGCTGGCGGAGCAGGTGAAAGATGCCGACCTGGTGATCACCGGAGAGGGGCGTATCGACAGCCAGAGTATCAATGGCAAGGTGCCGATCGGGGTCGCCAGGGTTGCAAAGCGGTTTGATAAACCGGTCATTGGCATCGCGGGAAGTCTGACGGCGGATGTGGGAGTGGTGCATCAGCACGGCATTGATGCGGTCTTCAGCGTGCTCTACAGCATCTGTACGCTGGATGAGGCGCTCGCCAGCGCCGGAAAGAACGTCGAGATGACGTCGCGTAATGTGGCGGCTACGCTGAAGCTGGCCGGCTTTCATGCCCTCTCTGCGCCGTCCGGCCTCTCTGCAGCTGCGGGTCTCAGCGTGCAGCTCGACAGAGCCTGAGTTCTCTTCCGCAGGGGAACGGGGCCGCGTCTGCGGCCCCGAACGTACCCGGCCTTACGCTATTCCCAGCAGCTGCCGGGCCTCTCTGGCGACGTTCTCCATCTCATCCTGCAACTCCAGCAGTTCCGGTTCCAGCGCCACGATATCGCTGACCTCAGGCAGCTCTCTCTCCAGCTGGTGACAAAGCTGCTTCATGCGCGGCACGCCGCTGTAGCTGGCACTGCCATGCAGTTTGTGAATGATCTCGCGCAGGGCGCTGACGTCATTGTCCGCCATAAACTGCGCGATCTTCGCATGCACTTCCGGTAAAAACTCCAGCAGCATACGCAGCAGATCGCGCGCCAGATCAGGCTTATTGGCCGCCTGTCGCAGCGCCAGTTGCCAGTCCAGCGTCGGTAATATGGCCGGCAGCTCCGGCACAGGTACGACCGGCGGCGGCGTATAGCGCGCCAGCAGCTGTCTTAACTTGCTCTCATCGATGGGTTTAGCAAGATAGTCGTTCATGCCCGCTTTGATTAACTGCTCGCGTTCGCCATCAATGGCATGGGCGGTGACCGCCACGATAGGCGTACTGGCGTGATGCGGCAGGGTGCGGATGATTTCGCTGGCGCGGATGCCATCGATGTCAGGCATCTGAATATCCATCAGGATGACATCCAGCGCATGCTGACGGGCTTCCCGGATGGCGTGTTCGGCGTTGCTGCACAGCAGGATATTCTGCACCTGCTCCTCCAGCAGCGCGCCAATCAGCTTGAGGTTGGCGGGGTTATCATCCACCGCCATCACCGTCAGCGGCAGACGGGGAGAGAGCGGCAGTTCGCTCATCTGACGGGTATGCAGATCCAGCAACATGGGCAGCAGGCGCGTCAGGGAGATCGGCTTCGCGATGCAGCCATCAATGCCGCGCACTTTCAGCTCATCGGCCAGCAGCATCATCGGACTCGGCAGCGCCATCAGTACGTTATCTGCCCGCTCCAGCACCGCATTGATCCTTCTCTCACTGAGCAGTTCAGGCTGGCTGACATCGACCGGCATCGCCATCAGCAGCAGCGGATAGTGCGCCTCTTTTAATCCCTCCAGCGTTTCGCTGTAGTCGATCTGCAGCGGTGTGGCGCTCAGCATCTCCAGCGCCGCACTGGCTACGATAGCGTCCGCCTCTACATAGGCGATGCGCGCATGCGACAGCGCGTCCAGCACGCGAGGCATACCCGGCGCATTCGGGTTGAGATCGAGCTGCACACGAATTACAAAGGTCGATCCCTGATCCGGCTGGCTGCTGAAGGTGATATCGCCGCCCATCTCCCGCACCAGTTTCTGCGTGATGACCAGCCCCAGCCCGGTTCCGCCGTGGCGGCGTGAAATGCTGGCATCCGCCTGACGGAACGCCTGGAACAGCTGCGTCTGCTGCTGCTCAGAGATGCCGATGCCGCTGTCCTCCACCTGGATCTCCAGCTCGACCCGCGACTGGGTGATCACACGCTGCCCGACGCGCAGGCCCACATACCCCTGTTCGGTAAATTTAATCGCGTTGCCGATCAGGTTAATCAGGATCTGCTGCAGGCGCAGCGCATCACCAATCACGTTATCCGGCACGCTGCTGTCGCAGACTACCGTCAGCTCCAGCCCCTTTTCATGCGCCGAAGGTGCGAGCAGCACCAGGGTTTCATCCAGCGTGGCGCGCAGCGGGAAGGGGATCGCCTCCAGCATCAGCTTGCCCGCCTCCAGTTTCGAAAAGTCGAGCACGTCGTTAATAATACTGAGCAGATTATTGGCCGAGCGTTCTATGGTCTGCATGTAGTCGCGCTGGGTCGCGCGCAGCTGGGTTTTCAGCATCTGCCGGGTAAAGCCCAGTACCCCGTTCAGCGGCGTTCGCAGCTCATGCGACATATTGGCCAGAAACTCCGACTTGATGCGCGCCGCTTCCTGAGCGCGCTTCTTCGCCAGATCCAGCTCCACGTTCTGAATCTCCAGCTGCTCCAGCGTTTCCCGCAGATCGTAAGTCGCCTGGTCGATATTGTGCTGCATCTCCTCGTGATAGGCGGTCAGCGACATCGCCATCGCATTAATGCCGTTCTTCAGAATACTGAGTTCACCCAGCATGTAGCCCTCTACGCGGCTGTCAAGCTGGCCGCGCCGGATGCGGTCAACGGTGGTGACCATATTGCGGATCGGCCCCGTGACGTCGCGCATCAGGCGATAGGCAAACAGCATTGCGAGACAGAGACAGAAGAGCAGCATCAGCGTGGCGACAAACACCTCTTTATACTGCTGGAGGCGCACAGACTGCAGGTCCAGCTCTATCGCCACATAGCCCAGCGGATTGCCTGAGGGTTTGGCATCTTCATCGGGTAACTCATCCGCGTCGTAGCGCTCGCTGGTAATCGGGGTGCGCAGAATCAGCAGAGTGCCGTGACGCTCCATCGAGACATCATCGGTTAGCGTGCGGATATCAGACTGCTGCTGCAGGCTGAGGTTCTGCTTGTGATTGGAGGTGGCGTAGAGCTGATTATGGTTATCAAACACCGAAATCGCCCGGACGATCCCCGAATGGCGGCGGTGCAGCAGGCTGACCAGTTCACGCATGGCATCCCGGTTGTGCCAGGTCATGCTGTATTCGCTGGAGATTGCCAGCGGTTCGATGATGTTGGCTCCGGCATCAATAACCTGACGCTGTAGCTCATTGTAGCGGTGCACCACAAAAAATGAGCTGAGCAGCAGGCCAACCATCAGCACAGGTGCCAGAATTAAAATCATCATTCGCGCCCGCAGGCTGTATTTGGTCATAATAGTCGCCTGGCTACTCCGGCATTAACGTCCCTGTGCAGGCTGTCGGTGACACTCTGCAGGCCGTATCGATAAAGAGAAAGAAGAACACTATGGCGCAATTTTACGTTGCAAAACAGCGCGCGACGACGCAACAGCGCATCACCGTCACCATCGATGAGCTCGACCCGTTCGGGCAGGGCGTGGCGCGCCACAAGGGCAAAGCCCTGTTTGTCACGGGCGCTCTGCCGGGTGAACAGGCGGAGGTCACGCTGACAGAGGATAAACGTCAATTTGCCCGGGCGAAAGTGACACAACTGCTCAGCCGCAGCCCGGCGCGTGTGACGCCGCCCTGTCCGCACTATGAACGCTGCGGCGGCTGCCAGCAGCAACATGCGGAGGTGGCGCTCCAGCAGCAGAGCAAGGTTCAGGCGCTGAGCCGGATGCTGAGCCAGGCCGCCGCCCGGGAAGTACCGGTCGATGAGGTGATCGCCGGGGCGCCCTGGGGCTATCGCCGCCGCGCCCGGCTGGGCCTGCAGTGGCACAACAAGGCGCAGCGGTTGCAGATGGGATTCCGTCAGGCGTCCAGCAACGATCTGGTCGATGTGCAGCATTGCCCCGTTCTGGTGCCCGAACTTGAGGCATTACTGGTTCCGCTGCACCACTGCCTTAGCGGGCTGCGGGCGGTGCGGCGGCTCGGTCATGTGGAGCTGGTGCTGGCGGACAATGGCCCGCTGATGATCCTGCGCCATCTTGATGCGCTCCATGCGGACGATCGTGAAAAACTGGAACGCTTTTCGCATGAGCACCAGCTGATGCTGTTCCTGGACGCGGGCGATGAAACGCTGACCGCGTTACAGGCGACCACGCCGTTTTATCATGCGCATCAGCTTAAGCTAACCTTTAGTCCACAGGATTTTATTCAGGTTAACGATGGCGTGAATCAGCAGATGGTGGCGACGGCCATAAGCTGGCTCGATCTGCAGCCGCAAGACCGGGTGCTGGATCTCTTTTGCGGTATGGGAAACTTCACACTTCCTATAGGAATCTTCGTACAAAATGTCGTAGGTGTGGAGGGGATTGCAGCATTAGTGCGGCAGGCAGCGTATAATGCTGATTTGAATAATCTTAAAAATGTCAGTTTCTTTCAGCATAACCTGGAAGAAGAAGTGTCGCGCCAGCCGTGGGCGGCACAGGGATTTAACAAGGTATTACTCGATCCGGCACGCGCCGGGGCTGCGGGCGTAATGGCGCATGTGGTTAAACTTGCACCAGAACGCGTGGTCTATGTTTCGTGTAATCCGACAACGCTCGCCCGTGACAGCCAGACATTGCTGTCGGCGGGCTACCAATTGGAAAGGGTCGCGATGCTGGATATGTTCCCACATACCCGCCATCTCGAATCCATGGTGCTGTTCAGAAAAACATAAGCGATGTATGTCGTTGTGCAGGAGAGGTTATGGTTGCGGTCAGAAGTGCGCATTTAAATACTGAGGGGGATTTCGCCCTCGACCAGTGGATCGCCAGTCTCGGTATTGCCAACCCGCAATCATGTCAACGCCTTGCTGAGACCTGGCGCTACTGCGAAGCGCAGACGCAGGACCATCCCGATCAGTCGCTGCTGCTGTGGCGCGGTATTGAGATGGTAGAAATCCTCTCGATGCTCAGCATGGATATCGAAAGCCTCTGTGCGGCGCTGATCTTCCCGCTGGCTAACGATGAAGTGGTCAGTGAAGAGGAGCTGGAAACTGCCGTCGGCAAAGGCATCGTCTCGCTGGTCCATGGCGTGCGCGACATGGACGCTATCCGTCAGCTGAAAGCCATCCATAACGACTCCATGGCGTCTGAACAGGTGGATAATGTCCGCCGTATGCTGCTGGCGATGGTGGAAGATTTCCGCTGCGTGGTGCTGAAGCTGGCCGAACGCATCATGAACCTGCGCGAAATGAAAGATGCGCCGGAAGATGAGCGGGTGCTGGCCGCCAAAGAGAGCACCAATATCTATGCGCCCCTGGCTAACCGGCTGGGGATCGGCCAGCTCAAATGGGAGCTGGAAGATTACTGCTTCCGTTACCTCCATCCCGACGAATATAAGCGCATCGCGAAGCTCCTGCATGAGCGGCGGATCGACCGTGAGCAGTACATCGAAAACTTCGTCAATAACCTGCGTAAAGAGATGGCCAAAGAGGGCGTCCGCGCCGAAGTCTATGGCCGTCCGAAACATATCTACAGCATCTGGCGCAAGATGCAGAAGAAGTCGCTGGCCTTCGACGAGCTGTTTGACGTGCGGGCGGTGCGCATCGTGGCTGACCGCCTGCAGGATTGCTACGGCGCGCTGGGTACGGTGCATACGCTCTATCGCCATCTGCCGAGCGAGTTCGACGACTACGTCGCCAACCCGAAGCCCAATGGCTATCAGTCGATCCACACCGTGGTGTTAGGACCGCAGGGCAAAACGGTGGAGATCCAGATCCGTACCCGCCAGATGCATGAAGATGCCGAACTGGGCGTGGCGGCGCACTGGAAATATAAAGAGGGGCCGACCTCCAGCAGCGCGCGCGGCGCCGCCGGTCACGAAGAGCGGATCGCCTGGCTGCGTAAGCTTATCAGCTGGCAGGAGGAGATGGCCGACTCCGGCGAGCTGCTGGAAGAGGTCCGCAGTCAGGTGTTTGATGACCGGGTCTACGTCTTTACCCCGAAAGGCGACGTGGTGGATCTGCCGGCGGGATCGACCCCGCTCGACTTTGCCTACCACATTCACAGCGACATCGGGCACCGCTGCATCGGTGCAAAAATCGGTGGCCGCATCGTACCGTTCACCTATCAGTTGCAGATGGGCGACCAGGTCGAAGTCATCACGCAAAAGCAGCCGAATCCAAGCCGCGACTGGCTCAATCCGAATCTGGGCTATATCACCACCAGCCGTGGGCGGTCGAAGATCCATAACTGGTTCCGCAAGCAGGATCGCGACAAAAACATTGTCGCCGGCCGTCAGATTCTGGACAACGAACTGAATCAGCTGGATATCAGCCTGCGCGAAGCGGAAAAACTGCTGCTGCCGCGCTACAACGTGACCTCGCTGGAGGAGCTGCTGGCGGCGATCGGCGGCGGCGATATCCGCCTGAACCAGATGGTCAACTTCCTGCAGGCGAAGCTGAACAAGCCAAGCGCCGAAGAGGAAGATCGCGAAGCGTTGCGTCAGCTGACCCAGAAAGCGCATACCCCTTCGGCCCGCAAAGAGAGCGGGCGTGTCGTGGTAGAGGGCGTGGGCAATCTGATGCACCACATCGCCCGCTGCTGCCAGCCGATCCCCGGTGATGACATCGTCGGTTTTATCACCCAGGGGCGCGGGATCTCAATTCACCGCGCCGACTGTGACCAGCTGGCGGAGCTTATCTCCCATGCACCGGAGCGTATTGTCGATGCGGTGTGGGGCGAAAGCTACTCCAGCGGCTACTCGCTGGTGGTGCGCGTCACCGCCAACGATCGCAGCGGTCTGCTGCGCGATATCACGACGATTCTCGCCAACGAGAAAGTCAATGTTCTGGGCGTCTCAAGCCGCAGCGATACCCGCAAGCAGCTGGCGACCATCGACATGGATATCGAGATCTACAACCATCAGGTCCTGGGGCGGGTGCTTGCGCGCCTGAATCAGGTCTCTGATATCATTGACGCCCGTCGCCTGCACTGAGTGGCAGCCAGCGGAGCAACCGGCTGGACGAGGTTGCGCGGGTGTTATCTGCTCTGCCTGAGAGCCGGACGCGATTCAGCGTCCGGCTCTCGCCGCCTCGCGCTTCGCCCCCGATCTGACACGTTAAGGACCCGCCTGAAATGAACGCTATTGATCGCCTGCTTGGCATCATGAAAACCCTGCGCGACCCGCAGCAGGGCTGTCCGTGGGATCGCGAACAGACCTTCGCCTCCATCGCCCCCTACACGCTGGAAGAGACCTATGAAGTGCTGGATGCCATTCAGCGCGAAGATTTTGACGATCTGCGCGGTGAGCTGGGCGATCTGCTGTTTCAGGTGGTGTTCTATGCGCAGATGGCGAACGAACAGGATCGCTTCAACTTTGAAGATATCTGTCACGCCATCAGCGACAAGCTGGAGCGCCGTCATCCGCACATCTTCGGCGATGCCATGGCTGAAACCAGCAATGAGGTGCTGAAAAACTGGGAAGCGATTAAAACCGCTGAACGGGCGGACAAAGCCCAGCACTCGGCGCTGGACGATATCCCGAAAGCGTTGCCCGCGCTGATGCGCGCCCACAAGATTCAGAAACGCTGCCACAACGTCGGCTTCGACTGGAGCACGCTGGGGCCGGTGGTGGCGAAGGTGCATGAAGAGATCGATGAGGTGATGCACGAGGCGCAGCAGAGCGTGGTGGACAGTGAGAAGCTGGAGGAGGAGATCGGCGACCTGCTGTTCGCGACCGTTAACCTGTCGCGGCATCTGGGCAGTAAAGCGGAAACCGCGCTGCAGAAAGCCAACGACAAATTTGAGCGCCGCTTCCGCCAGGTCGAGGCGATCATCGTAGCCCAGGGGCTGGCGATGCCGGGCGCCACGCTGGAGCAGATGGAAGCCGCCTGGCAGCAGGTGAAATCAGACGAGAAGCGCTGATTATTCCAGCGCTGTGCATAAAGTCGCCGTTCGCGCTTACTCGATTCAGCGCGGAGGCAACTTTGTGACGCACGTCAACATTTAGGCAACGGCTATCCGCTATGTTAGCCGTAGCAATGCGTTGGAGGATGGCTGTGATTCATCAATTGTGGCTGATAGCGGTTTCCAGTATACTGTTTTCCCGTCCTGGTTATTCCACCGTCTTTAAACCTAAACTCTCAGGTTCAGCATGACAACGAATTATATTTTTGTGACCGGCGGGGTCGTTTCCTCTCTGGGTAAAGGCATTGCCGCAGCCTCCCTCGCAGCCATTCTCGAAGCCCGTGGTCTGAACGTGACCATCATGAAGCTGGACCCGTATATCAACGTGGATCCAGGCACCATGAGCCCGACACAGCACGGTGAAGTGTTCGTCACCGACGACGGCGCCGAAACCGATCTGGATTTGGGTCACTATGAGCGCTTCATCCGTACCAAAATGTCGCGCCGTAACAACTTCACCACTGGCCGCATCTACTCCGAAGTCCTGCGCAAAGAGCGTCGTGGCGACTATCTGGGCGCCACCATTCAGGTTATCCCGCACATCACCAACGCCATTAAAGAGCGCATCATTGAAGGCGGCGAAGGTCATGATGTGGTGCTGGTCGAAATCGGCGGCACGGTAGGGGATATCGAATCGCTGCCGTTCCTGGAAGCGATTCGCCAGATGGCCGTTGATGTGGGTCGCGAACACACAATGTATATGCACCTGACACTGGTGCCTTACATGGCGGCGGCGGGTGAAGTGAAAACCAAACCGACCCAGCACTCGGTAAAAGAGCTGCTGTCGATTGGTATCCAGCCTGACGTGCTGATTTGCCGTTCCGATCGTGCCGTTCCGGCCAACGAACGCGCCAAAATCGCCCTGTTCTGTAACGTCCCTGAAAAAGCGGTAATCTCGCTGAAAGACGTGGATTCCATCTACAAGATCCCAGGCATGCTGAAATCACAGGGCCTGGATGACTACATCTGCAAGCGTTTCAATCTGAACGCACCGGAAGCCAACCTGGCCGAGTGGGAGCAGGTGATTTACGAAGAAGCCAATCCGGGCGGTGAAGTCACCATCGGTATGGTGGGCAAATATGTTGAGCTGCCTGACGCCTACAAATCTGTGATTGAAGCGCTGAAGCATGGCGGCCTGAAAAACCGGGTGACCGTCAACATCAAGCTGATCGATTCGCAGGATGTTGAATCACGCGGTGTCGAATTACTGAAAGATCTGGATGCGATTCTGATCCCGGGTGGCTTCGGTTACCGTGGGGTGGAAGGCAAGCTGATGACCGCGCAGTACGCCCGTGAAAACAACGTGCCTTACCTCGGCATCTGCCTGGGCATGCAGGTCGCGCTGATGGAGTTCGCCCGCAACGTCGCCGGGATGCCGGGCGCCAACTCCACGGAATTTGTGCCAGACTGTAAATACCCGGTGGTGGCGTTAATCACCGAATGGCGTGACGAAGATGGCAACGTCGAAGTCCGCAGCGAGCAGAGCGATCTGGGCGGCACCATGCGTCTGGGCAGCCAGCAGTGTCAGTTAACGCCGGGCAGCCAGGTTCGCCAGCTCTACGGCTCTGATACCATCGTTGAGCGCCATCGTCACCGCTATGAAGTCAACAATATGCTGTTAAAGCAGATTGAAGCAGCCGGTCTGCGTGTGGCGGGTCGTTCTGGCGACGATCAGCTGGTCGAGATCATTGAGATCCCGAACCACCCTTGGTTTGTAGCCTGCCAGTTCCACCCGGAGTTTACCTCGACCCCACGCGATGGCCATCCGTTGTTTGCCGGCTTTGTGAAAGCCGCGCATGAGCATCAGAAGCGTTTAGCGAAGTAAGTTTCACAGGCAGCGCGCGAACTTTTCGCGCGTTGCTTGTCTTAGGATTGACTAACTTGTACTGAGGAAAATCGTAATGTCCAAAATCGTAAAAGTCATCGGTCGCGAAATTATCGACTCACGTGGTAACCCGACTGTTGAAGCTGAAGTGCATCTGGAAGGCGGTTTTGTTGGCTTGGCCGCTGCGCCATCAGGTGCCTCTACCGGTTCACGCGAAGCGCTGGAACTGCGTGACGGTGACAAATCACGTTTCCTGGGCAAAGGCGTAACTAAAGCCGTTGCTGCAGTAAACGGTCCGATTGCTGAAGCGGTAAAAGGCAAAGACGCGAAAGATCAGGCGAACATCGATAAGATCATGATCGACCTGGACGGTACTGAGAACAAATCTAACTTCGGTGCTAACGCCATTCTGGCCGTTTCACTGGCCGCCGCGAAAGCCGCTGCAGCCTCTAAAGGCCAGGCGCTGTATGAGCACATCGCTGAACTGAACGGCACCCCAGGCAAATACTCTATGCCACTGCCAATGATGAACATCATCAACGGCGGCGAACATGCCGACAACAACGTCGACATCCAGGAGTTCATGATCCAGCCGGTTGGCGCGGCAAACGTGAAAGAAGCCATCCGCATGGGTTCTGAAGTGTTCCACAACCTGGCAAAAGTGCTGAAAAGCAAAGGCATGAGCACCGCTGTTGGTGACGAAGGTGGCTACGCGCCAAACCTGGGTTCCAACGCCGAAGCGCTGGCCGTTATCGCAGAAGCGGTAAAAGCTGCAGGCTACGAGCTGGGCAAAGATATCACCCTGGCGATGGACTGTGCGGCATCTGAGTTCTACAAAGATGGCAAATACGTTCTGGCCGGTGAAGGCGGTAAAGCTTTCACTTCAGAAGAGTTCACCCACTTCCTGGAAGATCTGACTAAACAGTATCCGATCGTCTCTATCGAAGATGGCCTGGACGAATCTGACTGGGATGGCTTCGCCTACCAGACCAAAGTTCTGGGCGACAAAATCCAGCTGGTGGGTGACGACCTGTTCGTCACCAACACCAAAATCCTGAAAGAAGGTATCGAAAAAGGTATCGCTAACTCCATCCTGATCAAGTTCAACCAGATCGGTTCTCTGACCGAAACCCTGGCTGCGATCAAAATGGCGAAAGATGCAGGCTACACCGCTGTGATCTCTCACCGTTCAGGCGAAACCGAAGATGCGACCATCGCTGACCTGGCGGTCGGTACGGCTGCAGGCCAGATCAAAACCGGTTCAATGAGCCGTTCTGACCGTGTTGCCAAGTACAACCAGCTGATCCGTATCGAAGAAGCGCTGGGTTCTAAAGCGCCATTCAACGGTCTGAAAGAAGTTAAAGGTCAGTAATGACCCCTGCTGATGTCGCTTCACGCGGCATCACAGATGCTGAAAGCCCCGCCCCGTGCGGGGCTTTTTGTTGGCGGCGGTAATGATGCAGAGAAGAACGCCCTCAGCCAACGGCCAGACGCGGCCTCTCTGCCCGCCCGCCCAGTTCCCTGCGCAGAACGCCTCTCCCTCCGCTGCGCATTGCGCCTGTCCGCCGTCTTAACGCGCCTTTCTCTGTTCTGCCCGGCGCAGAGAAAAAGCACGACGCGTGGTTGAGCTGCGCGGCAAATCTGCCATAATCAGCGCCCCGATTTCTCCAGGTGAGTAAATAATGTTCTACCCGATTAACGAAATGTTCCAGACGCTGCAGGGCGAAGGCTATTACACCGGCGTGCCTGCTATCTTCATTCGCCTGCAGGGATGCCCGGTAGGCTGCAGCTGGTGCGATACCAAACATACCTGGGAAAAGCGGGCAGATCGGGAAACGTCGCTGGGCGATATTCTGATTAAAACGGTGGAAAGCGATGCCTGGGGCGACGCCGACGCGACGACGCTGCTGCGCGCCATCGCAGAGCAGGGCTGGACGGCCCGGCATGTGGTCATCACCGGCGGTGAACCGGCGATCTACGACCTGCGTCCGTTGACCACAGCCCTGGAAGAGCAGGGTTTTCAGTGTCAGATCGAAACCAGCGGCACGCATGCGATCCACTGTTCCGAACAGACCTGGGTGACCGTCTCGCCAAAGGTCAACATGCGCGGTGGCTACGACGTGCTGGATCAGGCGCTGAGCCGGGCCGATGAGATCAAACATCCGGTCGCCCGCGAGCGGGATGTGGAAGCGCTGGATCAGCTGCTGGCAGGCGTCAAGGATGCCAAAGCGCGCATCATCGCGTTACAGCCGATCAGCCGCAAAGAGGATGCCACCCGGCTCTGCATTGAAACCTGCATTGCCCGCAACTGGCGTCTGTCGATGCAGACCCACAAATATCTCAATATTGCCTGACCCTGCGGCAGCGCGCCGGGGAGCTAAACCTAAGGTGAGCGGAAGCGGAGAGGGGACGTGTCGGATCGAAAACTTCGATCCGACAGGGTTAGCCGCGGTAAACGCAGCCTGCAGTGCAGGTTTCTTTGATCATAACCGCGGTTAACAGCGGCAGCTGCGGCTTCATCTGATCCCAGATCCATCTGGCCAGCACTTCGCTGGTGGGATTTTCCAGGCCGGGAATCTCATTCAGGTAGTAGTGATCCAGCCGATCATAGACCGGCTTAAACGCCGCTTTTAATTCAGCAAAATCCATTACCCAGCCGGTATGCGCATCCACTTCGCCGGTGATCTCCAGACGAACCAGGAACGAGTGACCGTGCAGACGGCCACATTTGTGTCCGGCCGGCACATTCGGTAAATGGTGCGCGGCTTCGAACTGGAACTCTTTAAACAGGGTGGTAGACATAGTGGTTCTCAGACATTTAAAAACCGCTGGATTCTACCTGATTAGCGCTTTTTTCGCACCCGCATAGCACAAAGCGTCTCTTTTCCCGCCGCACCGCCTGCGGGTGCCCAGCTAATTAACTGATATATCACCGCTTTAATTACCACTTTTAGCGATTAGGCCTATCTGGAAAACCACTTAGTCATTTTGGTTATTTGATATGTCGAAGGTGTATTTAATCGCTAATATACAGCCCGGTAACCTACGTACTCTTCCGCCATTTACGGTCCGGACTTCTGATACTGGAATTTTTTACGCGATGACGACTCAGGCACCTGGTTCAATGCTTCCGCTCTCCCCGGAACAACTCGCCCGCTTACAGGCGGCGACGACAGATTATTCCCCGACTCAACTGGCGTGGCTGTCAGGCTATTTCTGGGGCCGGGTGGAACAGACCCCGGGCAGCGCCGTCGCCAGCCCTCCACCCGCCGCGGTCGAAGCGCCAGCCATTACGCTGCTCTCCGCCTCGCAGACGGGCAATGCCCGCCGACTGGCTGAGCAGCTGCGCGATGACCTGCTGGCCGCGAAGCTGAACGTCAGCCTGGTGAATGCCGGGGATTACAAGTTCAAACAGATTGGCCAGGAGAAGCTGCTGGTCGTCGTGACCTCCACCCAGGGTGAAGGCGAGCCGCCGGAAGAGGCGGTGGCGCTGCATAAATTCCTGATGTCGAAGAAGGCACCAAAAATGGAGGGTGCGGCCTTTGCCGTCTTTGGCCTGGGTGATACCTCCTACGAATTCTTCAGTCAGGCAGGCAAGGATTTCGACAGCCGCCTGGCCGAGCTGGGCGCCGAGCGTCTGCTGGATCGGGTCGATGCCGATGTCGAGTATGCGGATCAGGCCATCGCCTGGCGCAGCGCGCTGACGGCGATCCTGAAACAGCGGGTGCCCGCCGAATCGCCCGCCCAGGCGACGGCGACCGCCGCAGGCAGCGTCAACGAAGTCACCACCAGCCCTTACAGCAAAGAGTCACCGCTCAGCGCAAGCCTGGCGGTGAACCAGAAGATCACCGGCCGTGATTCCGACAAAGATGTGCGCCATATCGAAATCGATCTGGGCGACTCGGGTCTGCGCTACCAGCCTGGCGATGCGCTGGGCGTCTGGTATGAAAACGATGCGGCGCTGGTCAGCGAACTGCTGGAACTGGTCTGGCTGAAAGGCGATGAGCCGGTCGCGGTGAATGGTGTCACGCTGCCGCTGGCAGAGGCGCTGCAGAAACATTTTGAACTGACGGTGAACACCGCACAGATCGTAGCGCAGTATGCTCAGCTGTCGAAAGATGCGGAGCTGCTGTCGCTGGTGGATGATAAAGCGCGCCTGCAGCAGTATGCGCAGCGCTATCCGATCGTGGATATGGTGCGTCTGGCCCCGGCTGAACTTACCGCTGAACAGCTGACCACGCTGCTGCGTCCGCTGACGCCGCGACTCTACTCTATCGCCTCATCCCAGGCGGAAACCGACAGCGAAGTGCACATCACCGTCGGTGCCGTTCGCTTCGATATCGAAGGTCGTCAGCGCGGCGGCGGGGCCTCCACCTGGCTGGCCGATCGCATCGAAGAAGAGGGCGAGGTCCGCGTCTTTATCGAACACAACGACAATTTCCGCCTGCCAGCCAATCCGGATGCACCCGTGATCATGATCGGCCCGGGCACCGGCATCGCCCCGTTCCGCGCCTTTATGCAGCAGCGCGACAACGACGGTGCCAGCGGTAAAAACTGGCTATTCTTTGGTAATCCGCACTTCACGGAGGACTTCCTCTATCAGGTGGAGTGGCAGAAATATGTGAAGGATGGTCTGCTGACCCACATCGACCTCGCCTGGTCACGCGATCAGGCCGAAAAGATTTACGTTCAGGATAAGATCCGCGCGAAAGGGGCGGAAGTGTGGCGCTGGATTGAAGAGGGCGCACACCTTTACGTATGCGGTGACGCAAATCGTATGGCAAAAGACGTCGAGCAGGCACTGCTGGATGTGGTGGTCGAACACGGCGGAATGGATCGTGAAGCGGCCGACGAATTTTTAAGTGAGCTGCGCATTGAGCGCCGTTATCAGCGAGACGTTTACTAATGAGCGATAAACACCCTGGACCGCTGGTTGTAGAAGGCAAACTGTCAGATGCCGAGCGTCTGAAGAAGCAGAGCAACTATCTGCGTGGCACTATTAAAGAAGATCTGGAAGAGGGCCTGACCGGCGGCTTTACCGGCGATAACTTCCTGCTAATCCGTTTTCACGGCATGTACCAGCAGGATGACCGCGATATCCGTGCCGAGCGCGCTGAGCAGAAGCTGGAGCCGCGTCACGCCATGATGCTGCGCTGCCGTCTGCCGGGCGGCATCATTACGCCAACGCAGTGGCTGGCTATCGACAAATTCGCCACCGATAAAACGATTTATGGCAGCATCCGTCTGACGAACCGTCAGACCTTTCAGTTCCACGGTATTCTGAAGAAGAACGTGAAGCCGACGCACCAGATGCTGCACGAAGTGGGGCTGGATGCGCTGGCGACCGCCAACGACGTGAACCGTAACGTGCTCTGTACCTCAAACCCGGTGGAGTCAGAGCTGCATCAGGAAGCGTATGAGTGGGCGAAGAAGCTCTCTGAGCATCTGCTGCCGCGCACCCGCGCCTATGCGGAGATCTGGTGGGATCAGGAAAAAGTCGCGACCACCGATGAGGAGCCGATCCTCGGCGAAACTTATCTGCCGCGTAAATTCAAAACGACCGTCGTGATCCCGCCGCATAACGATGTGGATCTGCACGCCAACGATCTGAACTTTGTCGCCGTGGCCGAGCAGGGCAGGCTGACAGGCTTTAACCTGCTGGTCGGTGGCGGGCTGTCAATTGAGCACGGCAACAAAGCTACGTATGCCCGCACCGCCAGTGAGTTTGGCTACTTCCCGGCAGAGAAGATCCTGGATGTGGCCGCCGCGGTCGTCACGACGCAGCGCGACTGGGGTAACCGTACCGATCGTAAAAACGCTAAGACCAAATACACTCTGGAGCGCGTTGGCGTCGAAACCTTTAAAGCGGAAGTCGAGAAGCGCGCAGGCGTGACCTTTGAACCGATCCGCCCCTATGAGTTCACCACCCGTGGCGATCGCATTGGCTGGATTAAAGGCATCGACAATAAATGGCACCTGACGCTGTTTATCGAAAACGGCCGCCTGCTCGACTATCCGGGCCGTCCGCTGAAAAGCGGGATTGCGGAAATTGCGAAAATCCATCAGGGCGATTTCCGCCTGACCGCCAACCAGAACCTGATTGTGGCAGGCGTGCCGGAAAGTGAAAAAGCGACGATTGAAGCGATTGCCCGTGAACATGGTCTGATGGAGCAGGTGACGCCGCAGCGTGAAAACTCCATGGCCTGTGTGGCCTTCCCGACCTGTCCGCTGGCGATGGCGGAAGCTGAGCGCTTCCTGCCTGCGTTCGTGACCAAAGTCGAAGAGATTATGCATGCGCATGGTGTGGGTGATGAGCACATTGTGTTACGCGTCACCGGTTGTCCTAACGGCTGTGGCCGTGCCATGCTGGCAGAGCTGGGCCTGGTGGGTAAAGCGCCGGGGCGTTACAACCTGCACCTGGGCGGTAACCGCATCGGGACGCGCATCCCCCGTATGTATCGGGAAAACATTAACGAAAGCGAAATTCTCGCCACCATTGATGAGCTGGTGGGACGCTGGGCCACCGAACGCCAGGCCGCGGAAGGCTTTGGTGACTTCACCATCCGCGCAGGCATTGTTGCGCCGGTGCTGGACCCGGCACGCGATTTCTGGGAGGAAGCAAAATGAGTCAGCCCGACCTCGCCGCACTGAATGCGATGTCTAAGGTCCAGCGCGCAATGGCGCTGGCCGCGACCAATGCGCAGCTGGAGAAAGCCTCAGCGGAAGAGCGGGTCAGCTGGGCGCTGGAGAATCTGCCGGGTGCCTATGTGCTCTCGTCCAGCTTCGGGATTCAGGCCGCGGTGTCGCTGCATCTGGTGACGCGTCAGCAGCCCAATATCCCGGTGATCCTGACGGACACTGGCTATCTCTTCCCGGAGACCTATCGTTTTATTGATGAGCTGGCCGACCAGCTCAATCTCAACCTCAAAGTTTTCCGCGCCGACACCTCACCGGCCTGGCAGGAAGCGCGCTACGGCAAACTGTGGGAGCAGGGCGTAGAGGGGATTGAGAAATATAACGAGATCAACAAGGTTGAGCCGATGAACCGCGCGCTGGAGACGCTGGGTGCGCAGACCTGGTTTGCCGGCTTACGCCGCGATCAGTCCGGCAGCCGGGCCAATCTGCCGGTGCTGGGCGTGCAGCGTGGCGTCTTTAAGCTGCTGCCGATCATCGACTGGGACAACCGTCAGATTCATCAGTATCTGGAGCAGCACAAGCTGAAGTACCATCCGCTGTGGGATGAGGGCTATCTCTCCGTGGGCGATACCCATACCACCCGCAAGTGGGAACCGGGTATGGCAGAGGAGGAGACGCGCTTCTTCGGGCTGAAACGCGAGTGCGGCCTGCACGAAGGGTGATGCTGCGCTTCTCTCCCGCTACGGGAGAGAAGCCCTGAACGGCCCTGCGCCCGACGCATGGCCGTTCGCCGCTAAATTCCGCTTAGTGCGGCAAAGGCGTCCGCTGACCGGGTCACATTAACCTTCGTCACCTCATACTGCGCCACGGCGACAAACGGATCTTCCGCCAGAATCGCATCCAGCCGCTCCCGTTCGATATCCCTGACCAGCAGCATACCGCCGGTGCGCGGATCTTTGCGGCCTGCCGCGATAAACACCTCTGCCGCAAAATAGCGGTCAAGCCAGTCAATATGGGGGGCCAGCAGGGCTTCCACCTCCTCAACCGGACGAACATAGTTCAGAAAGACCACGTACATGTCAGATCCTTACACTTTGGGGTTGGCCAGTTCGCTGATCAGCGGCAGCAGCACGCGCACGCTGTCGCGGGTTCGCAACGCTATCTGGCCCGGCAGCCAGCGGTCAAGATAGCTCAGGTTATCCAGATCGGTCTGATGACGGGTGACGCCATCCGGAAAGTGACGGCTGCGATGACGCTGTATACCGCCATCTTTGTTACCCAGCGCCCGGTTGCTGGCGGTCACATCCATCAACGGGAAGCCCGCCCGGTCAAAGGCATTCGGGCCTTTAAAATCGTTGTGGCTGATCTGATAGCTGGCCGCCGGGATACCCTGCTGACGCGCCAGCACCAGCGCGCGTTCGCTGGTCTGCTTGCGCACGACGCGTGGCGTGTTCATGCCGCTGTTGAAATAGAGATGATCGCCGGTGATCAGGCTGTTCAGATCGATCACCAGCAGCGTGTTTTTCTTTTCACGCGCGCTCATCCGCGCAACATAATCGTCCATACCGTGCAGGTCCGACTCCCCGGCGCTCAGCGCCACAAAGCGTATGCCGTAGTGCAGCGGTTTATGGCTCAGCTGCTGGGCCAGCTCCAGCATCACCCCCAGGCCCGAGGCGTTATCGTCGACACCCTGCAGGCGTAAGCCGCCCAGGTTACGGCGGGCCTGACTGCTGTTTTGCGGCGTCCAGGTATCGAGATGCGCCACGATCAGGATTTCCTGCGGCACGCTGCCTGCGCGTGCGGCAATGACCGAGGTGGCCGTGAGCTTATGCCAGCGCTGCGTGCCGTCATCCTCCTGCCACCTGTAGCCGGTGTTGAACTGCCGGGTATTAGTCTGATAACCCAGTGCGGAGAATTGCTGCTGCAGATAGTCCGCTGCCATCAGCTCCGCCGGGCTGCCGCTCATCCGGCCGGGGAAGAGGGTGGCGATGTGCCGGACCTGCTGCTCGGCAAACTGACCGGCTGGCAGCGCCAGCGCCAGCGGAGAAATGAGTGCGCCAAACAAAACTGTCGCTACCCTCAAGCGGAGGGAACAAAACATAGTGCATCCTTTTTTTTCGTTATCCGGGAGCCGTGCTGTGTGCGGGTCACGGCCCGTCACGCCGGACGCATTATACTCCTTTTGTTCCGCTATCTGGTGAGTGGATTCGGGCGCTGAGGCCGCCGCTCAGCACGGCGTGCTATTACTGCTGGCACTTATCTGCTTTTGGCCAGGCGCCGGGGCGCCTGAATCTGTGAACTGTTTCACGAAAAAGCCATTAAATTTCATCTCTTAAGATCAATTTGTTCTGTGCTTTGCGGGGGCTTTATTCCATTCGGTAACTACTCATTCCAATTCGTAATTTCATCTGCCTGAACCCCGCGACGTATAGTCCCGTTAATACAAAGTTAAAACATCAGGGTTAACGTGAACTATCTGCCTCTTTTTGCCGATCTCTCTGGCCGCCCGGTTCTGGTTGTCGGCGGTGGAGATATTGCGGCGCGTAAAATTGAACTGCTGCGCCGCGCGCGCGCGCATATTCAGATCGCGTCCCGTGAGCTCTGCCCTGAACTGCAGGCACTGCTGGATGAGCAGGCGCTGGAGTGGGTGGCGACAGAATTTGATCCGGCCCAGCTGGATAACGTCTTTCTGGTGATTGCCGCCACCGACGATAACGCACTCAATACCCGGGTTTTCGAAGCCGCTAATGCGCGGCATAAGCTGGTCAACGTGGTCGATGACCAGCCGAAATGCACCTTTATCTTCCCTTCGATTGTTGACCGCTCACCACTGGTGGTGGCGATCTCCTCCAGCGGCACCGCACCGGTGCTGGCCCGTATGCTGCGCGAAAAAATCGAAACGCTGCTGCCCGCCAGTCTGGGACAGATGGCGGAGGTGGCCGGACTCTGGCGCGATAAGGTCAAACAGCGCTTCAGCCGCATGTCTGACCGTCGCCGCTTCTGGGAACGCGCCTTTGAGGGGCAGTTTGCCAGCCAGATGTCCGCCGGCAATGTGGAAGAGGCGAAACAGACGCTGGATCGTGAACTTCAGGCCGAACCCACCCGTCAGGGCGAGATCTTCCTGGTGGGCGCGGGCCCGGGCGACAGCGGCCTGCTGACGCTGCGCGGGCTGCAGGTGATGCAGCTGGCCGACGTGGTGCTGTATGACCATCTGGTCAGTGAAGAGGTGCTGGATCTGGTGCGCCGCGATGCCGACCGCATCTGCGTCGGCAAACGCGCCAGCGCCCATACGCTGCCGCAGGACGAGATCAACCAGCTGCTGGTTTCCCTGGCGCTTAAGGGTAAGCGGGTCGTGCGGCTCAAGGGGGGAGATCCCTTTATCTTTGGCCGCGGTGGCGAAGAGCTGCAGGCGGCACAGCAGGCGGGTGTTCCCTTCCAGGTGGTGCCGGGCGTTACGGCCGCCGCAGGCGCAACGGCCTATGCCGGTATTCCGCTGACGCATCGCGACTACGCGCAGAGCGTAATGTTTATCACCGGTCACTGCCGCCCGGACGGGCATGACATCGACTGGCCATCGCTGGCGCGTGCGCGTCAGACGCTGGCGATCTATATGGGTACCGTGAAGGCGGCCGCGATCAGCGAAGCGTTAATCACGCACGGTCGTGCGCCATCCACGCCGGTAGCGGTCATCAGCCGCGGTACCCGCCAGGATCAGCAGGTGCTGACCGGCACCTTAGAACAACTTGAGGCGCTGGCCGCCTCAGCACCCACTCCGGCGCTGCTGGTGATTGGAGAGGTGGTCAATCTGCACGGGCAACTCGCCTGGTTTAAACATTCGGCACAGCAGGGGACTCGCGAGTCCGCCGTTGTCAATCTGGCTTGAGGGAAAATCATGGACCAAAAACGACTCACTCATCTGCGTCAGCTGGAGGCGGAGAGTATCCATATCATTCGCGAAGTGGCGGCGGAGTTCAGCAATCCGGTGATGATGTATTCCATCGGTAAAGATTCGTCCGTCATGCTGCATCTGGCGCGCAAAGCCTTCTACCCCGGCACGCTGCCATTCCCGCTGCTGCATGTGGATACCGGCTGGAAATTCCGTGAAATGTACGAATTCCGTGACCGCACCGTGAAGGCGATGGGCGCAGAGCTGCTGGTTCACCGCAACCCGGAAGGCGTGGCGATGGGGATCAACCCCTTTGTCCACGGCAGTGCCAAACACACGGACATCATGAAGACCGAAGGGCTGAAGCAGGCGCTGAACAAATATGGTTTTGATGCGGCCTTTGGCGGCGCACGTCGTGACGAAGAGAAGTCTCGCGCGAAAGAGCGTATCTACTCCTTCCGCGACCGTTTCCACCGCTGGGACCCGAAAAACCAGCGTCCTGAGCTGTGGCACAACTACAACGGTCAGATCAACAAAGGCGAAAGCATTCGCGTCTTCCCGCTGTCGAACTGGACCGAACTGGATATCTGGCAGTACATCTTCCTGGAAAACATCGAGATCGTGCCGCTCTATCTCGCCGCACCGCGTCCGGTGCTGGAGCGTGATGGCATGCTGATGATGATCGATGACGATCGCATCAACCTGCAGCCGGGCGAGGAGATCACCGAACGGATGGTGCGTTTTCGTACGCTGGGCTGCTGGCCGCTGACCGGCGCCGTAGAGTCGGAGGCGCAGACGCTGCCGGAGATCATCGAAGAGATGCTGGTTTCCACCACCAGCGAGCGTCAGGGCCGCGTGATCGATCGCGATCAGTCCGGTTCGATGGAACTGAAAAAACGTCAGGGTTATTTCTAAGGAGACGCCAGATGAATACCGTAATTGCACAACAGATTGCCGACCAGGGCGGCGTTGAAGCCTGGCTGACCGCGCAGCAACACAAAAGCCTGCTGCGTTTTCTGACCTGCGGCAGCGTGGACGATGGAAAAAGTACCCTGATCGGTCGTCTGCTGCATGACACCCGTCAGATCTATGAAGATCAGCTCTCCTCGCTGCACAACGACAGCAAGCGTCACGGCACCCAGGGTGAGAAGCTGGATCTGGCACTGCTGGTGGATGGCCTGCAGGCGGAGCGTGAGCAGGGCATTACCATCGATGTGGCCTACCGCTACTTCTCAACCGAAAAGCGTAAATTTATCATCGCCGACACGCCGGGCCACGAGCAGTACACCCGTAACATGGCGACCGGCGCTTCAACCTGTGACCTGGCGATCCTGCTGATCGACGCGCGCAAAGGCGTGCTGGATCAGACCCGCCGTCACAGCTTTATCTCGACGCTGCTGGGGATCAAACATCTGGTCGTGGCGATCAACAAGATGGATCTGGTGGAGTACAGCCAGGAACGCTTCGAACAGATCAAACAGGATTACCTCGATTTTGCGGCCCAGTTGCCGGAGGATCTCGACATCCGCTTTGTGCCGATGTCGGCGCTGGAAGGGGACAACGTCGCCTCTGCCAGCCAGACCATGCCGTGGTACAGCGGCCCGACGCTGCTGGATGTGCTGGAAACCGTGGAGCTGAAGCGCGTCGTCGATCATCAGCCAATGCGTTTCCCGGTGCAGTACGTCAACCGTCCGAACCTGGATTTCCGTGGCTATGCCGGTACGCTGGCGTCGGGCAGCGTGCAGGTGGGACAGCGTGTGAAAGTGCTGCCTTCCGGCGTCGAGTCCACCGTTGCGCGCATCGTCACCTTTGATGGCGATCTGCAGGAAGCGGGCGCTGGCGAGGCGATCACGCTGGTGCTGCAGGATGAGATTGATATCAGCCGCGGCGATCTGCTGGTTGACGCTGGTGAAACGCTGACGGCGGTTCAGTCGGCCAGCGTTGACGTGGTCTGGATGGCAGAGCAGCCGCTGCAGGCCGGTCAGAGCTACGACCTGAAAATCGCCGGTAAGAAGAGCCGTGGCCGGGTGGAAAAGGTGCTGCATCAGGTTGAGATCAACTCGCTGGAGACACATCAGGTCGATGCGCTGCCGCTGAACGGCATCGGTCGCGTTGAGATCACCTTTGATGAGCCGATGGTGCTCGACAGCTATCAGCAGAACCCGGTAACCGGCGGCATGATCTTTGTCGATCGCCTGAGCAACGTCACCGTCGGGGCTGGCATGATCCATCAGCCGCACCTGGATGCGCCGGTTAACAGCGGTGAGTTCAGCGCCTTTGAACTGGAACTGAATGCGCTGGTGCGCCGCCACTTCCCGCACTGGAATGCGCGTGATCTGCTGGGCGGTCAGTAATGGCCGTGCATGATGAGAACGTGGTGTGGCATGATCATCCGGTGACCCGCGCCTCACGCGAGCAGCAGCATGGCCATCAGGGGGTGGTGCTGTGGTTTACCGGGCTGTCTGGCTCGGGTAAATCGACCGTTGCGGGCGCGCTGGAGCAGGCGCTGCATCGCATCGGCGTCAGCACCTATCTGCTGGACGGTGATAACGTGCGTCACGGCCTCTGCCGTGACCTCGGTTTCAGCGATGATGACCGCAAAGAGAATATCCGGCGGGTCGGCGAAGTGGCGAAACTGATGGTGGATGCCGGGCTGGTAGTGCTGACGGCCTTTATCTCGCCGCATCGCGCCGAGCGGCAGATGGTGCGCGATCTGCTGGAACCGGGGCAGTTTATCGAGGTGTTTGTCGATACGCCGCTGGCGGTGTGTGAAGCGCGCGATCCCAAAGGGTTGTACCGGAAAGCGCGTGCCGGCGAGCTGCGTAATTTCACCGGAATCGACAGCGTGTATGAGGCGCCGGACCGCCCGGAAATCCAGCTGGATGGCGAACAATTGGTTACAAAACTGGCGGCCCAATTGTTAGACCTGCTGCGCGACCGCGATATCATCAGATCCTGAAGAGACAGCGGCAGATCGCTTCTGATTTGCCGCCCTCGCTCCAACAGGATGCCTATGCAGAACATTACCCCAATGCTCGCCCGTAAAGATGACGCCTCCCGTGATGAGCCGCGCTCATTGCTGCCGGGCGGCGTGATCGGCTTTCTCGCTTACTGGTGCGCGCTGGCGATCCCTTTCCTGCTGTTCGGCTCTAACACGCTGTTTTTCTTTCTTTATACCTGGCCATTCTTTCTGGCGCTGCTGCCGGTCGCCGTGGTCACAGGTATTGCACTGAACACGCTGCTCAGCGGTCAGTGGCTCTGGGCTGCGCTCGCCACGGTGATTATCGTGGTCACGCTCTTCTGGCTGATGTTCTCTTTTCTCTCCGGCTGGTAAGCCCTCTCTCCGCCTGCACTGATGTGCAAACGCATCGGCAGGTTACAAATCTTTTCCCTAAGAATCGGCACTGATTCATATTTTGCGCAGACACAGCGCAAAGCGCGCCATTTTCGCCGCTGGTGTGGAGTCCTGTGCAAAGTTATGGGATGATTGGGCCGTTTTTAGGGGGCGGGATGGGAAAACTGACGTTACTGTTACTGGTGCTGCTTGGCTGGCTGCAATATTCGTTGTGGCTGGGGAAAAATGGCATCCATGACTATACGCGCGTCAATGATGATGTCGCGGTGCAACAGGCAAACAATGCCAAACTGAAATCGCGCAACGATCAGCTGTTTGCCGAAATTGACGATCTCAATGGCGGCTCGGAAGCGATCGAGGAGCGTGCACGCAATGAACTGGGCATGATTAAGCCCGGTGAGACTTTCTATCGTCTGGTGCCTGACCAGAACAAACGCAACGCGCAACTCTCTGCGCAAAACCAACAACGATAAAACATGAACACTCTGGCCTCCCTTGCGGATGTGATTGCCGTGGTGCCCGCTGCCGGGATCGGCAGCCGCATGCAGGCAACCTGTCCGAAGCAGTATCTGACGATTGGTCAGCACACCCTTCTGGAACACAGCATTGCCCGTCTGTTTTCCCATCCTGCTATCCGACAGGTTATTGTCGCCCTCAGCCCCGACGATCAGTACTTCAGTTCACTGCCGCTGGCCCAGGATCCGCGTGTGCTCCGGGTGACGGGCGGTGAGACGCGTGCTGAATCGGTGCTGGCTGGCTTACAGGCCGCTCAGGGTTCCGCGTGGGTGCTGGTCCATGACGCCGCGCGTCCCTGCCTGCATCCCGACGATCTTCAGCAACTGCTGAATGTGCGTCAGCAGAGTCACGTCGGCGGCATTCTGGCCGCGCCGGTGCGCGACACCATGAAACGGGGCGAGCCGGGCAAAGCGGCGGTCGCCCACACGGTGGAACGCGATGACCTCTGGCACGCCTTAACGCCGCAGTTCTTCCCGCATGCGCTGCTTACCGCCTGCCTGACGCGGGCGCTGGCCGAAGGTGCCACCATCACCGATGAAGCCTCGGCGCTGGAGTACTGTGGCTACCATCCGCTGCTGGTCAGCGGACGCAGCGATAACATCAAAGTCACCCGGCCAGAAGATCTGGCGCTGGCGGCATTTTATCTCAGTCAGATTCAATTAAAGGAGAGCGCATGATGCGTATCGGTCACGGTTTTGACGTTCACGCCTTTGGCGGAGAAGGTCCGTTAGTGATTGGCGGTGTGCGGATCCCATTTGAGCACGGTTTTATCGCCCATTCGGATGGTGATGTGGCGCTGCATGCGCTCACTGACGCTCTGCTGGGGGCCGTCGCGATGGGCGATATCGGCAAACTGTTTCCCGACACCGATCCCGCCTTTAAAGGCGCGGACAGCCGGGGCCTGCTGCGCGAGGCCTGGCGTCGTATCGAAGCCAAAGGCTATCGCATCGGCAATGTGGACGTCACGATTATCGCGCAGGCACCTAAAATGCTGCCGCATGTGCCGCAGATGCGAATCAATATTGCAGAAGATCTGGGCTGCCATATGGATGCGGTCAACGTGAAAGCCACCACCACCGAAAAGCTGGGCTTTACCGGGCGCGGTGAAGGGATCGCCTGCGAGGCGGTGGCCTTACTGTTGAAAGCAGACAGCCAATGAATCTGACTTACCTGCACGGTGCGCCCGCCGCCTCTGGCGTCATCAAGGCGAAGCCGGAAGACTTTGTGGTGGTGGAAGATCTGGGTTATGGCCCGGATGGGGAAGGTGAGCATCTGCTGGTGCGCATCCGGAAAGTGGGGGCTAACACCCGCTTCGTGGCGGAAGCGCTGGCAAAATATCTTGGCGTACCTGCGCGCGATCTCAGCTATGCCGGAATGAAAGACCGCCACGCGGTAACAGAGCAGACACTCTGTTTTCGTCTGCCAGGCAATACCATGCCCGATCTGCGCGGTTTCGCGCTGGAAGGCGTAGAGATTCTGCAGGCGGTACGTCACAAGCGTAAGCTGCGCATCGGTGCGCTGGCAGGCAACGCCTTCCGGCTGGTCATTCGTGAAATCAGCGACCGTGATGCCGTTGAAACCCGGCTGGCGCAGATCTGCGCGGCGGGCGTGCCGAACTATTTCGGTGAGCAGCGTTTTGGTCGCGGTGGTAACAATCTCGCGATGGCGCAGAAGTGGGCGCGCAATGAGATCACCCTGCGCGACCGCAACAAACGCAGCCTGATGCTCTCTGTCGCGCGCAGTGCGCTGTTTAATCAGGTGACCAGCGCACGTCTGCAGCAGCAGGGTGGACTGACTCAGGTGCTCAACGGCGATGCACTGCAGCTGACCGGGCGCGGCAGCTGGTTTGTCGCCCAGCCCGATGAGCTGGCTGAGTCGCAGCGCCGGGTCAACCAGCATGAGCTGCGCATTACCGCGCCGCTGCCGGGGCGGGGCGAGCCAGGCCCGCAGGCGGAGGCGCTGGCCTTTGAACAGCAGGCACTGGCGGATGCCACGCTGCTGACCGGACTGCTCGAACGCGAGAAAGTGGACGCCGCACGCCGCGCGATGCTGGTGGTGCCGCGCGATATGCAGTGGCACTGGCAGGATGCGGCGACACTGGCGCTGGCGTTCTGGCTGCCCGCCGGCAGCTTTGCCACCAGCGTTGTCCGGGAACTGCTGACTTACGCGGACTCGCCCGACCAGCCTGATGAATAAGCATTGCCGCAACCTGACCCGCTGTGTGGGTAATGTTGCGGCAAACCCCCGTCGTCCTGTGATTTACGCCTACCACTTCCTCGCGTGCCTCGCTAGAATGCAAAAATCGCTGTCCATGTCCCACCTGTCGCCATGCCGTTCAGACAGGTTCAGTTACAGCGACCAGTCGAATAAAAAAAGGTCAGAACGAAATGCGGATATTGCTCAGCAACGATGACGGCATTCATGCGCCAGGGATTCAGACTCTGGCGAAAGCCCTGCGGCAGATTGCTGACGTGCAGGTGGTTGCCCCCGATCGTAACCGAAGCGGTGCCTCGAACTCATTAACCCTGGAAACGCCTCTGCGCACCTTTACCCATGAAAACGGCGATATCGCGGTTCAGATGGGCACGCCGACCGATTGTGTCTATCTGGGGGTGAATGCACTGATGCAGCCGCGTCCCGATATTGTGGTGTCAGGCATTAACGCCGGTCCCAATCTGGGTGATGATGTGATCTACTCCGGCACGGTGGCGGCCGCGATGGAGGGGCGGCATCTTGGCTTACCGGCCATTGCGGTGTCGCTGAACGGCCACGAGCACTACGCGACGGCGGCGGCGGTGGTCTGCGCCATCCTCAGGGCGCTGACCCATGAACCGCTGCGCACGGGCCGTATTCTCAATATCAACGTTCCCGATTTGCCACTGGCAGAGCTTAAAGGCATCCGCGTTACGCGCTGCGGCAGCCGTCATCCTGCCGATCAGGTGATTGCCCAGCAGGATCCGCGCGGCAATACCCTCTACTGGATTGGCCCGCCCGGCGAACAGCTGGATGCGGGGCCGGATACGGATTTCGCCGCCGTGGATCAGGGCTACGTGTCTGTCACCGCGCTGCACGTCGACTTAACGGCGCACAGCGCGCAGGATGTGCTCAGCGACTGGCTGACCAAAGCTGAGGTAAACCTGGCATGGTGAACCGGCGTATCGAGACATTGCTGTCACAACTGCGTCAGCAGGGCATCGACGATGAAAATCTGCTGAAGGCCATGAGTGACGTGCCGCGTGAGCGTTTTATCGACGAGGCGTTTGAGCACAAAGCCTGGGACAATGTTGCTCTGCCTATCGGCTCCGGACAGACGATTTCTCAGCCCTATATGGTGGCGCGAATGACCGCACTGCTGGCGCTAAATCCGCATTCGCGGGTGCTGGAGATTGGCACCGGCTCCGGCTATCAGACGGCGATTCTGGCCCATCTGGTCGATCACGTCTATTCCGTGGAGCGCATTAAAGGGCTGCAGTGGCAGGCTAAACGCCGTCTCAAGCAGCTGGATCTGCATAATGTCTCCACCCGCCACGGCGATGGCTGGCAGGGCTGGCCGTCGCGTGGCCCGTTCGATGCCATTATCGTCACGGCGGCACCGCCGGAAATTCCGATTGCGCTGATAGCACAACTGGCAGAAGGCGGCATTATGGTGCTGCCGGTTGGCGAGGATCAGCAGGTACTGAAGCGCCTGCGTCGTCAGGGTGAAGATGTCGTGGAGGAGATCATCGAGCCGGTGCGTTTTGTGCCTCTGGTACAGGGCGATCTGGCCTGACCTTCTACGTATTTCTTCACAACTGTTTCATGGCACCACGTAGCTGATGTTGTTACTATCCGGTTTATTCAATAAAAACGCAGATTTTACCGCGCCATGCAGAGCATTCTGCTGGCAGGTACAGTGAAACACACAGAACAGCGCTGCCATCACGGGGGATTAATGAGCACGGGAAGCACACTTTTTCAGTTACGCCGTCTGGCGGCTCTTTCACTGGTAGGTTTCTGGCTGGCAGGATGCAGCTCTGGCGACAATTCTCAGGCGCCCATCAGTCGCGTCGGCGATGATGGCGGCATGCTGAATAGCCAGTCGGGCGGAGGCCAGGTTTCGGGTGGTATTCCTGCCGCACCCACTCAGGGACAAATGTTAAGCAGAAATTCAGCATCTGCCCCAGCCAGCGGTGGAATGATTAGTGCCAGCAATAATGTTGAGACGCAGAATGGCCGTATAGTGTACAACCGCAGTTACCAGAATATTCCCAAGGGTAGCTACTCCGGTGAAACTTATACCGTTAAGCGCGGAGACACATTGTTTTACATTGCCTGGATTACCGGCAACGATTTCCGCGATTTAGCCCAGCGCAACAACGTTCCTGCGCCATACAGCCTGAATGTCGGACAGACTTTACAGATTGGAAATGGGTCGGGCCAGCCGATTACCGGTGGAAATTCCATTACCGCTGCTGATGCAACGCAGGGCGGGGTTCCGGCGGCACCACAAATTAAATCTCCTGCTGTTGCACAGCAACCTGTTATTACGTATTCTGATGATTCGGGAACTTCGGGTGGCAGCAAACTGTTGCCTTCGAAAGGAGCAAATGTTGCAACGACAACAGCTCCAGTGATTACCGCACCCCCTACGGTTAGCAGCACAACCAACAGTTCAACGCCGGTCGGAAGCTGGCGCTGGCCGACTGATGGGAAGATTATCGATAACTTCTCTGCCGCCGAAGGTGGCAATAAAGGCATCGATATCGCCGGGACACGCGGACAATCTGTGGTTGCCACGGCTTCAGGACGCGTGGTGTACGCAGGTAACGCACTCCGGGGTTACGGTAATTTAATCATCATTAAACACAATGATGATTACCTGAGCGCCTACGCCCACAACGATACAATGCTGGTCCGGGAACAACAGGAAGTTAAGGCGGGGCAAAAGATCGCTACCATGGGTAGCACCGGAACCAGTTCAGTCAGATTACATTTTGAAATTCGTTACAAGGGGAAATCCGTAAACCCGTTGCGTTATTTACCGCAGCGATAATCCGGCAGAACACAACAGCTTTATGTTCTGCCCTGGAATCACGGGTAGGAGCCGCTTATGAGCCAGAATACGCTGAAAGTAAACGAGTTACATGAGAACGCGGAATTCGATGAGAACGGAGCTGAAATTTTTGACGAGAAGGCTCTCGTTGAAAACGAAGCCAGTGATAGCGACGTAGCGGAAGAAGAGTTGCTATCACAGGGTGCGACGCAGCGTGTCTTAGATGCGACGCAGCTCTATCTTGGGGAGATTGGCTATTCTCCGTTGTTAACGGCAGAGGAAGAAGTGTTCTTCGCTCGCCGTGCATTGCGGGGTGATATCCCTTCCCGTCGCCGTATGATTGAAAGTAACTTACGCCTGGTGGTAAAAATCGCCCGTCGTTACAGCAATCGTGGTTTAGCCCTGCTGGACCTGATTGAAGAAGGTAACCTCGGTCTGATTCGCGCCGTTGAGAAATTTGACCCGGAGCGCGGGTTCCGTTTTTCAACGTATGCCACCTGGTGGATTCGTCAGACTATTGAACGGGCGATCATGAATCAAACCCGTACCATTCGTCTGCCGATTCACATCGTGAAAGAACTGAATGTTTATCTGCGTACTGCGCGTGAACTTTCCCACAAGCTTGACCATGAGCCGAGTGCGGAAGAGATCGCTGAGCAGCTGGATAAACCGGTTGATGATGTAAGCCGCATGTTGCGTCTCAACGAACGCATCACCTCAGTCGATACGCCGTTAGGCGGAGATTCTGAGAAAGCGCTGCTGGATATTCTGGCCGATGAAAAAGACAACGGCCCGGAAGACACCACGCAGGACGATGATATGAAACAAAGCATCGTCAAATGGCTGTTCGAACTGAACGCCAAGCAGCGTGAAGTGCTGGCACGTCGCTTCGGCCTGTTAGGCTATGAAGCTGCAACGCTGGAGGATGTGGGTCGTGAAATCGGCTTAACCCGCGAGCGTGTACGTCAGATTCAGGTTGAAGGTTTGCGCCGTCTGCGCGAAATCCTGCAGGCGCAGGGCCTCAACATTGAAGCACTCTTTCGTGAATAATCGTCACTAAGCCATTCGGCTGACTGACGCGAAAAGCGGTGGTGAAAACCACCGCTTTTTTTATGCCTGCGGAAAAGTGAGACGTGATCGGAAGGCGGAAAGCAGGGAAGAACCGCACCGCATGGCGGCGCGGCAGAGTGTCAGACCAGCGACTTAAGACGGTAAATCCAGTCGAGAGCCTGACGCGGTGTCAGCGTATCCGGGTCCAGTGCTTCCAGCGCCTCTACGGCAGGCGATGTCTCCTCAACCAGCAGCGGCAGCTGAGACCCATCCACGGTCGAGGACGCGGCGTGGCCGGACACCGTTTCCAGCTCCTTCAGCTTGTTCCGCGCCCGCTTAATCACCTCTTTGGGCACGCCAGCCAGCGCGGCCACGGCCAGACCATAGCTCTTACTCGCCGCGCCATCCTGTACGCTGTGCATAAAGGCGATCGTCTCTCCATGCTCGACGGCATCCAGATGGACGTTGACGACGCCCTCCATTTTTTCCGGCAGGGTGGTCAGCTCAAAGTAGTGCGTAGCAAACAGCGTCATGGCCTTGATGCGGTTGGCCAGGTTCTCGGCGCAGGCCCAGGCCAGCGACAGACCGTCATAGGTTGAGGTGCCACGGCCAATCTCATCCATCAGCACCAAACTGTTTTCGGTGGCGTTGTGCAGGATGTTGGCGGTTTCCGTCATCTCTACCATAAAGGTCGAACGGCCGGAGGCCAGGTCATCAGCCGCCCCGACGCGGGTAAAGATGCGGTCCAGCGGGCCAATCAGCGCCTCATCGGCGGGCACAAAACTTCCCGTCCAGGCCATCAGCGCAATCAGCGCCGCCTGCCGCATATAGGTACTTTTACCGCCCATATTGGGCCCGGTAATAATCAGCATCCTGCGCTGAGGCGCCAGCGACAGCGGGTTGGCAATAAACGGCTCTTTCAGCACCTGTTCAACCACAGGATGGCGACCGCCGCTGATTTTAATCCCGGCTTTATCCTGTAATACCGGACGGCAATAGTTAAGCGTCCAGGCGCGTTCCGCCAGGTTGCTTAGCACATCCAGCTCAGCCAGCGCCGCTGCACTCAGCTGCAGATCTTCAAGATGGGGCAGCAGCTGGTCGAACAGCGCCTCATAGAGACTTTTTTCCAGCGACAGGGCTTTGCCTTTGGAGGTGAGGACTTTGTCTTCATACTCCTTGAGTTCCGGAATGATGTAGCGCTCGGCATTTTTCAGCGTCTGACGGCGTACATAGTGCATCGGAACCTGATGGCTCTGCCCGCGGCTGACCTGGATGTAATAGCCGTGTACGCCGTTAAATCCGACCTTCAGGGTATCCAGCCCCAGCTTCTCGCGCTCACGGACCTCCAGCCTGTCGAGGTAGTCGGTGGCACCATCGGCCAGCGCGCGCCACTCATCCAGCTCCGCGTTGTAGCCGGGGGCAATTACGCCGCCGTCGCGGATCAGCACCGGCGGTGACTCGATAACCGCCTGCTCCAGCATCTCGCGCAGTGCGGCAAACTCGCCCATGCGGGTACGCAGCTTCTGCAGCAGAGGAGCCTGCACATCGGCCAGCAGCCGGTTAAGTTCCGGCAATTGCTGGAAAGCGTGACGCATACGGGCCAGATCGCGCGGGCGGGCGGTGCGCAGAGCCAGACGAGCCAGAATACGCTCCAGGTCGCCAACCTGACGCAGCACCGGTTGCAGTGCTTCGCTGAGGTTCTGCAGCTCGGCAATCGACGCCTGGCGCTGGGTGATCGTCTCCACATCACGCAGCGGCATATGCAGCCAGCGCTTCAGCATCCGGCTTCCCATTGGCGTGACCGTTTTATCCAGCACGGCCGCCAGGGTATTGTCGGTGCCGCCTGCCATGTTCTGAGTGATCTCCAGATTACGGCGGGTGGCGGCATCCATGATAATGCTGTCCTGCTGCCGCTCCATGCTGAGTGAGCGGATATGGGGCAGCGTGGTGCGCTGCGTATCTTTGGCATACTGCAACAGGCAGCCCGCCGCGCTCAGTCCCAGGTGCGCACTCTCCACGCCGAAGCCGTTAAGATCGCGGGTGCCGAACTGCAGATTAAGCTGCTGACGCGCGGTATCGATCTCAAACTCCCACAGCGGACGGCGGCGCAGGCCGCGTCGCTGGTCGATCAGTGACATCGCCTGAAAATCTTCGGGGTAGAGCAGCTCCGCGGGATTGGTGCGCTGCAGCTCGGCCGCCATGGTTTCGGCATCGGCGGGTTCGCTCAGGCGAAAGCGGCCTGAACTGATGTCCAGAGTGGCGTAGCCAAAACCGCGCGGGCTCTGCACAATCGCCGCCAGCAGATTGTCATGCCGCTCCTGCAACAGCGCCTCATCACTGATAGTGCCGGGGGTCACGATGCGCACCACTTTGCGCTCAACCGGCCCTTTGCTCAGCGCCGGATCGCCGATCTGTTCGCAGATGGCAACCGATTCACCCAGCTGCACCAGCTTAGCCAGATAGCCTTCAACCGCATGATGGGGCACACCAGCCATCGGAATCGGTTCACCTGCGGATGCACCGCGTTTGGTGAGTGAGATCTCCAGCAGTTGTGAGGCGCGCTTAGCGTCGTCATAAAACAGCTCGTAGAAGTCACCCATCCGGTAAAACAGCAGAATGTCAGGATGCTCTGCCTTGAGGCGCAGGTACTGCTGCATCATTGGCGTATGAGAAGGAAAGTCCTTTTCGGTTGGCTCTTGCATAAGGTTTTAACTCATCTTTGCTGCGGTAAAGTTCTGGCGGTCAACGCCCATGAAACCGAAAGGGATTAGCGTCGGCGCGCAGGATGACCCGATGATAACGAATAGGGCAGGGCATATGCCAGCCTGACGCGGTGCTGCGATCCTGACCGGGTGAAACCTGACAGGCATCCTGGCAAATGTGGCGGCGGCTGGCGACAGAAAAGTCGCGGTTTTCACCTCCCTGCGCGATTGCTGCGAGACGGCTCGCGGTTTATGCCGCCATTCAGCGGGCCAGACCGCCACAGGATTGCTTCAGGGCGTGGTCCCGGTCAGTGCAGCCCGTTCTGCAACGCCCAGACAGCGGCTTCGAGCCGGGATTTGAGGTTCATCTTCTTCAGCAGGTATTTGACGTGAACCTTGACGGTGCTTTCGCTGATCGCCAGTTTGCGGGCAATGGCTTTGTTCGTCATCCCGTCACTGATCAGTTGCAGAATGTCCCGTTCACGCCGGGTCAGCTGACTGATGTCGCGCGGCCGCGCAGGCTGCGCTTCACGCAGTCGGGCAACCAGAATCGGCGTCAGCGCTTCACTCAGGACAATCTGACCGGCCGCCGCCTGATACAGGGCTTTCAGCAGGGCTTCCGGCTCCATATCTTTCAGCAGATATCCGTCAGCGCCGCGCTTCAGTGCGCTGACGACATCCTCCTCGTTATCTGAGACGCTGAACACCACCACCCGACCGGACAGGGCCATTTCGCGTAACTGCGTCAGGACATCCAGACCGTTCAGACCGGGCATGTTGAGATCGAGCAGGATCAGGTCAGGATCGTGCTGCTGAGCCAGCGCCAGCCCCTCGGTGCCGTTACCGGCTTCGGCCACCACCTGCAGTCGCGGATCCAGTGCCATCAGCTGCTTCAGCCCGCTACGCAGCATGGGATGATCGTCAATCAATAAGAGCGTGTATTTCTCAGCCGTCACAATCTCTCCTGTTTCTGTCAGACCGCCAGCGTCGCGCAGACGACGAGGCCTATTTTAACGGGGAAGCAGGGAGGCCACATACCCCCAAAGGACTACTCCTTTATTTCCATCTGACCCTCTTTTCGCGGACAGCACTGTCAGGTGTGTTTAAACCTTATGATTTATAAGGGTTATCGCTTTTCTGACTGCTACTTAACCGGGATGAGCCGGAGCGGCCGTGCGCGGGCAACCTGCTCTGCCGTTGATTTGTATCAAGCAAGCCGCCAGGCCGTATACGCAGGATATGCACAATTATTATTCTGCTGATGAGAGAGTTATGACCCAATCCGCCCCTTTGCAAACCCCGACGCGCGGCGCCTTAATTCAGGACTGGCAGCCGGAAAATGAAGCGTTCTGGCAGGCGCGTGGTAAACGTATCGCCAGCCGTAATCTGTGGATTTCTGTGTTCTGCCTGCTGCTGGGCTTCTGCGTCTGGATGCTGTTCAGCACCGTTGCGGTTAACCTGAATAAAGTTGGCTTTAACTTCAGCACAGAACAGCTCTTTTTGCTGACCGCGCTGCCTTCTGTCTCCGGGGCGCTGCTGCGGGTGCCTTACTCTTTCGTCATT
Organism: Pantoea sp. Ep11b; assembly: GCF_040783975.1. Classification (NCBI taxonomy): domain Bacteria; kingdom Pseudomonadati; phylum Pseudomonadota; class Gammaproteobacteria; order Enterobacterales; family Erwiniaceae; genus Pantoea; species Pantoea sp. Ep11b. Next base: position 3,489,078 of record NZ_CP160631.1, on the reverse strand, counting down.
CCCATCTTCGGCGGACGCCGCTGGACCGCTTTCAGTACCGGTATCCTGATCATCCCCTGCCTGTGGCTCGGCTTCGCCGTGCAGGACAGTCAGACCTCCTTCGCAACGTTTATGGTAATTGCCCTGCTGTGCGGCTTCGGCGGCGCAAACTTCGCCTCCAGCATGGGTAACATCAGTTTCTTCTTCCCCAAAGCCCATCAGGGCGGCGCGCTGGGCATCAACGGCGGGCTGGGCAACCTCGGCGTCAGCGTGATGCAGTTCGTCGCACCGCTGGCGATCTCCTGCGCGATTTTTGCGTTTGCGGATAAAGGCCACGCTACCGTCGCCGGTGAGAGTATCTGGCTGGAAAACGCCGCCTGGATCTGGGTGCCGTTCCTGGCGGTCGGCACACTCGCGGCCTGGTTTGGCATGAACGATCTGGCGGCGGCGAAATCTTCGCTGCGTGAACAGCTGCCAGTGCTGAAACGGCCGCACCTGTGGGTGATGGCGCTGCTCTATCTGGCGACGTTCGGATCCTTTATCGGCTTTTCTGCCGGTTTTGCCATGCTGACCAAAACCCAGTTCCCTGGCGTGGTGATCATGCATTACGCCTTTTTCGGGCCGTTTATCGGCGCGCTGGCGCGTTCCGCAGGCGGCATCATTTCTGACCGTTTTGGTGGTACGCGCGTCACCCTGATCAACTACGTGCTGATGGCGCTGTTTGCCGCGCTGCTGTTCCTGACGCTGCCGGGTGACGGACACGAAGGCTCGTTCATCGCCTTTTTCGCCATTTTTATGGGCCTGTTCCTGACCTCCGGTCTGGGCAGCGGCTCTACCTATCAGATGATTGCGGTCATCTTCCGCAAACTGACGCTGGAACGCATCAAAGCCGAAGGCGGTGACGATGCGCTGGCTCAGCGTGAAGCGGCAACCGAGACCTCGGCGGCGCTGGGCTTTATCTCTGCGATCGGTGCGCTGGGCGGCTTCTTTATCCCGCAGACCTTTGGCCTGTCGCTCGCTATGACCGGCTCACCTGCCGGCGCAATGAAAATCTTCCTGGTCTTCTATCTCTGCTGCATCGCGGTGACCTGGCTGGTTTACGGGCGAAAAGCGCGCGCCTGATAACAACAAGGCCGGTGTGGCGCACCGGCACCATTTTCCTTTCTGTGTCGCGACAGATACAGAGTCAGCAATGTCATACCAGGCCTTCAGGAGTATTCCGGATGAGCAAGTTTCTTGATCGATTTCGTTATTTCAAACAGCTGGCCGAGCCCTTTTCCGGCCAGCACGGCCAGACGCTCAACAGTAACCGCGACTGGGAAGAGGGTTACCGCAGCCGCTGGCAGCACGATAAAATCGTGCGCTCAACCCACGGCGTGAACTGCACCGGCTCATGCAGCTGGAAAATCTATGTGAAAAACGGACTGGTCACCTGGGAGACCCAGCAGACCGACTATCCGCGCACCCGGCCCGATCTGCCCAATCATGAACCCCGTGGCTGTCCACGCGGAGCCAGCTACTCCTGGTATCTCTACAGCGCGAACCGCCTGAAATATCCGCTGATGCGTAAGAAGCTAATCCAGCTATGGCGGGAAGCAAAAGCGCAGCACCGCGATCCGGTTGACGCCTGGGCGTCCATCATCAGCAACCCGGAGAAAGCCCGCAGCTACAAACAGGCGCGGGGACGCGGAGGCTTTGTCCGCTCCAGCTGGCAGGAGGTCAACGAGATGATCGCCGCCGCCAACATCTGCACCGCGAAGACCTTTGGCCCGGACCGCATCATGGGCTTTTCGCCCATCCCGGCGATGTCGATGGTCTCTTACGCCGCAGGCGCGCGCTACCTCTCTCTGATTGGCGGCACCTGCCTGAGCTTCTACGACTGGTATTGCGATCTGCCACCTGCGTCACCCATGACCTGGGGTGAGCAGACCGACGTGCCGGAGTCGGCCGACTGGTATAACTCCTCCTATATCATGGCCTGGGGTTCAAACGTGCCGCAGACCCGTACCCCGGATGCGCACTTCTTTACGGAGGTGCGCTACAAAGGCACCAAAACCGTGGCGATCACGCCGGACTATGCCGAAGTCGCCAAGCTGTGCGACCAGTGGCTGAATCCGAAGCAGGGCACCGACAGCGCGATGGCGCTGGCAATGGGCCACGTCATGCTGAAAGAGTTTCATCTTGACCGTGAAGTCACCTATTTCCGCGACTACGTGCGCCGCTATACCGACATGCCGATGCTGGTGCTGCTGGAGCCGCGTGAGGGAGGCTACTATGCCGCAGGCCGTCAGCTGCGCGCCAGCGATCTGGTGGATGGACTCGGTCAGGAAAATAACCCGGAATGGAAAACCGTGGCGCTGAACCAGGCGACCGGTGAACTGGTTGCGCCGCAGGGCTCTATCGGCTTCCGCTGGGGCGAGAAGGGCAAATGGAATCTGGAGCAGCGCGATGGCCTGACACAGCAGGAAGTGGAGCTGCAGCTCAGCCTGCTCGGCAGCCACGACGAGGTGGTTGAGGTCGGTTTCCCCTACTTTGGCGGCATCACCCGCGAGCATTTCAACAGCGTTGCCCTGGATGAGATTCTGCGGCATAAGCTGCCGGTGAAACGGCTGCAGCTGGCGGATGGCAGTGAGGCGCTGGTCACCAGCGTCTACGACCTGACGCTGGCCAACTACGGCCTGGATCGCGGCCTGGAGGATGCCAGCTGCGCGCAGAGCTACGATGAGATCAAGGCCTATACCCCGGCCTGGGCCGAGCAGATCACCGGCGTCTCCCGTCAGAACATTATCCGCATTGCCCGCGAATTCGCCGAAAACGCCGAAAAGACCCGCGGTCGTTCGATGATCATTGTCGGTGCCGGTATGAACCACTGGTATCACATGGACATGAACTACCGTGGCCTGATGAACATGCTGATCTTCTGCGGCTGTGTCGGTCAGAGCGGCGGTGGCTGGGCGCACTATGTCGGCCAGGAGAAACTGCGTCCGCAGACCGGCTGGACGCCGCTGGCCTTTGGCCTCGACTGGCAGCGTCCGCCGCGCCAGATGAACAGCACCTCCTTCTTCTATAACCACTCCAGCCAGTGGCGCTATGAAACCCTGGCGACAGAGGAGCTGCTGTCACCGCTGGCGGATAAGCGCCGCTACACCGGCAGCCTGATCGACTTCAACGTTCGTTCCGAACGCATGGGCTGGCTGCCCTCCGCGCCACAGCTTAACGTCAACCCGCTGCACATCGCGGCACGGGCGAAAGCGGCCGGACAGTCGCCGCTGGCGTACACCGTAGAGAGCCTGAAGCAGGGCACCGTACGTTTTGCGGCCGAGCAGCCGGACGATCCACAGAACTTCCCGCGTAACCTGTTTGTCTGGCGCTCCAACCTGCTTGGCTCGTCAGGTAAAGGCCATGAGTACATGCTGAAGTATCTGCTGGGCACTGAAAATGGCATTCAGGGTAAAGACTTAGGCCAGCAGGGCCGCGAGAAGCCGGAAGAGGTGGAGTGGCAGGAGCAGGGGGCCGAAGGCAAACTCGATCTGGTGGTCACCCTCGACTTCCGTATGTCGAGTACCTGCCTCTACTCCGATGTCGTGCTGCCCACTGCGACCTGGTATGAAAAGGACGACATGAATACTTCGGACATGCATCCGTTTATTCATCCGCTGTCAGCCGCTGTTGATCCGGCGTGGGAGTCGAAAAGTGACTGGGAGATCTATAAAGGCATCGCCAGAGCGTTCTCCGATCTCTGCCCGGGCCATCTGGGGGTGGAAACCGATGTCGTCACGCTGCCGGTATTGCATGACTCGCCTGCGGAGCTGGCGCAGCCGTTTGACGCAAAAGAGTGGAAAAAGGGCGAGTGTGACCTGATCCCCGGCAAAACCGCACCACACATCATGGTGGTGGAGCGCGACTATCCGGCGACCTGGGAACGCTTCACCTCCCTGGGACCCCTGCTGGAAACCCAGGGTAACGGCGGCAAAGGTATCAGCTGGAACACCTGCAAAGAGGTCGATTTCCTCAAGCAGCTCAATTATGTCAAAGCGGCAGGCCCGGCAGCGGGTCAGCCCAATATCGACACGGCAATTGATGCGGCAGAGGTGATTCTGGCGCTGGCCCCGGAAACCAATGGGCAGGTGGCGGTAAAAGCCTGGCAGGCGCTGGGCGAGATCACCGGCCGCGATCACACCCATCTGGCGCTGAACAAGGAAGATGAGAAGATCCGCTTCCGCGACATCCAGGCGCAGCCGCGCAAAATTATCTCCAGCCCGACCTGGTCTGGTCTGGAAGATGAGCATGTCTCCTATAACGCCTGCTACACCAACGTCCATGAGCTGATCCCGTGGCGTACGCTGAGCGGCCGTCAGCAGCTCTATCAGGATCATGAGTGGATGCGCGCCTTTGGCGAGAGCCTGATGGTCTATCGTCCGCCTGTCGATACCCGCGCGGCGAAACCGTTACTGAACAGCAAACCCAACGGTAACCCGGAGAAAGCGCTGAACTTCCTGACGCCACACCAGAAGTGGGGCATTCACTCAACCTACAGCGACAACCTGCTGATGCTGACGCTGTCGCGCGGCGGACCGATCGTCTGGATGAGTGAAGATGACGCCCGCGAACTGGGCATTGCGGACAACGACTGGATCGAGGCGTTCAACGCCAACGGGGCGCTGACCGCCCGCGCGGTGGTGAGCCAGCGTATTCCGGCCGGAATGACCATGATGTACCACGCGCAGGAGCGCATCGTGAATATCCCCGGCTCGGAGATCACCAGCCAGCGCGGCGGGATCCATAACTCGGTGACGCGTACCTGCCCGAAACCGACGCATATGATCGGCGGCTATGCGCAGCTCTCCTGGGGCTTTAACTACTACGGCACCGTCGGCTCTAACCGCGATGAGTTTGTGGTGGTAAGAAAAATGAACAACGTTAACTGGTTAGATGGCGAGGGCAACGATGCCTGCCAGGGCAGCCAGCAGGAGGTAAAACCATGAAAATTCGTTCACAGGTCGGCATGGTGCTGAACCTCGACAAATGTATCGGCTGCCACACCTGCTCGGTAACCTGTAAAAACGTCTGGACCAGCCGCGAAGGCATGGAATATGCCTGGTTTAACAATGTGGAAAGCAAGCCGGGCGTCGGCTATCCGCACGCCTGGGAAGATCAGCAGAAGTGGAAGGGCGGCTGGATCCGTAAGATCAACGGCAGGCTGGAGCCGCGCATGGGCAGCCGCGTCGGCCTGCTGTCGAAGATCTTCGCCAACCCTGACGTGCCTGCGCTGGATGACTACTATGAACCCTTTGATTTTGACTATCAGCATCTGCACACGGCACCCGCCGGTAAACATCAGCCGATCGCCCGCCCGCGCTCGCTGATCACCGGTCAGCGGATGAAAAAGATCGAGAACGGCCCGAACTGGGAAGAGATCCTCGGCGGCGAGTTTGCCAAGCGCTCGCAGGACAGGAACTTCGACAACATCCAGAAGGAGATCTACGGCCAGTTCGAGCACACCTTCATGATGTATCTGCCGCGCCTGTGTGAGCACTGTCTTAACCCGGCGTGCGTGGCGACCTGTCCGAGCGGCGCAATCTACAAGCGCGGCGAAGATGGCATCGTACTGATCGATCAGGATAAATGTCGCGGCTGGCGGATGTGCCTGACCGGCTGTCCCTACAAGAAAATCTACTTCAACTGGAAAAGCGGCAAATCAGAAAAATGTATTTTCTGTTATCCGCGTATCGAGGCGGGTCAGCCCACCGTCTGCTCGGAAACCTGTGTCGGCCGGATCCGTTATCTCGGTGTGCTGCTTTATGACGCCGACCGGATCGAACAGGCGGCCGCTGCGAAAAACGAGAAGGATCTCTATCAGAGCCAGCTGGATATCTTCCTTGATCCCAACGATCCGGTGGTGATCGCCCAGGCGCTGAAAGATGGCGTCGCGCAGAGCGTGATCGATGCGGCGCAACGCTCGCCGGTCTACAAAATGGCGATGGAGTGGAAGCTGGCGCTGCCGCTGCATCCTGAATACCGTACGCTGCCGATGGTCTGGTATGTGCCCCCGTTGTCACCGATTCAGTCGGCGGCAGATGGCGGCGCGCTGGCGCACACCGGCGTGCTGCCGGATGTAGAAAGCCTGCGGATTCCGGTTGAGTATCTGGCGAATCTGCTGACCGCCGGTGACACCGCGCCGGTGCTGATGGCGCTGAAGCGGATGCTGGCGATGCGTCACTACAAGCGCGCGGAAAGCGTGGAGGGAGAGCGGGATATCCGGGCGCTGGAGCAGGTCGGCCTGACCGAAGCACAGGCGCAGGAGATGTACCGCTATCTGGCGATCGCAAACTATGAGGATCGCTTTGTGGTGCCCTCCAGCCATCGCGAACTGGCAGGCGAAGCCTTCCCGGAAAGCAAGGGCTGCGGCTTCAGCTTTGGCGATGGCTGCCGCGGCAGCGACAGCAAATTTAACCTGTTCAACAGCCGCCGTATTGATGCTATCGACATCGGTAAGAAGACGACGCGCCCGGAGGATGCCTCATGATCACGCTGCGTATTGTGTCGCGCCTGCTCGACTACCCGGACGAGGCGCTCTTTACCCACGCCCGCGACCTGACGGAGGCGCTGGATAGCGCCTGCGAACTCAGCGAGCCGCAGCGCGCACGGCTGGCAGACTTTATTCAGCAGCTCTGCGCCCGGCCTCTGCTCGACGTGCAGGCTGACTACTGCGAACTGTTCGATCGCGGCCGCGCCACCTCGCTGCTGCTGTTTGAACATGTGCACGGGGAGTCACGCGACCGCGGTCAGGCGATGGTCGATCTGCTGGAACAGTATCGCGCCGACGGTCTGGAGCTGGACAGCAAAGAGCTGCCCGACTATCTGCCGCTTTACCTTGAGTATCTCGCCTGCAAAAGCGATGAGGACGCCCGTCAGGGGCTGGATGACATCGTACCGATTCTGGCACTGCTGACCGCCCGCCTTGAGGCGCGACAGAGTCCTTACGCCGACCTTTTCGCGGCATTGCTGGCGCTCTCCGGCAGCGCAGTGGATGCTGCGGCGCTGAAACCGCAGGTAGCGCAGGAGGCACGCGACGACACCCCGGCGGCGCTCGATGCCGTCTGGGAAGAGGAGCAGATTAAATTTCTCGGCGAACAGGGCTGTGTCCCGGCGCAGCAGGCGATGCATCAGCGTCGCTTCGCCGCTGCGGTCACGCCGCAGTATCTGGATATCGCCGCGGCCACGGCGCGTACCACTGGAGAATCAGCATGAATTTTATCAACACCTTCTTCTTCGATATTTACCCCTATCTCGCCGGGACGGTCTTCCTGGTGGGAAGCTGGCTGCGCTATGACTACGGGCAGTACAGCTGGCGCGCCGGTTCCAGCCAGATGCTGGACAAGAAGGGGATGCGCCTCGCCTCCAACCTCTTCCACATCGGCATCATCGGTATCTTCTTTGGTCATGCCGTCGGGATGCTGACGCCGCACTGGATGTATGAATCCTTTCTGCCGATCGATGTGAAGCAGAAGCTGGCGATGATCGCCGGTGGCCTGTTCGGTGCAATGACCCTGGCGGGTGGGGCGCTGCTGCTGAAGCGCCGGCTGACCAATCCCCGGGTGCGCGCCACCAGCAGCGTCGGTGACATTCTGATCATCACACTGCTGGTGGCGCAGGCCACGCTGGGCCTGCTGACCATCCCTTTTTCCGCTCAGCATCCGGACGGCAGTGAAATGATGAAGCTGGTGGGCTGGGCGCAGGCGGTGGTGACGTTCCACGCGGGTGCGTCTCAGCATCTGGACGGGGTGGCGCTGATCTATCGCATCCACATGGTGCTGGGAATGACGCTGTTCCTGCTCTTTCCGTTCTGCCGCCTGGTGCACATCTGGAGCGCGCCGGTTGAGTATCTGACCCGCCGCTATCAGCTGGTGCGAAACCGCCGCTAAACGCAGCCTGGCCGCGGGAAAAACCCTCCCCCGCGGCCATCGTGACCGCTCCCCTCATTGACGTTTTTTTAAGATTTTGACCTGTATGTCATGGTCCTGAACGTCTACTATTAGCGCATCTGAATTCACCCCTCGTTTATGGATAACCGATGCGTTTCAAGTTAGCCCTTCTTGCGTTTATTCCGCTTCTGGCTTCCTGCAGCAGCAAACCTGAAGTTCCTTCACAGCAGAAGATGCTGCCTGCACCGCAGGGCGGTTTTTTACTGCAGCCGGCGCACAGCGGACAGGCGATGTCTGGTGACTTCGCCGGTAATCCGGCAGCCGAACAGTTCATCGATAAGATGGTGGAGAAGCATGACTTTGATCGTCAGCAGCTGCACAACATCATCGGGCAGGCAAAACGACTGGATTACGTGCTGCGGCTGATGGATCGTCAGGCGCCGAGCTACACGCCTGCGCCGGGTCCTAACGGCGCCTGGATCCGCTATCGCAACAAGTTCATCACCCCGGACAACGTGCAGAACGGCGTGGCATTCTGGAATCAGTATCAGGATGCGCTGCAACGCGCGCAGCAGGTCTATGGGGTACCGCCGGAAATTATTGTCGGCATCATCGGCGTGGAAACCCGCTGGGGTCGTGTGATGGGCAAAACCCGCATTCTGGATGCGCTGGCGACCTTATCGTTTAACTATCCGCGCCGCGCCGCCTACTTCAGCAGCGAGCTGGAGACCTTTCTGCTGATGTCGCGTAAAGAGCAGGATGATCCGCTGGCGCTGAAAGGCTCGTTTGCCGGGGCAATGGGCTACGGTCAGTTTATGCCCTCTTCCTACAATGACTATGCGGTTGATTTCAACGGCGACGGTCATGCCAACCTGTGGGATCCGGTGGACGCCATTGGCAGTGTGGCGCACTACTTCCAGAAGCATGGCTGGCGCAGCGGCGAAAATGTGGCGGTTCCGGCCAGCGGCCAGGCGCCGATGCTGGAAGATGGCTTTAAAACCCGCTACAGCGTGAGCATGCTGGCGGCTTCCGGCCTGTCACCGCAGGGTTCGCTGGATGGAAACGATCAGGTCAGCCTGCTGCGCCTCGATCTGGGCACCAGCTATCAGTACTGGTACGGCTTACCCAATTTCTACGTGATCACCCGCTACAACCACAGCACCCATTATGCGATGGCGGTGTGGCAGCTGGGCGAGGCGGTGAGCAAGGCACGGCAGGGCGGTCTGTTATAAAGGCTGTCCTTATTAACTGTAAGGTTATATGATGACGCCCTTTTTCAGGCCACCGCGCCGCTGATACTTCCGGAGTCGTTATGTCTTTACCTGCCTGCCCAGCCTGTCACGCCGATTACACCTGGCAAGATGGCGATAACCTTAACTGCCCCTCCTGCGGTCATATCTGGACCGCGGGAGAAGGCGACAACAGCAACGCCACACTGGAAGTGCGTGATGCCAACGGCAATCTGCTGGCAGATGGCGACAGCGTAACGGTGATTAAAGATCTCAAGGTGAAGGGCAGCTCCTCATCGCTGAAGATTGGCACCAAAGTGAAAAGTATTCGTCTGGTCGAAGGCGATCACAACATCGATTGTAAAATCGACGGTTTTGGCCCGATGAAACTGAAGTCTGAGTTTGTGAAAAAGAACTGAGATCGGGGGGGGCAGGGACGCGCCCGCTGTGTTCAGTACGGTTTTAGTTCCAGTCATCCCGCCTGCCGTGCAGCCCCTCTCTCTTTCCCGCGCCGTAACGCCACGATAATCGGTAAAGGTCTGCACTTTTTCGCTTTTCATCCGTCTGACTAAGCAGATGTCTCTGATAACCTGGTGAGAGGTCATGATGAAAGAGTGGGATCCCGTGCTGTATCGTAAATTTGAAGCGGAACGAACCCGTCCGGCCCGGGAGTTGCTGGCGCGCATCACGATGGAGCAGGTCGAGCGGGTTACCGATCTGGGATGCGGGCCGGGTAACAGCACTGAACTGCTTACTGACGCCTGGCCGCTGGCACAGATCACCGGGCTCGACAGTTCAGCGACGATGCTGACGCAGGCCAGAGAGCGCCTGCCGCGGTGTCGCTTTGTTCAGGCCGATATCCGTAGCTGGCAGGCGGATGCCCCGCAGCAGGTGGTTTATGCCAACGCTTCACTGCAATGGCTGGATAATCACTCCACGCTATTCCCTCATCTGGTTGCTCAGCTGGCACCCGGCGGTGTGCTGGCCGTGCAGATGCCGGATAATCTGCAGGAGCCTTCGCATCGGCTGATGCGCGAGGTGGCGGCATCAGCGCGCTGGCGGCCACTGATCAACGCAGAGGCCGCTGAGTGCACGCAGCTGCTCTCCGCGGGTGACTATTACGATCTGCTGACGCAGGCGGGTTGTGAGGTCGATATCTGGCGCACCACCTATTATCACGTCATGGCCGATGCGCAGGCGATTATCAGCTGGCTGCGGGCCACCGGCCTCAGACCATTTCTGGCGAGCCTGGATGAGGCCGGACAGCGCGCCTTTCTGGCCGATTATCATCAGCGTCTTGTCACCGCCTATCCTGCTCAGGCGGATGGCCAGGTTCTGCTCGCCTTTCCGCGTCTTTTTATGATTGCGGTGAAAAAACGGTAAGCGCGGTGGAAAGTCTGCCGCAAAAATAGCGCAATCGTGGCGGATGACCTTGAAAAAGTGCGCTTTCTGCACCACCTTCAACCCACAGCTAAACGGAGAGATGCAATGGACGATCAGCAATTGCAGGCGCTCAGCGCCCGGATAGGGGAGCAACTGAAGCAGCGCAATGCCACTGTCACCTGTGCGGAATCCTGTACAGGCGGATGGATTGCCAAGGTGTTTACCGATATCAGCGGCAGTTCCGCCTGGTTCGAACGCGGGTTTGTGACCTACAGTAATGAGGCGAAACAGCAGCTGGTAAACGTTCAGGCGGCGTCGCTGGAACAGGCTGGCGCAGTCAGTGAAGTGGTGGTGCGCGAGATGGCGCTGGGGGCCCGCGAGGCTGCCCGTGCCGACTACGCAATCTCGGTCAGCGGCATTGCCGGCCCGGATGGCGGCAGTGCAGAAAAACCGGTAGGTACGGTGTGGTTTGGCTTTGCCGGGCCGCAGGATAACGTGTTGACTTTTCTGCAGCATTTCAGCGGCGATCGTGATGCCGTCCGCCGCCAGTCGGTGGCGTGGGCCCTGCAGACACTGTATGGCGAATTTCTGACAAATTAAACTTGATACTGTATGACTATACAGTATAATTGTCGGCAACAGAAAGAGTGCAGGCACCAACTGAGTGCGTGTTTACCCGGCTTGATTAGGAGTTGAAATGGCGATTGATGAAAACAAACAGAAGGCTTTAGCTGCCGCGCTGGGCCAGATTGAGAAACAATTTGGTAAAGGTTCCATCATGCGCTTGGGTGAAGACCGCTCAATGGATGTGGAAACCATCTCGACCGGTTCGCTGTCGCTGGATATCGCGTTAGGGGCTGGCGGTCTGCCAATGGGCCGTATCGTTGAGATCTACGGACCGGAGTCTTCCGGTAAAACCACGCTGACCCTGCAGGTCATTGCGGCGGCACAGCGTAAGGGTAAAACCTGCGCCTTTATCGATGCGGAACATGCGCTGGATCCGGTCTACGCCAAGAAGCTGGGCGTGGATATCGAAAACCTGCTCTGCTCACAGCCCGATACCGGTGAACAGGCGCTGGAAATCTGTGATGCTCTGGCGCGTTCCGGTGCCGTTGACGTCATCATCGTCGACTCCGTTGCTGCGCTGACGCCGAAAGCGGAAATCGAAGGTGAAATCGGTGACTCACACATGGGCCTCGCGGCACGTATGATGAGCCAGGCGATGCGTAAACTGGCGGGTAACCTGAAGCAGTCAAACACCCTGCTGATCTTCATCAACCAGATCCGAATGAAAATTGGTGTGATGTTCGGTAACCCGGAAACTACTACCGGTGGTAACGCACTGAAATTTTACGCCTCTGTCCGTCTCGATATCCGCCGTATCGGTGCGATTAAAGAGGGCGATAACGTGGTCGGCAGTGAAACCCGCGTGAAAGTGGTGAAAAACAAAATCGCTGCGCCATTTAAACAGGCTGAGTTCCAGATCATGTATGGCGAAGGGATCAACACCTATGGCGAGCTGGTTGACCTGGGCGTCAAGCACAAGCTGATCGAAAAAGCGGGTGCGTGGTACAGCTACAACGGCGACAAGATTGGTCAGGGTAAATCGAATGCGAGCAACTTCCTGAAAGAGAATGCTGCTGTGGCAAACGAGATTGATATGAAGCTGCGTGAGATGCTGCTCAACGGCGCGGATGAAAAAGTGGCAGCGGATAAATCTGCTGACATCGAAAACGCCGAAAGCGAAGCGAACGAAGACTTCTAATCACAACAGCGGGAGAGGCGAAAGCCTCTCCCGCTGTTTTTGCCTCCTCAGTGTCCTTTTCCGCCTTTCCTCTGTCCTGTTCTGTCGCCATAATCTCCTCTCTGTTTGTACAAGGAGCGCAGTATGACTGAATCTTCACAGCCTCAGGCTCAACCTGACGTCGTCTCTTACTCCCGCCTGCTTGACCGCGCGATGCGCATTCTGGGTCAGCGCGATCACAGCCGTGCCGAACTGGCGCGTAAGCTGCAACAGTCTGCTCAGCGTGCCGCATGGGCACAAAAGAAAGAGCCCGAAATTATCCCCGACGATCTGCTGGAGCAGGTGCTGGACTGGTGTCAGGAGAGTGGCTGGCTGAACGACGAACGTTTTACCGAACGTTTTATTCAGAGCCGAAGCCGCAAAGGTCTGGGATCACAGCGCGTGCGCCTTGAGCTGGCCCAGAAAGGTATTGATCGCGAGGCGATTGACCTCGCGATGGAGGAGACAGAGGTTGACTGGGCGGCGAGAGCGGCACAGATGGCGGAGAGAAAATTTGGCCATCCGCTACCCACTGAGTGGAAAGAGAAAGCGAAAGTGCTGCGCTATCTGCAATCGAAGGGCTTTAAGAGCGAGGATATCCAGTCTGTTTTCAGAAATTTTGATGACTAAAAGCCGATGTAATTTTACTTCCCACTGAAGAAATTTTATCTTATTCCCACTTTTTGTTCCTCTGGTCAGGCACCACGAAAAGTGGCTGCGCCGATCGGAGGGAACGTTCGTTAGCGTGATTCCAGGACATATATGAGCAAGAGCACTGCTGAGATCCGTCAGGCGTTTCTCGACTTTTTTCATAGCAAGGGACATGAGGTTGTAACCAGCAGCTCCCTCGTACCGAATAACGATCCAACGTTGTTGTTTACTAACGCCGGGATGAACCAGTTTAAAGATGTGTTCCTCGGTCAGGACAAACGTGACTATACCCGTGCGACCACGTCGCAACGCTGCGTTCGCGCAGGGGGTAAACACAACGATCTTGAAAACGTCGGTTACACCGCCCGCCACCACACCTTCTTCGAAATGCTGGGTAACTTCAGCTTTGGTGATTACTTCAAGAGAGAGGCGATTGGTTTTGCCTGGGAACTGCTGACGAGCGAACAGTGGTTCAGCCTGCCAAAAGAGCGCCTGTGGGTGACGGTTTATGAAACCGATGATGAAGCCTTTGATATCTGGGCGAACGAAATTGGTGTGCCGCGTGAGCGCATCATTCGCATTGGCGACAACAAAGGCAGCGCCTACGCGTCAGATAACTTCTGGCAGATGGGCGACACCGGCCCTTGTGGCCCGTGCAGCGAGATTTTCTACGATCATGGCGATCACATCTGGGGTGGCCCGCCAGGCAGCCCGGAAGAGGATGGCGATCGCTACATCGAGATCTGGAACATCGTCTTTATGCAGTTCAACCGTCAGGCGGATGGCACCATGCTGCCGCTGCCAAAACCGTCGGTTGATACCGGAATGGGCCTTGAGCGTATCTCCGCCGTTCTGCAACACGTCAACTCAAACTATGAAATCGACCTGTTCCAGAAACTGATTCAGGCTGTCGCGAAGGTGACCGGCGCGACCGATCTCAGCAATAAATCACTGCGCGTGATTGCTGACCATATCCGCTCCTGCGCATTCCTGATTGCGGATGGCGTAATCCCGTCGAACGAGAACCGTGGCTACGTGCTGCGTCGTATCATTCGTCGTGCGGTGCGTCATGGCAACATGCTGGGCGCCAAAGAGGCATTCTTCTACAAGCTGGTTGCGCCGCTGATCGAGGTTATGGGTGCCGCGGGTGAAGAGCTGCAGCGTCAGCAGGCTCAGGTTGAGCAGGTGCTGAAAAGCGAAGAGGATCAGTTTGCCCGTACGCTGGAACGCGGACTGGCGCTGCTGGATGACGAGCTGGAAAAACTGCAGGGCGACACGCTGGATGGCGAAATCGTCTTCCGTCTCTACGACACCTTTGGCTTCCCGGCTGATTTGACGGCGGATGTCTGCCGCGAACGTAACCTGAAAATCGACGAAGCGGGCTTTGAGCAGGCGATGGATCAGCAGCGCCAGCGCGCGCGTGAAGCGAGTGGCTTCGGCGCAGACTACAGCAATGTAATCCGCATTGACGCGGCCTCTTCCTTTGAAGGTTACGAGCAGCTTGATTTAGCGGCCACGGTGAAAGCGCTCTATGTTGCTGGCGAGGCGGTGGATGAAGTGACCGCCGGTCAGGATGCCGTCGTTGTGCTGGATGAAACCCCCTTCTATGGTGAGTCGGGTGGTCAGGTTGGCGATACCGGGTTGCTGAAAGGGAAGAATGCTGAATTTAGCGTTCAGGACACACAAAAATATGGTCAGGCCATCGGTCATGTCGGTAAGCTGGCCGCAGGGCAGTTGCGTATCGGTGATCGCCTTGAGGCGCAGGTCGATGCGGCACGTCGTGCGCGTATCCGCCTGAACCACTCTGCGACCCACTTATTACACGCCGCATTGCGTCAGGTTCTGGGCGAACATGTGGCTCAGAAAGGCTCACTGGTTAACGACAAATATCTGCGTTTTGACTTCTCGCACTTCGAAGCGATGAAACCTCAGGAGATTCGCCGGGTCGAAGATATTGTCAATGCACAGATCCGCCGCAACCTGCCGGTAGAAACGGAAGTGATGGATCTCGACGCGGCGAAGTCTAAAGGTGCGATGGCTTTGTTTGGCGAGAAATATGACCAGCGCGTACGTGTTCTGACTATGGGTGATTTCTCTGTTGAGCTGTGCGGGGGAACCCATGCTGCACGGACCGGTGATATTGGTCTGTTCCGCATTCAGGCTGAATCAGGCACAGCGGCCGGTATTCGTCGTATTGAAGCGATTACCGGTGAAGCTGCGCTGGCCCAGGTCAATGCGCAGAGCAGCCAGCTGCACGATCTGGCGCAGCTGGTCAAAGCGAACAGCAGCAATCTGAACGAGAAGGTGCGTGGTCTGGTCGATCATGTCCGTGCGCTGGAGAAAGAGTTGCAGCAACTGCGCGATCAACAGGCCGCGCAGGAGAGTGCTTCACTGAGCAGCCAGGCTGTTGATGTGAAGGGCGCGAAACTGCTGGTCAGTGAGCTCAGCAATGTCGAACCTAAAATGTTGCGTACCATGGTGGACGATCTCAAGAATCAACTGGGGTCTGCGATTATCGTGCTGGCAACCGTGGCAGACGGCAAAGTGTCGCTGATTGCGGGCGTGACCAAAGATCTGACTGACCGCGTTAAAGCGGGCGAACTGATTGCCGGTCTGGCCCAGCAGGTGGGCGGGAAGGGCGGTGGTCGTCCTGACATGGCGCAAGCGGGTGGTAATGATGCTGAGGCGCTTAAAGGCGCTCTGGCAGGGGTAGAGAGCTGGGTCAACAGCCGCCTGTAATGAAATAGAATAAAGCATTGTATGAAGCGTCAGAACCCCGGTTCCGGCGCTTTTTAATACAGTGCCAGAGCAGCAAATGACAAAGTCAGGTTGATGTAGTGTATTTCGGCTAAACTAACTATCAGCAGAATGTATTGGCGCATCGATGCGCATAGGTGTCATTCTCACAGCCAATGTGCAGCGTTAAATGATGGATAATGCCGGGTGCCTGTACAAGCCCGACTCTTTTAATCTTTCAAGGAGCAAAGAATGCTTATTCTAACTCGTCGAGTTGGTGAAACCCTCATGATCGGTGATGAGGTAACTGTAACGGTACTGGGTGTGAAGGGTAACCAGGTTCGTATAGGGGTTAACGCGCCGAAAGAGGTTTCTGTGCATCGCGAAGAGATCTATCAGCGCATCCAGGCTGAAAAAACGCAACAAACCAGCGTTTAACGGATTCAGCGCCTCGCACCTGTGCGAGGCGCTACCGCTTTCTGCAAAATTCCTGCCTTTCCTTCTCCTCTTCACGTCGCATTTTTGCCAACACGACCTGCTTTCAGTGTTGATAATTCACTCTTTTTGCCGTCATTTTGTCCCGATTGTGTGTGATTTGTGCAATCGAAAAAAGTTTTGGAAAAATTGTTTGACTTAAAAGTCCGGGAAAGTAATATGTGCGCCACGCAGTGCCGATGAGCAGAAACAAGTTCAGAAGCACGGTTCGAAAGAAAGCGTAAGGTGAGGTGGCCGAGAGGCTGAAGGCGCTCCCCTGCTAAGGGAGTATACGGTCAAAAGCTGTATCGAGGGTTCGAATCCCTCCCTCACCGCCATTTTCGATGCATCCATAGCTCAGCTGGATAGAGTACTCGGCTACGAACCGAGCGGTCGGAGGTTCGAATCCTCCTGGATGCACCATATTTTCGGGTATGGCGAAGTGCCTCAGTGTGACATAACGCATTCGCGTTAAGACCGCACTAAGGAGGATAACGTTGCATCAGCAACGGCGCCACAGGGCGAAGCGTAAGCTGAGTCATCCTCCTGGATGCACCATCGAAAAGAAAGAAACAAAGCGAACTAGCAATTCCTTCATGGTGAGTAGTCAGCACCCTGCGTTGTACAAGAATTTGATTTATGCATCCATAGCTCAGCTGGATAGAGTACTCGGCTACGAACCGAGCGGTCGGAGGTTCGAATCCTCCTGGATGCACCATTCTTCGTATCATCCTCAGGTTGGTTTCTGTCAGTCCATAAAAAGTTACACCCTCAATGCATCCATAGCTCAGCTGGATAGAGTACTCGGCTACGAACCGAGCGGTCGGAGGTTCGAATCCTCCTGGATGCACCATTCTTCGTATCATCCTCAGATTACTTTCTGTCAGTCCATAAAAAGCTACACCCCTCAATGCATCCATAGCTCAGCTGGATAGAGTACTCGGCTACGAACCGAGCGGTCGGAGGTTCGAATCCTCCTGGATGCACCATATTCTCCCTTATGATCAGCCCCTCAGTGTGTCATAACGCAATCCGCGTTCAGATCGCGCTAAGGAGGATAACGTTGCGTCAGCAACGGCCCGCAGGGCGAAGCGTAAGCGGAGTCATCCTCCTGGATGCACCATATTCTCCCTTATGATCAGCCCCTCAGTGTGTCATAACGCAATCCGCGTTCAGATCGCGCTAAGGAGGATAACGTTGCGTCAGCAACGGCCCGCAGGGCGAAGCGTAAGCGGAGTCATCCTCCTGGATGCACCATATTCTCCCTTATGATCAGCCCCTCAGTGTGTCATAACGCAATCCGCGTTCAGATCGTGCTAAGGAGGATAACGTTGCGTCAGCAACGGCCCGCAGGGCGAAGCGTAAGCGGAGTCATCCTCCTGGATGCACCATATTCTCCCTTATGATCACCCCCTCAGTGGGTCATAACGCAATCCGCGTTCAGGTAGCACTCAGGAGGATAACGTTGCATCAGCAACGGCCCGCAGGGCGAAGCGCAGGCTGAGTCATTCTGCTTTCAGTCATACCCGGTGCACCATGCCGTCTCAGCGCCTGAGCTACAGACCGGCTTTCCAGCCGCAATATCATGCGCAGCCAGCGTCGCAGAGATAACCTGAAATCTCTCTCACTCAGCTTCCCACTGGCTTTGCCGGCAGGGCTTTTCTCCCCGATGGCTGCCATTGATCCATCACCCGGACTTAAGCGGATAATGACGCCTGCCTGCTGCGATAACCTATCTGGTTTTGCTCTTCCTGCCCGTCTTATGGCGTGCGGCGCTGAAAAGATTGTCAAAAAATCGCTGCAAATTCGTACTGTTATGGCTGGGCGCAGACGATCACCTTTATCTGAAAAGAAAAATTGTTAATGCTTTCAAAGCATTTGCTGTTCATCCACCCTGGCGACAACCTGTCCACATTAGGCTAAAGTAATGTCTCGTTTGGTGAACGTCCGGAGTGACAATGTACGATCAATATGACGCCCTGATTTTCGATATGGACGGCACCATTCTGGATACCGAGCCAACCCATCGAAAAGCGTGGCGTCAGGTACTGGCGCGTTATGGATTGACGCTGGATGAAGCCCGTATCATCGAATTCAATGGCGCGCCCGCCTGGCGGCTTGCGCAGTTCATCATTGAGTCCAATCAGTCGTCACTCGACCCCCGTCTTCTCGCCGCAGAAAAAACAGCGGCAGTGAAAGCGATGCTGCTGGACAACGTGACACCGCTGCCTCTGCTGGAGGTGGCAAAAGCGTATCACGGGCGTCGTCCGATGGCGGTAGGGACCGGAAGCGAACATAGCATGGCAGAGGCGTTACTGACGCAGCTGGGTGTGCGTGCGCTGTTTTCGGCCGTGGTCGGTGCTGACGACGTAAAACATCACAAACCCGAGCCGGAAACCTTTTTACGCTGCGCCGAATTACTGGGCGTGGCACCGGCACGCTGTGTGGTGTTTGAGGATGCCGATTTTGGTATCCAGGCAGCAAAAGCAGCAGGCATGGCCGTGGTGGATGTCCGTTTACTGTGAGTGACATCTTCACCCTGGCCTCGATGTTCGGCAGTAGCTTTTTAAGTGCAACGCTCCTGCCAGGAAGTTCAGAAGCACTACTGATCGCATTTCTGATAGCAAAAAAGACATCAGTTTACGGGTTGCTTTTGGCCGCATCACTGGGAAACACCCTGGGCGGCTTAACCAACATTATTATTGGTCGCTTACTGCCGTTAAAACGTCAGGGGCGATGGCATGACACAGCAATGACGTGGTTGCACCGACTGGGACCCGCAGCACTGTTATTCAGCTGGCTGCCGGTGATAGGTGATCTGCTCTGCGTGCTCGCAGGCTGGTTACGTTTCGCCTGGCTGCCCGCGATGCTGTTTCTCGCTGTCGGCAAGACACTGCGTTATATCGTTATCGCGACTGCCACATTACAGGGGCTGGAATGGTGGCATTGATTCGCACAGATTCGAGGCTACGGTTAACATTATGCTGAACAAAAATAAATTATTATCACAGCGGGGGGGAATGTGATCCCGGACGTATCTAAAGCGCTCTCCTGGCTGGAGGCGCATCCCAATGCCCTTAAAGGTATTGGCCGTGGCATCGAGCGTGAAACGCTGCGTGTGCAGGCAAATGGCGAACTGGCAAAAAGCGGCCACCCGGACTCTCTGGGGTCGGCGCTGAAACATGACTGGATCACCACCGATTTCGCCGAAACGTTGCTGGAATTTATCACGCCCGTCGACCACAGCATTGATCATATGCTGGCATTTCTGCGTGATATCCATCGTCACGTTGCCCGCGAACTGGGCGATGAGCGCATGTGGCCGTTCAGTATGCCCTGTGTGATCGACGATGCCGATAATATCGAGCTGGCGCAGTATGGCACCTCCAATATCGGGCAGATGAAAACGCTCTACCGCGAAGGGCTGAAAAACCGCTACGGCGCGCTGATGCAGACCATCTCCGGCATTCACTATAACTTCTCGCTGCCGCTCTCGTTCTGGCAGGAGTGGGCTGACGTGAAAGATCAGGAAAGCGGAAAAGAGACGATCTCCGCGGGCTATCTGCGCCTGATCCGTAACTATTATCGCTTCGGCTGGGTGATCCCCTATCTGTTTGGCGCATCACCGGCCATCAGCTCCAGCTTCCTGCAGGGCCGTGAGAGCGCGCTGCCGTTTGAAACCAATGACAAAGACACGATGTGGCTGCCCTACGCCACCTCGCTGCGTCTGAGCGATCTGGGCTATACCAATAAGTCGCAAAGCGCGCTCGGTATCACCTTTAACTCACTGGAAGGCTATGTCACGGCGCTGAAGAAAGCGATCAGGACGCCCTCCGAAGAGTATGCGGCGATGGGAACAAAAGATGCAGACGGCAACTGGCTGCAGCTGAATACCAACGTGCTGCAGATTGAAAACGAACTCTATGCGCCGATCCGGCCGAAGCGCGTGACGCGCTCGGGTGAAGCGCCGTCTGATGCGCTACTGCGTGGCGGGATTGAGTATATCGAAGTGCGTTCGCTGGATATCAACCCGTTCTCTGCCATTGGAGTCGATGAGAATCAGGTTCGCTTCCTCGACCTGTTCCTGATCTGGTGTACGCTGGCCGACGCGCCGGAAATGAGCGCGGATGAGCTGCAGTGTACCCGTAAAAACTGGAACCGGGTCGTGCTGGAAGGGCGTAAACCGGGGCAGAAAATTGCGGTGGGCTGTGGCGAAGCGGAACATTCGCTGGTCGAAGTGGGTAAAACCCTGTTTGCCGATCTGCGCCGCGTTGCTGAAGTCTTAGACAGTCACAATCAGGACAGCACGGAATATCAGCAGGTCTGCGATCAACTGGTAGCATCGTTTGACGATCCTGAGCTAACCTACTCGGCGCGTATCCTTCAGGCGATGAAGGACAACGGTGTTACCGGCACCGGCGTAGCACTGGCAGAACAGTATGCGCATCTGCTCTGTGAAGAGCCGCTGGAAGTCCTGACGGAAGACGATTTCACGCGTCAGGCGCAGGAATCAGTCGCGGCACAGCAGCAGCTGGAAGCGAGCGATAAGCTGGATTTTGAAGCGTATCTGGCGAGCCGGGAAGGGTAGAAAAGAAAAAGGCCACATCAATGTGGCCAAATTAACATCTCTGTTGTCAGGGATGATGATGATAACAAATGCGCGTCTTTCATATATTCAGACGTTGGGCGAACAGAAAAGTTTCATCGTTTTAAAAAAAATTCTCAGAACAGGAGGTGACGTATGCCACTACTGGACAGTTTTACCGTTGATCACACTATCATGGGCGCACCGGCCGTTCGCGTTGCCAAAACCATGAAGACTCCGCATGGCGATACGATTACCGTTTTTGACCTGCGTTTTTGCCGCCCGAACATTGATATCCTCACCGAGCGTGGCATCCATACGCTGGAGCATCTGTTTGCCGGCTTCATGCGTGATCACCTGAACGGTGACGGTGTGGAGATTGTTGATATCTCGCCAATGGGCTGCCGCACCGGCTTCTACATGAGCCTGATTGGTACACCGGACGAGCAGCGCGTCGCAAAAGCGTGGAAAGGGGCGATGGAAGACGTTCTGAAAGTAAAAGATCAGAACCAGATCCCGGAACTGAATGAATACCAGTGTGGCAGCTACAAGCTGCACTCACTGGATGAAGCGCAGCAGATCGCCCGCAATGTGCTGGCGCATGAGATTGGCGTCAACCGCAACGAGGATCTGAAACTGCCAGCCGAAAAGCTGAAAGCTCTGCAGATCTAGTTCGCGATTCCGCAATAAAAAACGCCGCATCATGACGATTGCGGCGTTTTTTTTGGCTTCAGGAACCGACCGATTTCTTCAGCGGTGT
This sequence comes from Pantoea sp. Ep11b, assembly GCF_040783975.1. NCBI lineage: Bacteria > Pseudomonadati > Pseudomonadota > Gammaproteobacteria > Enterobacterales > Erwiniaceae > Pantoea > Pantoea sp. Ep11b. The sequence continues at coordinate 3,467,573 of NZ_CP160631.1, read as the reverse complement.
CTTCGGCGTGATGCGCACCTGCTTAATCATATTGTCCTGCACGTCGAGAATATCGACGTTGTAGTGGCCGATCTGCACCCGGGTGGCGATAGCCGGGATCTCCTCCAGCGCTTCCAGCAGCATGCCGTTGATGGTGCGCGCCTCCTGCTCCGGCAGATGCCAGTTAAAGGCTTTATTAATTTCGCGCACGTTTGCGCTGCCTTCAATCAGGACCGAGCCATCATTCTGCGGCATCACTTCTTCGGCCAGCGACGGTGACATTGAGGTGGTGAAGTCACCCACGATCTCTTCCAGAATGTCTTCGATGGTCACCAGTCCCTTGATGTCGCCATACTCATCCACCACCAGGCCCGCTTTCTTTTTGTTGCGCTGAAACTTCACCAGCTGGGTGTTGAGCGGCGTGCCTTCCGGGATGTAGTAGGTCTCATCGGCGGCGCGCAGCAGGGTCTCTTTGGTGAACTCTTTTTTCTCGGTCATCATGCGCCAGGCTTCGCGCACCCGCAGCATACCGACGCAGTCATCCAGCGAGTCGCGAAACAGCACAATGCGGCCATGCGGGGAGTGGCTCAGCTGACGCACCACGGATTTCCAGTCATCGTTAATGTTGATGCCCACAATCTCGTTACGCGGCACCATGATGTCATCCACGCTGACCTTCTCCAGGTCGAGCACCGACAGCAGCATATCCTGGTTACGGCGTGACATCAGACTCCGCGACTCATAGACGATGGTGCGCAGCTCCTCCTTGCTCAGCGCCGAGCTGATGGCTCCCTCGGTGCGGATACCCACCATTCTCATCAGCAGACGGGTAATCGAGTTGAGCAGCCAGACCAGCGGCAGCATGATGTATTGCATCGGCACCAGCAGCAGGCTGCTGGGAAAGGCGACCCGTTCAGGGTAGAGGGCGGCCACGGTTTTCGGCAGCACCTCAGCGAAGACCAGCACCACAAAGGTCAGGATACCGGTGGCGATCGCGACCCCTTCGTCGCCGTGCAGGCGCATGCCGACAATGGTGGCCAGTGCGGAAGCTAAAATATTAACGAGGTTATTGCCAATCAGGACCAGGCTGAGCAGACGATCAGGACGACGCAGGAGTTTTTCAACCCGGCGTGCGGCACGGCTGCCGTTCTTGACCTGATGGCGCAGCTTATAGCGATTAAGGGTCATCATCCCGGTTTCCGACCCGGCAAACCAGGCAGAAACCAGTACCATGACGCAGAGAATGATAATCAGCGTGGTGGTTGAAACATGTTCCAACGCAGAACTTCCTTTTTAACGAGAGACAGGGACAAGCAGATGCTGGAGGATGCGACTGCCGAAGTAGGCCATGGTTAACAGCACCGCACCGCTGCAGTTAAACCAGACGACGCGGCGACCACGCCACCCTTCATGATAGTGCCCCCAGAGCAAAACGATATAAACAAACCACGCGATGATTGAGAGAACGGCTTTATCGACGTTTTCAGCGCTGAAGAGATCCTGCATATAGAACAGCCCGGTGCAGAGCACCAGCGTCAGCAGCACGACGCCCACCTGGGTGATGTGAAACATCTTACGTTCGATGGTCAGCAGCGGCGGCATATCCTGCGTAAAAGCCAGGCGCTTGTTTTTCAGCTGGTAGTCGATCCATGCCAGCTGCAGCGCATAGAGCGCGGCGATAATCAGCGTCGCATAGGCGAACAGCGACAGGCCAATGTGGATCATCATGCCCGGCGTGGTTTCCAGATGCGTGATGAACGCATTGGGAACAAAGGTGGCGAAGGCGAGGTTAATCAGCGCGAAGCTGTAGACGATCGGCAGCAGCAGCCAGCCACGATTGCGTGACGCCACGATGGTCATGATGGCGCAGATCAGCAGGCTGACCAGCGAGCCAATATTGAGCAGGCTTAAGTTCTGTCCGCTATCAATGGCGAAGATGCGTTGCTGCAGGGCAACCGCATGGGTGATCAGCGCCACACAGGCAGAGATCATCGCCATTCGCCGCCAGCCGCCATGACGCTTCAGCAGGCTGGGAATGATCAGGGCAAGGCTTAAGGAGTAGGCGAACAGCGCCACTATCGCGAAAACGAACATAGATCCTTTCAGGTTCAGTCAGATAAGGAAAAAGGCAGTATAGCGCCAGCCGGAGCAGGCTCCAAACGATCTGAGGGGCAATTGCAGAGATCGCCGGGGCTTCGTGTTATAATCCGCCGCATTCTGCCGATCAGGCGCCTCGCGATCTTTTTAAGTGAGAGACCATGTTTGATAATTTAACCGATCGTTTGTCGCAAACCCTGCGAAACATCAGTGGCCGCGGAAGGCTGACTGAAGAGAACATTAAAGAGACCCTGCGTGAAGTGCGCATGGCGCTGCTTGAAGCCGACGTTGCGCTGCCGGTGGTGCGTGACTTCATCAACCGTGTGAAAGAGAGCGCGGTCGGCCATGATGTGAACAAAAGCCTGACGCCGGGTCAGGAGTTTATCAAAATCGTTCGTAACGAGCTGGTTGCGGCGATGGGTGCGGAAAACAATGCGCTGGACCTGGCCGCTCAGCCGCCTGCGGTCGTGCTGATGGCGGGCCTTCAGGGTGCCGGTAAAACCACCAGCGTCGGTAAGCTGGGTAAATTCCTGCGCGAAAAGCATAAAAAGAAAGTGCTGGTGGTCTCTGCCGACGTCTATCGCCCGGCGGCGATCAAACAGCTGGAAACCCTGGCTCAGCAGGTCGGCGTGGATTTCTGCCCCTCCGATCTCAGCCAGAAGCCGGTCGACATCGTTAACAATGCGCTGCGCGAAGCGCGTCTGAAGTTCTACGACGTTCTGCTGGTGGATACCGCCGGTCGTCTGCACGTCGACGAAGCGATGATGGAAGAGATCAAGCAGGTGCATGCCGCGGTTAAGCCGGTAGAAACCCTGTTTGTGGTCGATGCCATGACCGGTCAGGATGCGGCAAACACCGCAAAAGCCTTTAACGAAGCGCTGCCGCTGACCGGGGTTATCCTGACCAAAGTCGACGGTGATGCCCGCGGCGGTGCGGCGCTGTCGATTCGTCACATCACCGGCAAGCCGATTAAATTTATGGGTGTCGGTGAGAAGACCGATGCGCTTGAGCCGTTCTATCCGGACCGTATCGCGTCACGCATCCTCGGCATGGGCGACGTTCTCTCTCTGATCGAAGATATCGAAAGCAAGGTTGACCGCGATCAGGCTGAGAAGCTGGCGAAGAAGCTCAAGACCGGTGACGGGTTTGATCTTAATGACTTCCTTGAGCAGCTGAAGCAGATGCGCAACATGGGCGGCATGGCCAGCCTGATGGGGAAACTGCCCGGTATGGGGCAGCTGCCTGACAATGTGAAGTCACAGATGGATGACAAGGTGCTGGTGCGCATGGAGGCGATCATCAACTCGATGACCCGCAAAGAGCGCGAGAAGCCGGAAATCATTAAAGGCTCGCGCAAGCGTCGCATCGCGAACGGCTCGGGCATGCAGGTGCAGGACGTTAACCGCTTATTGAAGCAGTTCGACGACATGCAGCGCATGATGAAGAAAATGAAGAAGGGCGGCATGGCGAAAATGATGCGCGGCATGAAAGGTATGATGCCGCCAGGTTTCCCTGGTCGCTAAGTGTTCCACAAAAAAGCCTGGAAGGACGCGGTTTAGGTTGCTTTTTGCGCCAAAATGAGTAAAATTTTCGGGCTTTTTATATAGCACCCGGACCCCGTTCCTCGATGGGGGCCGGGTGTTTTATTAACTGAAGAGGATGTTATGGTAACAATTCGTTTGGCACGTCACGGCGCTAAAAAGCGTCCGTTCTATCAGGTCGTCGTCACTGACAGCCGCAATGCACGCAACGGTCGTTTCATCGAGCGCGTTGGTTTCTTCAACCCGATCGCATCTGGTCAGGCTGAAGCACTGCGTCTTGATATGGATCGTATCGAGCACTGGGTTGGCCAGGGCGCAACGCTTTCTGATCGCGTTAACGCGCTGGTCAAAGAAGCAAAGAAAGCAGCTTAATCTGTCACGGTGGTGAGCATGAGCAGACAACTTGCCGCACAGCCTCCTGTTAACCCAATCGTATTGGGTAAGATGGGAGCCGCCTACGGTATTCGCGGCTGGCTCAAAGTGTTTTCCTCCACTGAAGACGCTGAAAGCATCTTCGACTACCAACCCTGGTTCATCCAGCGCGCCGGTAAATGGCAGCAGGTCGAACTGGAAAGTTGGAAGCACCACAATCAGGACCTGATCATCAAAGTCAAAGGCATTGACGATCGGGATGCGGCGGCTCAGTTAACCAATTGCGAAATTCAGGTTGACTCGACGCAGTTGCCATCGCTGGAAGAGGGCGATTACTACTGGAAAGACCTTATGGGCTGCCAGGTGGTTAACCTCGAAGGCTACGAGATGGGTAAAGTCATCGATATGATGGAAACCGGCTCGAACGACGTTCTCGTCGTTAAGGCAAACCTGAAAGATGCATTCGGTGTTCAGGAGCGGTTAATTCCGTTTCTTGATGAACAGGTTATCAGGAAAGTCGATCTCTCTACTGGCGTCATTGAGGTAGATTGGGATCCTGGTTTTTGATCTCCGAATCGAACGGTAACGTAACGGCGAATACAATGTGGATTGGTGTTATTAGCCTGTTTCCAGAAATGTTTCGCGCTATTACCGATTACGGGGTAACTGGCCGGGCTGTAAAAAACGGTCTGCTCAGCATTCAGAGCTGGAGTCCGCGTGACTTCACGCACGACCGGCACCGTACCGTGGACGACCGTCCTTACGGTGGCGGACCGGGGATGCTGATGATGGTACAACCCTTACGGGATGCCATCTCCGCAGCGAAAGCAGCGGCAGGTGAAGGTGCCAGGGTGATTTATCTTTCACCTCAGGGTCGCAAACTGGACCAACAGGGCGTTTGTGAACTGGCGGCATGCAACAAGTTAATTCTTGTCTGCGGCCGTTATGAAGGTATTGATGAGCGCGTAATCCAGACCGAAATTGACGAAGAGTGGTCAATCGGTGATTACGTTCTCAGCGGCGGGGAACTGCCGGCAATGGCGATGATTGACTCAGTCGCCCGGTTTATTCCCGGCGTACTTGGCAAACAGGCGTCAGCCGATGAGGATTCGTTCTCGGACGGTTTGCTGGATTGTCCGCACTATACCCGACCTGAAGTGTTAGAGGGCATGGAGGTTCCGGCAGTATTACTGTCAGGCAACCATGCCGATATTCGCCGCTGGCGTCTGAAGCAGTCGCTAGGCCGTACCTGGCTGAGAAGACCTGAACTTCTGGAAAACCTGGCTCTGACTGAAGAGCAAGCAAGGTTGCTGAATGAGTTCAAGCGTGAACATCAGCAGCAACAAAACGATGATGCGGAAGAGTAATCTTCCCCGACTATCAGTTTACCCAGGATATGAGATTTAATTATGAGCAACATTATCAAGCAACTTGAACAAGAGCAGATGAAACAGGACGTACCTTCCTTCCGCCCGGGTGATTCCGTGGAAGTGAAAGTATGGGTCGTTGAAGGTTCTAAAAAACGTCTGCAGGCATTCGAGGGCGTGGTTATCGCTATTCGTAACCGCGGTCTGCACTCTGCATTCACTGTTCGCAAAATTTCTAACGGCGAAGGCGTTGAGCGTGTATTCCAGACTCACTCGCCGGTTATTGACAGCATCGCTGTTAAACGTCGTGGCGCTGTGCGTAAAGCCAAACTGTACTACCTGCGTGAGCGTACTGGTAAGTCTGCTCGTATTAAAGAGCGTCTTAACTAAGGTATCGCTAACGCGACATCTAAAAGTTAATAGCAAACAAGGGGTTGGCGTGATGCCAGCCCCTTTTTTATGTGCCTTGTCCACGGATTGGCTACGCAGGTTTATTCTTGTAGTCAGTCGTAGGCATTAAAAAACCCGCCGAAGCGGGTTAGAGCCAGAGTTGGCCTTGGGATTTTTTATGGCCTCCACGGGCAGGGTGGGGCGGTACTGGATTTACTCTGCCTGGACACATAATTATATCTGTTACGGTTTCCAGTGATTTGAAAGTACATCCGCAGTTTATGTTCTGGCACTGATTGTAACGTTCTTTTGTGTTCTCAGAGAGCACAACACTGCTACGAGTGTGTGCAGCATGAGAGCACTTTGGACAATTCATCATTTAGGATTCGCCCTGTTGATTATTTAGCTTGATCATACCTTCATATTATCCAAAAGGATAATTAATATTGCTATTGCAATGTGGAGTCCTCGATTTTTACTTCGAGTTCAATATTAGTAATATATCCGCTGTCCGCGCTCAGGCTGTGCGTCAGCGTTGTAATGATCCATTCCCCTTCATCTATCTGCTGTTTGAAGCCGCTCACTCTGACCGGCATTTCCGTGTAAAGCTCAGCGCGTCCTTTCGCCAGCTGGATCGAGAAGGTTGCCACACCACGCTGCAGGCGCTCCCACTGCATTTTGGCTGCCCTTTCTGCATTGCCCCGGTTCGCATAAGTGCGGCTTAAAACCAGCACGTTTTCATCTGTGCCGATCAGGTAATCCCCCTGCTTCGCTTCCGGTTCCTTTTTCTTCTTAACCGGGGCTTTACGTCTCCTGCGCTTCACCTTCGCCACCGGCTTCTTTGTCGGTTCGCGTGTGTGCAGCCAGCTGGCGATAACGCCGGTATAAGCGTCGCGGTCCGCCACGGTGAAGCGGTGGCTGTCCCCGTCCCTGCGCTGAAGAGTGATCACCGGCAGCGCCTTACCGCTTGCCGTTTTACCCTGGCCCTGCCGGATAAACAGCAGATTACCGTCCTTGACGCAGGCCACCGCGCCACACTGTTTAGCCAGGCGCATCACAAAGCTGGCGTCTGATTCGTTGGTCTGATCAAGGTGGTCAATTTCTGTTGCCGCCATGTCTTCCCCCATTGCCGCCTTCAGCTTATGGCGCCCGGCGATGTCCCGGACAATTTCGCCCGCAGTGGTTTTGTGCCAGGACTTCTCCCGCTTCGTGTTAAGCGTCTGTCGGAAGTCCGCGCTGCGTGCCCGCAGTGTCAGCCGATCAGGCGTGCCGCTGTGCTCGATTTCGTCTACCGTATAGCTGCCTTTCGGAAAAAGCGCCTCTCCCTGCCAGCCCAGCGACAGTGAGAGCATGACGCCCCTGCGCGGCAGCTGCAGCTGGCCGTCCGCGTCGTCCAGCTCGATGTCCAGCTGGTCCGCCTCAAAGCCCCGGTTGTCCGTGAGCGTCAGGCTCAGCAGACGCTTTTCCAGCTTCTGCGTGATGTCTGCCCCGTCCATTGTCAGGCGGAATGCGGGGGAGTTCTGCTGGCCGTTAATCCAAGGGCTGAACATCATGAGAATAACCCTCCTGCAGCCGCGCCCAGCTTACCGGCGGCGCTGGCTGCTGCGCCCTGCATCGCAGACAGCTGATCGCTGAGACTGCCAAACATCTCACCCAGCGATTCATCGGTGCGCTTCAGCGTCAGCGTGAATTCAATGCGGCGGCACACGCCGCTGCTGAAGAATTCTGCTTTAGTCTGATTAAGGCTTTCGATCACGAACATGCCGTAAATCGTTCCGCTTCCTTCAATCAGCGGCCAGGCGCGGCCCAGCTCCGCAATCTGCTCCAGCGCGAACAGCGACAGCTTTCCGCCGGTAATCTCTGGCAGCAGCACGCCGGAAAGGGTCAGCGTGTCGTTGTCCGGGCCTAAAAACTGCAGCGACGGCCTGAAGCCCACGCGGCTGTTTGAGGGAAAGCGCCAGCTGCGCTGATACTGCAGCTCCTGATAGGGAACCGTTTTCAGCATGAAAACAAATAAGCCCAGCGTCATCATCATTCGTCAAATCCCCCTCTGTCGCGGTAGCTGCTGCGCTCCCGCGCCTCAGCCTTACTCTGTTCTGCTTTAAGCCTGCGCATCACTTCATCAACCAGATCCTGCTGGCTCTGCCCCGGCTGCTGCACGATGGTGAAGGAGGCGTGAATCTGCGGTGCAGCTCCCTGTGTAGCGATGCCACTCATGCGCGGTGCTTCCTGCCGGTACGCCTGTACCGGCAGACTGAGCGGGTGCAGCGGCTTCGCTTCCGCCGTCGCTCCGGCACCACCCAGCGTCAGCGCCGCCAGTGCTGCCAGCCGTGCAGTGCTCCGGCGGCTGGTCACGTTCGCCGGACCGCTAACCAGCTCCGGCCCGTTCTCACCAGCCACGCCGAACTGGCCGGACGGAATAAAGCCGCCGCTGTCGTACATGCCCGCAAATCCGGGGAATCCGCCCGGCGGCAGGGATACACCACTACCTGCTTTTACTGTTGCCGGTCGCGGCAGCTGCGGTGCGCCGGACTTATCGCCGCCAGGCTTCAGAAAGTCCGGCAGGTAGTCGGTCAGTGAAGACAGCTTGTTTTTGATGGCGTCCCACTTCTGACTGATGCCCGCCATCAGACCGTCAATCATCTGTGAACCCGCCTCCTGAAAACGCGCGGGCAACGCTTTCGCATCGGAAACAATCTCATCCCATTTGGTGGTGATGTAGGTGCGGATCGCGGTCCAGACACTGCTGACCTTTGTGCTGATACCATCCCACAGCGCGGCAAGTTTCGGGCCTAGCGTGTCCCAGTTCTGCCAGATAAGCAGCGCCCCGGTGGCAATCAGTCCGATAACGGCCAGGATCGGGTTTGCGAACATCAGCCGCCCCAGCCACAGCACACTTTTACCCACTATGCCGATGGCGCTTTTTATTAATCCGAATGCGCTGAACGCTTTTATCCCCAGCACGTTAAAGCTGAGCCACAGCAGCGCCATCGGCCCCAGCACAGCTGCAAGGCCGATCATGAGCGTACCCAGCGCCAGCACAATTACTGATATGACTGCAGCAGCCTTAACCAGTGCTCCTGCAAGCTCCTTATTGTTTTCCACCCAGCGGCGGGTCATGCCGGTGACTTTCTTCACCAGATTCATGATGTCCATCAGCGGCGTTCGCAGCGAATCGCCCAGGCCACTCATGGTGTTGGAAACGCCGGTTTTAGTCAGCATCCACTGCGCAGAAAGCGAGTCCTTATTGATGTCAGACTCCTTCTGCATCGAACCCTTTGCGGCATCCCCCTGCGTCAGCGCCAGCTGGCGGCGCAGCTCTGGCATGTTATTGACAAGCTTTGCCGCTGCAGGGCCGAACTCCTTGCCAAAGAGCATCGTCAGCGCGGGCACTCTCTTGCTGTCCGGCAGCTTTTTAACCTTTTCCAGCACGCGCATGATGGTGCCCATCGCGTCCGTGGTCATCTGCTTTTCAATCTTTGCCGGGTCCAGCTTCAGCAGGTCCATGCCGTCCATAAACCGGTTACTCTGCATCGTGGCTATAGACAGTTCGCGCACCATGGCATTAGCAGAACTGGCCGCAATCTCAGAGGTGGCCCCCAGCGTCAGGAAGGTGGAACCCAGCGCCGCTACCTGACGGAAGTTCATTCTGTCGGCCACGCCGCCCATACGCTGCAGCACGTCGATGATGTCTGCACCTTTGGACATGGCGTTATCGTCCAGGTAGTTCAGCGCGTCGCCCAACTGCTCGATGTTGCGCGTGGGGATTTTATACAGCTCCGCAATCTTGCCCAGCCCTTCGGCCAGCTCACCGGCGGGCAGCTCAAACGCGGTTGACGCTTTCGCCGCCGTGGTGGCAAAGGCCAGCAAATCACGCTTCTGATCCTCGTAAGAATCGTTCTGGTTGGTCACACCCATGCGCGCGCCGCCCTCAACCAGCGCGGCGTAGTCAATCGCGCCGTTTTCCATCGGCAGCTGCTCACTGGCGGCCTTGATGGCGGCCTGCATGTCATAGAACTGTTTTGTACGATTTCCTTTGTCGTCGCGCAGTCCGTTAACCTGCTTTGCCACGCCCTTCATGGCGTCTTCCATGTCTGCTGATGAATTTACGGCGGCGGCAACGGGCGCAATCATTGCCAGCCCGGCGGCAGACGTTGCCGCACCGGCACCGGCCACGCGGTCGCGTACCTCAAGCGAACGGGAATATCGCTCACGTGCCGCGCTCAGCTTTGCCTGCCGTTCTCCCAGCTTTTTAAGCGACAGCTGCTGCCGGTCAATCGCGGCGCGCGCCTCGTCAGCCTGACTTTTAAGCTCGCGCTGTGCCTGACTCAGTTTCTTCGTGTCGATACCGGCAGCGCCCAGCGCCTCACGCTGACGCTGCACCGACAGGCGCAGCCCGTTGTAAGTCTGCTGCAGCTGGCTGGCGCGTTTTTTTGCCTGCTCCAGCACGCGGGCCTGTGCAGCTGTGGGCCTGTTTGTTTCCGTAAACTGCACGGCCAGCCGCGCCGCTTCTTCGCGGGCGGCCTTGAGATTGTTAGCGGTGATGGCAAGTTGTGAGCGGGTTTTACGAAAGCCGTCAATACGCCCGGCCTGCGCGTCCAGCTCTTTCAGGGTGTTGCGGGTGTCGCGCAGCGTGCCAGCCAGCTCACGGGTGCTGTCTCGGGCGATGCGGAAGGGGCGCGTCAGCTTATCGACCGCGCCCAGCACGACCTGCAGACGCAGATTTTTATCACTCATCGCTGGCCCCATGTCGCAGGATTGCTTTGTGCCGCCACTCCAGCACCTCGGTCAGCGTCATGGATTCGGTAACGGAGGGCGGCCAGTGAAAGACGGTGGCAATGTCCGCCACCAGATCGTCTACCGTCAGGCCGTCGCTAAATCCGACAGGACCGACTTCTTCAGCAAAAAAGTGACCACCTCTACCGACAGGCTCACCAGATCTGCGGGGTCCATTTCGTTAATTTCCGCCGTGGTCAGCGCCGGGGTGGTGATGCGCGGCAGCACGGTGATCAGTGCGTTCACGTCCATGTCCAGCAATGCCTGCAGGCGGGTGCCGCGCAGCGCGCCGGACTGCGGCTTGCGCACGGTGACGGAGGTGATTTCGGTTTTGCCGCGCAGGATCGGGGTGTCCAGCTCGACGGCCTTTTCGTTTGGTGCAGTTTTGTCTGTCATGATGCGATTCCGTTTAATAAGAGAGATAAGCGGCAGGCGCAGCGCCTGCCGGTGTGATTACAGGCCCAGCGCGTTGCGGTGCGCTTCCATCAGGTCCTTACCGTCCACGATGTGGAGCATGTTCACGATGTCGATCTCGTAAACCACTTCACCGTTGATGGTCAGCTTTGCGTAGCTGTTGGTTGCCGACACTTTGGTGGTACTGGATTCGCCGGTTTTCCATTCGCCTGAGTCCAGCTCCTTATAGCGTCCGCGCGTGACCAGCTCGACCGCCTGCACTTCGCCGGTGTCGTCGCGCTGAATGGAGCCGGTAAAGCGCAGCTGAATGCCGTCCACGGTTTCGGTGCCAAGCTGCTTAAACAGCAGCGCTTCGGTGCCACCCACGGTGAACTCCGTATCCAGCGCGCCGTCGTCCAGGCCCATGTCGATATCCACCGCACCGGCCATGCCGCCGCCGCGATACTTTTCAAACTTGCGGGTAACTTTCGGCAGCGTCACGGACTCAACCAGCCCCTGCCAGTTGTTGCCTGCGTTGAACACGTTCAGGTGCTTGAGTTTGCGGGGTAATGCCATCTTTCCGTCTCCTTACGCGCTGACGCGGCTGCTGAAATCGACCAGATACTGGTCAGTGATGCGCTGACGCAGCAGCAGGTTTTCCAGTGGGGGCACCGGCGTGTAGTCGTAATCAATCAGCAGCTTGCCCGCCTTCAGCGTGTCCTTATCGTTCACGCTTTCATCCAGCCAGCAGTCCGCGCCAATCAGATAGCCCTGATTCACCAGGCTGCGCAGCTTCGCGCGAATGCTCTCGATGATGTCGCGGGCCAGCGACGGGTTCAGCGCACCGTCAACACTCCACATCTGCGCTTCTGCCATCGTGTCCATCAGCACCTGTGCGGTGCGGGTGTAGCACTCAAACTGAAACAGCGCGTCATCACTGAGGCAGCGGGAACCCCAGAAGCGGAAGCCGTCTTTACGGATCAGCGTGGTGATGTCGTTCTGGTTCAGCAGGCCCGCATCGGTGGCCGGGTTCTGCAGGTCCCAGAAGACATCTTTTGAAATGCCGGTGACGCCATTCACGCCCACGTTTGACAGGGACTTATGCCAGCCGGTCTGCTCGTCAATTTTGGCGCGCAGCCCCAGCGCGCGGGCGGTGGCGTAGGCCGTCGCGTCCGCCTTCAGCACGGTGTCAAAGCTGATGAAGTCAGGCCAGATCAGCATCCCTTCGCGCTGGCTGAAGTTGGCACGGTAGGCAATCGCCTCTTCAACGCTTTTACATCCGTACGCGGACAGGTAGGCAAAGCCGCGCAGATCCTGCGCCACGCTCAGCAGCTCGGTGGCAACGGCTTTTGTGTCGTGGCCCGGTACGCCCAGAATGCGGGGCTTTACGCCACAGACGGACTGCGCAGCCAGCAACGCCTTCATGCCGGTGCGCTGGCCGTCGGTCACGCCGCCGATAATGTTGGCGGTGGTTTCCGCTTCGGTTTCGCCCTGCGGCACGCGCACAACGACGGTGACGGGTTTCGACTGATCCGCAATGGCGTCCAGTGAGCGGGCCAGCGTGCCGGATTCCCCGGCTTTGCCGCTGGCGGTGTGTACGTCGGTTAACAGCACCGGGCGGTTCAGCGGGAAGGTGGCCGCGTCGGCGTCGTCGCCGGTGCAGACCAGCCCCACAATCGCGGTGCTGACGGTAGTAATAGTTCGGGTGCCCTCGTTGATTTCCTCAACGCGCACGCCGTGGTGATAATCATCTGCCATGTGGCGGTTCTCCTGTGAAGGGGTTCCGCTATGGTGAAAGGTCGCGGGGGCGGGCGCACCCGTCGGGCATTGTGTGGCGAATCACACAAGGTAAGGCTGAAAAAAAGCGCCCCTCCGGGCGCTGTCGCTGTCAGCCTGGCGGCTGCGGCCATTCTTCCGGCGATTGAGTATCCGCATCTGCACGACTCAGCATTACGCGGTATTTTCTCCATGCCGTCAGCTGCGTCTTTTCCTCATCCGTTGCCATTTCAAGATCAACTGCATCCTGCAGCACCTGCACTTTTTGCGCAGCTTCGCGCAGACGTGCGTTAAGGATGGCCTGCTTCGCCTGCGTGCTGAGTTCAGCAATCATGGGCATGCCCTTCACAATCTCGCCATTGATAAGCTGGGAATCCTGCCCGACAGATTCAAACTGCGCCAGCGTCAGCTCTGCCAGCTCCATGGCTGAATAGTTCTCCGCATCGGCCTGGCTGAAGGCAATCATCATGGCGTCAACGTACTGCTCTGCGTTAACCGATACAAAGTAACGATTCTCAAAAGGCTGAACCTGGTCCGCCTCACGCGGCTCAGCTGAAAACTTATCATGTTCACTCATGCTCATCACCAGATAGCCAGAAGGTTAACGTTAAGGGCCGAATCGTTGTTGTTATAGATACCGGCGTTGCCCGCGCCAACGCCCGTTGACCATACCGCCGGATCGCCGTTGATGCCGGTTATGAATATGGCCGGCGGGGCCGTAAAGCCTGCCGGGTATGTCCAGATGACGTTGGTCTTTGCCGGTATACTCAGGTTCTGACGGCACCACTGCGCGCCGTTCGGCAGCTTAATCCATGCGCCGTTTCCGTTAGTGCCCGCCTGAAACTGCCCGTAAGCAACGGCGCTGTTTGCTCCTGTACCGCCCGCCACGGCAAAACCCTGACCAGCGTCACCGCCCTTATAGGCATAGCCTCCCAGAACGTAACTCAGGCGGGCATTGCTTACAGCGGCGTTTGTTTCGCCGTTATTGCGCACATAAAAATCTGTCTGGTCATTGCCATTTACGTTGGCTTTTTTACTCAGTCCGTCATTCAGCAGCGAAACCGGCACGGCGGCGCTGCCATCCGTGGGCGCACTCATCACAAGGAACTTTTGGGATGCCGAACCGCCCAGCAGGGCGCGCAAAGCCAGTGCAGTGTTCATTTGCCCGCGATTAACTGCATGTCCATCTGCGGAGGCGTCTTTGACAGAAAACTGCTGATTAACGTTACCCGCAAGCAGCGCGCGCGCCGCAAGCTGATTGGTCATTGTGGTGGCAAAATTCGGATCGTTACCCAGCGCCGCCGCCAGTTCGTTCAGCGTGTCCAGCGCCTCCGGGGAAGATGCTACCAGCTGCGCAATAGCGGCCTGCACAAAAGCCGTTGTGGCAAGCAGCGTTGAACTGTTACCCGTGGCGGGCGTAGGCGCTTTTGGCGTGCCAGTGAATACCGGGCTTTCTTTTGGCGCGTACTGCTTGTGCGGGTCAGCGGCGGCAAGATGTTTAGCCATCAGATCGTCAGCGTACTGCCTGACCTCGATCACCGCCTGACTGACCTTACTATCAGCGTACTGCCGCGTTGCCAGCACCACGGACGGGTCAATTTTCAGGGTAATCGCGTCAGTACTGTTCACAATAAGGATCATGCGCACGGTCTGCGTGCGGCCACTGCCTTCCTGCAGCGCGGGCTTGTAGGTTTCCGGCGTGTTACATACCGCAATCAGTGTTCCATCGGCGTCAAACAGGCCCATCTCCCTGATCCAGAATCCACCTTCATTTTCCGGGATCACCTGTTCGGCAATAACCTGGTTAGCATTCGCAGGATCTACGCTTAATGTGTTGATAGCCGCGAGGCGCACCTCGTTAACCAGCTTTGTCTGGCTGGCATTCGGCGTCGGCAGCGTACCGCCACCGTCACCCACTGCCATATGGGTAATATTCAGTTTTGTGCCGAGCGCGGCAGCATTGGCAATCTTTGCGGCGCCCTGGCTGGTTACAATCGCATAGTATTTTTGTGTCATGGTCCCACTTCCATCAGGTCAATAACGTGAACCGCCGCGCCGCCATAGAATGCGCCGCTGACGGAGATAAGTTCCGGGGTGTACGGGTAAACGGTCAGGTCATCACCGTCATAGCTGGCCGCCGCTATCCGCGTTTCGCCACTGACCTGCAAATTGATGGACATCCCCAGCAAGTGACGGCTGCAGGGTTTGGCATCGCTGATCAGCCGCTCCAGTTCCTGATAGGTTTCTTCGGTTATGCCCTGGTCCTGCACGCCGATGTCCAGCCGGAACGTGCCGGGCAGCTCACTGGTTTTCCACCACTCGGTCACGCGGATCAGGAAGCCGAAAGGCTCCACCACGCGGCGGATGGCGCTGATGGTGCCCTTGTGCTGATGAATGTAAAACGCATCGCCGACCACCTGCCGCTTGACGCTTTCCGCCCAGCTTTCGTCCCAGCGGTCTACTGAAAACGCCCACGCCAGATAGGGCAGAAAACTCACCGGGCAGGTGGCCGGGTTCCATAAGTCGCGCAGCGGCACGCTCAGCCCGGAAATGCCGCTGCAGGCTTCTGCCAGGCGGCGCTCAAGCGCAGACGAACCGGGTGGCATCAGGCTGCTGTTGCTCATGTCACCCCCTGATCGCCCGCTACGGACACATCCGTGCCGGTGCAGTAGCCTGCCTGCGTGCGGTCCATGATGATGTCCTGCGCCGGTTCGGTGATTTCCACCCAGTCCACACCGGCCACGCGCATCACCGCCCCGTAAGACTCACGCCGCACGCTGCGGCCCAGCTTTTTCTGCTCGGTCAGGTAATCGGCCAGCTTCGCATTTGCCGCCTCAAGGCAGGGACCGGCGGCCACGCCGTCGAACAGGTGCAGCCTGGCCTTCACGCTGTAGCTGCGGATGGTCGCCCCCTGAACTGTCACGCGGTCGGCCACCGGGCGCACGCTGTCTGCGTTCAGCGCGGTGTCCACTGTAGTCAGCAAATCCGCTGCCGCCGTTCCGTCGCCCTCACGGCTCAGGACGGTGATCAGCACCGTCGCCGGTGACGGACTGATGGCGGACACGTCCTGCACCCGGCCATCGGCGCTTTTAGCGTGAAACTCATACGCGCCCGTTGGTCCGGCCACGCTCAGCCCCTCAAACGCCTCCGGCACGCGCACGCGCAGCGCGTCGTCTGACTCCATTACCGCATCCACCGGCGGCACCGCGTCGGGGTTCGCAGGGGTAACGGTGAGGCGCTGCACATTATTGCGGGCGGCCATCTGGTCCAGATCGCTGCCAATGGCGTAAGCCACCATCACCGCCTGCGCCGCCTCATTAATGCGCTGGCGCAGCAGAATTTCCCGGTAGACGCTCTCCTGCAGGCTTTTAACAATCGGATCGGACTCCAGCGCCAGCACGCGGCGCATGGCGGCCTGTTCATCCGCCGGATAAAGCGCAATCAGCGCCTCTTTACGCTCTGCCAGCAGCATTTCAAAGTCCGGCACCTCAATAATCTGCGGCGCAGGCAGCTGGGAAAGATCAATTACCGCCACTGTTCACCCCCACTGGCACAGACATAGCAACCGCCGAACCGTCATCACGCTGGCCGGTCAGATCTACCTGCATAGAGCCGTCCGCATTGCGCGTGATGTTTACCGAGGCCAGCCGGATGCGTGGCTCCCAGCGGCTCAGTGCGGTATAGGTGGCAGCCATTACTTGCAGTTTGGTGGCATCGTTCTGCGGCCAGTCAATCATCGCGGACAACATCGAACCGTAATCACGCCGGGCAAGGCGGCTGCCTTCCGGGGTGATCAGGATGTCGCGTATGCTCTGCCGTATGTGATCGATGTCGGTAATGGCTTTGCCGGTGTCGCGGTTCATGCCGAGATACATCACACTGGTTCTCCTGAAATGTCGCCACCGGCTTTCACTTTGTCGTGTGCGTGCTTGTCAGCAATCACGCCATTTGAACTCATCTTGCCGCCACCCTGCGTCACGTCGCCGTTCATCGTGGTGTCACTGTTGATCCGCGTCTGGCTGGCTTCTATCCCCAGCGCGTCGGTTATCAGCTGAATGCCATCTGCCGCCTCAATGCGCACGCTTTTGATATTTTTTATCAGCAGCTGGCCGCTTTCCGGCTCGTACTGGAACCAGCCGCCGTCCTTAAACACGGTGGTGGTGCCGTCTTCTGAATAGTCGGGCGGCGGGAAGGCTTCGGAATAAATGGCGGGCAGCGCAAACGCGGTTTCAAGATTGCCGCCCAGGCTCAGCAGCACAACCTGTTCCCCGACGGTGGGCTGCCACCATGTGCGGGTGCTACCGGCGCGCAGAGTGAGCCAGTTAATCCAGTTGGTTTCAAGGTCGCCCGTTTTCACCCGGCACAGCCAGTTCACCGGGTCCACTTCGGACACGGTGCCGGTGCGGATCAGGTTGGTGATAAGGCGCATGATTTCGGTGAGTTTTTCGTTCATGTCTAAAGACTGGCATTAGTCACAGGTAAAAGGGATCGTGAGTATTTGTGTGGCATCTGATACAAAGGCTTTTTTGATGAGGCTATGCAGATGGAAAAGCGAAACTACAGCACTTATGAATTGCGTGAATTTAATGACGCAAAAAAACTTTGGGATGCACTCTCCCCAACTCAAAAAATTGATCCTAATTGTGTTGATGATATTGTTTACAGGGGGCAAGCTGACGCGACATGGGGTTTAATACCATCTGTGCTCAGAGATTTTTCAGCTCGTATTTTTATGGGAGGGGAACCTAAGTCAAACGACATCGTGGCAAATGAACTTTTATTATTAAACTCTTTCGTTAAAGCCTGTGATCGGATAGGAGTAAGTATTCCCGGTGACAGTCAATCTTTTCGAAGTCTTAACTTAGATTTAGATAACCAAAGTAAATGGTTCATCAATCCGTCATTATGGCCTAACCCAGAGTTATTAGATTTAATGGCAATGGCTCAACATCATGGCGTTCCTACAAGGTTATTGGACTGGACGCGACTCGCATATACAGCTTTATATTTCGCTGTAAGCTCGTGCTTAGCCAATCACCGCGAGTGGAATAAGGAAAGTAAGCTGGCTTTATGGGCTTTGAATACTGAACAGCTAGGGCTACATTCTCAAATAAAAATTCACACTTCTGCAGGCTCGATAAGCCCACATCTTGCTGCACAGTACGGCCTTTTTACTATACACCCGAATAATGGGAAAAGAGGTGGAAATACGACTATAACCAGCTTGCATGAATTAACCTCTGACCTATGTCACCCAATATTTTTTAAGTATACACTGCCTGTTACTGAAGCCTCTGAGGCTTTCCGCTTACTTTATAAAGCTGGCTTCAGTGCGGCTGATATTTACCCTTCGGCTGATGGGGCGGGAAGAGCAATACAGGATGAAATTAATCATGGGAAAGCACGCAGTTTTTTAGAAAGACTTTAGTCATTTAAAAATCTCAGAAGTATCTGTCGCACCATACTTTCTACATCGTCATTCACGCCCAGCAGCGGACGTTCCGCATATTTCACCACCGGGCCGTGACGGCTTACCCGGTCCCGCAGGCCGTAGTGATGGACGCGGGCCAGCTTCTGTACCGCCGGAACAAAGGCCACCTCTGCGGCGTCTGTGCTCGCCTGCGCCTTCAGATACTTTGCCGTTTTCATTTTTGCGAACATGCCGCGACGGATGCGCCCCTTTTTGCTGCGGGCTGTTACGCGGCGCGGTTCCCATGCGGTGCCGTCCGGGGAACGCTGCGCGGTGATGTTTGCCTGCTGAATCCGGCGCACGTCGCGCGCCACCTCGCGCAGCATCTTTTTCCGTGCCGCCGGTTCCAGCTGCGACAGCAGCGCCGCCAGCCAGGCATCCACTTCATGCAGTTCAGCCACGTTTCACCGTCCAGACTTCCTCCGGCACGTCCGGTTCCGGCACCGCCTCAATGCTGGTTTTACCATCCACCGTCGTTGCCACAATGCGCTCTGTCAGTTTCAGATCCATGCTGATGTCACAGCGGTCGTTTGCCAGAATATCCACCTCAAACGAAAACAGCTTTTCGCGCTCTTCGCTGTTCTGCAGCGCGTCGGGCTGGTTTTCCCGCAGCCACAACAGCACCGGGGCCATCAGCAGGTTCTGATCGCCGGTGAAGTCGGTGATCACCACGTTCAGCGTGTAGCGATATTCCCACGACAGGGACGGGGCAGACGTGGCAACCACCTGCCCGCTGTCCACGAACAGGTGCAGGCGGTCCGGGTTGTCGGCCACATAAGGGACCGACTTATTCAGGGCGCTGCGTAAGGACTGCGGCTTGTTCATCGTCTTTTTCCTGACAGCTGATGATGGTATCAACCTTACCGGCACACGCCGCCCAGGCGGCTTCCGTTTCGTCCAGCAGGGCCACAAGGTCGCCGTTAGTGCGCGGTGCTGCCGGGTCCAGCTGGCAGCGGGTGATTTTCGGACAGCCACTCACGGTAAGATTCACCTCCTGAGAGGGCCGGTCGCTGGCGCAGCCGGACAACAGGATCAGGCAGAGCGGCATCAGCCCAGCGGCGCAGGTCTTCATTTTCACGTTTCAGCTCCTCAATCTTTCGCTGCCGGTCGCGCAGCAGCTGGCCGTTGCGTTCGGCGGCGGCGTAAAGCTGCGTCTGCGCCTGGCTGCTGGTCTGCGTCAGAATGTTAAGGGCGATCAGCTGGCTGTTTTTCTGGCTCAGCTTTTTGCCCTGGCCCGCAATGGTGGTCTGCTGCGCATCGATCCTGCCGTGGGCGCTGCTCAGCCGGTAAGACTGCACGCCAGCGAATACCAGCAGGATCAGCACGATGGCCGCCAGTGCGCGCGTCATGCCGCTACCCGCTTCAGCTCTGGCCTGATCATCCAGCGATAAAACAGAGCATTCATGCTCATGAGAACCGCCAGCTGCCATCCTGCTGTCCACATCACCAGAGCGACGATCACGCGGTGATACCACCTGAGCGGCACGCGGTCAGCCAGCTGCGCAAACCTCAGCAGCCAGGCAAACGTCCGCTTACGCTCTCCGCCGGTCAGCGTGGCGGCGCAGCACAGCCCGGAAAAACCGATGAAAGCCCAGGCTATAAACTCCGCCCAGAGCAGGGCCGCCAGCGGATAGCCCGCAAAGCTGCCATTATTGATACTGACCAGCGTCAGCAGGACGGTGAGTAACGCCGTAAACCACCATTTTTTTACCATCTGCATCTCAGACTCCTTTAAGGCACCATGCCAGTTCACGCCCGCGCCGGTTATCCAGCCCCTGATTAAAGACGCCTTTCACGTACACCCAGCGCGGCAGCTGATAACACGCCTCGCGCCATTTACCCTTTTTCAGTAGCGCCACCATCGTGGAGCCGCACACGTTGCCGGTTCCCACGTTGAACGCCAGCGACACCAGCGCGTCATAAACCTGCTGCGGCATGGAAACCGCCACGCAGCGCGCCAGTGCCGCCTCAGTGCGCAACACGTTGGTGATGAAATTCCCCGCCGCCTGCCGCTCCGTGATGGATTTACCCGGCACCACGCCGGACGTGTTGCCGATCCCGTCGGTCCACTTTCCCGCGCTGCACTGGTACGGCTGCAGGCGGCAGCCCTCATAATCGGCAATCAGCCGCAGCCCCTCCACAGAGGTGTGCAACTGCTGAAAACCGGGCATCGTGGCAGCCAGTGCCAGCACCACGCCCACGGCGCAGCGTTTAACGGTCTGCAGATTCATACTCCCTCCGCGTAATGCGCCCGCTTGCCAGCAGCTGGTAGGTTTTGTGTTTGTAGTACCAACTGATGAGCGCCATCAGCAGGCCGATAAGCACACCGGCCACGGTGGACACGTCTTTCAGGTCCATGCCGCCCAGCCACGCCATCACCACCGCAATACACCAGGTCATAAAGGTGCTGATTTTTTCCCACATGATTCAGTCCCAAAGCTGGACGGCCTGGACGGTGGCCGTCGCTGTCACGTCCGGCAGCTCCACTTCCAGCCCGTGCGGTAAGAGGGGACCGTGCTCCGCCAGCCCCGGATTTGCCTGCAGCACCTGTTCCGTCATGCCCTGCGTGCGCCCGCAGTGACGCCAGCAGAGTGCGTCCACCGTGTCATACTGCTGCGCACGCACCTTCATCAGATAAGCTCCACGGTGCAGTGCGGCATGTCCTGCACGCGGCTGACGGCCCAGCGCGCATCACGCCAGAGATCGCCGCTGGCATCATTCAGTTCTTCGCCGCGCTTCGCTGCGGCAGCGGTGGCGTCAAAATCCTGATAACGCTCGTTCAGCACCGCGCGGGTCCAGCACCACACCGCATTTTCATAGTGATGCAGCCGCACGCTCACACCGGCCAGACGCTCCGCCGGAACGTCGGCCAGACTGTTACGCCCGGCCAGCTCCTGCCGCTCACGCCACGGGTAAAGCTCCGCGTTAACCTCCGCCATCGCGGTCAGTACCACCTGCCGCAGACGCTCCGGCGTCACGGTGCCGTCAACGCGCATGACGCTGCGGAACTTCGCCAGATCAACGTCGGGCCAGAATGAGTTGTTGGGGATAATGTCCGGCGTTCCCGTCGCCTTCTGTGGCGCGATAAATTCCATCGTTCTGTTTCTCCTGAATAGGTGGGCGGTGGACGGGGTTTTGATGCGGCGCTGCCTGTCGCCACCCCGTGCCGCCCCGCGCGTGGGCACGTCCGGTTATCAGCTGGCGTTGCGGATCTTCCGCTCCAGCTGTTCAATGTCTTTTTTAACGCCGCACTTCTCGTCCAGCTGCAGGGCGCGCTTCAGATGGTTCAGCGCGGACGCCGGGCTGCTTTCCGTCAGCACCCAGCCGATGGACTTGTGCAGACGGGCGCGTGACTGATCGGGCATGTCGTGTGCGTCCACAGCTTCCAGCGCCTCCAGCAGCAGGGCCGGATCAAACGGCGTCTTCGCCAGCACGGCGGCCTTTGCCGCGTCGGCAATTTCTTCAGCCAGCACCGTTGCGGTGGTGCGGTGTCCCAGCGGCATCGTCCAGCCGTGCTTCAGCGCATGGCGACCAATCGCGAGCGCACCGGCATAGTCACCGGCGTCAACGCGCCAGAGCATCACGTACATCATCACGTCGTCCTGCTGCGCGCCGTCAGCACTCAGCACGCCCTCAGCCCAGGCGGCGTACTTCGGCAGCACCTCCACCTTGATTTCGGCCTTACGGACGTTGGACTGAATGCCCTTTAGGCGGCGGCGGTCTTCGTTCAGCTGGAGCAGCATCAGGTCATAGCTCTTTGTGCTGCGGCCACTGCCGCCCGACCGGGCGGCCTCCTGTGCCTGAATAAAGCGCGTATGCGCGCGGAAAGGGTTGGTCACGGGTTACGCTCCGCCTTTGCTGCCATCACCGGCATCACCGGTCTGCGTGGTTTCCGCGCTGGCGGCTGAACTGTCCGAGCCGCTCATGGACTTGACCACGCTGGCCGCTACGGCGGCGATACGTGCGATTTCCGCGTCGCTCATCTCACCCGGCGCTTTTTCCGGCTCCTGCTCCAGCAGCTCGATGTTTTCCACCAGGCAGGTGCAGTCGTAGTCCTCGACCACGTAGGCCTCGTTAACCGACTCAAGGTTTTCGATGCGGTCACGTTTCGGGTTGTCGATGATGGAACGGCGACGCGTCTCTTCCTGCCAGTAGATGGACAGGTTATCCAGGCGGGTGATCAGCAGCGCATTGGCCGGGAAGTAAGGCGCGCGCACCGCCTGCAGGCCACCGATGCGCTTCTGGCTGATGATCAGATCAGCGGCCAGTGCTTCGGTGTTTGGCTGGCTCTGATTGACCAGCGGGAAATACTTGTCAGCCAGCAGCTGGCGTCCGCAGATCACCACCAGTTCGGTGTCGTCCTGGTACTGCACGCCGATTTTTTCTGACACCGCGCCCATCACCACCGCGTCCAGGTTACGGAACAGGCCGCCGATCCCGACGGTGATTTTGTCCGATACCACTTTGCCGTCGTCACCGATGTGCTGGCCCAGCACCTGCGCCGGTTTTTCCTGGCGGATTTTCTCCAGCCAGCCGATATTCACGTCCTGCAGCAGTGGGTTCTGCACGCGGTTGGAGGTTTTCTCACGCTTCAGGCCGTTGAAGCCGATCATGATGCGGTCCAGCGCCTGACGCTTCACGATGGCGTCACGGATGCGCACCTGGAAATCGCTGAACTTCGCCCACATGTCCAGCTTTGAATAAGGCAGCGCCGTGTCAAAGTTGGTCTGCGTGCATTTGTAGCCGTCGCCGTCGATGTAAGTCGGGTCGGTCGGTTCGCGCTCTTGCTGGGTGGTGTCGGTGGTGCCCGCAATGGTGGTGCCGATCCCCAGCCCCAGCCGTTCACCGCTCTGCTCACTGACCGGCATGATGTTGATGGCCTGCAGGAACGCGGACGACTCCTGAATTTTGCTTTCCAGCGTCTGCGACACGGACGGCTCAATGGTGAATTTGCTGTTCAGCGCGGACAGGTCAATCTTGTTGATTTCTGCCAGCACCGACATGTAAGCATTCAGCTTAAAACGGGTAGTATTTTTCATCGCTCTGCTTTCTCTGTTCGTTAAAAAGGTTTGCCGCCGCTGTATCAGCAGTCGGTGCGCACTTCGCCGCCGCTGCCGTTACCCGGCGTGCGCGGGCGGACCTGCTGGCGGCCATCTTCCCGGCTCAGCTGCTGCTGCAGTTCGGTGAAGTCCGCCTGCAGCTGTTCGCGCTTCAGCACTTCCTCACCCAGCGCACTGCTGAAATGTGATTTCAGGCTGTCAGCCTGTTCGCTCAGTGCCGTTTCAAGGCGCGCGCTCAGGTCCTGCTGCTCCGTGGCAATCAGCTCCACGGCCTGATGCACGTCGCTGAAGCGGGCCGCGTCGGTCTGCTGCTGTCTGCTGAACATCGCCTTTATGCGGGCAAACAGGGCGGGCTTTTCGTCTGCCACGTCCTCAAACTCGATCAGGGTTTCCTCAGCGGCAGAGAAAACGTTGTCAGGATGCTGCTTGCGGTTTGCCAGCGGGTTCGCCCCGGCGCTGGTGCTGAACTGCAGCATTTCGGTGCCGAGGCTGGCCGGATCGTCGGTCACGGCCAGGCCAATCAGATAGGCCGCGCCGGTGTCCGCAAACTCCGGGCGGATTTCCATAGAGGTGAAGGTTTTCTGCATGGCACCGGTCAGCGTGACCAGTTCATCCGTCGGGTTAATCACGGCATACAGCCCCAGCCTGCCCTTCAGCGGGCCGTCGCTGATTTCTTCTGCGTCCAGCGCTTCTACCACACCAAAGCGGCGAAACGGGCTGTCAGGCGTATAGCCCTTGATGTGCTCCATGTTGATCACGGCGGTGTACAGCTCAGGGCTGTAATTTGCCGCCATCTGTTCAAGCCAGCTGCGCTCGATGGTGCGCCCGTCCGTGGTGGCACCTTCCACCCCGATACGAAAACGCTTTGCTTTCTTTGCCATTGTCCAGGCTCCGGTCAGTAAAACTCTGTGAGGCCCTATGTTTGCGGCGGCAGGGGTATCGAAACAACGCGCGGACGTTGTGCGGGAAACCACACAATGAGGGGCAGCAGAAAAGGTGGCGGCGGGGCCGTATTTTGGCTGCATGAACATGACACCCGCCCCCGACGACCTCGATCCCCGCAGGCAGGCTTTACTGCTGTACTTTCAGGGATACCGCATCGCCCGCATTGCTGAAATGCTGGGAGAAAAACCCGCAACCGTTCACAGCTGGAAGAAGCGCGATAAGTGGGGCGACTACGGCCCGCTGGATCAGATGCAGCTGACCACCGCCGCACGTTACTGCCAGCTCATCATGAAGGAGCAGAAGGAAGGGAAAGACTTTAAAGAAATTGACCTGCTGGCGCGCCAGTCTGAGCGCCACGCCCGGATCGGTAAGTTTAGCAACGGCGGCAACGAAGCGGACCTTAACCCCAACGTGGAGAACCGGAACAAAGGCCCGCGCAAGCCCCCAGAAAAGAATCTGTTCAGCGACGAACAGATCGAGAAGCTGCAGGAAGTTTTCCACGGCTCGATGTTCGGCTACCAGCGCCAGTGGTGGGAGGCCGGAAATAAATATTCGGTCCGCAACCTGCTGAAGTCGCGCCAGATCGGGGCGACATTCTTTTTTGCCCGCGAGGCGCTGATCGATGCGCTGACCACCGGGCGCAATCAGATTTTCCTGTCGGCCAGTAAGGCGCAGGCGCACGTCTTTAAACAGTACATTATCGAATTTGCCCGCGAGGTTGACGTAGACCTGAAGGGCGATCCGATGACGCTAAGTAACGGCGCGTGCCTGTACTTCTTAGGCACCAACGCCCGCACCGCGCAGAGCTATCACGGCAATCTTTACCTGGATGAATATTTCTGGATTCCCAAGTTTCAGGAACTGCAGAAAGTGGCGTCCGGCATGGCGCTGCACAAGAAATGGCGCGAAACATACTTTTCCACGCCCTCCAGCCTCACCCACAGCGCCTATCCGTTCTGGTCCGGTTCGCAGTTCAACAAAGGCCGGGCCAAAGCGGACCGGGTTGATATCGACCTCAGCCATCAGTCACTGGCCGCCGGCCGCCTCTGTGAAGACGGTCAGTTTCGCCAGATCGTCACCGTTGAAGATGCGGTGCGTGGCGGCTGTGACCTGTTTGACCTGGAGCAGCTGCGCACGCGCTACAGCCCGGAGGATTACCAGAACCTGCTGATGTGCGTCTTTATGGACGATCTGGCGTCGGTCTTCCAGCTGGCCATGCTGCAGAAGTGCATGGTGGACAGCTGGGAAGTCTGGACCGACTTTGAGGCGCTGGCACTGCGCCCGTTTGGCTGGAAGGAAGTCTGGATCGGCTATGACCCGGCGAAGGGCACGCAGAACGGCGACAGCGCCGGGTGCGTGGTCATGGCGCCGCCCGCCGTGCCGGGCGGTAAGTTCCGCATCCTTGAGCGTCACCAGTGGCGCGGGATGGACTTCCGGGCGCAGGCTGACGCCATCAGGACGCTGACGCAGCAGTATAACGTCACCTATATCGGCATCGACTCCACCGGCGTCGGGCTGGGCGTGTATGAGAACGTCAAAACGTTTTTCCCGCAGGTAAAAGAGTTTGTATATAACCCCAACGTGAAGAACGCCCTGGTGCTGAAGGCTTACGACACCATCGCCAGCGGGCGGCTGGAGTTTGACGCCAGCCACCTCGACATTGCGCAGTCGTTTATGTCTATCCGCAAGGCCACCACGGCCAGCGGCAACCGTCCGACCTATGAAACCAGCCGCAGCGAGGAAGTCAGCCACGGCGATTTGGCCTGGGCGACCATGCACGCGCTGGCAAACGAGCCGCTGCAGGGACAGGCGGCACACACGCAGAACATTGTGGAGATTTACTGATGAGCAAACGCAGGAACCGCACCCGCACGCAGCCCGTGCCGCAGCCGGATAACATGACCAGCGGGGCAGCGTCGGAGGTGTTTACCTTTGGCGACCCGATCCCGGTGCTGGACCGCCGCGAACTGCTGGACTACGTGGAGTGCGTTATCAATGATCGCTGGTATGAACCGCCCGTGAGCGTTGACGGGCTGGCGCGCACGTTTCGCGCCGCAGTGCATCACAGCTCACCCATCAGCGTTAAGTGTAATATTCTGGCAAGTACCTTTATCCCGCACCCGCTGCTGAGTCAGCAGGCGTTCAGCCGCTTTGCGCTGGATTATCTTATTTTCGGCAATGCCTACCTGGAGAAGCGGACCAGCCGTCTCGGTAACGTGCTGAAGCTGGAGCCGTCGCTGGCGAAGTTCACCCGGCGCGGCCTGGACCTTGATACCTACTGGTATGCGCACTATGGCATCAACACGGAGCCATATGAGTTTGAGAAGGGCAGTGTCTTCCACCTGATGGAGCCGGACATCAATCAGGAGATTTACGGCCTGCCGGGCTACCTGTCTGCCATCCCGTCGGCGCTGCTGAACGAGTCGGCTACGCTGTTCCGCCGCAAGTATTACCTCAACGGCAGCCATGCGGGTTTTATCATGTATATGACCGACCCGGCGCAGAGCCAGCAGGACGTGGACAATATCCGCGGCGCCATGAAATGCGCTAAGGGCCCTGGCAACTTCCGTAACCTGTTTATGTACAGCCCGAACG
This sequence comes from Pantoea sp. Ep11b, assembly GCF_040783975.1. Lineage (NCBI taxonomy): Bacteria > Pseudomonadati > Pseudomonadota > Gammaproteobacteria > Enterobacterales > Erwiniaceae > Pantoea > Pantoea sp. Ep11b. The sequence continues at coordinate 3,440,812 of NZ_CP160631.1, read as the reverse complement.
GGAAAAAGGACGGCATCCAGATCATCCCGCTGTCTGAGGTGGCGGCGAAGGATGAATTCCTGAACATCAAAAACGTGAGCCGCGATGACATGCTGGCCGTACATCGCGTGCCGCCTCAACTGATGGGGATTATCCCCAGCAACACGGGCGGGTTCGGTGACATTGAAAAGGCCAGCAAAGTGTTTGTGCGCAACGAGCTCATCCCATTGCAAAGGCGCTTTGAAGAGCTGAATGAATGGTTGGGAGAAGATGTTATTAAATTTTCACCATATGATTTAGTCTAATTAAGGCCGGTAATCCCGGCCTTCTTTTAGGCCATGACTTTTAAAGAGTAATTTACACCTGGCTCATAATATTCACCTACAACATACTCGCTCTCTTGATATTTGGGGTTAATCTCAGAGGTTGCAAAAATCAATTGATAATCACATTCAAAATGAGAACATTCGCGAATAATAACATCCTGCAAGTTATGGCTTCTGCTTTTCTCCATACCACCGTCATCAATACCATCTAACATTAAAAATCTTGGTAATCTCATCGAAGGATGTTCAATACTCGCAGAAAGCAATGCTAAGTGGAATATATGACGAAGAACCACTGCCGAGCTTTCGGAGAAATTCCTGCTCCCGTTCACATATACTGCGTTATCTGTAAAACTAAATTCCACATTTTCAGGATCAATGAATTCTCGTTGCAATGGTAAATCTTCCTGCAACAACTCTTTGGTGATGTTGCTAATTGAAGAATAGATACTTTCTTTAAGTCTTTCTTCATTCTTTTCATAAAGCTTAATTAAATCATCTAATCTGTTTTTTTCTTTTTGAAGATTATCGCGCTGCTCTTGAAGTTCATTAATTACCACTATTAGTTTTTTATTTTCATATGCAGTTTTAATTTCTTCATCTAAACTGCCAATTCTACGATAAATTTCACCTACTGCAGCTTCAATTGGAGATTCCCAATAACTAGACTTCTGGAAAAACTCTTGCTCCAGTCTTTTCAAAGTGCTTTCTAATGATGGCAATTCTCTTTTGAGCTTGACTAATTGTTCGCGCCTTCTGACCATTAATTGGTTAGATTCACGAACTTGCAGCGCCAGTTCATTTTTCATGCGTAAAAGTTGATTGCTGGCTTTGTCATCTTGTTCTTCTGATTTGCATAAATGACAGCTATGCTTTTCATTTAGAGAACTAATTTTTGTAAGGCAACTAGGGCAAAACTCAAAATGCATGCTGTCAAATACACCACGAGTCTCTCCAGACTGCTCAAGGTTTTTTAATCTTTCTTCAAGCTCTTGAATAAATAGTTCAGAATCTGATATTTCAAATTCCAAAGATTGTATTTTGCTTTTAACATCTGAATATTCTGTTTTGGCAGAATTAAGCTGACCTCTTAAATCAGATAAAGAATTATCTTCTTTTTTTACTTCTATTTTATTGCTATTGATTATTTTTTTACTTTCAATTTCTCTGAGATCAGTAAGTTCTGCTATTCTGGCATCAATTCCTTGCATGTCAGGCGCATGTCCTGAACGTCCAAGAACATTAAATATACTCTTGAGTTCTGATACCTTTTTAGATAACTCTGTATCAGTTTCTCTTAGCTCAAGTTGCGCATTATAGAGTTCATCATTATAAACTCCACAGAGATAACCACCAACTGTTTCGCGGGTTAAAGCATTATCAAACTTGTCGAATCTAAATATAGGACTATGAACTGAAGGCTGATCGGCGTAAAGCACACGCAGGACCTGATGCAATGTTAGATTCGATGAGCCTGCACCTTGTGCCAAAGGGAGATCAAGAGCATTAAATATAGCTTGTGTGAAGCTAATTTTGTTTTCAGATCTTTTGAAAGGATATAGTTCCCAATCATGTACCCCAGCATTTAAAGCCTTATCCATGCCGCCCCAAAAAATATACATTGGTCTTAATGGATCTGCAGAGATTTCACGCTTCAAGCATACAATATTGTCATTTAATAAAACCTCGACCAAGGTCATGGTGCACTTTAATGCTTGCGGTTTCCATCTGATATTTTCAGCACCCAAAGAAAAAGCCAGCATATCCATGATTGTCGTTTTCCCCGAACTATTACGACCACGAATAATGTTAACACCTTTATGAAAAGTGCATTTATAAGCTACATGACCGTTTTGAAATACTGCCAATTCATTGACAATTAGAGTGGGTTTAAGATATGTCATATCGATATTCCATTAATTGTGTTCTTGATTTCAATCCATCGGGGCCGACTAGGTGAAATTTGGCTAACTTTTTAATTATGAAAGAAGAGAAAGGTTCTCTATCCTTAATAAATTCGTCCATTTTTGACTTTAAATTTAAAGGTATTATTTTACTTGAACGTTTGACAACGCCTTCACCGTAAAATTCAGCATCAATGTATCCAGCAGCTAGCATGCATTTTATAGCCGCCTCTTGTATATGCTTCATATCTTTAAAGGTCACGACAGGATTAAGTGGGTCATGATATTCATTTCTAATCCTTTCCGCATCCTTTTTTACCTTAATAAACTGCCTAGGCATTCTTACTAATTTTAATAAAGATGGGAATAAAATATAGAAATCGAGCATTTTTAATTTGTCTATTTCTACTTCATCAACCCTTTCAATGATTGACATCATTCTAAAAAGGCAATGATATGCATCATAAGCTGGATGATATACTAACATTTGTCCCACCTTACATGGCAATTACCACCGAGAAAATAAAGAAGACCTAAAAGATCCTTCTCAGTTAATTCTAGCAAATTATCGCCTAACATATCACTAATACTTTCGAGCATTAATGATATTTTTTCATCAACCACATTCCGATCTTCATCACACTGAATTAACGGCCTGACCTTTAACATAAAGTCAGTGTGAATTTTATCTAAAATTATGGCATATATCTCCTGAGCTGTCTTTGAAGATTGGCTTTTAAGAATAAGCTTAAAAGCTTTCTCTTTTAAATCTTGAGCGAAAAATAACAAATCATCCCTTTGACTATCATTAAGTTTGCTTTCCAAACCTCTAACGTCAGGATTGGTATCGCTTGCGAAGTAATGTTTTAGTTTATCGCTAAACTCAAGATTTCCGCCTTCTTGTACTTCTACTTCCTCTGAAAGCCTACCATAAAGTCTTTCCAAGCTTCGGTTGGGGCTACGATAGATATGGGTATTGTAATTTTTTTGATCTCTTCCAACGACGCTTCCGTTTTGAACACGGTTATTAGATTGCGTGGGCTTGCTAAACACATTCATCACTCCCTCAATGAGAATTAGTTTGATCTCTACCTACAACACTACCGTTTTTAACCTTGTTATCGTTTTGAGTAGGTGAGTTTTGATTCATATTAACTAATTTCAGTTTGTAACTATAAATAGTGAAAGTTAAGGCCCAGCTAACACCAGCGCCAGCTAAGAAACTAATAACGTGAGTGATGATTTCCATGAGATATCCTTATGTTTTTGAATCGGAGGATTCTAATTGCATAAAGAAATAACAACAAGCAATAAAAAATTACATCTTTGCGCGCGCTCGTAGCCCCGCCACGCCTGCCCGCTTTATGGAGTGGTTTTCATGCACCTGCATGACCTAAACAAAAGCCCGCCAGTTCTGGCGGGCCAAAGGGTAAACGATCCTTTTGGGATCATGCGGATTCATGCAGCATAGACATGCACTCACCTGCAAAGAGTCAGAACAGGGGCAGGTTGTTATCTGGCTCAGTGATTTTTGTATCGGCCGCGACAGAATTTTGTAGCGCCTGCAGATAAAGCAGACCCTGCGAAAGAGAGACAGGGGCAGAAATCTCAAGCCAGAAGACACCATCATAAGTCCGGCCTAACCAGAAGCCGCCACCGTTCTCTTTAGGCCGCTGAAAGAAAACTAATCCGCCAGGCGCATAATCAGTCAGGCTTTCGCCCCGGTAAACTACCTGGTAATTCGAATCGCTTCCGGCCATAGCCTAACGCCTCGCGGTACTCGTTGTTCAACCTTGCCAGCGCCAAAAATAAATTTTGTCGCCAGCAACGTTATCAATATGCTTGGCTGTGGACTCATGCTATTCCGCAGCGTAAAAAATCTCGTCGTCAGGGACTTTTTCACAGCTCGAATGCGCTAACTCAGCGATGATACTCATCGCTAATTTCATGTCAGATGGCTTGCAATTCGCTATAAGCGACACCTCAGCAATGAACTGAACGCAAGCCATCTTGCGGTTTATCGGTGCCAAATCTTGAGTGTCCATCTAACCCTCCCTTTACTCTAAAGACTGTATAACCATACAGTATTAGATGCGTTACGAAATGTGAAATGTTTTTTCATTCAATCGGACCTAATCTGAAAACGAAATGTAAGGTTTTTAGTGGTGCCAACCTGTTATTTTGATTAGATAAAGGCTTGCTTTCTCCTGACTAACGGCTTCGCTTATGGCAGCTTTCTTAGTTCAGATCCATTGACTCCATTTATCATCTTCCTGCAGCCGTCCGTTCTGGTAAAAAATGCGCATCCCCGCGCCTGAATTGAGACTGCCTCCGCACAGAAGCAGATTTGTTTCAGTATCTTCACCGGTAAAGCCCCTCGTTTTCAGCTCTGCAACAAGATCAGCCTGCTGAACATCGCCAATTACCTGCTTATAACTCTTCTTCTGGCGCGGCTTAACCACCCGAAGACGCGCGAGCAGATCCCGGCGCTGTTTTCTGGTCATATTGTCGAAGTCTGCCGGGACATACAGAGGCGTTTCACCTAGTTCTATAGGTTCAACAGATACCGGATTGCCCCCTGAAATGTACAGTTTTTCATCAGGGGGACAGTTATTGCCACGAGTCCAAGGGGCGCAAGCGCCCTGGTCGGCTGTCGCCTCCTGAACGTCAACGGCCTTACGGACCATTTTCCATTTCGTTGCGTGCGTGCAGATGCGGCCCGCCACTAACGGGGACCAGATGCCATAAATGCGGGTGCCGTGATCGCCGTAAGGGGTAGGCTCATCGTTAAGCTCGTAAGCGGTTCTGACAATGTGATGTTTGCGCGGAACAAGCACGCCGCCCTGTTTCATGATGTAGGTGGCAAAGCAGCCCACATCTGCAGCGGCCAGCACGGCGTCCAGCTGCGCGTTTTCAAGCACCGGCGCACCGGCTTTTTTATCGCTCTGATTTCTCAGCGCCTGACCGGCAAGCAGGCGTAGTTCCCGGTAAGCCTGGCGGCCAGGAATGCCAAAGAAGCGGAACTGCTGAACACGATGAAGTGACGCCCATGCGCCCACGTTCTCCGCGCTGTCGCGCAGTGACTTGCCGGTTTCGGCGCTGATTTCATCCGACAGTCCGCGCCCGTCGATATTCTTGCTCACGTATTTGGCGATATAACTGGTCGGTGAACCTTTGCGCGGGTTGATCAGCTCAGCCTTAAAGCGCGCCCCGGTATTGCTGCCAAGCTCTTCGCGGTCTTCACGAATGGCGAATTTCCGCAGCAGCGCGGTGACTGAACGGCGCTCTTTTTTGCGCATGAAGCACAGCAGGTGCCAGTGTACGGTTCCATCATGATGCGGCTCAGCAACCCGCACGCCATACCAGCGCATACCGGCTTTGTGCATGGCCTTGCGGAAGGTGGCAAACGTATCAACCAGATAATCACTGCTCTGGCGAACCGTGGCCGTGGTCCACTTAGGATTCGGTCTGCCATTGTTCAGGGTGGCGTGGAAACGCGACGGGCAGGTGATGGTGTAAAACATGGCGCAGTCGCCGCGCATCTCTGCGATAAGCTCCAGCCCCTTAACGCAGGCCATCATTTCATTACGGCGGTGAGCCGGATTGCTGTTGCTGGCATTCACCACGTCTTCCATATCCAGCGTATCGCCTTCGTCGCTGATCAGCTCATGTGAGCGGAAGAACTCCAGAGACTTCCGGCGCTGCTCGCGCTTATGGATCACTGCCTCATAGCTGACGTAGGGGGACGCTTTTTTGTTGACCAGGCAGACAGCACGCAGCTGCTCTTCACGCCATTCACAACGCAGCTGCCATAACTTGCGATACCACCAGTCCGCGCAGAGCATACGGGCCAGCGATGGCGGGATCAGATCATAGGGCACTGGCTTGCGGCGGCGCTTTTTGCGGCGCAGCTGCTCAAAGGCCGGGGGGATAACGTCCAGGCGCATCGCTTCCGCTGCAACAGCTTCCCATGCCTGGCGAACCTGCTCCGGCGTCACGTCGTCACTGACGAACAGGTGGCCGCTGGCTTTATCAAGACACATGCTCATGTGTGCTGCTACCAGCGTTGATAAACGCTTGACCTGATTCTGGTTCATCTCAGGCAACGCCAGCAGGCCGTCCAGCCCGTCATGACCGGCCATATACCGGAATGAGGTTGATATCTGGCTTTCACGCACGCGCGCCAGCCTCTCAAGGCAGGGACGGATAGTTTCGCGCAGGTAACGGGAATACGCCTGCGGCCTGCCGAGATTGTGGAAAAACTTTATGCGGTCCAGGAGAGGCTTGCTGATGTGTGAAGGCTGGGCGCTGACATCTGCCACGATGACCAGATCAGGATTGAACTGCTGCTGTTCGCGGGCCATCTTTGCCCGGCTGATGATTCTGTCCTGCACAATTTCGCGCTGAACAGGGTCGCGGGATTCGTTGAAAAAGTAGCGGTCCCAAACCTGATCGCTCAATGCATCACGGCGCAGCTGCTCCTGCTCGTTGTCAGCAGCATAGAGAGCGATCAGGTTTGAAAGCGCAGACACCGGCGCAACTTCCGCCGGGTCCAGCTGTGGATTTATTGCCTTTTTTGGGGCATTCCACGGGTATGCGAATACCTGAGCCATTACACCGCCAGACTCATGTGACGCGCCGCGATGATTTCTGGCGCGCTCTTACCTTCACCGGCGTCCACGCCAATAGAGCGGGCAGCAGTGACTTTTGTCAGGTCAAATTCACGGAAGATACTGCGGGTAAACAGGGTGTCGCTGTTTGAAACGATGACCGGGTTACGCTCAGAGATACCCAGCAGAATGCAGGCCAGCGAGTGCTGGTCGTCGTCGCTGAATCCTTCAGTGTGATAAGCGGTGAATGTACCGTGATAAGGCGGATCGCAGTACACGACATCACCGGCGCGGACCATGTTCAGGGTTTCGCTGTAGCCCAGGCATTTAAACGTCGCGCGCTGCGCCTTCAGGGCAAACGCTTCTATTTCGGCCAGCGGGAAATAGGGCTGCTTGTAATGGCCGAAAGGATTATTAAATTCGCCTTTCTTGTTATAGCGGCAAAGGCCACGGTAGCCGTGGCGGTTCAGGTAGAGGAATTGCGCAGCACGTTCCAGCAATGGCAGTGCCGCGTTAAAGTTAAAATCTTTGCGGACCTGATAATAACTCTCTTCCGTTTTGTTCTGATTAAAGAGTGATAAGGCCACGACAATAAACGGGCGCGTATGTTCTTTAACCTGGCGATAGAGGTTAATCAGATCGGGATTCACGTCGGCCACCAGATAAGCTGGGTAATCCGTATTCATCATGACCGCACAGGAACCGGCAAACGGCTCAACCAGACGATCACCGGCGGGCAGGTGCTTAATCAGTTCAGGCATCAGGCCGGACTTGCTGCCAACCCATTTCAGAATGGTTTTCATAACGCTGCACCTTTGTAATGCGCGCTTTTCAGCTCACTGATTTGTTTACAGGTCACGCAGAGGGAAACGCCCGGCAGTGCGCGGCGGCGCTGCTCCGGGATCTCTTCACCACATGAAAGGCAAAAAAACTCACTCGCCCCTGCGGGGCGGTGAGTCGCGTTTGCCAGATTGCGCGCCAGCTCTTCCTGCACGCGCTGCTGTACCAGGTCCATTGAATCAGCCATCAGTGCATCTCCTGCGCCTGGTTCTCAAAGCGATCTGCTTCTTTGTCCAGAAGCTCAATGATTTCCGCCGCAGACATTTCCTCTTTGCGGGCATGAATCGCCAGCGCGGCCAGGCGGATAGAAACTGACATGGCATCATCACTACGCTGCTCAGATTTGGCCTTGCTCAGCAGGGCATTAAGCGCGTCGTCGTCAGCTTTAAAACTACGGGTCTGGATATTTCGCATTTCTCTTTCTCCTGAATTCGGGCAAAAGAATGCCCGGCGGGTTTACGCCATTTAATTTCTTTGGGTTAATTAATTAGGTAACGTCAGATTCTTTGGAAATAAACTCACGACTGCTTTTAAGTGATTCATTGCGCAAATCAGCGCCGTTTTTTCGTCACTCGTCAGTTCACTAAAATCAACGCCGTGACGTTCTTTGCTGATATTTGCCAGGAAAAAAATCGCGCTCAGTGCGCGGCTATTACGTTCTGCCTGGTGATCGCGCTTATCACGCATGTCTGCGATAAAGCGTTTCAGTTCATTGCTGCAATCGCCGTGCATCATGGTGCGAAGCGCAGAGATGTGATTAAGCGCACTGGTACGCTGCCCCGCGTTCATCTGAACAGTGATACTTTCAGCCTTGTAAGCCATGATTCTTTCCTCTTACCGGTTAATCCTGCCAGCAGTTTGGCCTGTGAAATTGCCGGGTGCCAGCGCCTGCCCTTATCTGCCGCAATCCAGCCGTGGCCGTATGCGTGGGACGGGCTTTGCCGCTTCAGAAGCGGGGCCACTGAAAATGCCATGTCTCATACCATCCCGATTGATGCACCGATACCGCTTAACACATCGGCAGTACCTGACAGCGCAGGGTTTGATTGAACGCGAGTCTGGACGGTGAGAGCCGCCAGCATCATGCAGCGAATGCCGGTATTAGCTGCTTCAACGATCCCGCGACGGCATGAGGTGGTAATGCTGGCGTGATTAGCAGCACTGGCAGCAAGCGTTCCCACCTGAGCGGAGGCATTGAGCACGTAAGCCGGAAATTTTTCAGCGGCATGTTCATTGACAGGAACACATGGCAGGCAGTGCAACTGAGCCAGCATCCCATCCATCAGAGTCGCGTCCTCAGTCAGATCAGTAAGCAGCAGCACTTCTGGAACGGTCAACTGATGCACCTGATCAGGATTCAGCTTGTTGCGAAGCGTCTGCACTTTCATGCCTGCTTGCTGGGCCAGCTCCCGCATGTTGTGAGACAGCGCAAACTTGCGGCAGGCGTCTTCGTAGTGGTTATGGGTGGAAGTCTTGAAATCAAACATGGTCATTCCTTTGCTCAACTTAAATAATTAAGTTGTTACGCAGCGACGTAGCGGCAGTTGACACCTTGAGCGAGCAAACGCGCGCGGAAGGCAACCATGTTGATGCGTGCAGCACCGCCAATTTTTTTACGTGGCATAACAAGCAGATCACCGTCTTCAACCATCTGCTTCACAGTGCGAAGGCTGTAACCATAAGCCTGTGCGAACTGTTCATAAGTCATCAGATCGGGGCCGCTAGGTATTGTAATTTGATTGGTCATCGGGGATTATCTCCAGTTGGCAGTATTTACGGTGCATTGGCGTGCATTTTCACTAACGAAGTGGATGATATATTCCAAATGGATTCGTGTAAACAGATCATATTGGATTATTTGAAGGGTATATGACCGATTACAACAGCGATGTTAAGGCCATACTGGAGAGAATCCTTAAATCTTATGGGGTTAGCTCACGCCCAGAGCTAGCAGAACTTTTGAAAATTCCGTTACCTACTATCCAAAATTGGGTAGCTCGCCAGAGTTTACCCGGCGATTACATCGTTCAATGCGCATTGGATACGGGAGTAAGCCTTAGATGGCTGGTTAATGGTGAACTTGCAAATGTAAGTTCAGATGGAGTGAAGCATCTCTCTCTTAAAGGGAAGAAACTTCACGACACTATGCTGGCTAATGGCGGGCGGGCAGTGTTGGATCGCATAATGCACGCATATGGCTTTACTATGCAGAAGCAGCTTGGTGACTTGCTTGATATTCCTTCAGCGACGATGAGCGCATGGGTTCGCAGAGATTATTTTCCAGGTGATGTTGTCATTACATGCGCACTTGATACGGGGGTTTCTCTTTCTTGGTTAGCTACTGGCCATGAGGATGAGGTACTACCTAATAGAGATTTAGCGGATCAGCTGATACCATCCATACCCGCGCGAAAACTCTCCGGAGGCACATTAGAGAATCAGCCTGATGTGAGTTTCAATATTTCTCTGTTTGGCCTTGACTTAACTAACCCTATATTTATCCAACGCGGCTCGATTTCTTGGATTGTTGAGGGGGGCGCTCAAACTATTGGAAATGGTGATTGGTTATTAGATATAGATGGCTATAAAGATATTTATACCGTGTCGCGCCTTCCGGGTAATAGAATTAAAGTTACCAATAATACATCTTCATTTGAATGCTTAGATACTGATGTAACCCCTATAGGGTTTGTCATGCTGACTATATCTAAATGTTTATAGGTAAACTATGGCTGAATTTATTTTATTAATAATAGCGATAGTGAGCGGCATTGGTTCAGCTCACTACAATTGCAAAACCAAAAGCATCGTAGGTTCCAAGGCTTTCATAAGTCTATGCCTTGGTGGTGCTGCTTTAGGCACAATTATGCTTTTCAGTTTTTTTACGCTAACTTGGGTTTCATATTTATTAGCGGCTATGTGCGTTATCATCCTAATCAATAATATTTCTGAATACAAAAAAACACTGGTTAGATAAAATGTCCATTAAAAAACTTTCATCTGGCGAATGGCTTGCTGATTTTTATTTAGATGGACGTGGCAGTAGACGCATCAGGAAAAGCTTTACAACAAAAGGGGAAGCGGTAGCTTTTGAAGATTTCACACGCGCTGAGGCTGAAAATAAACCGTGGATAAAGGAAAAGGAAGATCGTAGGAAGCTAAGCGAATTAATTAAACTCTGGGACTCTTTGCACGGGCAATCACTTAAGGCCGTTAAATCTCGAAAGGCAAAACTAGATATAGTGTGTGCCGGGTTAGGGGACCCGATAGCTTCTCAGCTGACGGCAAAAGATTGGGCGCATTATCGTGATCGCCGTCTTAAGGGCGAGATTTCCAACGGCTATCACGACGACCCTTCTAAATGGAAAGTAAAACCCATAACGGTTAACAGAGAGCAAAACTATCTCGCCGCTGTTTTCAATGAGCTTAAGAGACTAGGGGAATGGTCTTTACCTAACCCACTTGAAGGCGTTCGGACATTCCGGGAAGACGAAAAGGAAATGTCCTGGCTTACCTTAAAGCAGATCACCGAGCTTTTGGATGGGTGCGAGCTTTACGGAAAGCCAGATTTAAAGATGATATGCAAAGTTTGCCTGGCTACAGGTGCGCGTTGGACCGAAGCGGAAACACTGACCCGTTCACAGCTGTCACCTAACAAGCTGTCATTTTTTAAAACAAAAGGTGGGAAAAACCGAACTGTGCCGATCCCGCAGTGGCTGTATGATGAACTGAAGGAACGGCAGGGTAGGATGTTCAAACCATGCTATCAGGACTTCAAAAAAATGCTGGCCAACACCACGATTCAGCTTATAGAAGGCCAGAAAACCCATGTTCTTCGACACACTTTTGCTAGCCATTTCATGATGAATGGTGGCAATATTCTGGTGCTGCAAAGAATACTCGGTCACGCTAACATCCGTGAAACCATGAAGTATGCTCACTTTGCCCCTGAGCATTTAGAAGAAGCTGTAAATTTGAACCCTCTCAGTAAACTTCCTTAAGGCAAATTATGAGTAATTGCTATTATCACCTGAATGTCCATAATGGAAAAAACGCTGAATGGAAAGTTGGCGATATAATTGATTTGTCTGGATATAACAATTATTACAAAAACATGATCGATCTTTGTGCGTATATTTTAAGTGGTACAAATAATATACCTCTACATTCTGTTCTGATGAATCCATCGTTTAATGACAGACAAAGAAGTATAGCTATAGGACAATTGAGGAAAATGTCTAAAGAGCTTCACAGAGAATTAGTTTTTGAGCGAATTCGTGCAGAACATTTTGAAAGCTTACCCTCTCGCAGCACATGCACATACGCCTTTGATATGAGCATTCCGCCCTCAACTTGGATTAATTGGGTAAACGAATCAAAAAAAGCTTATTCTCTGCTAATAATTGAGCCATTTTCTGATGCTACGGTGTTTAAAACCAATGACGGTCCGCTATTCTTTGATGGGTTCCATGAGAATGATGAAAAATTAGAAGAACTGGCAAAAGTCTATTGGTCTGGGACCGCTGAAGGAAGAGGAGAAGTTTTGATTCAAGGGAGAGCAAAAGTCATAAAGATCGTGTCCACAAATTGACTACCCAGCATGAACGTGCTCGCATTTGGTTGCACCAGATATAGAACTAACTAACTGTTTTATATATAAAATGCATATGTATCAATGGTGTCGTGAAAAAGCGTCTTAACTAAGGTATCGCTAACGCGACATCTAAAAGTTAATAGCAAACAAGGGGTTGGCGTGATGCCAGCCCCTTTTTTATGTGCAGGTGTCAGCCAGATGGCAGCAGCTATCCGGCCTCCGGACGCTGAAAATGATAAATCGCGGTATTCACCGGCCCATCTTTTAACACGATCAGACCATAGCGACAGCCAATAAACTGGCCTCCACACTTCTCCGCCACACCCCGGCTGGCCAGATTCTCCTCTGCCGCCAGAATCTCGATCACCCGCGTTTCCGGACGTGAAAAACCCAGCGGCAGCAATGTGGCGACTGCGCGGCTGGCGATCCCCTGACGCTGGGCGTCACTGCGCACCCAGTAGCCGATGGCGCTGGTGTCGCCCGGGTGACGGGCAAAGCGTATCCCCGCGCCGCCCAGCAGCTGGTCATGCTGGTCGACAATCGCAAACTCTTCCGCTTCTTCCCGCAGGCGTTGCCAGTGGGTAAAGCGTATCCAGCTTTCCGCCTCATGAGGCTGATAGTCATGATGCGCCCAGGCCATCCAGGGGATCAGGCTGTCGAGTGAGGCGTTAACCGCAGTCGTAAAGGCGGGAACATCTTCTAACAGGAACGGACGCAGATGAGGATCCAGCGGGGAAGGGAGCATGTCATTGACCCGGTTCAGGAATGAATATCTTTATTCTGCCTGCAACCAACAGAAACACCAATGGCTTGCTGTGTAAACTTATGTTTACTACATTGCTGGCAGAGGAGTAAATGAATTTTTATATAATTACATGTTTAATAATGATTAATTAATATTTAATCAGGCTTGAGCATAGCAATGGTAATAAATATGTACACCTTATCTTGCGCGCTGTATCTAATGTGATACAGTGTCTGCATTCCTCAACGAGGAGTCCACGACTGCCAATACGAGCCAAAGGATCGCCATCATGCAAAAAGACGCGCTGAACAATGTGCATATCGCCGGTGAACAGGTCTTAATCACGCCTGAAGAGCTGAAAGCGAAATTTCCACTGACCGCTGAACAGCAGGATCAGATTGCGGCTTCGCGCCAGACAATCTCTGACATCATCGCCGGGCGTGATCCGCGTCTGCTGGTGGTATGCGGACCCTGCTCCATTCACGACACGGAAGTGGCACTGGATTATGCGCGTCGTCTGCAGAGTCTCTCCGTACAGCTCAAAGATCAGCTCTATATCGTGATGCGCGTCTACTTCGAAAAACCGCGCACCACCGTCGGCTGGAAAGGACTGATCAACGATCCTTACATGGATAACTCGTTCGATATGGAAGCGGGTCTGCACATTGCGCGCCAGCTGCTGGTCAACCTGGTGGAAATGGGCCTGCCGCTGGCGACCGAAGCGCTGGATCCCAACAGCCCGCAATATCTGGGTGATCTGTTCAGCTGGTCTGCGATTGGCGCCCGTACTACAGAATCACAGACACACCGTGAGATGGCGTCGGGCCTGTCGATGCCGGTAGGCTTTAAGAATGGTACCGATGGCAGTCTGGGCACCGCGATTAACGCGATGCGTGCCGCCGCAATGCCGCACCGCTTTGTCGGCATCAATCAGGCCGGTCAGGTCTGTCTGTTGCAGACCCAGGGCAATCCGGATGGTCACGTCATCCTGCGCGGTGGTAAAGCGCCCAACTACGGTCCGGAAGATGTCGCACAGTGTGAAAAAGAGATGCTCAGGGCGGGACTGCGTCCGGCCTTAATGATAGATTGCAGCCACGGTAATTCGAATAAAGACTACAGCCGTCAGCCTGGCGTAGCGGAATCCGCTATTGCGCAGATTAAAGATGGGAACCGGTCAATCATTGGTCTGATGCTGGAAAGCCACATCAATGAAGGTAACCAGTCTTCTGAGCAGCCACGCAGCGAAATGAAATATGGCGTTTCCGTCACCGATGCCTGCATCAACTGGGAAGTGACTGAAACGCTGCTGCGTGGAATGCATCAGGATCTGCAGGGAGTGCTGTCGGCGCGTCTGTCACAAGAGGTGTAAGAGTAATGGTGGCTGAACTGACCGCGTTACGCGATCAAATTGACAGTGTGGATAAAGCGCTGCTGGAACTGCTGGCAAAACGACTGGAGCTGGTGGCCGAAGTCGGCGAGGTCAAAAGCCGCTACGGTCTGCCCATCTACGTGCCGGAGCGCGAAGCCTCCATGCTGGCTTCCCGCCGGAAAGAGGCGGAAGCACTGGGTGTGCCACCGGATCTGATCGAGGATGTGCTGCGCCGCGTGATGCGCGAATCCTATACCAGCGAGAATGACAAAGGCTTCAAAACCCTGTGTCCTGAACTGCGTCCGGTGGTGATCGTCGGCGGCAAGGGTCAGATGGGCAGACTGTTTGAAAAAATGCTCGGACTCTCAGGCTACAGGGTCAAAACGCTGGATAAAGAGGACTGGGCGCAGGCCGATGCGCTGCTCAGTGATGCCGGCATGGTGATTATCAGCGTACCGATCCATCTGACTGAGCAGGTTATCGCTCAGCTGCCGCCTCTGCCTGAAGACTGTATTCTGGTCGATCTGGCGTCGGTTAAGAACCGGCCTCTGCAGGCGATGCTGGCGGCGCATAGCGGCCCGGTACTGGGTCTGCATCCGATGTTTGGTCCGGACAGCGGCAGCCTGGCTAAACAGGTGGTGGTCTGGTGTGATGGCCGCCAGCCGGAAGCGTATCAGTGGTTCCTGGAGCAGATTCAGGTCTGGGGCGCACGTCTGCATCGCATCAGCGCGGTAGAGCATGACCAGAACATGGCGTTTATTCAGGCGCTGCGTCACTTTGCTACTTTCGCTTATGGTCTGCATCTGGCGGAAGAGAACGTCAACCTGGATCAGCTGCTGGCGCTCTCCTCGCCAATCTACCGGCTGGAGCTGGCGATGGTCGGGCGGCTGTTCGCTCAGGACCCGCAGCTCTATGCGGACATCATCATGTCATCAGAGAGTAACCTGGCGCTGATAAAACGTTACTATCAGCGGTTTGGTGAAGCGATTGCCTTACTGGAGCAGGGCGACAAGCAGGCCTTTATTGCCAGCTTTAACCGGGTAGAAGAGTGGTTTGGCGATCACGCAAAACGCTTCCTGGTGGAAAGCCGGAGCCTGCTACGCTCGGCGAATGACAGCCGTCCCTGACTGAACTGAAAAAGGCATCCCTGCGGATGCCTTTTCTTTTTTTATTCGCCCGGTTCCACCGGCACCACATTCTCGCTGGGATAGCAGCCCAGCACCTTCAGTGAGCGGGTCATGGTTTTCAGTTCCTGAAGCGCCTGCTGCATCCGTTCCGATTGCAGATTACCCTGCACATCAATGTAAAACATCTCTTCCCACGGATTGCCATTGATCGGGCGGGACTCAAGTTTGCTCATAATCAGGTTGTGCTGGCGCAGCACCATCAGCGCATCAACCAGCGCACCCGCCTGCTGACCGGTTGCCATAATCAGGGTGGTTTTGGCCGGAACCTGATCGGAGACCTCGATCGCTTTACGCGCCAGCACGATAAAGCGGGTATGGTTCTGCTGCTGATTAGCCAGATTGCGCTCCAGCACCTGCAGCTGATACAGCTCGCCTCCGGCTTCACTGCCCAGCGCCGCGACGGTGGGGGAGTTAAGCGCCGCCACCTTCTCCATCGCAGCCGCCGTGCTCTCGGTGTATTCGATTTTCCAGTGCGGGAAGCGGTTAATAAACTGGCTGCACTGCTGGAAAGGCTGAGGGTGGCTGTAGACGGTCTCGATCTGCTGTAAGTCGGTCGGGCCGTTTACCAGCACGCAGTGATCGATAGGGAGGGTCAGCTCGCCCACGATAGAGAGACTGGTCTGTTGCAGCAAATCATACACGTCGTTGATCGAACCGGAGCTGGTGTTCTCAATCGGCATCACCGCGTAGTCAGCGATGCCGTTTTCGACCTGTTTGATGATGTCATGAAACTTCAGGCAGCCCGACTCCACCATGCTGTCAAAATGGCGCGAGGCGTAGTTACGGGCGGCAAGATGGGAATAGGACCCTTTCGGGCCCAGGAAGGCGATACGGGCGGCATGCGCATGCGGATGGTTGAGGTTTTTTTGCAGCAGCGCCTGCTGAGTCAGGACGGAATCTTCAATCACCAGCTGAAAGAGGCGGGTAATATAGTGGGCATCCAGCTTGTGTGCTTTTCCCAGCACGATCAGATTTTCCAGCAGCGCGCGTTCACGCTCCACATCCCGAATCGGGCGATGCGTCGCCAGCTTCGCTTGTGCCACTTCCACGGCCAGCAGACGACGCTCGGCCAGCAGCGTCAGAAGTTTTTTATCCACTGCGCTGATTTTATCGCGTAGCGCCAGCAATGGATTGTCGGGATTCATAGGGCTCACCTGTATGCTATCCAATAAAAAAGCCTCCCGGTTGGGAGGCTTCGTTGTTCGTCTTCGCTTTCATTCTCACACGACGAATGGCCTCCCGTTCAGGGGAAGGTAAAAAAGAAAGCGAAGAAAAACAGGTCAGGTTTCATTATAACGTCCGAAGAGAGAGTGGACTGAGAGTAACCGTACTGCTCAAAAGCTGTCAATAAAAAACGCGCCCGGAGGCGCGTTAGCAAAATCAGGACTCTTCGCCAGCGGGTATGATGTCTTTTACGCTGGCACTGGCACGGCGCGCTTCAGACTTGTGCTGAACCTTATTCAGCTGACGTTCGAGCTTCGCGATCAAATCGTTGATGGCGGTATACATATCATCGTGCTTGGCACTGGCGACAAGGGTCCCGTTTGGTGTGTTTATAGTGGCGTCGGCCACGAATTCTTTGGGCTCTTTGGACAGGACGATATGCGGATTAATCAGGTCGGTTTGCCATTTTTCCAGCTTGGCGAGACGGTCTTCAACATGGCTTCGGATTGCCGGGGTGATCTCCATTTGTTTACTGGTAATGTTCAGAATCATTATGCTTACCTCTCTGTCATTTCCGTCTTGGTCCTTTCAGCATAGCGCGAAAAAACGGTAAATGTGAGATTCCGGTCACGTAAAAATGTCACTTTTTGTCAACAGAATCATTCTGCGAGAAAGGCAGAGAAACGGGCTGAAATGGCTTGAAGCGAAGCGATTAACAGGGCATGCTTGATGAGTTGACACGCAGCGATTAGATCCAAATCTGACTGTTCTGTGAGCAAAAAAAGCAGCCATCGCAGGCTGCTTTTTTTTGTGTCTGAAACCCGGTCGGGCTATCAGCTGTTATTCGCGGCGATGATTTTCGCCACTTTGTCGGCTTCAGCGTTCAGCTGCAGATTGCGGTAGGCATTTTCCATCAGCGGCAGGGCGTCATGAGTGGCCTGCGTATCCGGATAATCGCGCATCATCCCTTCAACACGGTTAACAACCGCGACATAGGCCTCACGCTTAGTATAGAATTGCGCCACTGAGAGCTCATATTTGGCCAGGCGATCTTTCAGGTAGACCAGACGTTTTTGCGCATCGGCCGCATACTGGCTGTTCGGGTAATTCCGCAGCAGCTGGGCGAAGTCGCGGAAAGCGTCACGGGCGTGCGTCGGATCCCGGTCAGAACGGTCAATACCAAAGAAGCCCTGCAGCGCGGAGTCATCCAGCGCCATATCCGTCAGACCTTTCATATAGATGACATAGTCAATGTTCGGATGCGTTGGATTCAGACGCATAAAGCGGGCAATGGCAGCCTGCGCCAGGGGCAGATCGGCATTTTTATAGTACGCGTAGATTAAATCCAGCTGAACCTGCTGCGCATAAGGACCGAACGGATAACGATTATCCAGCGCTTCCAGTTGCTTAATCGCAGCTTTAAAGTTACCGTCCTGCAGCTTTTGCTGCGCTGTGGCATAGATTTCAGAAGGCGGGCTGTCCGGTACCGCGTCATTTGAGCCGGAACAACCAACAAGTGCCAGGCTCAGTGTGGCAGCAGCCACCAGATGTTTCATACGCGTCATGACGAAGTGATTATCCTCAAATGTTATGGCGGAAGCTGTCCGTATAGCTCCCGGTAATGACCAGGTACGATAGCACATTATATTAAACGGCATCGCCGTGAAAACCCAACGTTAACGAAGAAGCTGTATATGGCACAACAAGTTCAACTCACCGCAACGGTATCCGAATCACAACTCGGACAACGCTTAGATCAGACTTTGGCGGAATTGTTCCCTGATTATTCACGTTCTCGCATAAAAGAGTGGATCCTCGATCGTCGCGTGACGGTAAACGGTGTGATGGTAGAGACACCGAAAGAAAAAGTGTTGGGCGGCGAGCTGGTCGCGATTGACGCTGAGATCGAGGAGGAACAGCGCTGGGAACCGCAGAACCTGCCACTCGACATCGTTTACGAAGATGAAGATATCATCGTCATCAACAAACCGCGTGACTTCGTGGTGCACCCTGGCGCCGGTAATCCGGATGGCACGGTGTTGAACGCCTTACTGCATCACTATCCTGCGATCAGGGATGTGCCGCGCGCGGGCATCGTACACCGTCTGGATAAAGATACTACCGGGCTGATGGTGGTGGCGAAAACCGTTCCCGCTCAGACCCATCTGGTGGACTCACTGCAGCGCCGCGAAATCACCCGTGAATATGAGGCGGTCGCGATTGGCACGATGACCGCAGGCGGTACGGTAGAGCAGCCGATTAGCCGTCACTCCACCAAACGCACCCATATGGCGGTCCATCCGATGGGCAAACCGGCGGTGACGCACTACCGCATTATGGAGCACTTCCGCGCACATACCCGTCTGCGTCTGCGTCTGGAGACCGGCCGTACGCACCAGATCCGCGTGCACATGTCGCACATCAGCCATCCGCTGGTGGGCGATCCGCTGTACGGTGGCCGTCCGCGTCCGCCAAAAGGCGCGTCAGAAGCTTTTATCAGCGCGCTGCGTGGATTCGATCGCCAGGCGCTGCATGCCACCATGCTGCGTCTCTATCATCCTATCAGCGGGATCGAAATGGAGTTTCACGCCGCGCTTCCGCAGGATATGGTCGATCTCATTGCGGCCCTGAAAGCGGATACCGAAGAGTTTAAGGACCAGATGGACTGGTGATGGAGCTGATCACGCCGCAATGGCCCGCGCCACGCCGTGTCCGGGCCTGCTCAACACAGCGCCAGGGAGGGGCGAGCGTCCCGCCCTGGCACGCACTGAATCTCGGCGGGCACGTTGGAGATAATCCCGAGGCGGTGGCGCAGAACCGACAGCGTCTGGTGACAGACGCGGGGTTGCCCGCCATGCCGCAGTGGCTGGATCAGGTTCACGGCACCGATGTTGTGCGGTTGACGGCAGGGGGAAGTGCGCCACTGCGTGCGGATGCCTGTATCACCGACCAGCCCGGCACTGTCTGTGCCATCATGACCGCTGACTGCCTGCCGGTGCTGTTCTGCTCGCAGGACGGGCACGAAGTGGCGGCGGCACATGCAGGCTGGCGCGGACTCTGCGCGGGCGTGCTGGAAAATACACTGGCACAGTTTCGTTCACCGCCCGGGCAGATTCATGCCTGGCTTGGACCGGCCATCGGGCCCGATGCGTTTGAGGTCGGTGCCGAGGTGCGGCAGGCGTTTGTTGCGCAGGACGCACACGCCGGCGCGGCTTTTCGTCCGGCGGGCGATCGCTTTTATGCCGATATCTGGATGCTGGCCCGGATGCGGTTACAGGCTGCGGGTGTACACTCCATCAGTGCCGACCCCCGTTGTACCTATACGCAGCGTGACGATTTCTTCTCCTTCCGTCGCGATGGGATAACCGGACGTATGGCAACTTTGATCTGGCTGTTATAACCTTACGCCATAAGACGGTCCAGTTAGCGCATTTTTTACTCAAATCTCAGGTCATTAACCTTGAAAATTTGAGGGATGACCTCATCTAATCTCCAGTAGCATTTTGACCTGTAATGGGAGGAATTATGCGTCTGGATCGTCTTACCAACAAATTTCAGCTGGCCCTCGCCGACGCGCAGTCCCTGGCTCTGGGACACGATAATCAATTCATTGAACCTCTGCACCTGATGAGCGCACTGCTCAGACAGGAGGGCGGATCCGTTTCACCTTTACTGATCTCGGCGGGTATTAACGTCGCGCCATTTGGCGCTCAGGTCGAGCAGGCTATCGATCGTCTGCCACAGGTAGAAGGCAGCGAAGCGGATGTGCAGCCCTCATCTGACCTCGTGCGGGTACTGAACCTGTGCGACAAACTGGCGCAGAAGCGCAACGATAACTTTATTTCATCCGAATTATTTGTTCTGGCTGCCCTGGAATCACGCGGCTCACTGGCCGACCTGCTCAAAGCAGCGGGTGCCACGCGCGAAAAAATCACCAGTGCGATTGAGCAGATGCGGGGAGGGGACAACGTGAACGATCAGGGGGCTGAAGATCAGCGCCAGGCTTTGAAGAAATACACTATCGATCTCACCGAGCGGGCAGAGAAAGGCAAACTCGATCCGGTGATAGGCCGTGACGAAGAGATTCGCCGCACCATCCAGGTGCTGCAGCGCCGGACAAAAAATAACCCGGTGCTGATTGGTGAACCGGGTGTAGGTAAAACCGCGATTGTTGAAGGACTGGCGCAGCGCATCATTAACGGCGAAGTGCCTGAAGGGCTGAAGGGCCGTCGGGTACTGGCGCTGGATATGGGGGCGCTGGTGGCCGGGGCGAAATATCGCGGCGAATTCGAAGAGCGTCTGAAAGGCGTGCTGAGCGACCTGTCAAAACAGGAAGGCAACGTCATTCTGTTTATCGACGAACTGCATACTATGGTGGGTGCCGGTAAAGCCGACGGCGCAATGGACGCGGGCAACATGCTTAAGCCTGCGCTGGCCCGGGGTGAACTCCACTGTGTCGGTGCGACCACACTCGATGAATACCGCCAGTACATCGAAAAAGATGCCGCGCTGGAGCGCCGTTTCCAGAAGGTCTTTGTGGCCGAGCCGAGCGTGGAAGATACCATCGCCATTTTGCGCGGCCTGAAAGAGCGTTACGAACTGCATCATCATGTGCAGATCACCGACCCGGCGATTGTCGCGGCGGCCACGCTTTCTCATCGTTACATCGCCGATCGTCAGTTGCCCGATAAAGCGATTGACCTGATCGATGAGGCTGCCTCCAGCATTCGTATGCAGATGGACTCGAAGCCCGAATCTCTGGATCGACTGGAGCGTCGCATCATTCAGCTGAAGCTGGAGCAGCAGGCGCTGAAGAAAGAGGCGGACGATGCCAGCATTAAACGTCTTGAAATGCTGGAGACGGAGCTCAGCCAGAAAGAGCGTGAATATGCCGAGCTGGAAGATGAGTGGAAGACAGAGAAAGCTTCACTCTCCGGTACCCAGAACATCAAGGCTGAACTGGAGCAGGCGCGTCTGAATTTAGAGCAGGCCCGTCGTCAGGGCGATCTCGCTCAGATGTCGGAGCTGCAGTACGGCAGGATCCCGGAACTGGAAAAACAGTTAGCAGCCGCGACCCAGGCGGAAGGCAAAACCATGAAGTTACTGCGCAACCGCGTAACGGATGTGGAAATCGCCGATGTGCTGGCGCGCTGGACCGGTATTCCTGTGGCACGAATGATGGAAGGGGAGCGCGATAAGCTGCTGCGCATGGAGCAGGATCTGCATGGCCGGGTCATCGGACAGGATGAGGCGGTGGAAGCGGTTTCGAATGCCATCCGCCGCAGTCGCGCCGGTCTGTCCGATCCTAACCGGCCCATCGGTTCATTCCTGTTCCTGGGTCCGACCGGGGTCGGTAAAACCGAGCTGTGCAAATCGCTGGCGAACTTCCTGTTCGACAGTGACGATGCGATGGTACGTATCGACATGTCCGAGTTTATGGAAAAACACTCGGTGTCACGGCTGGTGGGTGCCCCTCCGGGATATGTGGGCTATGAAGAGGGTGGCTATCTGACGGAAGCGGTGCGTCGCCGGCCCTATTCCGTGATCCTGCTGGATGAGGTCGAGAAGGCGCATCCGGATGTCTTTAACATTCTGCTGCAGGTGCTGGATGACGGACGTCTGACCGATGGGCAGGGACGGACGGTCGATTTCCGCAACAGCGTGGTGATCATGACTTCTAACCTGGGGTCAGATCTGATCCAGGAGCGGTTTGGCGACCTCGGTTACCCGGAAATGAAAGAGATCGTCATGGGCGTGGTCGGACAGCATTTCCGTCCTGAGTTCATTAACCGTATTGATGAAGTGGTGGTGTTCCATCCGCTGGCTGAGAAACATATTGCGTCTATCGCGCAGATCCAGCTGCAGCGGCTGTACAAGCGTCTGGAAGAGCGGGGCTATCAGCTGCATATCTCGGATGAGGCGCTGCGACTGCTGGCCGAAAACGGTTATGATCCGGTGTATGGTGCGCGTCCGCTGAAACGGGCGATACAGCAGCAGATCGAGAACCCGCTGGCGCAGCAGATTCTGGCTGGCACGCTGGTTCCCGGCAAAACCATCGAAATGGATGTGGAAAACAACACGATCACTGCCCACCAGTAAGTGGGTGCGTCAAAAAACGGGCCGCTGGCCCGTTTTTTTTGGCGTTTTGTGGGCTTTTTGCTTACTTTTGCCGCTTATTGGGTGCAAAGTGAACGGTTGGTAAAAAAGTTGTAGTTTACGCTTGCGCTATCTGAACCGTTCCCTATAATGCGCCTCCATCAACACGGCACACCGGCAACGGGAAACGGATTGAAAGGCACAGGAGACTGCGCCGCCGGAGAAAGCTTCTGAAAAAAAGAGGTTGACTCTGAAGGAGGAAAGCGTAATATACGCCACCTCGCGACAGGACGCTAACGCACTGTTCGCACTGCTCTTTAACAATTTATCAGACAATCTGTGTGGGCACTCGCAGGATTGATATCAGCGTCTTTAGACGCAAAAAAATATCAAAGCCTCACGAGTGAACACATAATGAAATTCATTATGACGTTTTACAGATGAGCATCGCTGAACTGGTTTCAGCAAATCAAACTTTAAATTGAAGAGTTTGATCATGGCTCAGATTGAACGCTGGCGGCAGGCCTAACACATGCAAGTCGGACGGTAGCACAGAGGAGCTTGCTCCTCGGGTGACGAGTGGCGGACGGGTGAGTAATGTCTGGGGATCTGCCCGATAGAGGGGGATAACCACTGGAAACGGTGGCTAATACCGCATAACGTCGCAAGACCAAAGAGGGGGACCTTCGGGCCTCTCACTATCGGATGAACCCAGATGGGATTAGCTAGTAGGCGGGGTAATGGCCCACCTAGGCGACGATCCCTAGCTGGTCTGAGAGGATGACCAGCCACACTGGAACTGAGACACGGTCCAGACTCCTACGGGAGGCAGCAGTGGGGAATATTGCACAATGGGCGCAAGCCTGATGCAGCCATGCCGCGTGTATGAAGAAGGCCTTCGGGTTGTAAAGTACTTTCAGCGGGGAGGAAGGCGGTGCGGTTAATAACCGCGCCGATTGACGTTACCCGCAGAAGAAGCACCGGCTAACTCCGTGCCAGCAGCCGCGGTAATACGGAGGGTGCAAGCGTTAATCGGAATTACTGGGCGTAAAGCGCACGCAGGCGGTCTGTTAAGTCAGATGTGAAATCCCCGGGCTTAACCTGGGAACTGCATTTGAAACTGGCAGGCTTGAGTCTCGTAGAGGGGGGTAGAATTCCAGGTGTAGCGGTGAAATGCGTAGAGATCTGGAGGAATACCGGTGGCGAAGGCGGCCCCCTGGACGAAGACTGACGCTCAGGTGCGAAAGCGTGGGGAGCAAACAGGATTAGATACCCTGGTAGTCCACGCCGTAAACGATGTCGACTTGGAGGTTGTTCCCTTGAGGAGTGGCTTCCGGAGCTAACGCGTTAAGTCGACCGCCTGGGGAGTACGGCCGCAAGGTTAAAACTCAAATGAATTGACGGGGGCCCGCACAAGCGGTGGAGCATGTGGTTTAATTCGATGCAACGCGAAGAACCTTACCTACTCTTGACATCCAGCGAACTTTCCAGAGATGGATTGGTGCCTTCGGGAACGCTGAGACAGGTGCTGCATGGCTGTCGTCAGCTCGTGTTGTGAAATGTTGGGTTAAGTCCCGCAACGAGCGCAACCCTTATCCTTTGTTGCCAGCGATTCGGTCGGGAACTCAAAGGAGACTGCCGGTGATAAACCGGAGGAAGGTGGGGATGACGTCAAGTCATCATGGCCCTTACGAGTAGGGCTACACACGTGCTACAATGGCGCATACAAAGAGAAGCGACCTCGCGAGAGCAAGCGGACCTCACAAAGTGCGTCGTAGTCCGGATCGGAGTCTGCAACTCGACTCCGTGAAGTCGGAATCGCTAGTAATCGTGGATCAGAATGCCACGGTGAATACGTTCCCGGGCCTTGTACACACCGCCCGTCACACCATGGGAGTGGGTTGCAAAAGAAGTAGGTAGCTTAACCTTCGGGAGGGCGCTTACCACTTTGTGATTCATGACTGGGGTGAAGTCGTAACAAGGTAACCGTAGGGGAACCTGCGGTTGGATCACCTCCTTACCTTAAGATACCTCTCCGCGCAGTGCTCACACAGATTGTCTGATAAAAAGTAACGAGCAGAAAAAACCTCTACAGGCTTGTAGCTCAGGTGGTTAGAGCGCACCCCTGATAAGGGTGAGGTCGGTGGTTCAAGTCCACTCAGGCCTACCAAATTCGCACTCACGCTGCGTTATGTCTCCGGCTCGCATAGTTCACTATGCTTCGCGAAGACATGCCTTGCCTGAGCACGAATTGCATTTCTCACGAAGTGTACTCGGTTGGACGTAGTGGTCTCTGCAGTAACTGTATGGGGCTATAGCTCAGCTGGGAGAGCGCCTGCCTTGCACGCAGGAGGTCAGCGGTTCGATCCCGCTTAGCTCCACCATACCGTTTTAACTGTTTTTTCTGAATACCTCAGAGCGTACCGGCGACGGTGTGCTGTGAAGTATTATGCTCTTTAACAATCCGGAACAAGCTGAAAATTGAAACGACGTAGCGCGTCATCCCTCCGTAATAAGGGATGGCAAAGCGATACGGTCGGGTCTCTCAAATGCTTGCAGTCTGCAGCGTTGAAAAACGCCTGTGGGTTGTGAGGTTAAGCGACCAAGCGTACACGGTGGATGCCCAGGCAGTCAGAGGCGATGAAGGACGTGCTAATCTGCGTAAAGCGACGGTAAGGTGATATGAACCGCTACAGCCGTCGATGTCCGAATGGGGAAACCCGGTGCACTCAGTGCATCATTGCAGCATGAATACATAGTGCTGCAAGGCGAACCGGGGGAACTGAAACATCTAAGTACCCCGAGGAAAAGAAATCAACCGAGATTCCCCCAGTAGCGGCGAGCGAACGGGGAGCAGCCCAGAGCCTGAATCAGTTTGTGTGTTAGTGGAAGCGTCTGGAAAGTCGCAGGGTACAGGGTGATACTCCCGTACACAAAAACACACAGACTGTGAGCTCGATGAGTAAGGCGGGACACGTGGTATCCTGTCTGAATATGGGGGGACCATCCTCCAAGGCTAAATACTCCTGACTGACCGATAGTGAACCAGTACCGTGAGGGAAAGGCGAAAAGAACCCCGGCGAGGGGAGTGAAACAGAACCTGAAACCGTGTACGTACAAGCAGTGGGAGCCTCTTTAATGGGGTGACTGCGTACCTTTTGTATAATGGGTCAGCGACTTATATTCTGTAGCAAGGTTAACCGTATAGGGGAGCCGCAGGGAAACCGAGTCTTAACTGGGCGTTAAGTTGCAGGGTATAGACCCGAAACCCGGTGATCTAGCCATGGGCAGGTTGAAGGTTGGGTAACACTAACTGGAGGACCGAACCGACTAATGTTGAAAAATTAGCGGATGACCTGTGGCTGGGGGTGAAAGGCCAATCAAACCGGGAGATAGCTGGTTCTCCCCGAAAGCTATTTAGGTAGCGCCTCGTGAACTCATCTCCGGGGGTAGAGCACTGTTTCGGCTAGGGGGCCATCCCGGCTTACCAACCCGATGCAAACTGCGAATACCGGAGAATGTTATCACGGGAGACACACGGCGGGTGCTAACGTCCGTCGTGAAGAGGGAAACAACCCAGACCGCCAGCTAAGGTCCCAAAGTCATGGTTAAGTGGGAAACGATGTGGGAAGGCACAGACAGCCAGGATGTTGGCTTAGAAGCAGCCATCATTTAAAGAAAGCGTAATAGCTCACTGGTCGAGTCGGCCTGCGCGGAAGATGTAACGGGGCTAAACCATGCACCGAAGCTGCGGCAGCGGCGCGTATGCGCTGTTGGGTAGGGGAGCGTTCTGTAAGCCGTCGAAGGTGTGCTGTGAGGCATGCTGGAGGTATCAGAAGTGCGAATGCTGACATAAGTAACGATAAAGCGGGTGAAAAGCCCGCTCGCCGGAAGACCAAGGGTTCCTGTTCAACGTTAATCGGAGCAGGGTGAGTCGACCCCTAAGGCGAGGCCGAAAGGCGTAGTCGATGGGAAACAGGTTAATATTCCTGTACTCGGTGTTACTGCGAAGGGGGGACGGAGAAGGCTATATCAGCCGGGCGACGGTTGTCCCGGTTTAAGCGTGTAGGTGTGTGTTCCAGGCAAATCCGGTTCACTTTACACTGAGGCGTGACGACGAGGCACTACGGTGCTGAAGTGATAAATGCCCTGCTTCCAGGAAAAGCCTCTAAGCATCAGGTAACACAGAATCGTACCCCAAACCGACACAGGTGGTCAGGTAGAGAATACCAAGGCGCTTGAGAGAACTCGGGTGAAGGAACTAGGCAAAATGGTGCCGTAACTTCGGGAGAAGGCACGCTGGCGCGTAGGTGAAGGGACTTGCTCCCGGAGCTGAAGCCAGTCGAAGATACCAGCTGGCTGCAACTGTTTATTAAAAACACAGCACTGTGCAAACACGAAAGTGGACGTATACGGTGTGACGCCTGCCCGGTGCCGGAAGGTTAATTGATGGGGTTATCCGTAAGGAGAAGCTCTTGATCGAAGCCCCGGTAAACGGCGGCCGTAACTATAACGGTCCTAAGGTAGCGAAATTCCTTGTCGGGTAAGTTCCGACCTGCACGAATGGCGTAATGATGGCCAGGCTGTCTCCACCCGAGACTCAGTGAAATTGAACTCGCTGTGAAGATGCAGTGTACCCGCGGCAAGACGGAAAGACCCCGTGAACCTTTACTACAGCTTGACACTGAACATTGAGCCTTGATGTGTAGGATAGGTGGGAGGCTTTGAAGCGCGGACGCCAGTCTGCGTGGAGCCATCCTTGAAATACCACCCTTTAATGTTTGATGTTCTAACGTGGCCCCGTGATCCGGGGTGCGGACAGTGTCTGGTGGGTAGTTTGACTGGGGCGGTCTCCTCCTAAAGAGTAACGGAGGAGCACGAAGGTCAGCTAATCACGGTCGGACATCGTGAGGTTAGTGCAATGGCATAAGCTGGCTTGACTGCGAGAGTGACGGCTCGAGCAGGTGCGAAAGCAGGTCATAGTGATCCGGTGGTTCTGAATGGAAGGGCCATCGCTCAACGGATAAAAGGTACTCCGGGGATAACAGGCTGATACCGCCCAAGAGTTCATATCGACGGCGGTGTTTGGCACCTCGATGTCGGCTCATCACATCCTGGGGCTGAAGTAGGTCCCAAGGGTACGGCTGTTCGCCGTTTAAAGTGGTACGCGAGCTGGGTTTAGAACGTCGTGAGACAGTTCGGTCCCTATCTGCCGTGGGCGCTGGAGAATTGAGGGGGGTTGCTCCTAGTACGAGAGGACCGGAGTGAACGCACCACTGGTGTTCGGGTTGTCATGCCAATGGCACTGCCCGGTAGCTAAGTGCGGAAAAGATAAGTGCTGAAAGCATCTAAGCACGAAACTTGCCCCGAGATGAGTTCTCCCTGACCCCTTGAGGGTCCTGAAGGGACGTTGAAGACGACGACGTTGATAGGCCGGGTGTGTAAGCGCAGCGATGCGTTGAGCTAACCGGTACTAATGACCCGTGAGGCTTAACCTTACAACGCCAGAGGCGTTTTTTGAGAGACGATTTTCAGCCTGAACCGGATAATCTGCGCGGCCCTGTGGCGGCGCGGAAGACAGAATCTGCCTGGCGGCTTTAGCGCGGTGGTCCCACCTGACCCCATGCCGAACTCAGAAGTGAAACGCCGTAGCGCCGATGGTAGTGTGGGGCCTCCCCATGCGAGAGTAGGGAACTGCCAGGCATTGTACAAGTGAAGAAGCCCCGCACGCGAGTGCGGGGCTTTTTTACGTCCTTAATCTGCTACTTTGTGCTGAAATTCTCATCAATAAGCCTGCTATCTGCTCACTGCATCCCGCCGGACATCTGCAAAAAACCGCAGCAACCCGCTGATTTCCCGATAATTAGCGATGCAGCTCACAATAACAATCTCAGAATAGGTCGCCTTTACCTTCAGTAGACTTAAATGCTTTACTCACCCTTTATACGCTGTTGATCAGCAAGGAGCAGAGGTAAAGCATGACACCCACAAACAATAATATTCAGCCGGATGATGCAAAGAAACGGATCTGGGCGATCGTCGGTGCCTCATCAGGCAACCTGGTCGAGTGGTTTGACTTCTACGTCTACTCATTCTTCTCACTCTATTTCGCGCACATCTTCTTTCCCCAGGGCGACACGACAACGCAGCTGCTACAGACGGCCGGTGTATTTGCTGCCGGGTTTTTAATGCGTCCGATTGGTGGCTGGCTGTTCGGCTATATCGGCGATAAGCATGGCCGGAAAAATTCGATGCTGGTTTCGGTCTGTATGATGTGTTTTGGTTCACTGGTGATCGCCTGCTTACCCGGTTATGCCACCATCGGAGTCGCGGCTCCCGTCATTCTGCTGCTGGCACGCATGTTTCAGGGCTTGTCAGTCGGTGGGGAATATGGCACCAGCGCAACCTACATGAGCGAAGTGGCACTCGAAGGTCGCAAAGGGTTTTACGCCTCCTTTCAGTATGTCACGCTGATTGGCGGGCAGCTGGCGGCGGTCCTGACGGTCGTGGTGCTGCAGTTCCTGCTTACGGATGCTGAGCTGCGAAGCTGGGGCTGGCGTATTCCGTTCTTCCTTGGCGCGCTGCTCGCCGTTGTCGCACTCTGGTTACGCCGCTCACTGGAGGAGACATCAGACAAGAGCAGCCGCGAGCATCGCGATGCCGGCAGCGTCATCGGCTTACTGCGCAACCATACCCGACCTTTCCTGATGGTGCTGGGTTTCACCGCGGGCGGCTCTCTGAGCTTCTATACCTTTACCACTTATATGCAGAAGTATCTGGTGAACACCTCGGGTATGGATCCCAAAACGGCCAGCGGCCTGATGACCGGTGCGCTGCTGGTCTTTATGCTGATTCAGCCGCTTATCGGTGCGCTGTCAGATAAAATCGGTCGTCGCACCTCAATGATGATTTTTGGTGCGGGCGCGGCCATCTGTACGGTGCCGATTCTGACCCTGCTGCAAAGCGTGCAGAGTCCCGGCGTCGCGTTTCTGCTGATCATGCTGGCCCTGCTGATCACCAGCTTCTACACCGCCATCAGCGGCATTCTGAAAGCCGAAATGTTTCCGCCCCAGGTGCGCGCGTTGGGCGTGGGACTCTCTTATGCGGTAGCGAATGCGATTTTCGGAGGATCGGCGGAGTATGTGGCACTGCTAATGAAGCAGCAGGGGATTGAGACGACCTTCTTCTGGTATGTTTCCGCGATGGGCGCGGTCGCGTTCCTGGTGTCGCTGTTGCTGCACAGGCGCGGCAAGGGCATTAAACTCTGATACGCCTGCTGGCTGAGATTCCACAGGGCGATGCCGCTGGCTGCACCGGCGGCATCCCAGGCGAAATCTTTCCAGCGCCAGCCAGCGCAGCGGCGGCAAAAAAGTGTTCCGCTTTATCCCGTCCGGTTCAGGCATCCTGTGCCATATGGGCACATCCACTACACACCAGCACAGCAGGCAGTACAGTTCGCATAAAGATGCCCCGCAGGCGGCGCACATTAGAGAATACGGCTGATCAGGCGATCGATTCGGATCCGACGCAGACGACGGATCAGTTTCCGCACCTTAGCCGGGTAATCGGCAATGCTCTCCAGTTCGCGGAAGTGAGTGACGACCTGGGTATGCTGCCGGATCAGCGTCAGCTCTTTTTCACGCTGAGCCGCTAACTGCTGATGAGGATCGTGGATCAGTACCGCATTTTCCAGATCGAGTCGCCACGCGCGCGGATTGAGGTTATTACCGGTGATCAGCTGCCATTCGTCATCCACCCACATCCCTTTAAGGTGATAGCTGTTCTCGCCATCCTTCCAGAGCCTCACCACCAACTGATTGGTGGTGACGTAATATTGCAGACGGCTCAGGAAGCGGCGCAGGTTGATTTCATAGAGATAGGGCAGGGCGCCGATGATTTTAAACGGCTGATCGGGCGCAATATAAAAATCATTGGCGGTTTTATCACCGACGATGATTTCGACCTGTTTTCCCTGTCGCAGCAGATGAATGATGTTCCGCACCAGCAGGGCAGGCAGGTTGAAGTAGGGGGTACAGATGACCAGCTTCTCTTCCGCACAGGGCATCAGATGGAAGATGGTTTTATTAAGCAGGCTATGCTTGCCCAGGCCGACCAGCGGCGTGACGGCCAGCTCTTCGTTACCGGCATCCCCTTCAAACTGATAGTTAAAGCCGCGCAGATCCTGACGGAACTGCCGCGTTTCATTTTTGATTTCAGGGCTGGAGGGACGCTCCGCGAAGTCCAGACGGTTCACCGCTTCGGCCGGCTTAAGATTGAGGGTGATCCACTCATACATGGTATCAGTCAGCCGGGCATTGCGGATAAGCTGGTAGCGGTCGTAACGATACTTATCGTGCTGATGCAGATAGACATCGTTGATGCTGGCACCGCTGTAGAGCAGCGTATCGTCGATGATAAAGCCTTTAAGATGGAGTACGCCGAGCGCCTCACGGGTATTCACCGGAATGCCATAAACCGGGATGGCGATATCGGGATAGCGGGTCGCCATTTCGCAGTACCAGTCGGCGTTGGTCACGCCCCGCGCGGCACCAATCCGGCCACGCTGCGCGCGATGCCAGTCCACCAGAATCGAAATATCCAGTTCCGGTCGCGCCTGCTTAGCCTGGTAAAGAGCATCCATGACCGCACGTCCGGCATCATCGTTTTCCAGATAGAGCGCAACGATGCAGATGCGTATTTGTGCGGCCGCAATCTTTTCCAGCAGCGTGGTGCGAAATTCGGCAGGCGAATAAAGTGTCGACACATCCGCAACGGATTGTGACAGTTTCGGCAACTGTGCGAGGTGTTGTTGATGTTTGTTACGTTTGAATTTAGACAACATCGCAGTGCACTTCTTCTCTGTTCATTGCATGGCCTTTTGCCATCAAATCAGGGTTATAACCATAAATAATAACATCAACTCCGTCGATTCGAACGTTTTTTACCTTTCTCTACAAGGTTAGTTGATCTCATTCTGTAAAGGCAGTTTAAGGCTGACAATACCCTCATCCAGTTGAATATCAACATGAAAGTTAAGTTTTCGTGCCAGCGTAATCATGCCGCGATTATGGGGCATAGTGATACCGTTCAATTGTTGCAAGCCGTGATGCCGGGTGTAACGGATCATTTTTTCCAGCAGACGACGCCCCATGCCTAATCCTTTCAGATCAGAGCGGACCAGCACCGAAAACTCCGCATCAATGTTATCGGCATCCGAGATGGCGCGGGTCACGCCGATGATCTCCTGACCGCCCTGATGCGGACGCACCGCCACAATCGCCATCTCGCGGTCATAATCAATCTGAGTCATGTTGGCGAGGTCATCATGCGTAAACTCATTGATTTCGCTGAAGTAGCGATAGTAGAGATCCTCTTTGGTGACCTGACTGATGAAATCGCGCAGCAGCGGTTCATCTTCAGGCAGGATGGGCCGAAACAGGCAGAATTGCCCATCCTTTAACTCCACCTGCTCTTCCAGATGCTGAGGATAAGGGCGGATGGCCAGACGCGCTTCGTTGTCGCCACTGAACGGTGCCAGCGTCAGGGTGACATCCAGCAGGGTAAAATCATTGCCCGCCGCCAGCAGCGGATGGATATCGAGCCGCTGGATCTCCGGGCAGTCCACCACCAGATCCGAGACCTGAACCAGCAGCTGACTCAGACCAGGGATATCCAGCGGATTCAGCCCGCCGCGGCTGCGGATTTTGCCGCTCTTGATCGCCTGAATGACCAGATAGCGTGCCAGCGTCATATTCAGCGGAGGCAGGGCGACGGCCGCCTGTTTGTCGGCCTGCCACTCCACGCCACCTTCGCCCAGCATAATAATGGGGCCAAACAGCGCATCCTGCTCCACCACTACCCGCAGCTCCTGTGCGCCCGCGCGGCTGGCCATGCTCTGCACCAGTAAGCCCTCAATACGTGCCTGCGGCAGCGTCTCGCGAACCCGGTCAAAAATGGCCTCCGCGGCATGCTCCACTTCGCTGGCGTTGCGCAGATAGAGCATCACGCCCTGAACCTCTGACTTGTGCGCGATATCCGGCGAGCGCAGTTTCAGCGCCACCGGATAGCCAATCTGGTCGGCGATTGCCACGGCGGCCGCGCTGTCGCTGGCGATCCAGGTCGGCAGCGTAGCCAGACCGTACGCCTGCAACACCGGCTGCACCTCGTGGGTATCCAGCGCAGTCACGCCGCGCGCCAGCGCCTGCGACAGCAGCCGGTGAGCATGGGCGCTGTCCTGGTTCAGCGTTGCGGGCAGGGCGGGGGTTTCGCGCAGCTGCTTCTGATTGCGGCGGTATTCAACCTGATGCATAAAGGCGGTCACCGTACCTTCCGGCGTACGCCAGGTCGGAATGCCTGCCTGGGTAAACGCCCGGCGCGCGGCCTGGGAGGAGAACTCACCACACCAGTTGGTCAGCAGCGTTACCAGCTTACCGCGCGGATGACGGGCGAGGGTCTCGATCAGATGCGTGGCCGTTTCAGTGGCGGGCGCGACCGCGCTGGGCGCATGAATAATCATCAGCGCATCCAGCTCATGGCTGTCGAGCAGGACCTCAATACAGGCCGCATAACGCTCTGCCGTAGCGTCATCTTTTAAGTCCAGCGGATTGCCGCGACCCACACCGGCGGGCAGCAGCGCCTCAAGTCGCTGAAGGGTCTGCTCGCCGGGCTGCGCCAGCTTGCCGTTGCGCGCATAGAGTTCATCCAGCGCCAGCGCGG
The DNA here is from genome assembly GCF_040783975.1 of Pantoea sp. Ep11b. NCBI lineage: Bacteria > Pseudomonadati > Pseudomonadota > Gammaproteobacteria > Enterobacterales > Erwiniaceae > Pantoea > Pantoea sp. Ep11b. Next base: position 3,407,282 of record NZ_CP160631.1, on the reverse strand, counting down.
CGGGCGCGGCGCCATTACTGACGATCATCAGACGGTCGCCACGCAGCGGCCGCATATGACTCAGCGACTCCACGGCGGAGAACAGCTCATGGGTGTCCTGCACCCGCAGCAGCCCCGCGCGCTGAATGGCGGCATCCCAGGCGGCGTCCAGTCCGCTGTGCGTGCCCAACAGCGCCTGTGCTTCGCGGCTGCGCCCACTCTTGATCACCAGGATCGGTTTATTGCGCGATGCGCTGCGGGAGGCGGAGACAAAGCGTCGCGCATCGCTGAGGTGCTCCAGATAGAGCAGGATGGCGCTGGTCTTACCGTCGCGGGCCAGGAAGTCGAGCAGGTCATCGACATCGGTATCCAGACTGTCGCCCAGCGCGATAAACCAGGAAAAGCCGAGGTTACGCTGCTGAGCCCAGTCGAGGATGGTATTGGAGACGGCGGCCGACTGAGAGATAAACGCGATACGCCCTTTAGCGATCGGCACCGGCGAGAAGCTGGCATTTAACCCCTGCCAGGGTGCCAGCAGCCCCAGACTGTTTGGCCCCAGCAGCCGTATCTGCCACTGGCTGGCGCAGGCTTTGAGTTCGGCCAGCTGGCTGGCGGGCGCAGAGAGGATAATGCAGGCTTTGCAGCCTTTCTCGCCGAGCTGCTGCAGCAGGGTGAGATTACGCTTTGAATGGGTGCAGATCACCGCCAGGTCGGGCGCAAAAGGCAGGCTGTCGATCGTGGGCCAGGCCAATACGCCGCTGACCGCCTTATATTTTGGCGTGACAGGCAGGACCGGGCCACTGAATCCGCCCGCCAGCAGGTTGCGCATCATGAAGTAGCCTGCACGCCCGGGCGTCACCGAGGCACCAATTACCGCAATTGATTTAGGTCGTAACAGTGCTTCCAGTCCGCGTTGGCTCATCTCGCCCTCCAGAGATCGGGATTTGCGTGATTGTAAACGCTTTTTGCGGGCGCTGCTTCCGGGCAGATCGCAGGCTGTGCATCGCAATCCCGTTATCGCTACAGGCAGGCATCCGCCCGCCAGAAGAGAACGAGGGGGTTAAGCCTGACCGGCGTGATGCGGTTTACCCGCCAGGTAGGCCGTGCGGAACCGATCGAAATGGTGTGAGAGCGCCTCTGCCGCCTGCGCGTCACCCACCTGCGCCAGCAGCGCCGCGGCCACCTCTGCGGTACAGTGCTGGCCTTCACCGTGCGCTTCACGCAGCGTGTAGCGTGAAGGTGCGCTGACCGCCAGTGACATCACCGGAAAGGCGTCCAGCCACGGGCTTTTGCGAAACATTTTGCGCGCTTCGGTCCATGTGCCGTCGAGCATAATAAACAGGGGCGGCTTGCCCTCAGCCGGGGGCGCTGTCAGCACTTCGCGGCCCGGATCGGCATAGGCGGCCGGAAAGACCACCACCGGCTGATAGTCGGGATTGCGGACGGCCGCCAGCAGCAGCGGGTCCGGCTCGGTGCGTGACCAGCCAAACGCCTGGGTGTCCGGCAGAATATCGGCAATCAGACGGCCGGTATTGCTTGGTTTCATCGGCTCGGTATCGAACATCACCAGGCAGAAACGGCTTCGGGCGGAGTGCGGGACGATCTGGCTGCAGAGGCAGTGGGCTTCAGGCAGCAGACAGCCCTGGCAGCGAACTACCCGGTTTCCACGCGCGAGGAATGGGCGGGTGGCACGGGCCAGACGTTGGGTGCGCAGGCGCAGAACAGCATTATCAGACATGGGCATTCAGGGCAGGAAAAACGTCAGTGTAATCGAAGCGCAGAGGAAAAGGAAAAGGCCAGACAGGCTGGCCTTAATGGTCAGAGCGATTCATCCAGCCATTCGTTGAACGGCGCTTTGGGCATCGCTCCGTTCAGCATGTCGACCCGCTGGCCATTTTTAAACAGCATGATGGTCGGAATGCTGCGGATGTTAAAACGGGCACTCAGGGCCGGTTCTGCCTCGGTGTTCACTTTAATAAAGCGGACTTTGCCGCTGCGCTCACTGGCGACATCTTTAAACACTGGCGCAAAGTTAACGCACGGCCCGCACCACGGGGCCCAGAAATCGATCACTACGGGCAGATCGTCCTGCAGATATTTGTCAAAGTTGGCGCTGGTGGCATTGACCACTTCGCCATCGAACAGCGCATTTCCACAGCGACCACATTTCGCCACGTCGGCAAGGCGATCGTCAGGAACGCGATTGGTTGCCTGACAGGAAGCGCATACCGTATTCATAGGAACCTCTGATGTTGAAAAGTGTCAGTCTGGCAATAGTCGGTCATTATGAAAGGGGGCGGATTTTTGCTCAATCTGTATTGCTCTATAGGTTCAATAGTTGATAGCTAAGCGCCAGCACATCAGGTAATCTGCGCGCTCTCAATGCAGGAGGAAGATATGAACGACGAATTTAAAGGTAAAAGCGGTAAAGTTAAGGTGATGTACGTGCGTGGCGAGGACGATAAAAGCGCGCGTGCGCCGAATCCTCGTACAGGCAAAGGTGGTCACTCTGCTGCCCGCCCGGATGATAACCGTCGTTCATCTGGCTCCCGTACTGAACGCAGCCAGGAAGGGGGCCGCTCAGCTTCCGCGGGTCGTCGCAGCGACGACGCCGGTCGCAGCAGCTCACCACGCCGTGCTGACGATGGACGTGGTGCACCGCGCCGCAACGATCGGGGCGATGAGCGCCGTGGCGGCTATGGCAACAGCGATTCACCGTGGCGCACCGTCTCCCGCGCGCCTTCCGCGGATCGGTCAGCGGCGGCTGATAATGATAAGCCGGATCACGGCGGCATCAGCGGCAAAAGCTTTGTCGATCCGGAGCAGATCCGTCGTCAGCGTAACGAAGAGACCCGCGTCTACGGTGAGAATGCCTGTCATGCGCTGTTCCAGAGCCGCCCGGAAGCGATCGTTCGCGCCTGGTTCGTGCAGGAAGTGACCCCCCGTTTCCGCGAAACCCTGCGCTGGCTGGCGGCCAACCGCAAAGCCTATCATGTGGTGGAAGATGCCGAGATCACCAAAGCCTCAGGCACTGAGCATCACGGTGGCGTCTGCTTCCTGATCAAAAAGCGCATGGGGATGGCCGTGGCGGAATGGCTGAGCCAGGCGAATACCAAAGATTGCGTGCTGGCGCTGGAAGATGTCAGCAACCCGCATAACCTCGGCGCGATTATGCGCAGCTGCGCGCACTTCGGCGTAAAAGGTCTGCTGGTAAACGACGCCTCACTGCTGGAGTCCGGTGCGGCCGTGCGTACCGCAGAAGGCGGTGCTGAGCATGTGCAGGCCATCAGTGGCGCCACCTTCAGCGAAGGTCTGGAAGCGTTCCGTAAAGCGGGCTATACCATCGTGACCACCTCCAGCCATCAGGGAACACCGCTGGCGCAGGCAACGCTGCCGGAGAAAATGGTGCTGGTGTTAGGGCAGGAGCGCGAAGGCCTCTCCGATACCGCTTTCCAGCAGGGTGACATGAGCCTGTCGATTGGCGGAACCGGCAACGTGGAAAGCCTCAACGTCTCGGTGGCAACCGGTGTTCTGCTCGCCGAATGGTGGCGTCAGAACGCATAAAAAAAACGGGCCGAAAGGCCCGTTTTTTTATGTCAGCGTCAGTGTGCACCACCGCCGCCACCGCCTGCACCAAATGGCGGGCGGGCAAACCAGATCAGCACCAGCAGGATCAGGAAGACGCCTGCCGACGCCCAGAAGATTTCATTCGCTGAAATAATCAGTCCCTGATTGGTAATCTGCTGTGCGATCCAGGCGGACGCCTGCTGCTGCGTCATCCCCATGCTCTCCAGCTGGCTGTACATCTGCTGCGAATTGACGTTGTAGGGGGTTATCGACTCCGCCAGATAGCTGTGATGCATCGACTCGCGATTCGTCCACATGGTGGTAGTGATCGAGGTGCCTATCGAACCGGCCAGCGTTCGCACAAAGTTTGACAGACTGGAGGCGGCGGCCAGTCGCTCCGGCGGCAGTCCCGACAGCGTAATGGTGGTCAGCGGCATAAAGAAGCAGGCCACGGCAAAGCCCTGGATAAACTGTGGCCACGCCGAGGCACCAAAATCCATGCCCGGTTCAAAGGTATAGGCGCGCCAGTAGAAGCAGACGGCATACATAATGAAGCTGAAGGTCACCAGCCGGCGCATGTCGAGTTTATGGGCGAAACGACCAATAATCGGCGACAGGATCACCGGGATAATCCCCACCGGCGCTGAGGCCAGCCCGGCCCAGGTGGCTGTATAGCCATAGACCTCCTGAAGCAGCTGCGGCAGCAGAACGATCGAGCCGAAGTAGAGCATGTAGGCCAGGCTAATCGACAGGCAGCCGATGGTGAAGTTGCGCGATTTAAACAGAGAGAGGTCGACGATCGGATTATCATCCGTCAGCTCCCAGACCAGCAGCACCGCCAGCGCAATGACAGCTATTACCGCCAGCACGATGATCTCCGTTGAGCTGAACCAGTCGAGCTCTTTACCGCGATCCAGCATCACCTGCAGACAGCCGATTCCCACCACCAGCAGCACCAGGCCGACCATATCAATCGGGCGGATCTCGGTTTTGGTTTCGCGACCGCGCAGGGTCTGCAGCGTCAGCAACACGACAACCGCACCAATCGGCACGTTGATAAAGAAGATCCAGCCCCAGTGATAGTTATCGCTGATCCAGCCGCCCAGAATCGGGCCGCAGATTGGCGCGACGATCACCGTCATTGCCCAGAGCGACAGCGCGATGCTGCGCTTCGCGGGCGGGTAGTTGCTGAGCAGCAGGCTCTGCGACAGTGGAATCAGCGGGCCTGCCACGATCCCCTGCAGCACGCGAAAGAAGATCAGCATCTCCAGGCTCTCTGACATGCCGCACGCCCAGGAGGCGACAGCAAACAGAATGGTGGCCCAGGTGAACAGCTTCACTTCGCCCACGCGCTTTGCCAGCCAGCCGGTGATCGGGATGGAGATCGCGTTAGCGACACCAAACGAGGTGATCACCCAGGTGCCCTGTGAGTTAGAGGCACCCAGATTACCGGCGATGGTCGGAATGGCCACGTTGGCGATGGTCGAGTCCAGAACCTGCATGAACGTCGCCAGCGACAGCGCAATGGTCATCAGGACCAGCGGCATCCCTTCAAGCGGTTTTTTTGCCATTACAGCCTCCGCGTCATCATCCGGCGTTGGCACGGACGATATCGGTGATCAGCTGATTGACCGGTGCAAGGTCAATCGCCAGGGCGTTGCTGCTGTAAGCGGCCTGCTGACGGACGCTGGTGGCCAGTGTACTGCCCTCCTGGTTAGCGGTGTCGATTTTAACCAGCGTGGAGAGACCGATACGCAGGGGATGTCTGGCGATATCTTCCTGATTCAGTTCGATACGTACCGGCAGACGCTGAACCACTTTGATCCAGTTACCGGTGGCATTCTGTGCGGGCAGCAGAGAAAAGGCGCTGCCGGTGCCCATATCCAGACCCACGACTTTGCCGTGATAGACCACATCGTCGCCGTAGATATCGGCAACCACGGTGGCAGGCTGACCGATGCGCACGCCCGCCAGCTGGGTCTCTTTGAAGTTGGCATCGACCCACAGGTTGGTGGCCGGTACGACGGCCAGCAGCGGGGTGTTGGTGGTAATCTGCGAACCGACCTGCACGCTGCGACGGGAGACAAAGCCATCCATCGGGCTGCGAATCTCGGTACGCTGCAGCGCCAGCCAGGCGTCACGCAACTCCGCGGCACTCTGCTGCACGGCAGGCTGATTTTCCAGCGAGGTATTGAGGATCATCGCCTGGTTCGCATTATATTGCTGAATCGCCACGTCGAGCTGCGCTTTGGCGGTCGCGACGGCATCGCGGGCGTGCTGCAACTCTTCGCGACCAATCAGGTTAGCGGCACCCAGCGGTTCACGGCGTTTCAGATCGGCCTGAGCCTGATCCAGCGCGGTCTGCCGCAGCGTAATGCTGGCCTGATACTGTTTGCCGTTAATCATCAGCTGATGCGTCTGACGAACGCTGGAGGCGAGGGCCGTCTGCGCTTTTTCAAACGCCTGCTCCGCATCGATCTTATCCAGGGAGACCAGCACATCACCTTTTCTGACGAAGTCGGTGTCTTCAAACCAGACTTTATTTACGCTGCCGGAGACCTGTGCCATCACCTGCACCTGATTACCTGCAACGTAGGCGTCATCGGTTTCCTGGAAATGACGCAGGACCAGGAACCAGTAAACGCCCCAGGCAATACCCGCCAGTACAATGATCAGCGCCAGCACAATCAGCACATTTTTGCGCTTCTTCTTTTTGTTAGCTGACGATTGCGGGCGTTGTGCTTCTGCCGTTGCACTCATGACTTTCTCCACATTTTCCATTTAGTCGGGGGGCAGCGATCCCTGTCCGCCAGCGCCCGGGTCGAAAAAAGCCAGCGCCTGAGCGCTGGCCAGATAAAAAAGGAAATTAAAATAACGATTCCGACAGGTGATTGTGTCGCACTTATTGCTATTAGCGGGACAGCGAGGCGATCAGTTGATCTTCATCCATTTTATCGAGACGGTTAAGCAGCTTACGGGTGATCCCTTCCAGCTGAGACTTCTCATCACCGGACAGCGAAGACCAGAGGTATTGCAGGCTCTGATGCTGAGGTGGCAGCAGCTGCCGCAGGAACTCCATGCCTTTATCGGTCAGATGCAGGTGCAGGCAGCGACGGTCGTGATCGCTTTCACGACGTTCGATCCAGCCGCGTTTCTCCAGTTCATCAGCAATGCGCGTTGCATTGGTGCGTGAAGAGCCCAGCGCAGAGCTGAGTTCAGACGGCTGAATGCTGTGATTTTCCTGCGCATCCAGCGTAATCAACGCCATGAACAGAGTCTCATTGATGCCCTGTGCTTTCAGCATCTTGTTACGGTTGTCCAGCAGTTTACCCTGCATATGCATACAGAGACGCGTCAGGATAATTTCCTGCAACGGAAAATCCTTATGGCGATTGGCACGGATGTTTAGCATCTGCTCAATGGGAGTAAACGAACTTTCCATTAAAAAAAACCTCACTAATTGCAACTTGTATAATAACTATGGTGACAGGCTAAGCGTAGTCACTTTTTGTCAGGTGATCGCTGTCAGATTCTCGCTGCACCATCAAAGGCATTCCAGGCCATTCCCTGGCCCTGGGTCAAAAACCCGTCCGCCCGGCGACAATGACGGTGCCGGGACGTTATCAAAAAGGGGGCAAATTTAATAATATCGCGAGGAAAAATAACTGAAGTGAATAGGTTTGCTACTAACCATAACAAACCTAACCATTTGTGACCAGATGCAATACGCGCTCCGGGCAGCGTTCAGTTGATTTTTTCCGGCTCAAAACGCGATCCACCTGCCCAGATCAGCAGATTCATCAGCGTCAGCAGCACGCCCGCGCCACAGACGCCATACCAGCCCGCCAGGTGGTAGGCAGTGGCGGAAAGCAGTGAACCGGCGGCCCCGCCGATAAAATAACTGGTCATGTATCCCGCATTCAGACGGTTGCGCGCGTCCGGCATCTGCGCATAGATCACGCTCTGATTGGTGATGTGCACGGCCTGTACCGCCAGATCCAGCAGCAGGATGCCCAGGATCAGCGGCACAAGCTGCTCTGCTCCCCACGCAATCGCGGCCCAGGAGACGAGCATAATCAGCAGGCCCAGCCGGGTCGTCAGCTTCGCTTTGCCTTTGTCGGCCAGCGAACCGGCCTGACGGGCAGCCAGCGCACCCGCCGCCCCGACCAGCCCCAGTAAACCAATCTCACCTTCGGAGAAGTGGTAGGGCGCGCCGGAGAGCAGGAATGCCATCGAGGTCCACAGCAGGCTGAAGTTGGCAAAGGAGAGACAGCCCGTCCAGGCGCGGGTGCGGATTACCCGGTTACCGGCATAAAGACGAAAGATAGAGGCCAGCAGCTGCGGGTAGCGCAAGGGAACGGACTGTTTAACGCGCGGCAGCGACCGCCACAGCGCCAGGGCCATCACGGTCATCAGCAGGCTGGCGGTCCAGTAGACGGTCCGCCAGCCACCGAGCTGGGCCAGGCCCCCTGCGACCGTACGCGCCAGCAGGATCCCGAGCAGCAGACCGCTCATGACCGTTCCGACGATCTTACCGCGCCGTTCCGGCTCAGCCAGCGTCGCGGCCAGCGGCACCAGGATCTGGGCGGCGACCGAAAACAGACCAGTCATCACCGTGCCCAGCAGCAGTAACGCAAAGGTGTGCGAAAGGGCGATGATCACCATTCCGGCCGCGGCCAGCAGGATCATCGTCACAATCAGACTGCGGCGTTCAAACCGATCGCCCAGCGGCACCAGCAGCAGCAGGCCGCAGGCGTATCCGAGCTGCGCCGTGGTGACGATAAAACCGGCGAGGCTTACCGAGAGGTCGAACTGTCGGGCAATCGTATTCAGCAGTGGCTGAACATAGTAGTTACTGGCGACGCAGAGGCCGGTGGCTACCGACATCAGCATCACCAGGGCAGGCGTCAGCCCCTGGCGCGTCATATTCATAAACCGCATCGGTCGCTAATAATCATTTGAGGTTAATAATAACCTAAAAAACTATTTCAGACGTATGTTTATTAACAGGCCATACCAGTCATGACAAGAGGTTTAAACAGGGGCAGCGGCGGCGTCTCCTGCCTGCCATCAGAAGTTCCAGTCCTCATCTTCCGTTTCAACGGCTTTGCCCATCACATAGGAGGAGCCTGAACCGGAGAAGAAGTCGTGATTCTCATCAGCGTTGGGCGACAGCGCCGACAGAATCGCCGGATTGACCGCCGTCAGCGCCGCCGGGAACAGCGCCTCATAGCCCAGATTCATCAGCGCCTTGTTGGCGTTGTAGTGCAGGAAGGTTTTCACCTCCTCTGCCCAGCCAACTTCCCCATAGAGCGCCTCGGTGTAGGCCACCTCATTCTCATAGAGCGCCAGCAGCAGATCATAAGCAAACTGCTGTAATTCCTCGCGACGGCGATCGTCGGTGTCGGCCAGCGCCCGCTGATATTTGTAGCCGATGTAATAGCCGTGTACCGCCTCGTCGCGGATGATCAGGCGAATCAAATCTGCGGTGTTGGTCAGTCTGCCCCGGCTTGACCAGTACATCGGCAGCCAGAAGCCGGAATAGAACAGGAAAGACTCCAGGAAGACGCTGGCGATCTTCTTCTTCAGCGGATCGTCGGCCCGGTAATGCTGCAGAATGATGCGCGCCTTATTCTGCAGCGGCGCATTCTCTTCGCTCCACTGGTAGGCGGCATCCACCTGCTGAGTGTTACACAGGGTGGAGAAGATCGAACTGTAGGAGCGGGCGTGCACGGCTTCCATGAAGCTGATGTTAGAGAGCACGGCCTCCTCATGCGGGGTGATCGCATCGTCTATCAGCCCCGGCGCGCCGACCACGTTCTGGATAGTGTCGAGCAGCGTCAGCCCGGTAAACACCCGGATGGTCAGCTGCTGCTGCTGTTTATCCAGCGCCTGCCAGCCGGGCAGATCGCCGGAGAGCGGCACTTTCTCCGGCAGCCAGAAGTTGCTGGTCAGACGGTTCCACACCTCAAGATCTTTCTCATCCTGCAGGCGGTTCCAGTTAATGGCCTGAATCTGTTTACGTTTCATCATATTTATCACAGGGAGCAGGAGACGCAGCCCTGAACCTCCGTACCCTGAAGCGCCATCTGACGCAGGCGAATGTAATAGAGCGTTTTGATCCCTTTTTTCCACGCGTAGATCTGCGCTTTGTTGATGTCACGGGTCGTGACGTCATCGCGGAAAAACAGGGTCAGCGATAATCCCTGATCGACGTGCTGCGTGGCTTCCGCGTAGGTATCAATAATCGCTTCCGGCCCAATCTGGTAGGCATCCTGATAGAGATGGCGATTCTCGTTGGTCATAAAGGGCGCGGGATAGTAGACGCGGCCGGTCCTGCCCTCTTTACGGATCTCGATCGGGGAGACAATCGGATGGATGCTGGAGGTGGCATGGTTGATGTAGGAGATCGATCCGGTGGGCGGGATCGCCTGCAGGTTCTGATTAAACAGCCCGTGCTGCATCACCGCCTCGCGCAGCCTCTGCCAGTCCGCCTGAGTGGGCAGCGTTATGCCTGCGTCGGCAAACAGCTTTGCTATGCGTGGGGTGCGTGGCAGCCATTCGCGCTGCAGATATTTATCGAAGTAGACGCCGCTGGCGTAGTCCGACGCCGCAAAGCCGTCGAAGGTCTGCTGATGCTCCTGCGCCAGCTGATTCGACGTCGAGAGCGCATAGTAGGTGATGCAGCAGAAGTAGAGATTGGTGAAATCCAGCGCTTCCGGTGAACCGTAGGCGATCCCTTCACGCGCCAGATAGCCATGCAGGTTCATCTGCCCCAGGCCGATGGCGTGCGACCGGCGATTGCCCTCGGCAACCGAGGGCACTGAGCCGATCTCGCTCATCATCGACACCGCCGTCAGCGCCCGCACCGCCACATCCACGGTGCGGGCCAGATCGCCGGAATCCATTGCGTGCGCGATATTCAGAGAGCCGAGATTGCAGGAGATATCTTTGCCGACCCGGCGATAGCTGAGATCCTCGTGGTACTCGCTGGCGCTGTTTACCTGCAGGATCTCGGAGCAGAGGTTACTCATATTGATACGACCGGCAATCGGGTTACTGCGGTTTACGCTGTCCTCAAACATGATATAGGGATAGCCCGACTCGAACTGAATCTCGGCCAGCGTCTGGAAAAGGTCGCGTGGCTGAATCCACGTTTTGCGGATGCGGTCGTCGGCTAGCATCTCATCATACTTTTCGCTGATGCTGATATCGCCAAAGGCCCTGCCGGTGACCCGCTCCACATCATAGGGCGAGAAGAGCGCCATCGGTTTGTTCGCTTTCGCCAGCCGGAAGGTGATGTCGGGGATCACCACGCCCAGCGACAGCGTCTTGATGCGGATCTTCTCGTCAGCGTTTTCGCGTTTGGTGTCCAGGAAGCGGAGGATATCGGGATGATGCGCGTTGAGCCAGACCGCCCCGGCCCCCTGACGGGCGCCCAGCTGATTGGCATAGGAGAACGCATCCTCCAGCATTTTCATCACCGGAATCACCCCCGACGACTGATTTTCGATACGCTTGATCGGCGCACCGGACTCGCGCAGATTCGACAGCAAAAAGGCGACGCCGCCGCCCCGTTTTGAGAGCTGGAGTGCCGAGTTCACGGCGCGGCCAATCGACTCCATGTTATCTTCGATGCGCAGCAGGAAGCAGGAGACCAGCTCACCGCGCTGCTGTTTGCCGCAGTTGAGGAAGGTCGGTGTGGCCGGCTGGAAACGGCCGCTGAGGATCTCGATCAGGATGGCACGGGCCAGCGCGGCATCGCCCCGGGCCAGCGTCAGCGCCACCATGCAGGCGCGCTGCTCAAAGGTTTCCAGATAGCGTTTGCCGTCAAAGGTTTTCAGGGTGTAGCTGGTGTAAAACTTCCAGGCCCCGAGAAACGTTTTAAATTCGAATTTCCAGTTCTCCGCGAACGTATGCAGATCGATCAGGAAGTCAGGATCGTACTGATTAAGCACCGCCGCCTCGTAGTAGTTCTCCTGCACCAGATAGCGTAACCGTTCGGCGCAGCTGGCGAACGGCACGGTATTGGGCTGCACATGCTGCAGATAAAACTGACGCACCGCGTCGCGATCCCTGTCGAACTGGATGCGACCCTCCGCGTCGTAGAGATTGAGCATGGCATTAAGGGCGTGATAGTCGGGCGTCACGGCGTTGAAAATCTCTGTTGTTGCCAAAATTGGGTTACTCCCGCTTTTACTTTCGCAATGTCGTCCGGGGTGCCCATCAGCTCAAAGCGATAGAGGCAGGGCACCTGACATTTGGTTGCAATGATGCTGCCGGCCAGGCCGTAACCGGCTCCGAAGTTCCGGTTGCCCGCCGCGATGACGCCACGGATACCGCGGCGGTTTGCTTCATCATTCAGAAACTGAATCACCTGACCGGGCACCGCACCGCGCCGGGTGCCACCGCCATAGCTGGGCACCACCAGGATATAGGGCTGGTCGATATGCAGCTGTTGCCCGGCATCGATCGGGATGCGGCGGGCGGGCAGGCCCAGGCGTGTAATAAACCGGTGGGTGTTTTCCGACTGGCTGGAAAAATAGACCAGCGGGAACATCTGCTTATTCCCCGACAGCACAAAGTGAACGCAGGGTCGCGATTTTGTCCGGGCGGAAGCCGCTCCAGTGGTCGCTGCCGGCCATCACCACCGGCACCTGACGGTAACCCAGGGCTTTCAGGCTGTCGGCCGCCTCCGGCTGGCTGTCGAGGTTAACGAGCTGATAGGTCAGGCCCTGACGATCCAGAGCATTTTTCGTTGCCGTACACTGGACACAGTGATCTTTGGTGTAAATAATAATGCGCATGATTCGTATTTACCTCTATGGGCGGATTCACTGTCGGGTCAGAAAGCTCAGGTACAAATCGCGAGCTTTATTCCGGCAGGAACCAGAGCGTGTAGTGATGAGATAAATACTAGATGTAGCGGTTATGGCGGTCAAGCCTACCATATATGGGGTTTCTCGGTTTTTCTTTCCGCAGGCGACGCAAAGCCAGCAGGCATGCGCTTTATGGCCCGCAAAATTTTTTTCTGCCGCGCAGTCGCTGAAAAAAAGCAAAAAAAAGCCCCGCACGGGGCAGGGCTCGGGGGATTTAGTGAGTGCTTAGCGGCGTGAAGCCAGCAGGATACCAATGACGATACCGACGGTCGCGCCGATACCCACACCGTGCCATGGCTTGTCATGCACGTAGGTGTCAACCTGCGCACCAGCGTCACGCGCGGCCTGTGATACGCGGTTGCTGCCGCCGTTGAGTTTAGCGCGGGTCTGCTTCAGCAGCGCCTCTGCCTGACTGCGCGCGGAGTCCACTTCATCTTTTGCGTCACTGCCGTAGGATTTCAGCAGGGCTTCCAGTGAATCAGCCAGCTCGTTAACGTCCTGATTGATATCAATGTCATCGTTTTTTACAGTGCGATTAAACATTTTTTAGCTCCCTTTGAATTAAAAACGTAATACTAGTGTAGACGACCCTGAGATAAACGAGACGCGGGGGGGTTCTTTAGGGAAAAATCCGAATGCCCACTCTGTCATGCTGTTGTAAGGTTGCGAAGCTTTTGAAAGAGGAGAGGATCGAGCATGTATTTACGACCAGATGAGGTAGCGCGCGTACTGGAAAAAGCGGGTTTCGAAGTCGATGAGATTACCCCACGGGCCTATGGCTATCGCCGTGGAGAGAACTACGTTTATGTGAATCGCGAGGCGCGCATGGGGCGCATGGCCTTAGTGATCCACCCGACGCTGAAAGAGAAGAGCCAGCCATTTGCTGAACCTGCTTCAGAAATGAAGACCTGCGATCACTACACCCAATTCCCTCTCTACCTGGCGGGTGATTCACAGGAACACTATGGCATCCCGCACGGATTCAGTTCCCGCATGGCGCTGGAACGCTACATTCAGAGCGTTTTCGGTTAATGCATCAGGCCCCGCCGCGACGGGGCACTGAACCTTCTGTATTGCCTCCCTGTTTCCCTGCCGTTGCAATTCCCGGCTGTGACGCGTATAAAATTGTCCACTATAGATGTTTAGACGTCCATACGGATAAAAGTGATGAGCGAACAGCCAACTTCCTCGCAGGAAAAATTTAAACGCACCATGAAAGTGCGCCATCTGGTGATGTTATCGCTGGGTGGTGTCATCGGCACCGGCCTGTTTTTTAACACCGGCTATATTATCTCCACCACCGGCGCAGCGGGCACGCTGCTCGCCTATCTGATCGGCGCGCTGGTGGTCTGGCTGGTGATGGTCTGTCTGGGTGAGCTCTCGGTGGCGATGCCGGAAACCGGCGCTTTCCACGTCTACGCCGCACGCTATCTCAGCCCGGCCACCGGCTACACCGTAGCCTGGCTCTACTGGCTGACGTGGACCGTGGCGCTCGGCTCCAGCCTGACGGCGGCCGGTTTCTGTATGCAGTACTGGTTCCCGCAGATCCCGGTCTGGGCCTGGTGCCTGGTCTTCTGCTGCGCCATCTATCTGCTGAACGTCATCTCAACCCGCTTCTTTGCGGAAGGGGAGTTCTGGTTCTCGCTGATTAAAGTGGTGACGATTGTCGCGTTTATCCTGCTTGGCGGCGCGGCGATGTTCGGCTTTATCCCGATGAAAGATGGCACCCCCGCACCGGGCCTGAGCAATCTTACCGCGCACGGCTGGCTGCCCCACGGCGTCCTGCCGATTCTGATGACGATGGTGGCCGTGAACTTCGCCTTCTCCGGCACCGAACTGATCGGCATTGCGGCTGGAGAAACGCAGCAGCCGGAGAAAGTGCTGCCGCTGGCGATCCGCACCACTGTCGTCCGGCTGATTATCTTTTTCATCGGCACCGTGTTCGTGCTGGCGGCGCTAATCCCGATGGACCAGGCCGGCATCGTCAAAAGCCCGTTTGTGCTGGTGTTTGAAAAGATCGGCATCCCCTATGCGGCCGATATCATTAACTTTGTGATCCTGACCGCTATCCTCTCGGCGGCCAACTCCGGCCTCTACGCCTCCGGGCGGATGCTCTGGTCGCTGGCCAATGAAAATACGCTGCCGCGCGCCTTCGCCCGGGTAAACAGACGCGGCGTGCCGCTGCTGGCGATCACCGTCAGCATGGCGGGCGGCTTACTGGCGCTGATCTCCAGCGTGGTGGCACCGGATACCGTGTTTGTCGCGCTGTCAGCCATCTCTGGCTTTGCGGTGGTGGCGGTCTGGCTCAGCATCTGCGCCTCCCATTTTATGTTCCGTCGCCGTCATCTTCAGCAGGGCAAATCGCTGGCCGAGCTGACCTATCGTGCGCCGTTCTATCCGCTGGTGCCGGTGCTGGGCTTTCTGCTCTGCCTGCTGGCCTGTGTGGGACTGGCGTTCGATCCCACCCAGCGCATTGCGCTGTGGTGCGGCATCCCGTTTGTCCTGTTCTGCTACGCCGCTTACCATCTGACCCACAAAGCATCCACCCGGCCTGAGGAGGCTAACGATGTCGCATAACCCTGTCGCACAGGCTTTAACGGAGTCACCGCTGCTGATTCTTGATGGCGCCCTGGCCACCGAACTGGAAGCCCGCGGCTGTCATCTGGCCGATGCGCTCTGGTCAGCCAAAGTGCTGATGGAAAATCCTGAACTGATCTATCAGGTTCACTACGACTATTTTGTTGCCGGTGCACGCTGCGCCATCACCGCCAGCTATCAGGCGACCCCGCAGGGGTTTGCCGCGCGCGGTCTGGATGAGGCGCAGTCGCTGGCGCTGATTGCGCAGAGCGTGGAGCTGGCCCGTCGCGCCCGTCAGGACTATCTGGCGGTGCGGCCCGACGCGAAAACGCTGCTGGTGGCGGGCTCGGTCGGCCCCTATGGCGCATTCCTGGCGGATGGTTCGGAATATCGCGGCGACTATACGCTGCCGGAAGCGGAGATGATCGCGTTCCACCGTCCGCGCGTGCAGGCGCTGCTGGCAGCCGGTGCCGATCTGCTGGCTTGCGAAACCCTGCCCTCCTTTGCCGAAGCGCAGGCGCTGGTGAAGCTGCTGGCGGAGTTTCCTGAGGGCCGGGCCTGGTTCTCGTTCACGCTGCGCGATGCCGGACACATCAGCGACGGCACGCCACTGACCGAGGTGGTGAGCTGGCTGAATCAGCAGCCGCAGGTTGTGGCGCTGGGCATCAACTGCGTGGCGCTGGAGAGCGTCACGCCCGCGCTGCAGCAGCTGCAGAAACTCACCGACAAGCCGCTGGTGGTCTATCCTAACTCCGGCGAACAGTATGATGCGGGCAGCAAAACCTGGCACTCCGCGCCGTCGGGCTGCACGCTGCATGACAAGCTGGGTGAGTGGCAACAGGCGGGCGCCAGGCTGATCGGCGGCTGCTGCCGCACCTCACCCAACGACATCGCCTCTATCGCCCGCGCTTGTCAACCGCAATAAGCTGGCTGAATCGGGCGATGATAGCCCGATTGAGTTGAAAAGGGCGGTCTACACTCTGATCATTGATCACTCTGTGGACCCCTTCATGAAACAGCGAATTCTGGCTCTGGCCGCCGCGCTGCTGCTCAGCGGCTGTGCCACCATCGTCGGCAATGAAACCCAGCTGGTGCGCATCGACTCTCTGCCGCAGGGCGCGCGCTTTACGGTGCAGGATGAGCGCGGCTATGCGGTCGCGCAGGGTTTCACGCCGCAGACCGTAGAGCTGGCGAAATCAACCGGCCGCTACTTCGGTAAAAAACATTACCTGCTGATGCTGGAAAGTCCGGGCTATGTGCCGGTGACGGTGCCGATCGAAGCACGCGCCAACCTCTGGTATCTGCTGGGCAATATTCCGCTGGGCGGTTTCCCCGGCTGGCTGCTGGTCGACCCCTTCTACGGCGGCATGTATGACCTTAAGCCGGACCACCCGCGTCCCTATATGAACCCGGTTGGCGCGCGCGGCTGATTACTGTGCGGTAGGCTTCACCATTCCGCCTGGCGTTTTGTGGTGCTCCAGATACTGATGCTGGAAAATGCACATGCGTATGGTGTTGCGATACTCCCCGTTAATAAAGAACTCATGCTTCAGCACGCCTTCAATCCCGAAGCCGAGCTTGGTGTAGATGTGGATCGCTTTCTCGTTCTCCTGATCGACAATCAGGTAGAGCTTATAGAGATTAAGCACCGAGAAGCCGTAATCCATCGCCAGCTTCGCTGCCTGCGTGGCCAGCCCTTTGCCCTGATGCGCCGGGTCGATAATGATCTGAAACTCGGCGCGACGATGCACATGGTTAATCTCGACCAGCTCCACTAATCCCGCCTTCTGCCCGCTGTGCTCCACCACAAAGCGCCGTTCGGTCTGATCGTGAATATGCTTGTTGTAGAGGTCGGACAGCTCCACAAAGGCCTCATAGGGCTCCTCAAACCAGTAACGCATCACGCTGGCGTTGTTATCGAGCTGGTGGACAAAGTGCAGATCTTCCCGCTCCAGCGGACGCAGTTTTACCGTCATGACCTTTTCCTCTTCTGAAAAAATTGCCGCGATTATATCCCATCAGCCCGCCGCTGCGTTTTGATCGACGCGCGCAGGCGGTGCCATTCCGGCATCAGATCGGAAAGGGCAGCGTGAAAAACAGCGAGAGGCAGGTGCAGGCAGGGGGGAAGGCGGAGCAGGGCGAGACAGACCGGACAGCCACGGCGGGCCGTCCGGCCTGGCGTCAGGCTGAGATCTGCTCGATGATGCGGCCCTGCGCCATCCGCACGGCGCGATCGCACATGTGGTCGATCACATCGGGATCGTGGCTGACCAGCACCATCGTCAGGCCATCCTGCTGTTTCAGATCGTTGAGCAGGTTTAAGATCTCCGCCTGCACTGACATATCCAGCGCCGACGTCGGCTCATCGAGCAGCAGGATCTTCGGCTGCAGCAGCAGCGCGCGCACGATGGCGACACGCTGACGCTGACCGCCGGAGAGCTGATGCGGATAGCGGTCGGCCAGCGCGGGATCGAGGCCGACGTGGCGGAAGCCCTGGTCGATCCGGTCATTGATGTTGTCGCGTTTCAGCAGCTTCAGCGGCTCTGCCAGGGTGCGGCGCAGCCGGTGACGCGGATGCAGCGAGGCATAGGGGTCCTGAAACACCATCTGTACTTCCTGCCGCAGCGCACCGGTGAAGGCTTTGCCTGGCGTAACCGGATGACCGGCCAGCTGCATCTGGCCCTGCCAGTGCGGATTGAGGCCCGCCAGCACCCAGAGCAGCGAAGACTTGCCGCAGCCCGACGGCCCGACCAGGCCGAAACACTCGCCCGCGTTAACCTCCAGGTTAACCTCATGCACCACGGTGCGCAGATCGTAGCCCTGCTTATGGGCAACGCTGAGATCGGTCAGCTTAATCATATTTTGCCTCCAGCGCCGCGCGATCCAGCACCGGCAGTGGCTGACCGTGGGTCGCTTTGCCCGGCCGGCAGGCCCAGAGTGTGCGGGTGTAGGGATGGGTGGCACGCGGCAGATCGGCGGCCGGCAGCGTATCCAGCAGACGCCCCTTGTACATCACTATCACGCGTTCACAATGTTCCGAAACCTGCTGCAGGTCGTGGCTGATCAGCAGCAGTCCCATGTTGCGCGCTTCCACCAGACCGCGGATCAGCGCCAGTACCTGGTCGCGCATCGCATGATCCAGCGCGGAGGTGGGTTCATCGGCGATCAGAAAGTCCGGATCGGTGATCAGGGCGATCGCCAGCATGACGCGCTGGCCCATTCCGCCTGAGAGCTGATGAGGATACTGCTGCATCAGGCGACGCGGATCGGGCAGGCCGACCGCATCCAGCATGTCGCACACTTTCTCTCTGCGTTCGGCGCGGCTCAGACGGCGATGCAGGATCAGCGGCTCTTCCACCTGCCAGCCAATGGTGCGCGTCGGGTTAAGCGCATACTTCGGGTCCTGCATCACCATCGCCACGCGATTACCGCGCAGCTGGCTCCAGCGGCGCTCGCTCAGCGTCAGCGCATTCTCACCGGCGACCTGAAGCTGGCTGGCCTGCAGATGCAGCGCGGGCGACAGCAGCCCCATCAGGCTGCGGGCGGTGAGTGACTTGCCGGAACCGGACTCGCCGACCAGCGCGACGCGCTCGCGACCCACGGAAAAACTGATGTGATCGACCAGCAGCGCATCATCACTGCGGATGGTCAGCCCCTCAGCATAGAGAAGATTATTTTGCATGACGGGTATCCAGTCGGTCGCGCAGGCCGTCGCCTGTCAGGTTAAAGGCCAGGCTGGCAAACAGGATTGCCGCGCCCGGAGCGGCGGCCACCCACCATTGGTCGAAGATCACTTTACTGCCTTCGGCCACCATCGAGCCCCATTCGGCGGTGGGCGGCTGAACGCCCATCCCCAGGAAACCGAGCCCGGCCGCGGCCAGGATAATCCCGCCCAGGCTGAGCGCCGCCCGCACCACGGCCGTCGGCAGGCAGAGCGGCAGAATATGACCGAACATCAGGCGGAAGCCGGTGATGCCCTGCATCCGGGCGGCAGCCAGATAATCGCTGCGGCGCAGCGCCAGAGTTTCAGCGCGCGCCTGGCGGGCAAAGGGTGGCCAGCTGGTCAGCGCCAGCGCCAGTGCGCCGTTCATCAGGCCGGGGCCAAGGATCGCCACCAGCGCCAGCGCGATCACCAGGTTCGGCAGCGACAGGAAGATATCCGTGATGCGCATCAGCAGGCGTTCGGTCCAGCCGCCGACGTAACCGGCGGTGATGCCGATCAGCAGGCCAGCCGGAATGGTCAGCAGCAGAATCAGCGACACCAGCAGCAGCGTCGGCCGCGTGCCATAAATTACGCGCGACAGCAGATCGCGGCCAAAGCCGTCGGTGCCAAACCAGTGCTGCGCCGAGGGCGCCAGCAGGCGGCTCGACATGGTCTGCACATTCGGATCGAAGGGCGCAATCAGCGGGGCCAGCAGCGCCATCAGGATAAGAATTGCGACCAGCGTCAGCCCTACGGTTAACGAGGTCACGCGTTGACGGCGGCGACGTGGTCGCACCGTTTCGAGTTCAGAGAGTTGTTGCGTCATCGGGTTCTCGGATCGGTTAACCAGGTTAAGACATCCGCCAGGGTGTTAATCAGGATAAAGCAGGTGCCGATTAACAGGGTTGAGCCCAGAATCGCCGGCACATCGCCGGAGAACAGCGCGTTGGTCATGTAGCGGCCGACACCCGGCCAGGCGAAGACGGTTTCGGTCAGCACGGAGCCTTCCAGCAGGGTGGCGTAGGAGAGGGCGATCACCGTCACCAGCGTACCCAGTACGTTGGGGAAGATATGGCGCAGCAGGATGCGCACCCGACCCGCGCCTTTGGCACGCGCCAGCACCACATACTCTTTGCTGCTCTCTTCCAGCAGCGCCGCACGCAGCAGACGGGTAATGCCCGCCATCGCCAGCAGGCCCAGGATCACCACCGGCAGCCAGAGATGGGCTATCGCATTGCGGAACATCTCCGGTTCGCCCGACAGCCAGCTGTCGATCAGCACAAAGCCGGTCTTCGGCTCCAGGGTGTAGACCCAGATATCATCCAGCCGTCCCGGCCCGGCGGACCAGTGCAGCACGGCATAAAAGAGCAGCAGGCCCAGCAGACCGAGCCAGAACACCGGCACCGAGTAGCCCAGCAGCGAGATAAAGCGGGCGAGGTTATCGATCCAGCTGCCCGGTTTCCAGGCGGCCAGCAGCGCCAGCGTGACGCCAAAGACTACGGCGAAGATCATCGCGCAGGTCGCCAGCTCGATGGTGGCGGGGAAGGTGGTCATCAGATCGCCGCTCACCGACTGGTTGGTGAGGCGGGAGACGCCCAGATCGCCGTGGGCTAAATGTTCGATGTAGCGCCAGAACTGCATCAGCACCGGCTGATCGAGACCGAGGTCGTGACGCACCTGGGCATAGGTCGCTTCACTGGCGTGATCGCCGGCAATCTGCTGCACCGGATCGATTGGCGAGAGATGCGACAGCATAAAGGTAAAGGCGAGCAGGCCGAGCAGCGTGACCAGCAGCGACAGCACGCTACCGATCAGACGCCCGCCACGCTGCCAAAAAAGCCGGGCGAACCCGGCTGAAGGAACAGACTGTGCCATTACTTAGTGACCTGCGAGTAATACACCATGTCCGGGTTGATGCCCTGAACATAGCCTTTCAGGTTGTCGCGCAGCGCGATCAGGTTCTTCGCCTGCATCCCAATCACATACGGGGAGTTCTTCATCACCTCACGCTGCATCGCTTCATACAGGGCGATACGCTTCTTCGGATCGCTTTCGGCCGTGGCGGCAATAACCTGCTTGTTCAGTTCCGGGATATGCCAGTCTGAACGGTAAGCGATGGTTTTACTGCCATCTTCCGGGTTGTAAGCAAAGGAGGCAGCGTTGGTATTCGGATCGAAGTAGTCGGAGCCCCAGGCGTTCAGCGTCGCTTCATATTTATGCGCTTTCACGTTGGTCGAGACTTCAGAACTCAGGCCCGGCACCACTTCCACCTTCACGCCGCCTTTAGCAAAGCTGCCCTGCAGCGCCTGCGCGATATCCAGATAAGGCGGCTGGTTGCTGGTAGAGAGTTTAAAGCTGACGTTGTTCAGGCCCGCTTTCTTCAGGATCGCTTTGGCTTTCTCCGGGTCGTAGCTGTAAGGCGTGTCGTTGATTGCGCCCAGGAAACCTTTAGGCAAAAAGCTCTGATGCACGTCGAACTGGCCTTTCAGCAGCTCGTTAGCGATGCCCTTGTAATCCCACAGGTAGCGCGCCGCTTCCCAGAAGGCCGGGTTCTTCAGCGTATCGTTGCCGCCGATGTTGAACTGGATGTAGTAGAGCGACGCCATCGGAATGGCTTCGGTCTTCACGCCCGGTTTGCCGTTCAGCGCCGCGATCTGATCGGCACCCAGGTTACGGGCGATATCGGCATCACCCTGCTCCAGCAGCAGACGACGCGCCGCAGGCTCCGGGACGTTCTTGATCAGGATGTTCTTCATCTTTGGTGCGCCCGCCGGTGAAGAGGGGTTGGCGCTGAGCAGCACGGCCTGATGCAGGACGACCTTGCGGATCTGATACGGGCCGCTGCCCGCAGAGTGCGTGGCCAGCCAGGCGTTACCCAGGTCACCGCTCTTCTGGTTGGCCATAACGGTTTTTTCATCGACGATCGAGGAGACCGGGGCGGAGAGCAGGCTCAGCACATAGGTCGGGCTGACGTCGGCAGTCCAGCTGATCTGCACATGATTGTCGTCAACCTTCTTCAGGAAGCCATCGACGTTATCTTTGGTCCAGCCGAGCTGCGTCAGGATGAAAGAGGGGTCGAGGTTCAGCTTCACCACGCGGCCCAGCGAGAAGATCACATCTTCCGGGCGCAGCGGATTGCCGGTGGAGAATTTTGCATCTTTACGCAGTTCAAACGTCAGGCTGCGGTTGTCGCTGCCTGGCTGCCAGGAGGTGGCCAGCGTCGGCTTCAGATCCACCGGATTCTGCGGGTCGGACTGAACCAGACGCTGATAGATGTTCGTGAAAGCCTGTACGCTGGTGAGTTCAAACCCTTTGGCCGGGTCAAAGCTGTCGGCATCGTCCGTTGACTGGGCAATGACCAGCGTATCTTTGGGTGTTGCGGCCTGGGCTGTGAAAGCGGCAGCCAGCGTCAGCGCCAGCAGGGATGGAATTATAGTTTTCATGAAATTTCCTTGCCTCTAAAAAGTTACGCGAGTTTACGAAAGGGGAGATATGAAGAATAGTCGAATATGGGCTAATCATATGACTAAAAGTTATAAGAGTGAGGTTGTTGTTATAAGAAAATCGCCATTTTGTTAGCGAAGCGGCAGGCGGAGCAGAAACAAATCCTCAACAGGGCGTTTATTTGTGCCTGAACAGCTTTACCCGGACTTTCCTCTCTTTATAATAGCGGCAAATCATTTCAGGAGAATTCAGTTGGACAGTCACCCTGGTTTAATCATTATTCTGGCAAGCTGATTCTTCTCTGCTGCTTGCCACCCGGCGAGCAGCGATCCCCGCTTTAATTCACGATCGCGCTCCTTATTTTTAATCCTGTCATTTACAGGAGTGCGCGTTATGCTGCTGTTTATTCTTGCACTTTTTCCTCCGCCTCGATCGGCGTAGCCCTGGCTGCGCCCGAACGCCGATATCAGACCTTTATTACGCTGAGTAAAACCAGCGTCATGTTCACCTGCGCGCGTCACTATTTCTGGCGTGGGCGAAATATTTTCAAAGGTCGTCAGAGTAAATAACCCGGCTCTGCCAGGTTCCTGCCATGCACATTATTTTCGTGCAGGACAACACATGCTTTAAATCAGGGAGATGTCGAAATGAGCGACATGAAACTGGAGCAGGTTGCGATGCGTTCATCCGGCAACCGTAACGATAAAAAAAGTAAAAAAATGTACGCTGTGGCACAGCATGCCGGTCAGCACGTTGAGATGACACTGGCCGATCTCCGCAGCCATCGCCAGGGACTGACCGGGGACGAGGCCGCGAAGCGCCTGGCCATCTATGGCCGTAATGAAGTGGCACATGAGAAAGCGCCCCCCGCGCTGGTTCAGCTGCTGATGGCGTTTAACAACCCCTTCATCTATGTCTTACTGGTCCTGGCGCTGGTGAGTCTGTTTACCGACTATATCCTGCCGCTGCGCGCAGGCGAGGAGACGGATCTCTCCGGGGTGATCATCATCTGCACGATGGTGATCCTGAGCGGGCTGCTGCGCTTCTGGCAGGAGTTCCGCACCAACCGGGCGGCGCAGGCTCTGCAGTCACTGGTTCGCAGCCAGGTGACTGTGCTGCGGCGTGAACCGGGCAGCGAAACTGCCCGGCGGCAGGATGTGGATATGAGTGAGCTGGTGCCGGGCGATGTGATTCTGCTGAGCACCGGCGATCAGGTGCCTGCCGATGTCCGCCTGCTGAGTGCACGCAATCTGTTTATCAGTGAAGCCGTGCTGACCGGTGAGTCACTGCCGGTGGAAAAGCAGAGCAGTGAAGCAGGCATCAAAGAGGAAGGACAGACCGTTCAGGAGCGGCTCTCATCAGCCAATATCGGCCTGATGGGCACCAGCGTTGCCAGCGGCACCGCCAGCGCAGTCGTGGTCGCCACCGGCGGCGACACCTGGTTTGGCTCGCTCGCCTCATCGCTGGTGGGAAGCCGTCCGCAGACCGCCTTCGATCGCGGGGTCAACAGCGTCAGCAAGCTGCTGATCCGCTTTATGCTGGTCATGGTTCCGGTGGTGCTGCTGATCAACGGCTTCACCAAAGGTGACTGGATGGATGCCACGCTGTTTGCGCTGGCCGTCGCGGTCGGCCTGACGCCGGAGATGCTGCCGATGATCGTCAGCGCCAACCTCGCCAAAGGGGCGATTGCGATGTCGCGCCGCAAAGTGATCGTGAAAAAGCTCAACGCCATCCAGAACCTGGGCGCGATGGATGTCCTCTGCACCGATAAAACCGGCACGCTGACCCAGGACACCATCCTGCTGGCGCATCATCTGGATGTGCACGGCCGGGAAGATCAGCAGGTGCTGCTGCTGGCCTGGCTCAACAGCGGCAGTCAGAGCGGCGTAAAAAATCTCATGGACCGCGCGGTGCTCTGCGCGGGTGACAGCGTGATTTCACCGGCTCAGCGCAGCCAGTTCCAGCTGGTCGATGAGCTGCCGTTCGATTTTACCCGCCGCCGGGTATCGGTGCTGGTGGAGGATCTGACGCAGCACCGTTCGCAGCTGATCTGCAAAGGGGCCGTGGAAGAGATGCTGGCGGTCAGCGTCGCCGTGCGGCAGGGCGATGCGGTGGTGGCACTGGATGCGGACCAGCGTGCCGCGCTGATGGCGCAGACCGAACGCTATCATCAGCAGGGCTATCGTGTACTGCTGGTCGCTACCCGGGAGGGGGCGCTGCATACGCCGCTCAGCGACAGTGATGAGCGCGACCTGGTTATCCAGGGGATGCTGACCTTCCGCGATCCGCCCAAAGCCAGCGCAGGCAGGGCGATCACAGCGCTGCGCGACAGCGGCGTGGCGGTGAAGGTGCTGACCGGTGACAATCCGCTGGTCACTCAGCGGGTCTGTGCCGATGTGGGGCTGACCGATCCGGCGATGCTGACCGGCGATCAGATCGAGGCGATGAACGATGAGGAGCTGGCGCAGGAGGCCGAACGCTGCACGCTGTTTGCAAAACTGACGCCGCAGCAGAAATCCCGGCTGGTGCGCCTGCTGCAGCAGAACGGTCACACCGTGGGTTTCCTGGGCGATGGCATCAACGACGCGCCTGCGCTGCGGGCCGCCGACACCGGCATTTCCGTAGACAGCGCGGCGGATGTGGCGAAAGCCTCTTCAGATATCATCCTGCTGGAGAAGGATTTACAGGTGCTGAATGAGGGGGTACTCAAAGGACGCGAGACCTTTGGCAACATCATCAAGTATCTCAACATGACCGCCAGCTCAAACTTCGGCAACGTCTTCTCGCTGCTGGTGGCCAGCGCCTTTATTCCGTTTCTGCCGATGCTGTCGATTCATCTGCTGATTCAGAACCTGATGTATGACGTCTCCCAGCTGGCGCTGCCGTGGGACAAGGTGGATCGGGAGTTCCTGAACAAGCCGCGCAAATGGGATGCCGGTAACATCAAACGCTTTATGCTGTGGATGGGCCCGACATCGTCAATCTTTGACGTCACCACCTTTGCGCTGATGTGGTTCATCTTCGGCGCGAACCATGCGGGCGTGCAGTCGCTGTTTCAGTCCGGCTGGTTTATTGAGGGGCTGCTGTCGCAGACGCTGGTGGTGCACATGCTGCGCACCCGGAAGATTCCGTTTATTCAGAGCCGCGCCACCTTACCGGTCATGCTGACCACGCTGGCGGTGATGGCGCTGGGCATCCTGATCCCGTTCTCACCGCTGGGCACGATGGTCGGACTGGTGCCGCTGCCATGGCAATATTTCCCCTGGCTGGTGCTGACGCTGTTCAGCTACTGCCTGGTGGCGCAGGGCATGAAACGGTTCTATATCCGTCGCTTTGGTCAGTGGTTCTAGGATCACAGGGAGGCAAAGATGAAAAGAAACCGGCTCGACAGCGTTTTTGTCGGCGTGATGGTCATCGGCTTAACCCTGATCGCGCTGACGGTAGTGGTACGCTAATCCCCGCTTAAACTAACAGGCAGCGAAGTGATTCGCTGCCTTTTCTGTTTAATCGCTGTCGCGCTCGCGCCTGGCGCGCTGGCGCTCGTAATGGTCATCCTCTGCGGTAATGATCTCATCCAGCAGCGAATCCATATCGACCGCGCGCTCCACTTCCACAAACTGTCCGGTCAGCGGCGTCTCAGGCGTCAGTTTGCCATCTTCATAGAGCTGCCAGATCTCTCTGGCGTAGCGCGTCTTCAGCAGCTGCGGGGCGAACTGGCCGTAGTACGCGGTAATGTTATTCACGTCACGTCTGAACATCGACCCGGCATGGTTGTTGGCCGCCGCATCGACCGCCTGCGGCAGATCGATAATCACCGGGCCCTGATCATCCAGCAGAACGTTGAATTCAGAAAGGTCACCGTGCACGATGCCCGCACAGAGCATGCGGACGATATTACGGATCATGGTGTTGAAGTCGGTAATCGCCTGCGCTTCGGAGAGGGTGACATCGCTGAGGCGCGGCGCGACCGCGCCATTGTCGTCGGTGACCAGCTCCATCAGCAGCACGCCGTCAATGCAGAGGTAGGGCTGAGGCACGCGAACCCCCGCGTTTGCCAGGCGGAACAGCGCATCGACTTCGGCAGTCTGCCAGGACTCTTCCTGCTGCTTACGACCAAACTTCGAGCCTTTCTGCATCGCGCGGGCATTGCGGCTGTTGCGGGTTTTGCGGCCTTCCTGATACTGGACGGCCTGTTTGAAGCTACGCTGAGACGCTTCTTTATAGACTTTGGCGCACTGCACCTTGTCGCCGCATAGCACGGTGTAAACGTCTGCTTCCTTGCCGCTTTTGAGCCGCTGCAGCACATCGTCAATCAGGCCGTCATCGACCAGAGGCTGGATTCTGTTTGGGATCTTCATGCAGCGTTAACCCTTATTTCACCCGCTTTTCGTATCAATCTGCGATGATGGAAGCCGTGATAATCACGGAAAGAAGTCTCTGATTCTACCCTGGAAAATGGCTTAATGGGGATGATCCTTGATGAGATACGCTTCTGAGCGCGCTTTTCGCCTGACCCGCCAGGCGGAGCGGCAAAGCGGACGACGCTCAGCCAGCGGATTGCGCCAGCGTAATCGGCGTGTGGGTTTTAAAAAGGCGTCGGCTGACTGTCAGGCAGGCTGGCCGGGCATGGGCGGGCAGGCCCCCGGCCAGCCTGAAGATTACTTCAGGCTTTTGAGCAGCTTAACGGTGCTCTCAACGTCGATCTCATCTTCAGAGAAGATCAGGGTCGTGCCCTGGAAAGTGGTGACCGCCAGTTTCTTCAGGGAGCGCATCTCACCCGCTCTGATGTCAGATTTTGGCCGGATATTATTCAGCAGCAGACCCACTGACAGCACCGCATTCTCTTTATCAATACCGGTATCTGCCGGGACCTCTTCGCTGTAGACCAGGTAAGATTTAATCGAAGTGATCTTGATACGTTCACCGGCGATAAAGATATATTTACTTTCCGGGGCCACCTTCACCGCATAGGCCGACAGGCCTTTATTGTTGGTGGTCGGCTCAAACGTCACCGCCGCATCTTTCTTAATCAGATCAGGATTGGCGACCTTGATCACATGAAAATAGCGGTTGTCGCCGTTTTCATCTTTGATAAAGCCGAATCCTTTATCTTTAAACCAGGTTGTGATTGTTCCGTTCATCGCCATTTTTTGCCTGCTTAATCTACTCAGTTTTTTACAGCGCGCAGTGTAAAGCACAATGCCTGCGCAGACTATATCAGTCTGGATGATAATTCAGGGCGGTGCCAGAGGGCAGGTGCCGCGTGGAAGGCGTGGCTGCCCGACCCGGAGAAGGAGGAGGCGCAGGCTCAGATGCACGCCTCAGGCTGACCGGATGCGCCGCTTCAGCTGCACCAGGCCGCTTCTGCGTTACTCATTGCCCCAGCGGTTCAGGAACTCAGCGATATCATCGATACGCTCCTCGTCGATGCCGGCTTCACGCGCCATCTCCTGCTGCGATTCTTCGCTAATCTCTTCGTTGTTCATTAAACGGGTGATCAGCAGCTGAAAGTAGTAAGCCAGCGGCGTGCGCTCGGCTTCGCTCACCGGCTTAGCGGACTCCGTCGCATACTCATCTGCAACATCGTAGTATTTGAGAGAAATTTCGTTATTCATAATGGGGTCCGCAGCGTTGAGGTTAGGTTCAGGCCGCGCCAGCATCTGTGGCCCGGCTTACCGGGGGATTATTTCGTGTTTAGACCGGGGCTGTAAAGGGGAAGCGGCGGCCTTCCTGAATACGTCAGGTAAAACGCGCATGCTGCCCTATTTATAGTCAAAGGTCAGCGTATAATCGGCGCTGAAACTGCCTGTCGGTGCCGGAGAGGATGCCAGCTGCGGAGAGAATTTCAGCTGGTAAGTGTTAATCCCCTGTTGAAAAACCTGCGTGCTGGTCTGATTTAAAACGACCGGAGAACCATTCCGGGACACCTGCATGTTCAGACCGGCGAGTGACGTTTTTGACAGGCCCTGTGTCGCGTTCACAATTGGCTTACCGGCGTTCAGCTGCACATCGACATTGGTCCGTGCCGGACAGTTTACCGCGATCGCCAGCTCGCGGTAGGGATTGTCAGACAGACGGTTATCCAGATCGCCAAAGTTAACCGCGAAATTTGTATCGGCGACGGTACAGGGCCTGGCTGCAACGGTATAGGTGTAATAAAAACTGGTGATCTGTTCTGAATATCCGACCAGAACTCTGGGAGTTTGATATAAATCTATTTTTCCTACAAAAGTTCCGATTCCAGCAAGATTGATTAATATACGGTATCGCATGGAAAAAGAGAGCCTTGAATTAGCGCCCAGAGGAAAGTTGCAGGCGAAATTAGTAGGCCCGATACATATATTTGTCGGTTTATTAATCTGGTAGGTCGGAACCTGGGTGTTATTATAAACCATAGGGATCAGGAAGCCAGCTTTCAAACCATTGACGGGTTCGCTTTTATATGAAAGTGAGGCGCCATATAAAAAACTCCTGTTTACATTGCAGGTAAATTGATTAAGAGGTCCATCGATATAAGCATTATAATCAGTGGTGACCCCTTGCTGAACAACCCCTAAATCCACCATCATAAGAGACGGTGTACATACCATATCTGCGGCTTTACAGGTAAAGGCAGAAATCAGGAGAATCAAGATAAACCCTGTCTTTAAAATAATGGACATAACGCTCTCCTGGAAAAATAGTAAAAATATAAAATTGCTGATCTTACACAGCAAATATCAGCGGTACTCAATGCTCAGCAGGGCTGATGCAGAATAACTCCCGGCGGCTGCGCGGCTCTCATCGATAATGACCGGCCTGGCCTTTATGATGAACAGCGCCTCATTCAGCAGTGCGTGATTAATTGTCTCGCCAGGTTTAACGAGTCCGGTCAGTACGCCTGCCTGACTCAGGCCGTAGCCCATCTCCAGGCCGATGCCACTCAGATCCGTTTTCACCACGCCTGTCGGATCCGTCTGATCGGTTCGCAACGTAAAACTGACCGCAGTCAGCTTGTAGCAGCGTATTTTTATCGTTGCAGAGGTGGGTTTACTCTCCCCTTTGTAGAGCTGAGCAAGGCTCACCTCGGGAAGCGTAACGAGGCTGTCCGCGGGGAGTTCGGCCGTACAGGCCGGAGCCAGCAGATTCCCGCTGACATTCACATCCAGCCCCAGGGCGCCGCGACAGAGCGCAATATACATCACTCCCGCCTTCATCCATCGTTTCATCAATACCGCCAGCCCGTCAGTCGTAATCAAGTTCAACGGTGAAACTGGCGCTGAAACTACTGACGCCCAGATCGGCCAGTTTAACCAGCCTGGCCGTCATTGAGAGATCGGCCTGACCAGAGAGCCCGCTGAGTATTCTGTTGCCGGTCAGGCTGACCCGTTGTTGTTGTCCACCGGTCAGCACCTGAGTCCCGCTCCACCAGAGCTCTATACCCAGGTTCCTGTAGCTGGTGACCGCCGTTGTCGTTGAACCACTGGCCAGTGAGGTTCCGCTGCCTGGCCGGACTGTTACCGTGACGGCTGAACCCGGCGGGCATTGTAATATCAGCGGAATATTTCCTGAGACGGTGTCATATTTGTCATAAGTGACCTCTCCCATATTGACATTGATTGATTTACTGGCAGTGTAAGTACAGGGTGGTTTTTTCAGCGAGCCGGTCACGCTGATATTCACCGTGTCTTTGGCATAAAGCGCATGAAAAGCGGTGAGAACATAAATAACGACTATCCGGGACAGAATTAATGACATACGGTATTCACCTTTATAACGCCTGATTTAGCGGATTGATTATTGCGGGTGGCGATTTCTCCGGCGCACCAACGCTCACTGTTAACTTTAATTTCAAAGCGCGCGTTGTCCGGCACGCCGGTTAAATAGGCGCTGCCATTATCGGACACCAGCGCGTCTGGCGTTATCTGCGCTTTTTCGGCGTCGATAAATACTTCTGCAGCGAAAGGTGCCGTCTCCCCCTGGCCATTTACGGCGTGTAATATAATTTTGTTGCCTTTCCTGCCGGAGAAATCAATGACGCTGAATGCCCCGCGTGTTGGCGTCACTTCGCCGACAAGTTTCTCAATTTCAACATTGTCATCCAGCGTATTGGTCCTGACCGACACCCGGTTCCGGGTATAGGGCGACGCATTGGTTAACATCGCATAGCCACTTTTATTGGTCCGGCTTTTTGACTGAAAATCAAAACCGACATTTTCGATGTTATTTGTCCGGGCAATAATGTTCGTATCGCCCAGCGGAGGTGATGCGATCAGCGAACCCTTATACAGCGTTAACCCGCCTTCGCCGCCGATATCCAGCTGATTGCGCAGATCGCTGTGTGACAGGTTGGTTCGCAGATTGCCTTTCGCACCGCTGTACTGCGCGGAAACGCCATAAGCCTGGGTCTTTCCCACGTCACCGCGCATTGAGGATGCGTTAGCGCTGTAACTTAAACCCGGCAGGCTGTCCGAGGTATCCGATATCGTCACGCTATTGTTCAGGTTATTCGCGCTGTAACCTGACGTGGTGAAGAGACGCGGAGAGTGGCTGGTTGCACTCAAGGGCATGCTGAAGGAGAGGGCAAACGCCGAGGTCTGCTTCTCCTGCAGATGACTGAATGTCCCGGAAAGCGTAATGCTTGCCCGACCGACATTAAAACTGTACCCGGTCTGTAGCGTCTGGCGTGCCGGCTGTGACTGCCAGAAATCATCTTTGTTGTAGTTCAGATAGACGCTGCTGTTGTCGGTTAACCGCTGTGAAACCGTGGCAGAGACGCTGTTTTTCAGGCCGGATGTCGACAGGATGGCGTCACTGCTTTGCGAAACGGCGCGAGAATCGTCAAAGGCTTCACTGAATCGTCTGAACCCGCGGGTGTTATACCGATAGCCCGCCAGCGTCAGGTTAGTACCGGTGCCGCTGAAATCTTTTGCATAGCGCAGGCGAAGCGCATTGCCGCGCTGCGGCGCATCCGCTGCGCCTGCAGGCTTAAACACCGACAGCGTCGAGTCTGCGGACAGTGCACCATATCCCGCAAGATTGCGTGAAAAGCCCAGGTTATAGGCCTGATAGTTGCTGTTCAGTAAGGTGCCGCCAAACAGGGTTGTGCTGCCGTTTAAGCCGTAGCGCGCCGTGCCCGCCACAAAGTAAGGTTCGGGCGTGTGATTCCCCGGATAGAGCGTGCGATATTCACCAGCGTTAACTTCATAAAAGAACTGGCCGCCGCGCACCATCACCGGCAGAGCGGACGCGGACTGGCGGTAAAACTGCTTCTCTCCGGCTTCATTTTCAATCGTGACCAGCAGGTCATCCCCGCCGCTGACCGAGGGGATATTGCCGATATTAAACGGGCCGGATGGCACCCAGCGCTCGAAGATCTTAAATCCGTTCTGCGAAACCGACACTTTCGAGCGGCCATTCGCCGTTCCGCGCAGGGTGGGCGCGAATCCCTGCGATTCGACGGGCAGCATGCTGATATCAGACGCCAGCTGCACGCCGCGATAGTTAATGCCCTCCAGGATCTCCCCATTTGAGTAGACATCTCCCAGACTCAGGTTGGCATCAAGCTGCGGCAGCGGACGCTGCACATAATTCTGCGGCGAGGTGATTTCTCGTCTGTTCTCGCCATCATCCTGAATATAGGTGACGTTCCTGAATCGCCAGGCACCATAGTTAAAGCCATTATTGAGTGAGGTAAAAGATGTCTTCTTACTCTTAACGGCGCTGTCTGCCGACCAGATTTGGGAATGACTGAGGCTGTAGCCTGAAAAAAGAACGGTTTCGCCATTATCCCAGCCCGCCTTGATCCGCGTTCTGTCTGCATCGTCCAGAAACGCCTGCGGAAGAGTGATCAGGAGTTTCTGCCGGGCGAAGTCATAGACGAAGTCAGCCCCCTCTAACGCCTCTGTGAAGGCGACACAGTTCCCCGAATGCTGCAGGCGAGACCACGCATCCTCTTTCAGTCCGGCATTTTTAAAAAAATCACTGTCAAGGCAGGGCGTAATTTTATCGCGCTTTTTATCGTAGCTGAAATTAACCGACTGCTTCGCATACAGACTCTCGTTGATATAGATCTCAACCCAGTATTCACCGGCAGGCTGCGTGCGGGAGATATTGTCAACCTGCTTTTTAAGGGCATCCATATCCGCCGGGCTGCCGTTCAGCTCCAGGAATGAGGTGTTGAAACTGACGTCAGCAAACGAGAGTGTTGTATTAAACAGCAATAAAAAGGCCAGACAGGAGATTTTATTCATGGCGGTAATATTTCTATTCTTTCTTTATTTTTGTCTTAACGACACCACCGTAGTCATTGATATATTCAATCCCGATGTCGCTGATGTTTTTCTTCTGAATGTTCAGGGTCATCTTGCCTTTTGCCGGTAAACTGCTCTGTGACACCGCAGTCTGAACACCATTAACGTCCACTTTCGTTATCGCGATATTGAACGGCGTAGGGTTAATCAGGGTGAGGTTGTCAGCCGACTGCCGCCATGTGACTTTTCCCGCCTCATCTTCCAGCTTCATATTTTTCATGAATGCCGGGCGGTAAAACAGTTTGATGCTGGTTTTAATCGCAATCTGCAGCGTGTTCGCGGATTTATCTTTATCGGGGGCTGGCGGAATCGCTTTGACGTTAATTTTAAACAGGCTCTCTCTGTCATTCGGTAACGCAGAAGAGGTGTCCACAACCCGCAGCAGATTCTCTTCGCCCGGCCCCATCTTAAATAGCGGTGGCGTTAATAAAAACTGGTCGGTCGTTTTATCACTTTTCGCCGGGTCGCTTATCCAGGACTGCACCAGAAACGGTGTTTCGCTGGCGCTGTTGCGGACGAACAGGGTCACATCTTTACTGCCTTCATTAAAAATGACGCGCGTCACGCCCAGGCTGATGCTGGCCTGACAGCCCCAGGTGAGGGTGGCAAAAAATAAGCCAATTAAAAAACGCATTACACATCTCCGAATCCAGGGGCTGGGCAGCCCCTGTGGGTTTAGTTATATTCGACGTTAACAGCCGCTTCGGCATAGACATCGCCCGGCACGATGCCTGGAATAGCGTCACCGTCATCAACAGCGGTGTCGGCAATAGTTCTGACCAGTCCCGCCTGGAAATTAAAGGAGTTTTCACCATTACGGAGCGTATCCGTAAATGCATTACTGGTAAGCTGGACTTTATTTGAATCAGCAAGCACGACAGCAACGCCTCTCGCGCGTGAGGCACCCGTTAAACCAATATAATTTCCATCTGGCTGAGCAGCCTGGAAAGAAATTTTAACGTTGTTTTTAGTCGTTTTACGACAGTCCGTAAGTGAAATGGTAAAGGGTTTCCAGCTTTTAGCGTTAACGTCGCCGACATTTGCGCCGAAATCCGCTGAACGCACTTCCGGCATATCCACTTCAAGGCGGCCATTGGTACCGACATTTACCAGACAGGCGGCATCATTAACCTTGCCTTTAAAAACGATAGTATTATCGTCGGCACAGGCGGTATGGACGACCGTTGAAAGAAGTAATGCTGACAGACTCATGCTGAACTTTTTATTCATTTTTTATTCCTTTCAATTTTATTAATTACGCCTGTGAACTGGCGTGTGAGCAGGTTGATTTGCATGCCATAGCGTGACAGCGCATCGATTACCGGCCTGTATCTGTCAGGCAGATTAGTGATGCGGTTCAGGGATGTTCATGCAGACTCAGCAGCCAGCATAATAAGAATCGCCAGGGGCGGGTTCAGGCTGCTAAGTTGCGATGAAATTTAAACAAAAAGCGGATGGGTGTCATATTAATTAAAATTTAGTTGTTTTTAATTTTAATTAAATGCAGCGTTTCTTTTAAACCGCCAGGCGAGCAGGAAAATTCTTAATTGGACTAAGTGCCTGCTTTGTAAGCGATTATGGTTTGGTTAAGAGAAGTAAAAAGTGCATCGGGATGACATCTTATCGCGCAGTGGGATGAATGAACGACGCATTTCATCCCACTTACGCTGGATTAATGGCGGCAGCGTCAGTGCCGCTGAGTACAGACATAATAGGGAACGAACTCACCGGAGAGCATTACTGAATTAATATTCAACCGGGAAATGAACAGTTCGACCTTACTTTTTGGCTCACGATAAAATGCCGGAAACCACGCGCTGGCCATTTCGGGTGTGAGTTTATCGTCAATCGAAGCGAGGATCTCATCCGAGACCCAGGTATACCGCGAGCCAACATGATGACTGGTAAAGACCACCGTCCGGTTTACATTTTCCCGGGTGCCATCTTCGCGAGTTACAAACCCGTTCATTGAGAGTGTTCCGCTATTTTCATCAATATTCAGTTTCGTCGAAAGACGCAGAATACCCGACTCTCTGTGAAAGTTTACGTTGCCGGAGCAGGAGAAGCCGGACGTAATGCCATATCTATACCAGATCGTAAAAGCCGTCAGTGCGACAGCCAGCCCCACGGTTGAGAGAAAAAAAATCCTTTTAATCATGATAATAACCCGTGTCTTTGTAAATAAAATAGTTTGAATAGCAGATGTCGTCCGAGAACAGGGCGATCTTTTCGCGGCAGTTTATCGCGGAGACCTTATTGCTGTAGGGATAATTGGTCAGATAAAGCACCCTGGGCTCTTTACAGAAACGACTGAGGTAATCCACCATTTTAAGATTTTTGAAATCGTAAGCACGGTTATTCTGATAAACCTCACAGGCCCCCAGTTTTCCCGTATTAACATAATTCCCGGGGGAAACCGCAGGGTAGAGGATGAGTGAGCAGGCGATAATCAGCAGGATGCTGAACAGCAAAATATAACGCGGCCACGCAATGGTGACAGCACGCTTTTTTACCGCTGGCCCGCACGAAGTGTCTGATGTTCTGACAGAGGCCGAATAATTAATCGTTACCCCCTCGGGCTGAATCAGGCCCGGACTGCTGAATGTCTCACTGCTGCTTTTCATCTCTGACTTAGCCTTTACTGATTCTGTCTCACCGGCCTGCCGCGGAGCAGGGCGGGTTTCCGGCGGATTCGCCTGTCCGGCCATTGCGCGTGGCGCGTCGCTGTTTTGCTCCTCAGCCCTTTCACTCTCTGCCGGGAAGAGAAAGCCCTCCGCGTCATCGCTGTCCTGATCCTGCTCCTCCGCCTGCATCGTTTCTTCTTCTTCAGGCGTGTCCATATTGATATAGGTTAGCGCAACAGAAACCTGCAGATTGAAGATAAAGCCCCGCCGGTGAATGGTTTCGATAATCCCATTATCGAAATCCCCCGCCTGATTCAGCATTTTTCGTAAATAGAAAATGGTGTTATGCAGCACATTCAGCGAAGCTG
This sequence comes from Pantoea sp. Ep11b, assembly GCF_040783975.1. Taxonomy (NCBI): domain Bacteria; kingdom Pseudomonadati; phylum Pseudomonadota; class Gammaproteobacteria; order Enterobacterales; family Erwiniaceae; genus Pantoea; species Pantoea sp. Ep11b. Next base: position 3,371,849 of record NZ_CP160631.1, on the reverse strand, counting down.
TCATGCCAAAGCGTTCCCAGCCGAATTTATACAGGTCATCGTGGGTGACCAGTTTGCCATGATTTTCAAGCAATAATAGCAGGCAAAAGGCCGCTGATGCCCTTAATTTGACTTTAGTATCATTATCCAGCCTGACCAGACATTTTTCAGAAAGGATAAATTTGACGTTATCGCCAATAATGTAAATGCGTTTCATTTTTATTAAAGCCCTGGCAGGTGATTGAAACAATGCTCTGTGAAAGGCGTTTTATTTATTGTATTAACAAAACTTCATGCCTAAGAAAATTCTTAATAATTATTTATAATCTATCCAATAACAAAAAGTAAATATCTTAAAATATTTTTATCGTTGCTAATCATTTAACCTTATGAAGTTAATGGTGTTTTAAGCTTCGCTAAATAAAAGTTTAGATGCTCTGCTGTCAGGTTTTCTTAATATGGATTTGGTTTTTAACCAAGTGGCCAAATTCCATGTAAATAAAAAGGTTTTTATCTAAGAGGTAAGACCAGATTTCAATGCAGATTATTAATACCGCCGCAACCGAAATTTGGCTAAGGGGTCATTAGGTCTGTATCATCAGGTTGTTCATGACATGCAGGAAGCCCAGAGATACCTCACTTTTCATGCAGATAAGCGAGCAGAATGTCAGTTATCAAAAAAGAAAACCATGAAAATGTTGCAGATGAAAAACAACTTTTATTTATTCATGGTTTTGGTATAACAGACATATGTTTAACAGTAAAAAAATCGATTCTTATAAATTAACTCGCTGTGAATTCTGACAGCATTGATAATTACGGTTCTAAATTAAATGACTTCGAGGGGCGTAAGATAAGTGAATCTTTTAGTGGGGCAGAAGAAAAAATTGTTGATGAGATGACAGTGTTCTATGTTTATAAAATAACCAATGACACCGTTGAACTTAATCATCAGACAGAGTGCGAGGCTGATGAGCGGTTCAGTTAAGCCGGCATTCAGTTTGCCCTTTACTCCGCAACTAACGGCGATTAACGCACCGTAATGCTGCACGAAACCTGTTTGACCGTATTCACAAAGACGCATCTGAAGATGCCGGGCTCATTCTGACATTCATGGCGAAACTATCTGTCAAAATTCTTAATCAATCCATTTTGCGCTGGCCTACCCTGCTGGATTAAGCGCAACTCAACACCGTGTTCAAAGGCCTATTGATAGAGTAGGCAGCAGGCGAATTCCGGACTCTGATCGGTTCTTATCGTTGCATGATAGCCACGAAACAGCGTAATGCTTTCCAGAATATATGTCACCTGAGCGCCTGTAATCTCAAATGCTGTGGGGGATTAATAGACACTCCAAGTTCAGCGCATCCGGGCAAAGAAGCGGAAGCCGCTAAGTCACCAGTCCCTTGCAGCGTCGCCTGTGTTTTACACTCAGGCCATTGAGATGACAGAGGCAGTATACCCGCTTGTGATTCATGTTAACGCCATCCCGACGCAATCCTGAACCGAAAATCGCTGCTGCTGGTGGAAACAATAATTTTTTAAATATGAACATGGCGATTACTCTCCCAGTCATGTTGCATTATTTATCATGAGATGCAATTGTCTGGATGAAAAGATTGCTATCCACAATTTGGCAAGCAGCAAAAAAATAGCGTCAGCTTAACGTGATTTTAAGTAAGGGCGACTGCCCAGCATCTTTCTCATGTGTGAATGTGTTTTTTTTATGTTCATTTAAATGTTCGGGTAAGGTAAAAGTCCTGCTTCAGTAGCGGTTTTTTTAGAATAAGTTTAATGCACAACTCACGTCTGATAAGATTTGATGGGTATGAGTCAAGATTCATTTTCTAATAAAAGACGCCGTTGGTTATCGACGTCACATTAGCAAAATTAAGTGCGATTATCATAAAGTCCTGGCTCGTCAGGTGCTATTGATGGTTGGTAAACAATGGCAAGCAGGTAATATAAATTGAAGTGGATGATTTTTCAGGCTGCCAGCTAATATGATTATTCTGCCAGCGGCAATCTATTCTTTTGCATGTTTGCGTGGATTAAGTCAGTGCCTGTTGGTATAGTCTATGGTCCATGAGGTAAGTTTAATTCCGTATCGGATTTATCAGGTTTATGATACTCCGGTAGTGCTGAGTAATCAGGTTGTTTCGATGTTTTATTGACGTGGCAGTAATGGTTTTTTCATCAGGTTTAACGGCATTAAATGTGACCAGCGCCGCCGTGTTGGCTCCGCTTTTATCAATGTTTACTACTTCAGGCTCATTGTAGTGTCGGATGGCCTTGCGAAAGAAATAGATGGCTATTGAGGTATCCCGATTAACCGTCAGCAGAAAGTCACTATTATGGCCTGCTGTATCGACTGCGCGGTAAAAACATTTTCTGTGGCCTATGATTTTAATTCAGGTTTCGTTCATTCGCTATCGACGTTCTGCTGTAAGCTTATGTCGATGAAAGGTCTCATCCAGAAGCAGTACCCTGTGCATGACCTGACGTTGATGTGTAGAATGATCAACGATAATCCCATGCTCTGCCGTTACTCCCCCAGATTTAGCAGGCTAAGTGAATAAGTCAGATCCCAGTGAGCACGCTGACTAATAACATAAACACGATAGTACAGACGTTTGAAGTCTCTTCTGATCCGCTGCATCCTTAGGTTGCGGCTTGAAAAACAGTATGTTATCTGACAGGTTTTTTAATGTAACATAATCGTTATAACCACCGCTTAATGAATTTCTTTTCAGATATAAAAAATAATTTTTCCTTTATAAGATAAAACGCTGGTGAAAAACTTACAGAGTTTTCTTGTCGGGATGTCTTTGTCACCTGATGGCGATATGACGATTGAGGTCCACGTCTAAGGCATACCATGACTGATATATTTAAAGTAAACCGACCTGTTCAGTCTTTCCTTCTCTCTTACTGGACTACTAAAATTGCCACTTAAAGACAACGCTCAGCCCCTGTAAAAGCAGAAGCCTGCATAGACTTTTAAAATACAATCCTTTTTATAGAAGGTATAATTATCCGTATGTGGGGGGCTTGTGTACCGCAACAAAGCCAGATGCAAATACCTGCAATTACTATAAAAATAAAAGGTGAAATAAATAATTTTAATTTACAAATATCATTTATCTCACTGTTATTGTACTTAAATAGTGCGAGTAACAGACCCCCCCTGAAAAAGACTTTTTTCTGAGGTTCAATGCAAGTGCTTTGTTTATGTGTCACCAAAGTTTAATATGCAAAAATCCTCTTTCCTTGCAATTGGTTTTTCAGATTTCCAACTGTTTTTGATGTTTTTATAGTTATATTCCGCACTGTTATGGTAAACCCCACGCTGCTCTAGGTTTCCCATTATTGAGTATGATTACGGTAGGACTTCTTTAGTGATCGTAATGAACAGGCTGATTAAAATCATGCCTGTAATCAGAATGGCTATAAATTTAACGGTGCCATTTTTTTTCAGTTTGTTACCTATGCTAACTACTCTGGATTTAACCAGTTCAGCCACAGCACCTTCTTTACAGGTTAGCACTGAAACGTCCTTAACCTTTGCATTTGTAGAGCTATAAAGAGTGTTTTGCCAGTATTCTTCATATTGACAATAGGAATGACGGTGAGAGACTGCCATTTTATCAGTATAATCATTATTGATTAAGTTAGTCCTGCATGCTGGTAACGTTTTTGAACTTTCTTTTGCTGATATTTCTTTTTTTGGATGGAGGTTGTCAAAAGTTGAAGTGTCACTATTATGTTTTTTGTTTCCCGCTCCATCACTTTCATTTATTAAATCCACCACTTCAACTTTAAAGTCTCGATTAAATATAAACCCCCTTCTGTTTATTGACTGAATTATTTTTGATTCAAAGTAACCTGTCTCACTTAGCGCTTTCCTTAAGGAGTAGATAGTATTGTGCAGAACATTCTGGGAAGCCGGCATGCCAAAATCTTCCCAGCACGAGTGATACAAATCGTTGTGTGTTACAATATCCCCTTTCTTTTCAAGAAGAAGTTTCAGGCAAATTGCGGCAGGAGTGCGTAACCTGACTCTGGTTCCATCTGAAATTCGCTGCAGTGACATTTCAGAAAGAATAAAACGCACGCGCCTTTCAATTATGTAACATTTTCCCATGCGAAAATCACCTGGCAAGAAACCAGTCTGTTAGTGCCCCCTGAATTTATTACGTATTAAAACTATCATTTAGAGATGCAGATTCCCAGTCCGACTACTCCTGAGGCGGACAAATAAACCCTGTGCCGTAATTAAAAAGAGGTTGTGTTATTGAATAAAACATTATTCTTAATACTCGTTTCATATCTTATGGGTTTCAATAAAAAAAGCACTACTGCCAATCCATGTCTGACAAGTTGACATTCATTATGATGACGTCTCACCCTTATGGCGTTCTGATTAAAGACATATCATTAACATCTTGTAAGTAATCTCCATGAATGCGGGAGACGTGGTATCTACGCTTTGCCGGATGTTACCGCTGCACATCAGATGCTGGGTCTTAAATGGTAAATCTGAACCTCTTGCCGCCGCAGCACAGGCGACAGCACTGCAGGCTCACCTTAGCAAGAGGCTGTTTTTTTATGACGTCAGTGCTCCTCACTCGCCGGACTGCACGCTGTGACTGAGGCACGTAGCGGCATTTTCCACCCTTTTTACTGCCTGAGATGCACTGACCGCTGCAAAGCTAGTGAGCCAGTGAGCCAGTTCGTATGCAAATCGCTTCAGCTAATTGGAGACGTTGCTCTGGGTCGATGGTGTATAAATAATGGTTAGTTTACCGGTGTAGCGGCCCGCAGCCTTATCAGCCAGATTAAAGGCTGGCGTGATGAGCTGTATAGGGGCAGGGATGCAAAGTGACACGCCCGGCACGCCCGGCAATACGACCTGACGCTGGATATTACGCTGGTTAGTATTGCTCCAGCTGATTTCGGTAGCGTTTTTTACCTCCTGAGCCACTCCCGTCGTCGGGTTAATGACGCTGACCTGGTAGTCAATGCGATTGGCAGCCTGCGTTTTGTCTGCGCCGGTGCGATAGACGGAGAAAAGTCCGGCAGCCCTGCCCGTCGCGCTCGCTCCCTCATCGCTGAAAATCATATTCACGCGGTTGCTTGAGGAGTTGCTACCGTCGTATAGGCACATATCCAGGGACGCGCTGCCGCTGGCAGTGGCATTTTTACTGGTTCCTGGCCGGTTATTAAGGTTAAGGTCGACCCTTGGCGCGCTGTAGGGGAAGGCCGGAAAATAAATCTGCTGGTTGTTAAGGTCCGTCACCGTCAGAACAACATTGGCCGTCCATGTATACAGGTAAGTTGAAGTCCACTGATACAGGTCCTGCTTTAGCGTAGCCCGCCATACCCCGGGTGTGGTGAGTTTTGCAAGCTCACTCTGGGCGATACTATAAGTAAATGATGCAGGACCAGGTAAATCCGAACATATAATGGCAGAAGATGGTGGCCTATCAAAACATACAGGAGAAGCTTTGCGAACTCCAACAACAGTCAGGTTTACCGAAGTCGATGTACCATCTCGCGTAAACTTCAGTACTATATTGGAATCACTGTCAGAGCCAATCCACACTGGGCTGGTACGGGCACAGGCACCATAAATGGGGTCTGATGTACTTTTGCATACAAGAGTATTTCGCGCCCATATATCAGAGTTGTTAGTACTCCCGTCACTCCCGCCCGAGAGATGATCCCATATTGTGAGAGATGAGGGGACTGACATACGGTCATATTTCACCGTCAGCATGGTGTTCCTGGCCATGGAAGCCTCGAAAACGGCATAGCAGGGCGTAACGCCGGTGCCAAGTGCGGCCAGAATCAGCCCCAGATAACAGAATAATTTCACATTCTTTCCTTACTCGTTCATTGCCGTTGGGCGGGCATCACGAACGTTGCCCGCAGTCATCAGCTCAACCTGCTTCTGCTCTGCTCCCGGCAGGTTAGCCATGTCCGTGCTTTCGCATGTCGTTGTCCCTACGTAGCGCACCACGTCACGAACCGCCCTCACCTTCATGCTGCACTGCCAGAAGGCCTGGTCCTTCATCACGTACAGCATTTTCAGCTGCCTGTTTGTTTCCAGCGTGAATCCGCCCCCTCCCAGTGGCGTCCAGGACATGACGTTAAGTGGAATTCCGCCCTCGAGCGGCCGGTGCTGCGTGTCGGTCATGTGCCCCAGCCACGTGTAGCGGGTACTGACCGCAATCTCCCGGTTAAACACCCTGCCCGGGGTCATGAATAACGTACGCGAGCCGGCTCCCTTGCTGATTTCACTGCTGGTACCCGCCGGTGAGGACGCGGATTCCGCAATGGTGAACGTCGTCTCCCGGTAGCCGGGCACGGTAAACAGGGCGCGACTGTTGCCGCTTATATCACTCCGCCCCCCGCTGTCCAGCGATACGCTGACTCTTGAGTCCTTTTGTTCATCGTCCTGCTCTACCCCCACCGTCACGGCCGAGGACGGGGTGCCGTCTCCCCACCGCCCCCAGAAGAGGCCCTTCCGGTCGATAACGAGAGAGGAGCTGTAATTTCCGCTGCTGCTCAGCGTGTGGGCATTAGCCGTTTTCTGCCAGTCGTCACTGACCGTAAGCGCACCGCTGCCGTGCTGCCCGCCGGCCCGGCCGTAAGCCGAAGCGGTCACGGTATCCGAATTGACGCCGTACAGCGAGGCACCGAGCTCGTTTTCACCTGTGTCATCTGCGTAATGGCTGTAGGCCGCGTTGTAGCCCAGCCGGTCGCCGCCGCGCTGGCTGGTCTGCCAGCTGGCGCCCGCAGACGCCGTGCTTCTTGACCGTGCGGTGCCGCCTGAGGCGCGCGACAGGCTGAAGGTGAGGAAGGCACCTTTGTCCGTGCCGTCATAGCCGCTGTCTTTACGCATAAACGCATTAACGCTTGAGCTGACGTTGACGCTGTTCCATCTGAACTGTCGCGTCAAGCCGGTCTGCCAGGTCCGGCTGCGCGAGCGCGTCTGGTATACCTGCTCCCAGGGCACGCCGGCCTGCACGTTTTTATCATCATCGGGCAGGTCACGACGATATACGTAACGGCCTTCGTTACTGTTGAGCGCGTAGCCCAGCGTGCCGTACCACTGAGAAAAGGGGACGGACAGCATGACGTTAGTACTTTTATAACAGCCGCTGTAGCTATAGCGGTGTTCTGCCTGATTGTCACAGTCAGGTGCGGTCATTGACGAACGGTAGAAGCTGAGAGAAAAGCCGTCGTTGTAGTTAAGCTGCTGAATATTCCCCCGAGAGCCGTCGCTGCCATACAGATAGCTGGCGCGCGTTGTCAGCATGCCATCAAGAGGGCCTGAACTGAATCCGTGCGCCCAGTCTGCGGCACCTTCCCAGTAGCGTGCATCGCGGAGGAGGGCAGCGCCTGCGGTCAGTGATGCGTTTGCGGTCACGGGCAGGCGCAATCCGCCCTGCACAACGCGCCTGCTGTCATCATCAGAGCGCGGCCTGACGCCGCCGTCGTCGCTGATGTTCCCGCCCTGAATAAACCACTGAAAGGAGCTGAGCGGCGCGCCGCCGGTACCGGTATAGGGCACGGTTTCGGTTCTGACCAGCTGGCTGTTTTCATAGATGCGCAAAGAGACGACATAGCTGCCCGCCGGGAAGGTTCGTGTGTCAAGTTCCTGCGCACCAGCCTTAAGGTAGAAAGAGGAGAGCAGTTGGTCATCGCGGTAAGCATCCACCCGTGAGTCCTGGGAGAGGAAAACGTTAACGGGCGTGCCCCGGGATACCTTATCCATGTTGATCCATGACAGGGTGGACCCCAGGCGCGCACCACGAATTTTACCCAGTGGCAGCTGACTGAGGTTGATATTGCCGCCGGCGTTGCTGAAAATGTCGCGTGCATCCATCAGCCCGCCCTGAACATAGACGCGCTTCCAGAGGTCCTGTCGGAAATAGGCATTGCTGACCTCCGCCTCCTGCACGCTGGATGAACGCGCGTGCTGGCCCTGCCAGTTCCAGTCAATATTCAGATAGCCATTCTGTGTCACGCCCAGCGAACCGTTGCCCTGGACGGAGGCGGACTGATAGTTTCTGTCAGCAACAAAGTTGACGTTTTGCTGATGAACCAGCGCATTACTGCTATCCGCACTGGCCTCATAATAGACGTTCTGCGCGTCATTTTTAGGGCGAAACTGCGGTCCAAGAAATAAACCGACCCGGGCATTATTTTCATCGTAAATAATGGCCACGCTATCAGTTTCAATATAGTCGCAACCGGGGGCCCTGCCGTTGGTGCCGCAGGCAAGATTACCGTTACGCCTGAGGGGAGAGTTCATTGAGCTATTCAGCAGGGGGCCGAGCCCTGAAGCGGCCGCATATTTCTTCAGCACGGCGGCGATAAGTGCTTCAGGCTGTAGAAACTGTACGTGTTCAAGGTCGACCCGGGCCTGAAAGACGCCGAGAGTTTCACCGTAGAGTGATACGTCCAGCATCATATTCTGACCACGTGCGAGCTCTTCAAAACCCACGGGTACATTAATCGCGGCCTGAACTCCTTCGAACGAGGGCAGTGCAGCCGCGATTACTGCGGCTATAAATTTCAGGCTGCTACACATCCCACTCTTCCCGTCTTAATAATATCCATGATGTAAACGGGGCGCAGAGCCCCGTTAGTATGGCAATTTAATTATTTGAAGGAGCAGCTGCCTGAGTCACCACCAGGCTTACAACACCGCTGTAGGTACCTGCTGCTGTGACAACACCTGGCGTTTTCTGAGAAATAACCAGAGGCATTGCAGATGAACCATTAGTAACACCACCGGGAAACGTAGTCGCATAAGCGAAGGAAGTAGCAGCGGTGGACAGCGTCTGACCATTAATGGATACGCTCAGTGGAATAGCGTTTGCTCCCTGAGTATCAGTCAGTGAAGGTTCTGCAACCAGGCTCACGTTCAGCGCCCGGTCCTCAGTGTTAGACCAGAACTTAATCTGTTCCTGATGAGCCTGAAGACCTTTTCCCGGAAGATACTGCATCTCCACAGCAGCGGGCAGTGCAGAGCCATCGGCTTTCGTCACGTCGACTGTTGGATCGATGCTGGCAGTAACGGTGATGTCACGCTGGGCGGCACCGGCGCTAAAGGCGGTGACCAGCGCGAATGCAGCAAGGTTAAACTTAAAATTACTTTTCATTAAGGTTTCCTTTTAGGTTTGTATACCCTTTTACCAAAAGGGATCAATGTACCTGCGATGCAGGTAGTTCAATTTCTTCCGTCCTGTTATTAGTCCAGTTGAAATATTTTATTTTGTAAGTGCTGCCAGCTGAGAAACGTATTCCCGGAGCTGGGATGATGCTTTCTGGATAAACGGTCAGAGTCTTTTTTTTCCAACTGCATTTCCCGCTTGGGTTGCATAAACCTATGTCAGTTACCGGGATGCGGATGGTGCCGTCGTTAAACAAACTTCCTGTTGAAGGAATATATTTCAGGCTAACCTCAGTTCTACGCGGCTTTACGTGAATTAGGGCTCCCCATATAATGTTAACACCAACCTGTGCCGCTTTTTCAGCATTTTTTTTATCATCTGATTTATTATTGAAAGCGGTCTCGCTAACACCTTCGAAATAAATCCTCCAGGTAGTTTCTTTTTCAGGGGGAGTCATTGAAACAATCCTCACTACTCTCTCTCCGCCAGCCGCTAGTGCTATTTTCTGTGGTGTGACAATAATCTGGCTGGCGTCAGTCATATCGGCATCTGCCTCATGTTCATTTTTGGTTCCGGGGTTTATTATTTTTTTTAACTTTATTTTAACGAACTCAACTTCATCATTCTGGGATATTACTCTTATCTGAGATGTACCGTTTTCTCCAACCGTGGTCTCCATCGGGTACACATACATAGCTGCATATGTGGTTTGGAAGAAAAACGAAGCGCAGATTGCCGTTAAAAATTGAGTGGTGCTGGTAAAAGGCCAGATTTTCATCTATATGTCCTTAATTATTTGTCTGAGTGTGAGCGATTGTCATCTCCTTACTATTGCCTTAAAGGCACGCAGGATATTATCCTGAAGATGTCTTGAAAGTTAAAAAATCAACCTTTAGAATCCCATTTCAATTGAATTTTCTTTGTTTTATACAACGGATCTTCTTTTCAGGAAGATAGCGTTACCATCAGGATATGTCATATGCACGATTGCCAAAATAATTGATGCCGTCAGAATGAAACTGAAATGTTAATTATTATACAAGATAAAATTCAGCCAGCTAATGTGTGACTGAATTTAAACAAAGTATTAGTTAGATGGCGCTTTAATTAAAATTTATTTGCCTTATTTTTTATTAATCGGAGTGTTTGCACTTGAAAATTACAGGGAGGATGGAGGTGCTCATGTTCTCAAGTAATTGATTTTTTTGAATTTATAAAAAATAAAGAAAATTTAAAAGGTGTATCGATAAATCATCTTGTCGCGCAGTGAGATGAATGAACGGCGCATTTCATCCCACTTACGGTGGATTCATGGCGGCAGTGTCAGTGCCGCTGAGTACAGACATAATATGGAACGAACTCACCGGAGAGCATCACTGAATTAATATTCAGCCGGGAAATGAACAGTTCAACCTTACTTTTTGGCTGACGATAAAATTCCGGGAACCACACGCTGGCCATTTCAGGTGAGAGTTTATCGTCAATAGAGGCGAGGATTTGACCCGAGACCCAGGTATACCGCGAGCCGACATGATGACTGGTAAAGACTATCGTCCGGTTTACATTCTCACGGGTGCCATCTTCGCGAGTTACAAATCCGTTCATTGAGAGTGTTCCGCTATTTTCATCAATATTCAGTTTCGTTGAAAGACGCAGAATACCCGACTCTCTGTGAAAATTAATGTTGCCGGAGCAGGAGAAGCCGGATGTAATGCCATATCTATACCAGATCGTAAAAGCCGTCAGTGCGACAGCCAGCCCCACGGTTGAGAGAAAAAAAATCCTTTTAATCATGATAATAACCCGTGTCTTTGTAAATAAAATAGTTTGAATAGCAGATGTCGTCCGAGAACAGGGCGATCTTTTTGCGGCAGTTTATCGCGGAGACCTTATTGCTGTAGGGATAATTGGTCAGGTAAAGCACCCTGGGCTCTTTACAGAAACGACTGAGGTAATCCACCATTTTGAGGTTCTTGAAATCGTAAGCACGGTTATTCTGATAAACCTCACATGCCCCCAGTTTTCCCGTATTAACATAATTTCCGGGCGAAACCGCAGGGTAGAGGATGAGTGAGCAGGCGACGATCAGCAGGATGCTGAGCAGCAAAACATAGCGCGGCCACGCAATGGTGACAGCACGCTTTTTTATCGCTGGCCCGGACAAAGTATCTGAAATCCTGAGAGAGGCCGAATAATTAATCGCAACCCCCTCGGGCTGAATCAGGCCCGGACTGCTGAATGTCTCACTGCTGCTTTTCATCTCTGGCTTAGCCTTAACTGATTCTGTCTCACCGGCCTGCCGCGGAGCAGGGCGGGTTTCCGGCGGGTTCGCCTGTCCGGCCATTGCGCGTGGCGCGTCGCTGTTTTGCTCCTCAGCCCTTTCACTCTCTGCCGGGAAGAGAAAGCCCTCTGCGTCATCGCTGTCCTGATCCTGCTCCTCCGCCTGCATCGTTTCTTCTTCTTCAGGCGTGTCCATATTGATATAGGTTAGCGCAACAGAAACCTGCAGATTGAAGATAAAGCCCCGCCGGTGAATGGTTTCGATAATCCCATTATCGAAATCCCCCGCCTGATTCAGCATTTTTCGTAAATAGAAAATGGTGTTATGCAGCACATTCAGCGAAGCTGTCATGCCAAAGCGTTCCCAGCCGAATTTATACAGGTCATTGTGGGTGACCAGTTTGCCATGATTTTCAAGCAATAATAGCAGGCAAAAGGCCGCTGATGCCCTTAATTTGACTTTAGTATCATTGTCCAGCCTGACCAGACATTTTTCAGAAAGGATAAATTTGACGTTATCGCCAATAATGTAAATGCGTTTCATTTTTATTAAAGCCCTGGCAGGTGATTGAAACAACGCTCTGTGAAAGGCGTTTTAATTATTTTTATCGCTGTTACTGTGCGTCTAAGAAAATTCCTAATCATTATTTATAATCCATCCGGCGGAAAAAAGTAAATATTTTGAGTAATGTACCCGCCTTTATCCGTTGGTTTTCCTGAGGATACCAGGCGATCGCTTTTAAACTAAAAATTTAAATTACTGAATGCAAAGGGATTTTCATGGGTTATTAAAGTAAATAAAATTTAAGATGCTCTGCAGTCAGATTTTCTTAAGATGGGTTTACTTTTTTATAAGAATGACTAAAACCCATGCAACACAAAAGGTTTTTACCTGAAAGAGCAGAGCAGAATACAATGCGCGTTATTAACACCGCCGGAACCGAAATTCGCCTGAAGAGTCAGGAGGTTTGTATCATCTGGTTTCTTATGACCGGCATGAAACCCAGGGATATCTCGCTGTTCCTGCAGATAACCGAGCAGAATGTGAGTTATTACAAAAGAAAAACCATGAAAAAGTTGCAGGTGAAAAACAACTTTGAACTTTTTTCATGGTTCCGGTGTAACAGAAGTGTGTTTAACAGCGAGAAGGCTGAGTCTTATATATTAAAGCGCAGTGAATTCTGACAGTATTGATAATTACCGTTATAAATTAACTGGCTTCGAAGGGGCGTAAGATGAGTGAATCTTTTAGTGATGCAGAGAAAAAAATTATCAGTGAGACAATCACGTTCTATGTTGAGAAACTGATCAACGACACTGTTGAGCTTATTCATCAGACCGAGCGTGAGGCGGATAAGCGACTCAGTGAAGCCGGCATTCAGTTCGACCTCTATTCGCCGGCAAACCGCGATTACCTTACCGCAGTACTGCACGAGAATCTGTTTGACCGTCTGCACAAAGGTGACCCTGAAACAGCCAGGCTCATTCTGACCATGAACGGTAAGCGGGTGGGCGTCTATAAAGATGATGAGGCGTGACATCCCTGAGAGGAGAAAGACGTGGGACATTCTGTGCCACGGCGCGTTCACTCACGCACTCCAGGTGTGATGCGCCGCGCGGAGACACAGCATCGCGCGGCCGCCCTGATGCCCTGCACTCGTTGACGTGCTGACGGCAAACGCGCTCAGCAGGCGGCCCTGCTGAGCGTGACCTCAAAGCCGCCTGTGTTCAGATGACATCGCCGCAGATGCGGCCTCTCTGCTCAGGCGGTAAGACTCTCAATCGGTTCGACAATGCACTCCGGGTGCGCATGCAGGCGTGCCAGCGCCTCGGCATAGGAGGGCATGGAGTCGGCCGCGCCAGCACGCTCGACACAGAGTGAGGCAAAGGCCGCAGCAAAGCGCGCCGCCTGCGGCAGATCGTCGCCGGACGCGAGCCGGGCGGCAAGCGCGCCGTTGAAGGCATCACCCGCGCCGGTGGTATCGCGCGGCTGCGCCGGAAAGAGCGGAATGCGCTGCTGCTCGTCGGGCGTTGAGAGCAGGGCGCCCGCAATGCCCAGCGTGATGATCACCTGACGTGCCCCTTTCCGATGCAGCACCGCCGCGGCACGGCGGGCACTGTCGAAATCGGTGACGGTTATGCCGGTGAGCTGGCTCGCTTCGGTGCTGTTAGGCGTCAGCAGATCGACCTTTGCCAGCAGCGCATCGCTGACTTTCTGCCACGGTGCCGGATTGAGGATCACGAAGGTGCCGCTGGCACGGGCATTATCGATCATGCGCTGAATGGCGCTGAGGTTATTCTCCAGCTGCACCAGCAGGATATCTGCGGCGGCTACCGTTGGCTGGCAGCGCGTCACCTCTGCGGCAGTCACGGTGGTATTGGCTCCCGGATAGACCGAAATCATATTTTCCGCATCATCGCCTGCGACATAGATTAGCGCGTTACCGGTGGGCTTCTCCTTGCAGGTAAACAGCGTAATGGCGTCAAAGCCGGTTTTTTCCAGATGACGACGCGCAAAGAGGCCGAAATCGTCATTACCCACTTTGCCGATGTAGTGCACCCGCGCGCCCGCGCGCAGCGCCGCCGTGGCCTGATTCGCGCCTTTACCGCCTGCGCCCATCATGCTGTGGTGCGCCGTCAGCGACTCACCCGGTAGCGGAAAGCGACGCATCACGGCCACGACGTCGAGGTTAAAAGAGCCGAAAACACACACTTTTCCTTTCATCCTGCGCTCCTGAACAGGCGTTCGGCGGCGAGACAGGCACCGCGACAGCCCGTGTAGTCGGTTGAGTGGCTGAAAATAATCTTCAGGTTTTCGCGTGTGACCGGTGGCCGCAGATGCTGCTGGATCTGGCTGCGCAGCAGGGCCAGCGGAAAATCTGCCATCGCCAGCACGCCGCCGCCAAGGATCAGATATTCCGGGTCGAGTATATTCATCTCGGTGGCGATCAGCTGCGCCAGCCGTCGCACAAACGCCTGAAGCTCCGGCTGTTCCCCGTGGCGGGTAAACAGCGCGGCGATCGGGGTGTCGGCGGCGTTCTGCGCGGCCCAGTGACTCAGCCAGTGGCCTGAGGTCAGGGTCTCCGCGCAGCCGCGATTGCCGCACGGGCAGGGGAGATCGTTCCCCGCGACCGGCACATGGCCCAGTTCGCCTGCGCCGCCATGCTCGCCGTGATAAAAGTGACCGTTCAGCCACAGGCTGTTGCCCATCCCGGTGCCGGGGTAGAGACCCACGGCGTTATCCGGCAACTGCTCCAGCTGCAGCAGGTCCCACAGCATCAGATGGTTCACATCCTTGTCCATCGCGACCGGCACGCCGAGCTGCGCCGCCAGACGCGCCGCCACCGGCTGATGATCCAGTGCCTGAATAAAGGGCAGGGAGATCACCTGTTTTCTGTCGCGGCTGAGGATGCCGGGCAGCCCCAGCATGATGCCGCTGACCGGCTGCTGCTCCAGGGTTTCGTCAATCAGCTGTGCCAGCGCCTGCAGCGCGTCGGGCTGCTGCGCCCAGCTGGCGGTAGCCACCTTGCGAAAGCTGCTCCAGACGCCTCCCTCTTCCATCAGCTGCAGCCGGGTACCGGTGCCGCCGATATCGATACCGAGCCAGCGTGATCTCATGCGGACACCTTCGTCAGCCCCTGGGCCTCATCAATGCTGTCGCGCATCATCTCCCACGCGGTGGCCAAATCCTCATGAATATTGAACAGGCCGGAGGTGCCGACAATCAGCACTTCCGCGCCCGCGCCGAGCAGCTGGTGATAGGTGCGGGTATTGCAGGAACCGTCGATCTCGATCAGATAGTGATAGCCGTGCTGCTCTTTCAGGGCTTTCAGCTCCCGCACCTTCTCCACCATCTCCGGGATAAAGGGCTGGCCGGCATAGCCGGGATCGACCGTCATCACGGTGATCTTATCCAGCAGATGGATATAGTGCTGGATGTAGGACACCGGCGTCGCCGGATTCAGCACCACGCCCACCTTTTTACCGAAGCTGCGGATCAGGTTGATGACGCGGAACGCATCGCGGTTGATGGTCTCCGCGTGTGGACAGATATAGTCCGCGCCCGCCCTGGCAACCGCCTCAATAAAATCGGTGGGCTCTTCCACCATCAGATGCACGTCGATCGCCACGCGGGTAAAGGGACGGATCTGCTCAATAAAGAAGGGGGAGAGCGTAATGTTCTTAACGTAGTGACCATCCATGATATCCACATGAAGAAAGTCAGCGCGCGAGTCGAGAACCTGCAGCTGGTGCTTGATCTCCATCAGGTTCATACACATCAGTGACGGGGAGATTTGAGTACGCATCATACTTCCTTCTTTTCAGTCAGAGGATTAAGCACCGCGGCCAGCCTGCTGAGCTTTACGGCACGGTGTTCGTTGAATCGGGTTTTGAATTGTTTAAAGGCGAGAACCACAATCAGCACCGCGCCCCACATGGCCAGGCTGACGTGCTGGCTGATGTTCATCAGATTGAAACCGGTGGAGAGCACCTGCAGCGCGATCAGCGCCAGCACCACGCCGGTCACACGGCCGAAACCGCCATTGGGGTCGGTGCCGCCGAGAATAATCGCCAGCACCGTCAGCAGCAGATAGGCGTCGCCGTAGCCCATGCGGGCGGAGTTGAAGCGCGCCATCATGATCAGCCCGGCCAGTACGCAGAGCAGGCTGGAGATCACATAGACCAGCATCACCATGCGATGGGTATTGATCCCGCTGAACCAGGTGGCGTTGATGTTGCTGCCGCCCATATAGATACATTTACCGGCGCGGGTTTTACCCAGGAACAGCGCCAGCAGCGCGGCGGCGACCAGGAACACCCAGAGCGGCAGCGGCATACCCAGCAGCGTGTCGGCGCCCAGTGCCTGCACCACCGGCGGCATACCGCTGACGGCCGCGCCGTGGGTCAGCCAGATCCCGATGCCGTTCAGCGTCATCATCGTCGCCAGCGTCACCAGAATCGGGTGTGCGCCGATCCGCGTCACCATCAGCCCCGTTACCACGCCGATGGCGGCTGCGATCAGCATGGCCCCCACGATAGCGATAAACAGCCACAGCAGCTGCAGCGCCATTCCGGCACCGGTGGGCAGGGCGCTCATCAGCGTCCAGGCGATAAACAGCGCCGTGAGGTTCGCGGTCGCGATAATCGCGAGGTTCAGGCCGCCGCTGAGGATGGCGATAAACATCGCCAGCGTCAGTAAACCGAGTTCCGGCAGCTGAAACGCCATACTCATAAAGGTGGAGTCGGTCAGGAAGCGACCCGGCAGCATCACCGTGAAGGTGGCCAGTGCCAGCGCGATCAGCAGCATCAGGCCGATGTTGGTTCCGTCGGGTCGCAGTGCAGTCAGTGATTTCATCATCAGTGCCCTCGGTCACACGAAACTGACATCAGTTTCTTTGCGTTTTTTGTAGTGGGTCACGGCGATCGCAATCATGATGACGCCGCCGACCACAATGTTCATGAAGTAGTTCGAGACGCCGACCAGGTTGAGGCCGTTCTTCAGGATGGCGATCAGGAAGACCCCCATCAGCGTGCCGCTTACCGTGCCTTTGCCACCCATCAGGCTGGCACCGCCCAGCACCGTGGCGGCCAGCACGTCCAGTTCGCCGCCAACCAGCGCATTGGGCACCACCTCGCCCATGCGATAAACCTGCACCAGCCCGCCGATGGCCGCCATCGCGCCCAGCCAGCCGTAGGCGAACACATGAATCAGACCGACGCGGATACCGATACGACGGGCCGACTCCGCATCGCCTCCGACGGCGTAGAGCTGGCGTCCGAGATTGGTTTTGTTCAGCAGCAGGGCGGTGATCGCGGCGATCAGCAGCATGGTGACCAGCGGCAGTCCGACCTGGAAGCTCTCACCCTGCCAGCTGAACGGCAGCACGTTGCGCAGCGTGATCCACCACTCCGGCAGCGAGTAGAGGCTGCGGCCGCCGGTGACCCACATCAGCAGCCCGAACAGCAGCGACTGCATGCTGATGGTGATGATGATCGAGACCACCCGCAGCGTGGTGATCAGCAGCGCGTTGATCACGCCGAACAGCGTGCCGCACATCACGGCCAGCAGAATGCTGAGCAGCGCACTGTCGAACTGGAACTGCACAAACAGCGACGCCAGCAGGTACTGCACCACCGAGGCGACGGCCGCAAACGAGATATCGATCCCGCCGGTGACCAGCACCACAAACAGGCCCAGCGCGAAGATGCCGGTGACGGCGTAGCTCTCCGCCAGATCCAGCAGATTCTGCATGGTGAGAAACTGATCGCTGGCGATCGAGAAAAACAGAATGAACGCCAGCAGCACCCAGGCGAGCCAGCCCTGACTGGAGTGCGGACGGAAACGGGAAAAGTCAGGCATTGATTACCTCCGCCAGCTGCTGCTGTTCGACGCTATCGGGTTGGTATTCGGCATGGATCGTGCCATCGCGGAAGTGCAGGATCCGGTCGCAGTTGTACCAGACCTCCGGCACCTCATCGGAGATCAGGATGATCGACAGCCCCTCTTTTGCCAGCTCGTGGATCAGCTGGTAGATGCTGGCCTTGGCACCCACGTCGACGCCGACGGTGGGGGAATCCAGGATCAGAATGCGCGGCTGGGTCAGCACCCATTTCGCCAGCACAATTTTCTGCTGGTTGCCGCCGGAGAGAGTGGAGATGGCAAGATTGGGATCGGCGACCCGCACGCCAAGCTGCTGGATCCACTGCAGGATCAGCTTGTTTTTGCGATACTCATCAATCAGGTGAAAACGGTTCTGCAGCTTGTCGAGGATCGGCAGCACCATGTTGTCCGCCACCGACTGCTGCTGCACCAGGCCCAGCGTCAGCCGATCTTCGGAGACGTAGCCGATGCCCGCCTTGATCGCATCCTCATGGCCGCGAAAGCGCACCGGCTTGCTGTCGAGCCAGATCTTACCGCTGTCGGGACGGGTCATGCCGAACAGCGACAGCGCCAGCTCCGTGCGACCGGAGCCGAGCAGGCCGCACAGCCCCAGTACTTCGCCTTCATAGAGTTTAAAATTAACGTCGTGATACTGCCCGGCGCGGGTTAACGACTCGATCTCCAGAATGGCGCGATCGCCGTTGCGCGTCGGGGCTTTGAGCTGGTAGTCGAGCTTCAGGCCGGTCATCAGCTCCGTCAGATGGTGCGGCGTCATCTCCCGCGCAGGCCAGCAGCCCATTTTGCGCCCGTCGCGGATCACCGTGACGCGGTCGGAGATCTCCAGAACCTCATCCAGCCGGTGGCTGACAAATACCACGCAGATATTTTTGTCCTTCAGGTAGCGCACGGTACGCAGCAGCTGATTGACCTCGGTGCGGGTCAGCGAGGCGGTCGGCTCATCCATGATCACCAGCCGCGCATCGGCGACCAGCGCCCGGCAGATCGCCACCTGCTGACGCTGCGCGATAGAGAGCGCAGCGACCTTTTCATCCAGATCGAGATCGAACTTCAGTTCGGTAATGATATTGCGCGCGCTCTCCCGCAAACGGGCGCGGTGGTGCCAGCGCAGCAGGCCGTTGAGGTTATGCTCAAAGGCGATGTTCTCTGCCACGCTGAGGTTAGGGAACAGCGACAGATCCTGATAGATCACCTGGATACCGAAGTCGCGCGCCTGCCGGGTGGTGAGGCGCGGCAGCGTCGGGCCGTCGCCCAGCGTGATGCGGCTGCCGCTGTCCGGGGCGTGTACCCCGGAGATAACTTTGATCAGAGTGCTCTTGCCACAGCCGTTGGTACCAGCGAGACAGTGCACTTCACCTGCCAGCAGGGTCAGGGAGATATCGCTCAGCGCGCGGTTACCACCAAATGTTTTCGACAGATTCTCGAGCGCAATCAGCGTCTGTGGAATGACCTCTTGCATATCAGAGCCCCATTTTGACCAGTTTTGGCAGGTTGTCTTTGTCCAGACTTTCGGTGCTGTTGCCCAGAATGGTGTGGGTGGCTTCATCCACTTTGACTTTGCCCAGCCCCTCAATCGTCATGCCGTCGGTGATTGGCTCTTTCTTCTGCATCATGTCGGCGATGCGGACAAAGACTTCGCCAGCGGTCTGCGGATTCCAGATGTAGCCGCCCTTAATGGCGTTACGCTGCACCAGCGAGGCACCCTGGCCCGGACTGAAGGAGCCAATGACGCAGACCTGGTCGATTTTTTTCCGGTTCATAACCGCACGACCCGCGCCGATAGGTCCCTGTGAGCCAAACGCCAGGATACCTTTCAGATCCGGGTATTTGGACATCAGCTCATTGGTGGTACGGATGGAGTCATCCAGCGATTCGCCGACGCCAAATTTGTCGGTGACCAGCTGCATTTTGGGATAGTGCGCTTTCTGATAAGTGAGCGCGGCGTCGGTCCACTGCTGATGCAGCGGCACCGTCAGGCTGCCGACATACATGGCATATTTGCCTTCGTCGTGCATGCAGTTCGCCAGGGCTTTCATGTGGTTGATGCCGTGGGTGGTCGCATCGACCAGTTCGAAGTCCCAGTTGGCGCCCTGCTGGCCGGGGGACTCATGCGTAATCACTTCGATACCGGCGTCACGCGCCCGTTTCAGCACCGGCTCCAGCACTTTCGGATCGTTGGGCACGACGCCGATGATATCGACCTTCTGCGCGATCAGATCTTCAATGGCGCGCA
This sequence comes from Pantoea sp. Ep11b, assembly GCF_040783975.1. Classification (NCBI taxonomy): domain Bacteria; kingdom Pseudomonadati; phylum Pseudomonadota; class Gammaproteobacteria; order Enterobacterales; family Erwiniaceae; genus Pantoea; species Pantoea sp. Ep11b. Next base: position 3,351,769 of record NZ_CP160631.1, on the reverse strand, counting down.
CCTGAAGCGCCGGGTCAGCGGCGGTCGGCCCGACCATCCACGCATCAATACCGCGTTTGGCGGCTTCGCTTTTGATGCCCGTTTCCATGGCATTAAACCAGGGAATACCGCCTATTTTGACCACGATCCCCATACGTAATTTATCAGCGGCCTGCGCACCGGTGGCGGCAAACAGGGCAAGCAGAGAGCAGGCAATAAGATGTTTTTTCATACAGACTCCTGGTTAATTTTTAATTAGCTGCATGGATTGATAACGCTGAGAACAGACAATGACGTTGACACCATTCCATGCCAGTTCCTGTTCAAGCTCTTTATCTTTTAATTGGTCGGTAATAAGAAAATCGACATCGCGGTAGTGACAGATACGGGCAAAAGAGGGGCGCAGAAATTTACTGCCATCCATTAAAAGATGTTTTCTTTCTGCGGCCAGCAGCATCTGTTGTTTCAGGTGCGCATTATTCTCATTGCCTTCGCGTAAATATCCGTCGTTGCCCAGACTGCTACAGGAAAAAAAGATTTTATTAATCTGAAATTCGCGCAGCGGCTGTTCGGCCACCACGCCGTGAAAATCTTCATCGCGATCGGAATATTCCCCACCCAGGCAGATGGTACGGATACTGCCGCGCGCCGCCAGCGTCTGCACGATGCGCAGCGAATTGGTTAATACCGTTAACTCAATGTCCGGCAGCTGTCGCGCCAGATACCAGCAGGTGGTACTGCTGTCCAGCAGGATACAGTCACCGGGGCTGATAAAGTCGAGCGCACGCTTGGCGATGATCATTTTTTCATCAGCGTGCTCATTAATGCGCTGACGGAATGATAATTCATTCTCTTTAGCGATCCTGTTATTTCCCGCCGTGCCGGTGCTCTGTTTTTTTATCAATACCGCACCGCCGTGGCTGCGCTGTAATAAACCGCGCTTTTCGAGCTGGCTTAAATCCCGGCGAATGGTTTCCTGTGAAACCTGACACAGCGTGACCAGTTCTGAGACAATTACCCGGCCATTAATATTAATCTCATTAATAATTCTCTGCTGTCTTTCAATCGGCAACATACATTTCCTCCGATGGAGATAAATTACTGGAAGCGAGTACGGGAAAATGTGGACTGGGCAGGAGTCCACGCGGGCAAATAGCGACGCCCTGTATTAAGTGATGAAGTCAAAATAAATCATGCAAAGCCATGCGATTAATTGCATGTAAAGGTGATTTGACTCACGTATTTTCGCTCTGCGGGCCGGTGAAAATAAAATACCGGACAGACAGACTACACCGCTATTGCGGTGACAGCATGACTGTTTATGACCGTTTGTGTGGGTTTGACCGTTTTAGCTCACGCTTTCACGTCTTCAGTCAGCAGACGACGATACAGGGAAGCCGGGCAGGGGAGATCGCGTGGCGATTCAAATGTAAATCGAATTGATAATAGTTATCGTTTCTTTTATTGTTTGAACCTCTTCAGGGAAACGTAAAGGAATCGGAAGAAGATGACTCTTTATCAGAAAACAGACAGAGCGTTTTTGGGCAGACAGCTGGCTGCCGGATTAGCCGGACTGACGCTGGGCCTGCTCAGCTTCACGGCTCAGGCGGTTACCGTTACCGATGTGGCGGGGCGCACCGTCACCGTGCCGGATGACGTTCAGCGCGTGGTGCTCGGCGAAGGGCGGCTCTTCTTCGCGCTTTCGCTGCTGGAAGGGCAGAAACCTTTTGACCGCATCGTCGGCTGGCAGGGCGATTTCCGCAAGCTGGACCCGCAGACCTACGCCACGTACCGGGCGAAGTTCCCACAGATCGACAACATCCCGCTGATCGGCACCACCAGCGCCGACAGCATCAGCCCGGAAAATGTGCTGAAGCTGAATCCGCAACTGGCGATTTTCGGGTTGTCGGGTCACGGGCCGGGCCGCGAAAGTGAGCTGGTTAAGCAACTGCAGAAGGCGGGCGTGCCGGTGGTATTTGTCGACTTCCGCACCTCGCCGCTGAAAAATACGCTGCCGAGTATGGCACTGCTGGGCAAGGTGCTGAACCGCGAGAAGCAGGCGCAGGACTATATCCGCTTCTATCAGGAGAACATCAGGCGCGTTACTGACGTCACGCAGACCATCCCACAACAGGATAAACCCACCGTCTTTATCGAGCTGCGCGCCTCCACGGCGGATGAGTGCTGCCGCTCGGCCGGCAAGGGCAACATGGGCGATTTTATCGATCTGGCGGGCGGAGTGAATATCGCCAGGCCGCTGCTGCCGGGCCCGCTTGGTCAGGTGAACCTGGAAAAGGTCATCGACGCGCAGCCGGATGTCTATCTGGTCAGCGGCGGAGCCAGACCGCCGAAAGCGGGCGATCCGCAGCCTGCCGGTTTAGTGCTGGGTGCGCAGACCACGCCAGCGCAGGCAAGCGCCAGCCTGAAGCCACTGCTGGCGCGCAAAGGCATCAGCACGCTGAAGGCGGTGGAAGCGGGCCGCAGTTTCGGCATCTGGCATAACTACTACAACTCCCCCTATAACGTGCTGGCCGTTCAGGTTTTCGCCAAAGCGTTTTATCCGCAGAAGTTTGCCGATCTCGATCCGCAGCAGACACAAAAACAACTTTATAAACAGTTCCTCGCCGTCGAACCGACCGGCACTTACTGGACAGAGTAAAAAGGGACGCGGCTCCGGGCTGCCGGGGCTTTTTACCTCACGGAGAGAAAAAGCGTGAAGATTTCAATGACACCGGCAGTGAAAGCCGGGCTGCTCGCACAACTGATTGCCGCCGCGATGCCGGTGATGGCGGAGGATGTCCGCGAAGCTGACGCCAGTGAAGATCAGATGGTGGTGACGGCCTCTGCGATCCAACAGAACCTGAAGGATGCGCCAGCCAGTATCAGCGTGATTACCCGCGACGATCTGCAGAAAAAACCGGTACAGAACCTTAAAGAGGTGCTGAAGGATGTGCCTGGCGTGCAGATCACCAACGAAAGTGACAACCGCCAGGGGGTCAGCCTTCGCGGGCTGGGCAGCAGCTATACGCTGATCCTGATCGATGGCAAACGCGTCAACTCCCGCAACGCCGTCTTCCGCCACAACGACTTTGATCTGAGCTGGATCCCGGCCGACGCGATCGAACGCATCGAAGTGGTGCGCGGGCCGATGTCCTCCTTATATGGTTCCGATGCGCTGGGCGGTGTGGTCAACATCATCACCCGTAAAGTGGGCACGGAATGGCACGGCACGCTGAGCGCCGACACCACCGTTCAGGCGCACCGCGATCGCGGCGACAGCGGCAACGGAAGCTTCTTTACCAGCGGGCCGCTGGTGGAGGATCTACTGGGCGTGAAAGTCTATGGCGCGCTGGGTAAACGCAACAAAGATCAGGCCCGCTCCGCCAGCGGCAGCACGGGTCAGCCGCGCATCGAAGGCTCGACCTCACGTAACGCCAACGTCGAATTCTCACTGACACCGGACAAGGATCAGGAGATCACGTTCGGCTATGGAAAGGATCGTCAGGATCGGGATTCCGACACCCTGGATAAAAACCGTCTCGAACGCGAAAACTACTCGCTCGGCCATACGGGCCGCTGGGGCGGGGCAAATACCGAACTGCGTTTCTACGGTGAGAACATCGAAAATAAAAACGCGGAAACCATCACGTCAAAAAACAACTCACTCGACGGCAAAGTGGTTATCCCGCTGGGCGAATATACTCAGTTCCTGACCTTTGGCGGTGAATACCGTAACGATAAGCTGGACGATGCCGTAAACATGAAAAATGGCGGCAGCACCCAGGCGAACCAGTATGCGATGTTCCTGGAAGATGAGTGGCACATCCTGGAAAATCTGGCGCTGACCGGCGGCGTGCGTATGGATGACCACGAAAACTATGGCGTCAACTGGAGTCCGCGTGCCTATCTGGTCTATGACGCGACGGAGAGCATCACGATGAAAGGGGGCTGGGCATCTGCATTTAAAGCGCCGTCGCTGCTTCAGCTCAGCCCGGACTGGCAGAGCACCTCCTGTCGCGGCAGCTGTAACGTCGTCGGCAGTAAAGATCTGAAAGCGGAAACCAGCGAAAGTCTGGAGTTCGGCCTCTATTACACCGGTCAGAAAGGGCCGCTTGAGGGCGTCACCGCCAGCGCGACGGTGTTCCAGAACGACATCGACGACATGATCACGGTGATCCGCACCGCTAACCGCGGTCTGGCGCCGACCTACCAGAACTTTGCCGGCTTCGACGCCAGCGACAATCCGATCTTCCGTTATTACAACGTAAACAAAGCGCGTATCCGCGGGCTGGAAACCGAACTCGGCCTGCCGTTGAGCAACACACTGAACCTGAAGCTCAATTACACCTACAACGATGCCCGCGACCTGAGTAATGGCGGCAATAAACCGCTGTCTGAACTGCCGTTCCACACCAGCAACGCCACGCTCGACTGGACACCGCTGGTGGACTGGAGCTTCTACCTTTCCGCGAACTACAAAGGTCAAAGCCGCACCGTCACCAACGGCAACGCCACGCCAGGCGGCTACACGATCTGGAATGCGGGCGGGTCATATCAGGTGAGTAAAGCGGTGAAGATCCGGGCCGGGGTGCTGAACCTGACCGATAAAGATCTCAATCGCGACGACTACAGCTACAACGAAGATGGCCGCAGATATTTTGCGGCGGTGGATTACAGTTTTTAAGGGGAAGTGCTGGCCGGGGCTTCGGGTCCCGGCTAAGCCCATCATGTTTGAGTTGCCAGCGTCCATTCCGGCCAGCCTTCGCGGGGCAGGGCAGCACTGAATACGGCTGATGCTATCCGCTTCGCCGGACAATCATCTGACATCCTTAGCAACCGGTGAACCAGTCGCCTGGGCTGACAGCGCCATCTGAGATTCCACAGCAGGCAGGCGACCGGGGTTCGCAGCTTTTAAAATTACTGCTGCGCACGCATAAACCGTGCCCGCCACGGCTTAAGAACCCATAACGCCAGCCCGGCGGTAATAAAGTCGAAGGTGATCGCGCAGCCAAAAACTAAATGCCAGTTATGGGTGTGCTGATACATCAGCGCCGCCAGCGGGCCGCCGAAGATCGAGCCGATTCCCTGAGAGATGTAGAGCCAGCCATAGTTGGCTGAGGCATTTTCACTGCCGAAAGTGTCGGTGAGCGTGGAGGGGAACAGCGAGAAGATTTCACCCCAGCCGAAGAAGACGACGCCTGAGAGCAGGACGAACAGCAAGGGGTCTTCGCGGCATGCCAGCCACAGCGTCATCGCCACGCCTTCCAGCGCGAAAGCAATAAACATGGTGTTTTCGCGCCCATAACGGTCGGAGATAAAACCAAACAGCGGTCGCGTCAAGCCGTTGGTAAAACGATCGATGGTGAGCGCGAGGGGCAGTGCGGCCATACCGAAAACCACCGCCTTGCTGATGCCGAAGTCTTCGGCAAAAATCGCCATCTGCGACGTCACCATCAGTCCCGAGGTCGACATCATCGTCATCATCATGAACATCAGCCAGAACAGCGGCTGGCGCAGCATTTCCCCGGATTTAAACTGGCGCTGGCCCACTACGGGTGCGGATTTTCTGCTGACCGGTGTCATCATGCTGGTTTCAGGCAGCCTTAAGTTCTGGCTGGCGAGAAGACCTACGGCGGCGAAGATCAGGCCAAAGACCGTCATGGTCTGTTCGAGGCCGTAACTGTTAAGCGAGATGGAAATGGGGAAGGTGGTAAAAATCGCGCCCATGCCGTAGCCCGCTGCCACGGTTCCAGCAGCAAAACCGCGCTGCTGTGGAAACCACTTCATCACCAGACCGACCACGCCAATATAAACGATCCCCGTACCCAGCCCGCCCAGGCAGCCATAGACCAGATAGAGTGATGCCAGGCTGTCGACCCGGGCGGCGATCACCCAGCTGAAGCCAGCCATCAGCGTACCGATAGAGATCAGCAGTCGCGGGCCAAAACGCTCGACCAGCCGACCCTGAAAGGGTGAGAAAAAGGTCTGCAGAATAATCAGCAGCGAGAAGGTCACCTGCAGTTCCGCGAGCCCCACGCCAAGTTTAGCTATCATCGGTTTAGTCAGCAGCGTCCAGACATACTGCGGGCTGGAAATCGCCGCCATGCAAAGTAAGCCAAGCAGAAGCTGCACCCATTTACTGTGTTTCGCTATTACCACCGGTTCGCTAATTGAGGTCATTGCACTCTCTCCCAGAATTACGCTCTGTTATGCAGCCAGATTCAGCCTGCTCTGTGCAGAATTTGCTGATGTCGTCTGCATCCAGACGGTTAATGGCTGATGCAGGTCTGAGATCCTCAGCCCTGCAGAGCTACGTAATTAAAAAGTTTGCAGGAACTGTGCCAATGTAAAAATCATTTATTATCAATGGGTAAGTGAATTATCGAAGTGATAAGTGTGATGCAGTGCAAAATATCAGTGCGCTGGGTTGGTGCGGTGAAAAGGGATGCGCGTGGGAAGAGGAGCGAGGGTAACTGAGCTTAAGATGGGCAGGTTAGAGTGGTTTTTGGGAAATTAAAGAGACGAAAAAGCCTGCGGGGTTGCAGGCTTTTTAGGGAGAGGTGGGGGGGATTGTTAGTCAGGGCTGGTGGAGTGCAAACAGATAGGTCGATCTGTCCTCTTTCGGGTTATTCGATTCTTTTTTTTGCGCCTCACCGGGCATTTATTTTTCCTCATCAAACTCACCTCCCAGACGTTTATTTCTCAGACGAAAGCTTTCGCACTGTCATCAGAAATTCGCGTGCAGTGGTTTCCCAGAGTTCAGGCGAGAAGTCAAACTCGTATCGTTGCCTGAACGCCTCTTCAACACCAGAGCCATAAGCAGCGATAAATTCGTCCACCTCTTCGATAAGATCGTTAAGCATCCAGTCTGGCGCAGATTTTTTGTATAACCGGATGATTCCCTCGATCGTATCCTCACCATCATTGATGATGTCAGCGTCCTGGTTGAAGTAACCAAAAACCAGTTGATCAAGAAAATAGAAGTTTTGCATTTTGTACCTATCAATCCGGGAACGCGGTGAGAATGTAATAAGGTTTATCGTTATAACGTTGAAACTCAATGATGATGACCAGCTACCCGTTGATTAACACACCGCGATGTTAGTCATGTCTTCATAAGTCACATGAGGACTCCCCCATGAAGAAGCGTTTTTCAGACGAACAGATCATCAGTATTCTCCGCGAGGCTGAAACCGGGGTTTCTGCCCATGAACTCTGCCGTAAGCACGCTATTTCCAACGCCCTTTTACACCTGGCGCAAGAAGTATGGCGGCATGGAGGCGCCCGGGGTTAAGCGCCTGAAGTCGCCTCAGGAAGAGAACGCCAGACTCAGGAAACTGCCTGCAGAAGCCATGCTGGATAAGGAGGCACTTCAGGTGGCTCCGGGGCGAAAGCACTAACGACAGGCCAGAAGCGGGAAGCCGTGGTGTTAATGTGTGATGTGACCGGTCTGTCGCAACGTCGTGCCTGCAGGCTAACAGGTTTGTCCTGAATGAGCACGGGTTTAGCGACATCGTTCACGCCAGAAGAATCTTCAATGACTGGCGGCAGGATTATAACGAGTGTCGTCCGCATTCAGCACTCAATTATCAGACGCCATCAGAGTTTGCAGCACGGTGGCGGAATGTAAAATGTGAGGGTAAACAAACCGACATTACTAACTGATGGTTGTATCTAATACTGGGGGCAGGTCACGATACCTCGAAGAGTCATTAGCTGAAACTATCGGCTTGTTAAGAGCCAGAGGGATGAGTAGGGAATATATCATTGAAGGCTTTAAATTCCCTCTTGGAAATACATATGAAATCACCTATACATTGTTGCGGCATGAAACCGCAGGTATTCTTTTGGGGCCAGTAATGGTTGGAGGGTTGATGTATAATGTTTGGTATGGAGTTCAGCAATGATAACGGAAAGTAAAGCTGTTGAAATTGCCAAAGAATATGCGAGAGAAACCGGTCATGGTTGGGATGAGCGTTTTCATGAGGCTGTGATAACCTTTTTTGATGGTAAGTCTGTTTGGGTTATTTCAACTTCAGATTTAAAATTCTCTGAGGATCTTCCATGGATGATGGAAAGTATGCCTAATCCAATTAAATATTATATAGATGTCTATAGTGGCGAATGTATTGCTATAGGGGGAAGAGGTAGTGCGATTCTTCGATTAAATAAATGAAATTTTCCATTAATGAATTTATAAAAAATGAAAGTGTTTTATTAAAAATTTAAATGCGTTGTCTGCAGGTTTCAAAGAATTAAAGTTACACGGAATCATGAAGCCTGCTAACAACGTTATCGAGTAAGATACAAGGTTTTCTTGTATGCCACTAACCGGGTAAGGGGTAAAGAACTGGCGTGAAACGGCAGCACTTCTGGCTGTGAGCGTCATTAGTTGCTCTGCAGAAGGAGAGCCTTTTTCACGATCCCATTCCAGCGATGGCTCAGCTTTATCAGCCTGGTTGATAACGAAAACAATGCTGTCTGTCGATACGCCACAATCCAGTAGAAAACGGTGGAACTCTTCGTCTGTGGTACAGGCCCGGTCATCGGCTTTCATCACCCAGAGGATGAGATCCAGCTTCGGTAACTGTTCCTGATACATCTGACGATATATCTCATCATGCTTCAGCGATTCACCTGCGCCCGGCAGATCGACCAGCGTCAGGCAGCGTCCCCCTGCATTCAGGTTAAAGTGCAAAGGTTTACGTGTGCAGCCTTCCGCATGACTGACCGGGCTGAGAGGATGTTCAAAAAGGGCATTGCAAAGCGAGGATTTTCCGACCCCTGATTTCCCCATGATGCCAATCACCGGTTCGTAATGAATGCTCTGGCGTATATGTTCCAGCACCATACTGGTTATATGCCCGGGAAGAATGGATAAATGTTGCTTCAGGACATTAATGCCCTGTTCTGTGAAATCAGACATGTAGCCTCCGCAATGAAAAAAATCGATACAGCAACATCGCTGTCAGGTATTCACTGCGGTAGTACAGGTCTGTTTTTTTTTGCATTCGAATTACGGGCGAGGAATGTGATTTTGTGGAGCAAACCGGGGGAATTGCCCCGGTTCACTGATACGGTAAAATGATATCTAACGTCGCATTACCCATTCGTTCAGTTCTGACTCCAGCCAGCCAACGGATTGTCTTCCCAGTTGTCGTTGTTTTGGAAATGTTTCATCGTAGCGTGGCGATTTTGGATTGAGCCAGTCGTATATGGTTGAGCGTGAAATTCCCATTTTTTTCATGACTTCTTTTAGCCTCAAGATCCTCGGTGAATCAGGAACGTTTGCGTAACTGGATGTATGGGAGGAGAGGTGGTTTTGTAACATCTTGGCTTCCTTAATATACGTTTGTTCGGGTGGGTCCATATTGCCAACCACGCTGGGGCTGTCATACACTGGAAGTAACATTAAAATAAAATCACTTTAGGGATTTACTTTTCATGAGGGATGTGGGTGTGGATTTTTTTTGATGATTTCTATCTACAAGTCTGTGCTGCTATTGAGGACAAATCTTCTGAGCTAGAACGAAAACTTGAATCAGATAAAAAAGAAAGTAACCAAAACATTCTGCGTACTTACAGGCAAAGTGCTCGCGATAAAATTGAAGACTTCAAGATTATTGAAATAGCACAAAAAAACGGGCAACCGATTTTGGATATGGACAATAGTGATAGCATTCGTTATTCCAAAGAATTTATAAATGTTGGTGGGATAATGGTTGAGAGGCCTTTTCTTTATAAGAAAACCTATGCGGAAGTTCGGGCGGAAAATCGTAAGAGGATAGTTGGTGGGAAATTGACTGGGCTTGCGAGTCTATATGTTGAGAATTGTGAAGATTTATCTCTCTCTATGGCTTATGATGATTTTTACTGTGCTCAATTCCAATTTGAATCAGGTGATAAAAAAGGGAGTTGCAGTTTATTGCTCGATGCTTTTTATTATATTGATAACTATATGACACGAAGTGAGGATAGAGCATCATCAGATTATCATCGACTTATGGTCTCTTTTGACCGAGCATGCAAAAAAAACAATTCAAGCATTGGTGGGAAAAATAAACTGACAGATCTGGAATATATGAAAGAGCTCCTTGTTACTATTCTTAGAGATATTACCCCTCGCGAAGGCTGGAGAACTAAACGTCAAGTTTACAAAAATCTAATACCTTACCTTTGTGAAGAAGATAAAAAAGTTAATCCAGCTAGATGGGAATATGATACTGGTAATAGAGAGGAGACTATCCGCGGAAGGCTCGTTAAATGGTTTAGTTGTGAATTTAAAGAGATGCTTGAAGAATTTATGTTCAAGAGAAAATGAGTTTCAAACTAATTAAGTTTGGATGTTTTAGCTTCCTGTGAGGTATCACAGGATTTCATTGAGTTAATCAGGTTGTGGCAAGGCTGCCTTAGAGACCCCATCCTCAGATAATACGCAAGTTATCAGGAATCCTCGCTTACGTGATGTTGTTCAAGGAAAGCATTTTGACCAAAGTCTCATACTACATGAGACATAGTTGTCTTGTAGTTTCAGTGAACTAATGTTTTTCCATCTCGATCGCTTTATAGTATCAGACGACGATTCTAATCTGAAATTCATTTCTTGGGCATTGTTCCTCGCCTGGTGCAGGTTCGCAACAGCACAATTTCTGTATGAGTGTACCTCAGGTAAGTAGCCACAGAGCTGCAGATATTGATACTCGTCCTGATGTTTTTACGTCAGAATTCATCGTGAAATAACCGCGTATCGTAACATCTACCAATGCTCTATCGCTACATAGATTGAAGTAAGCTAATGAAGTATCATACATTTATAGAACCGTAGTGTATGGTAGATTTTTCTTCAAGAAGAGTGTAGGCGATGCTCAAAATCAGAATGCTTAAAGCTGGCAACGGGGACTGTATTTTTATACAGACAGATTGTGAGTTTATCTTGATCGATGGAGGAACCGCGCAGTCTTTCAATGACTGGAAAGACTGCATTATTGGACATGTAGCAAAAATTGATTCAATTATTGTTACACATATTGATAATGATCATATCAATGGAATAATAAAATTGCTCGACCATCCATATTGCCCAACTATCGGCCAGGTATATTTCAATGGTGCAGAGCAGCTGTTTGGTAAACTGAATGAGTTTTCTCAAGCAGAGCGTAATGTTGAGATGAAACTACGTGCTCTCTCTGAAGAGTGTTCTGCTATTGAAGATAAAGAGCTAATTGGATATTCTGAAGGATCATCACTTTCTTATATGTTATCCAGTAAAGGCATCGAGTGTAATCCGGTTGTCTCTGGTGGTGCTGTTTATCGGGGTGTATGCGAGTTTTTCGAAATTGGTTCTGTTAAATTTACTCTGATTAGTCCAATCCAAGATTCTCTTTGCGAACTTCAACAGTTTTGGCAATGCAAATTATCAGAGCGAAGGATAAAGCCTCGCGTCATTAGTAAAGATTATTATGATGCTTTCGAAAAATACATCGGAGGATTAAGAGGGGAATTGAATGATAATCATAGAGTTTCCTCTATCAACCAATGCTCTATAGAAGCGCTAGCAAATACGAAATTTGAGGATGATACTTCACCAACGAATAGGAGTAGTTTTTCATTCTTAATTGAGTTTGATGGAAAAAGAATTCTTTATTTAGGGGATTGTAATGCGACTGTTGTTACTGATTGGTTAGAGCTACAAAGTGAGAGGATTTTAAATGTTGATATTGTCAAGATCTCTCACCATGGAAGCAAAAATAATACGAGTCTAGAGCTTCTAAGGCGAATAAATAGTCCGAAATACTTTATTAGCACCAATGGTAATTCGCATGGACACCCAGACCTAGAAACTTTAGCAAGAATTGCTTTTGTTAATAGTAATAAGGAAATCGAGATATATTTTAATTATGCTCTTGATGTAATACCAGACTGGTTCGTCGCTGACATTGCAAAAAACTATCCAATGATAAAGCTTTTAATGAGTTCTTGTGAGGTGGAACTATGACAAATAGAATATTAGAAGAGTTTAATCTTGAATGTATATATATACTCAATGCCTTGTTACCCAATAATTCAACAATGCGAGGGACATGCTTTTCTATAGCAAACGATCTGTTGTTAACGGCGAATCATGTTGTAAATGGCGCTTCATCAATAAAAATATTTCTCTCAAGTGATTTATTTTCTCTTGGACAAGGGATTGATGCTGAATGCATTTATAGCAATGAAAGTTTAGATATGGCTATATTAACTGTACCTGAAGGGACGATAAATACCGCAATACCGCTTTATTCAACCGCTGTTAATTTGGATAGTGATGTTAAATCTTGCGGCTATCCTGTAGAGAAAGAGCATTACCATGCACCTATCAGGGTTAAAGTAACAAACACATTTTCACATATGAGTAGTCGTGAATATAGTTTTGAAGTTTCCCAATCTAATACAGTTACTAAATACAGTGGTATGTCCGGTTCACCGATAATGCATGAGCAATATTGCATAGGGATTTTGCTAGTTCAACAAGGGGGAAATACACTATATGCATTATCTGTAAAAGATTTTCTTATTGATGCTGGTATGCAAGATATAGTGAAAAAATACGATGTAAAGATAACAGTGCAAGATGGAGTTGAATACAAATCACCTGATTACCCTTCCTCACCATTTAAGTATTGTATCAATTGCAATGCGGATCATCCAAATATCAAAGGGATTGATATAGGTTTTACAATGAAACAATGGAATATCAGCGAGTTTACTGAATCTGTATATGATTGGATCATAGATTATTCTTTGTCACATAAAGAAAAAACCAATTTTAATGGAAGTGATAGGAGTCTATTCAAATATGCTAGATCTCGTTATCCTGTTGATGATTTAAATGCTTTAGGTGACCTTTGTTTACATATAGCGATCCGAGAGTCTTACTCGACAATCCCAATAATGAATAAAGTCTTCGATGTGAACAATAAAACTTTCTCATGTACTCATGCCGTGCTTAATTTTGATGGGATTGAACTTTGGATTGGCGCGTCCGCGGTTACTCAAAGTATTGAGGAAGCAACTCTGTCTGCAATTGAAAGTATTAAATATATATTGGATGTTAAGTCGATAAAAAACAGATTGATTATGCTCACGTCGGAAATAGATGATTCATGGCCTCATAGAGAAAAATTAAAACGACTAGCAGATTCTAATTTGGAATTAGAAGAAAGATTCGATAAAATAATAATTCCAGTATTCATAATGCATGATAGTGAGTTAATTAAAAATTATAACAAAGATGATTTCTTACTCCTGTTCAATGAAAAGGTTGCTAGTTGCAGAGAACTATTACAAAAAGATACAGAGGGAAGTATCATTAACTTAATTGATCTTCGGGTTTTTTATTTCCCAGTTTCGGATATTAATGAAGTTAATAGTGCTTTGCAGAAGGAACTAAACTCATGAGCCAGTGGTACCAAGAAGCTAAGACTAAATTGAATAATCCAATGTTTTCACAATGGGATGATTTTTTATTATCTTTAGTAAACGAATTCAACGGACATGTTAATGAGTCATTAGTTCAGGATATTGTTATTAGGGCCATGGAACGTAAAAGTGAAATGACCAATGGTTTCATTTTGGACCATATCCTCGGTGAATTAGGACTTTTCCCTTACATTGATAATAATAGTACATCGAAAGATGAATTTAGGAAGGCTATTTTCACTACTCCGCAGGATGAAACAAAGGTTTTCCACATTCGCCAAGCTGAAGTTTTTCACAGAATTATGACTGGTGAAAATGTAATATTGAGTGCGCCAACAAGTTTTGGTAAAAGCCTCATTATTGAAGCTTTGATTGCTAGCAACGAATTTAACAATGTAGTAATAGTTGTTCCAACAATTGCTTTGATAGATGAGTTAAAGAAAAAACTCTATAAGTATAAAGATAATTACAAGATCATCACTCAAGTGTCACAACAACCGAGTGAGCGAAATGTTTTTATTCTTACACAAGAAAGAGTTTTAGAATATAGCATAAGCTCAGTCGACTTCTTTATTATCGACGAATTTTACAAGCTTGCACCATCAAGTAAAAATGACGAGCGTTGTGATCGACTCAATCTTGCATTTAAGGAGCTATATTCAAAGTGTAAGAGATTTTACATGCTAGGACCACGAATAAATGGTCTTTTTTCAGGAATCGAGCAGGAATTAAGATGTATTTTTCTAAGGTTTGATTCGTATACCACAGTAGCAACTAATGAGTTTTACCATAAGTTAAAAACCACTGGTGCTGATGCAAAGGTTGATGTTGAAAGAGATGAAATCCTAAAAGATATTTTATCAAATGTCGGTAGGAATGAACAAACAGTCATTTATTGTAAATCACCCAAAAGAGTTAGTTCGCTAATGTGCCGATTGCTTGCGGCTAATATACTTTCTCCTGATAATGCAAATAATGATCTTGCTAGTTGGCTTTCTGTAAATTTCCATGATAAGTGGTCATTGATTGACGGCTTACGGCATGGGATTGCCTACCATCATGCACAGCTCCCAAGGGCAGTAGGTTCATTAATTGTGGATTTGTTTAATGAATCAAAAATAAACATTCTAATTTGCACATCGACTTTAATAGAAGGTGTAAACACTAATGCCAAAAATATTATTATCTACGATGACTGTATCACCAGAAGAACCAAGTTGGATATGTTTACGTTCAATAACATATCTGGTCGTTCTGGACGGATGTTTGAGCATTATGTTGGGAATGTTTTTATTTTTGGTGAAAAACCACAAATTGAACTTCCATATATAGATATTCCTGTTGTAACTCAGAGTGAAAATGCGTCAGAGTCATTACTACTACATTTAGGTCAAGATGTTAATGATGAGAATAAAAATAGAGTGAGAAAGTTTTATGAGCAAGATGTGCTCCCTATGCAAATATTACTTAAACACCAAGGTATTGATCCAAACAAACTTATAAGTTTTGCGGAAAAATTAATCGAAAAATGTAATGCGTGGAATCCATTGATGCGCTGGGATAGCATTTATCCTACATCTAATGAATTGCTGCATCTCTCAAACATATTATTTGATAACTTTAATGTGTCTTCGATGGGAGGAGGTACAGTTAGAAGTGCTTCACAGCTTCATAAAAAACTTTGTGATGTTATAAATAAAGTGGACGATAAAACACTGATTCTCGAGGATTTTAATTTCTGGGGAGGAAGGGATAAAACCTATACCATAGATGATGCTGTTCAATCTGTATTCAATTTTAAGAAAAGTCTTGTTAATTATAATTTGCCTATAATAATTTACGCTGTTAGTGATATTCAGGAGGTAATATTCAAGAGGTTTGGGTATACATATGGGGATTACAAACCTTTTGCATCTACATTAGAAAATTTTTATTACCCTGCAGCAGTTAACTCTCTTGAGGAGTTCGGTGTGCCAAATCAAATCGCAAAAAAAATATTCAACAACAATCACTTTGATAATGCCGATGATATCGACTCAGTTATTAATACTCTGATTTTAAAAGATAAAAACTCTTATACATACTTAACTGATTTTGAGATTGGTTTTATAAGAAAAGCTCTGTCTTACATGTAGGTTGTTTGTAAAATAAGCATGGCAGTAATTGCTGTCATGCTTTGGTTTTTATCTTTGCAGCAAGTTATTTAGATGTAAGTTAGTAGATTATCTTTGCTTTACCATTTTGCCGCCAATGTTTAAACAAAGGTTATGGATAAAAAATTAGTAGTTCCTCGTTAAGCACTTTTTAATTAAGTGAATATTCATAGCTGTATGAAGACATTACCAACATCGCGGTGTATTAATCAACGAGGAACAGGTCAACATTTTACGTAGTAACGTAGATTATAAATCGGCGCATGCATTCTCACACTAGGCGAATCTAAAGCGGACGCTCATGAGGGTATCGGCCAGATATTCTTTACAGTCTGGACTTCCAATAATTACAAGCAATAGCTACCATGCGGGTGAGTGGTGATTATCGTGAAGCCACTCCTCCACCCGTCGTACCCAGCTTATCAGCGTTTAGTTGGCTGATCCTAACTTGAGCGAGCGAGAGAGAGAGAGAGAGCATATGCAGTCCGACCTTATTAAAAAAAGAATCATTGGTAACCTAATCGGCGAAGTCGTCGAGCTAGATGCTTCTTCTCTCGAGATCGTTGGACATAGTCTCATTGAATTGCTCGAGGAAAATCGCCTAATCCATCACGGGATTAATAAAGAATATCGGCCTGTTGGATACACTATCGACACCTTTTCGCAAGATTTCATGATCGCCGGTGAATACAGCGCAGAGAAAGAGTACTTTCATGGCAAGGTTAGCAAAGCGTCAGCCGGGCAAGATACAGAGGGCGCTATCCCCGAAGCCCCCGTTACGACTTACGCTAAGATCGAGAACGATATTAAGCATGTCCTTGATCATTCAGCAGGTAAGTTGCCCCAAAAAATCTATCTGATATGCAGCCAAGAGGAGCCAGAATCTTTTCGCGCGAAATTCAATAGCACGGCGATCGCTCAGGAACATGGAGAGCGGCTTAACATTCTTGATGCACGCGAGTTGGCAAGGCTAATCTTCGAATTCTCCACGCAGAATCACACGGCTGCTGCTTTCTATACCGGTTTTTTCCCTGGTTTTTCCCAAGACCTCGACAACTATGCCTATTATGGCAAGGCTCCTGCATCATGTGAAAATCACGTCTCCGATGCTGCTGTGGTGGTTGCAATACGCGACCACTTCGCTCAGGGAAACCGTGTTTGTCTACTAACCGGCATCAGCGGCTCTGGTAAGACGCAGGCGACTATCGACTACCTGCATCAGGAAGGTTCGCGTTACGAAAACTACTTATGGATCTCTGGGGGGACTGGAAGCCGGACTCCTCGCTAAGTTCAGTTCAACGCGCTAGAGGTGGCGTCGCTGTTAATGTGGCGGGCATCTTCAATAACTATAAGACGTTGCTTGTTATCGACAGCCTGGAGCGTGAGTTAGTCGAGAACTCACTTGATGATCTCTCGAAGGGGTTCGAGCGAGGCGGTCATGTAATAGTAACTTCACAGCTCAATCCAGCGAGCAAATCAGTGCTTCATATGCCTACAGCCTCGGCGGAGGTGGCTGCCGCCATTTTGGGCGAGGACAGTAATAGGCTAAGTGCAACAGCAGCAAAATTTATCGAGGCTTGTAGATTCTCCCCCTTATTCTCGCAACTGTTCGTAAGCTGGTCGAAGCCGAAAACGTACCGCGCGAAGAAGTCTATGAAGAAATACTCGCCGAACCGCAGGTCATTTCAGATAGTAATGGCGCAGCAATTATGGGCAATATCTTGCAGAGATTGGACTCAAGATATCTCCTTGGTCTGCAAAAGATTGCAAACTCTGGATCATTCTCGAATGACGCCAAGTTTCTCGGGCATTTCCTAGGGCACGCCGTAAAGTTTCACCTTCAGCGTCTGTCGATACTAAAACCTGCAGTCGCGCCAGGGCTTCTGTCTGTGCACGACCTCATCTGCCAAGCCGTTCGTGACAAACCAGATGTCGAACTCATTGCCACCGCCGTTTCGCAGTATGTTGAAAAGCACTCGGGGGAGATGCTCCCTAGTGTAATTCGACAGATTCACTTATGCACATCTCAGCTTACGGAAAGCTATAAGCGACGTCAGACCCAGCAGCCAGATTGGCTGACTTACGCTTTGTTGCAACTGGATAGTGGCCGTAATCTTGTAAAAGATCAGGAACTTCATCGCCGAAGTATTCACTGCGGAGCGCCATTGCAAGAGCTGCTTTGTGTCATCGATGCGCAAGAGGCATTTGCCTATTCACTGGATCATGACGATCGACTTCAGTACTTCGGTGCTTGTGCAGAAGAATATGGCAAGGCTCAGCAAGGAGATCCAGCATCTGAAGAGAATCTCGAGCTTTTGCACCATCAGGGCAAGGCATTGCGCCGCTGCGGTAGATTTGAAGAGGCTCTGAGCTGCTTTCAAAAGCTTCTAGAGATTCGTCCCGAGTGGCATGCAACTTATCTACAGATTGCGCATATGGGGACACAGAACAAGGCCGACGAATCAATTAAAATGGCGGGAGCGCATGCAATGCAAACTCTCGTCGAGCGAGTTATCGCAGCTCCGTGGGATGTTCCATTACGAGTCTCATTAGCATCCGTCGCGCGACTTCGCTCCTACAGGAAGGTTGCCAACGAGGCGGTGAGCAATACTGAGCAGGTGCAGTCTCTTGCAGATGTGATTGCTCTGTCGGCTTTAGAAGGACTAGACCAATTTTATGAGGCCTACCTGTCTTTCACCTCCATTTTTGCCTATCAGCATCCGGAGATTTGCGTGGCGCTGGCTGAGGGATTCCCAGAGATTCTCTCCATGCCACCCGAATTGGTTGATAAGAGCCAATGGATTAGTGCGTGCGAGTCGCTTGGTAATACTGCAGTAGCAGCAGGCGAAGCAGGAAAGACTGATTTACGCGATAGAATCACGGCGGCCGGGGTTGTATTTGCCACGGCACTAGGGAGTAAACCTGGATTCAGGAGTTATGACGCACGCGCAATCGCCAAAATGTACCTTTTAGCCGGAATGTCGGATGAGGCGTTGGATACAATCTTGAAGATTCCGCCTGAAGTCCTCAACATGGACCATTGGCTATTGTATCGCAAGGCAGAGGCAGAATTAGGAGTTGGCAAACTTGGCGATGGATTGAAGACCGCTGAACGTGCTCTTGTGCTTGCCAAAGACGATAAAAAAGGGCTTGAGCGCATCGCTAGTTATCATGAGTTGCTTAGTAAATGCCATGAAGCATTGGGTGCAACAGAGGCAGCAATCGAGCAAACGGAGGCAGCGCTGGAGGCGTGCCAGGCAGGGAAGTATAAAAATGCGTTGGTGGGGAGATTGGAAGAGCTGAAGCGGCGAGAAAGCAACCATTTACCGGAGGCTTAGGATTTTCCTGGTCCATTCTTGAACGGATGCAATTGGTCGTTTACAGCCTGTCAAGACAAGTAGAAAACTGCCATGTGTTTGCTGTCGTAACACACAGCAGTCACTCCCTAGCATCCCTAAGTTGATCCTAATATGTGTTAGACAGTCGATTAGATTCTACTGTCGCTGTATTCAAAATTGCTGATAAGTTCAGCATGATAATTACACGGAAATTTGATGAACATTTTTGATTTCGACCAAGGCAATGCTGGTGAGAATTTGGCTGCAAGTGTGTTATCTCTAATTTTCAATGGAGAAGCTCTACGTGAGACCATGCGTGGAGAAGGAATAGGGGCCCTTGATCTTCAGTTGAAGTATCCAGTCAATTTTCCCAGCCCAACCCACGCACAAGTAGCTGTGCAAGTTAAAACCGGATCAAGCTTCGGGCGGTGGACGCCGACAAAAAATCGATGGCGCTTACAGAATATTGATAAAGATCACTTGAGAAAGTGGAAAGCTACCAATCAACCCGTAATTTTAATTTGGGTACGCCTTGATCCAGAAACAAAGATTTACTGGAAGCTCATCGACAAAAAAACGCCAATTGAGACCTTATCAGTTTCTGAAAATCACATTCTGACACCAGCCTCCAGATTTGAAATCGAGCGACTTATACATAAACAGCGCGAACCTATACGTGGAATGGGAAAGTTTACCGTTCCAGTATTCACCACTACTGCTCAAGTACGAGAATGGTCTCGTCCTAGATTTTCTAAAATCCGAGGAATTGTATCCAGCTGCCTTGGAACGATATCCATCAGCAATTATGCATGGCGACATCTAACAAGAATAACACGAGCCCAATCGCATATTCGAGATAGCTTGACAGTCTTGCCATTTGCCAAACAAATACTCGGAAAAACTCCGCACCAGATCCAAACTCTGCCTGGAACAGCAGTGCAGAATGGAAACAAGATCATCGTAAACAGAAAAGTGCTGGCGGTGTATAGAAACGTGCATTTCTCAGATAAAGGCAACTGCGTAGTATATGTAAGACTAGATGAGCAAATCATCTATGAAGACAACTGGAAGGAAAGAGCTTTGATTAGGCAGAGAGTCTTTCAAGAGCTTAGGCTGGAAAGCATTTATAGGAAAACAACGAAGAATTAGGGCGCGTCCCCCCTCTTCACAATCCTGTCCTATTCGCAGACATAAATGCCTTTGAGATCAAACACATACCTGAGAAGCGCGTGTAGGTATGATCGCGCGCGAGAGCCGGGGAGCGCGCGCTCAAATTACAGGATACACCGATTTTGTCAAGAGAAGGCTCTGGCTATACTTGCAAAGCGAAGAGACCTTTTGAGTCAAAGCTGACCACCCTGATTCGATTGTAATCTACCTACTAAATCGGTCAGGGCTAATGCTATTTTTTACAGGAAAACTAGTCATTCAAACCAGGCCAACTTGAAACTTAGCCAACGAGTTTGAACACCCTCTTCCCGTTTTCAACACTACTTCCGCTGTCGGCCTTGCTTACCAAATCAGCCCACCATTGCATCATCGGTCGCCGTTGCTCAAGATAATCACTACGGTTATAAGCGCGACGTACCTCATTTTTGTCTACATGAGCCAGTGCTGCCTCAATAACATCAGGAGGAAATCCTTCTTCATTGAGTGCCGTACTGGCGATAGAACGCAAACCGTGAGATACGAGTACGCCTCCTAAACCAGCGCGCTTGAGTGCCGCATTCACAGTCTGGCTGTTCATCGGCTGGGTTGGTTTGATACGACTGGGAAAGATAAACTCTCGGCCACCACTGAGTGACTTCATCATTTCCAGAATAGAGAGACCCTCATCGGATAGTGGAACCGTATGGTCCCTGTTCATCTTCATTCGAGCTGCAGGAATTTTCCATTCGCTAGCATTGAAATCGATCTCATCCCATCGAGCCTCAGCAGCTTCGGCAGGGCGGGTAATGGTGAGAAGCTGCCACATGAACAGACACCGCGTGGACACACTGATACTTGCCTTACGCATTGTTTGCATTAACTGTGGAAATTGATCCGGGCGGATGCTCGGCATATTTTTCTTTTGCGGTTTCTCGAATGCTTTTCCGATATTGACACTAGGAACTGCATCAATCAAGCCTGTGTTCTGCGCGTAAATCATGACTTCATTAATACGCTGACAAAGGCGTCGGACTGTCTCTAATGCACCTCTGGCCTGAACTGGCAGCACTGCTTTAACCAGAGTATGAGCCTTAATCTCAGTGACACTGATATCACCAACTGCTGGGAAAACATCTCTCTCAAGCGAGCGCCAGATATCGTCGGCATAATCCTCTGTTACGCTGGCTTTCTTCACATTCCACCAACGATCGGCAACTAACAAGAAGGTATTGGTTTTGGCCTCTTGAGAATTCCTCACCTGTTCTTTCTGATGATCCTGAGGATCGATATCTTTTGCCAATAAAACTCGAGATTCGGCTCTAAGTTTTCGCGCATCAGAAAGTGAGACGGCAGGGTAGGCAACGAAGCTCTGCTTGGTTCGCTGCTTTGTCAGAGGTCGATAGTAACGGAACTGCCAGAGCTTATTACCACTGGACTTGATTAACAGAGTAAGCCCGTCACCATCATACAGCTGGTAATCGGCATCTTTAGGTTTGGCGGCTTTGATTTCCGTATCAGTTAACGGCTTGGTTTTTCTTGCCATGGGGAGTCTCCATGCGTTTAGGCCCAACGAAAACAACAGAGCTTTTCGTTGGGCCTATCAATGGGCCTAAAAGGTTCGGATTTAATTAGTTGGCATCAGACTTCGCGGGATAAATTGAGGGCACAAAAAAGCCCGCAGGGCTTGTGCCGTGCGGGCTTTCAGGACTTCTGCGGATGGCACTGGAACCATCTTTGAAGAATTTTGGTGGAGCTGGCGGGAGTTGAACCCGCGTCCGAAATTACTACACCGTCGGCACTACATGCTTAGTCAGTTTTTACATTCGCCGGTTAGCTGCGAACAGACACGCCACTAACAGACTATCCTGATTGGATTTAACGCTTCAACCCCAGGCAAGGCATCCACGCGATCTCTTTTGGGTTTGACCTCTCTTGATCCCCGTCTTAAGAGCGGAAGCTAGGGAGAGAGGGCTCAGAGCAGGTTATTAAGCTGCTAAAGCGTAGTTTTCGTCGTTTGCGACTATTTTTTTGCGGCTTTTTACGAGGCAAACCGCCCCTCGGCATGCTCCTAAGGCTTCACAATCCCGTCGAGTCCAGAATCAGCCCCAGAACTTCAAATACTAGCAACTAAACAGCTTAAAATCCAGTGGTTAGCGCGCTGAATTCTTCATAATACGTGCTTTATCCAGCTTCCATTCGCGGTCTTTGATATCGTCACGCTTGTCGTGCTCTTTCTTACCGCGTGCAACACCAATCTTCAGTTTGCACCAGGCGTTCTTCCAGTACAGCGACAGCGCCACGATGGTGTAACCTTCGCGATTGACGCGGCCATAAAGGGAGTCAAGTTCACGTTGCTTCAGCAGCAGCTTACGGCTGCGCGTCGGGTCACAGACCACATGGCTGGAGGCAACGGCTAAGGGTTGAAAGGTTGAACCGAACAGAAAGGCTTCCCCATCGCGCAGCAGAATGTAGCTGTCGCTGATGTTGGCTTTACCGGCACGAAGCGATTTGACTTCCCATCCTTGTAACGATAATCCCGCCTCATACTCCTCTTCGATGAAGTATTCGTGACGGGCGCGTTTGTTCATGGCAATAGTGGCAGAACCGGGTTTGTGTGCTTTTTTCTTTGTCATAGTGCGGCGTATTTTACATCACTTAGTCGGTTATCGCATCCCCAGTCCAGCAGGGCGGCAGGAAACGGGATATTCTAGCACACCCTTACTCAGGGACATTTTTGTTTAATCGCTGAAAATGCTATTATTCAGCGGTTTCGTGATGAACAGGAACCATTATGGCTCAGATTAGTCGTTCGGCGCTGGTCCCGTTTAGTGCCGGGCAGATGTACCAACTTGTAAATGATGTGGATGCCTATCCGCAATTCCTGCCGGGCTGCACCGGTAGTCGCGTACTGGATGCGTCTGAAAATGAGATGACCGCGTCGGTGGATGTGTCGAAAGCGGGCATCAGCAAAACCTTTACCACCCGCAACACGCTGACGGACAACCAGAGCATTCACATGCAGCTGGTTGACGGGCCGTTCCGCAAGCTGACCGGCGGCTGGAAGTTCGTCTCGCTGGGCGATGACGCCTGCAAGGTTGAGCTCAGCCTGGAGTTCGAATTCACCAATATGCTGGTTGAGATGGCCTTTGGACGCATTTTCAAAGAGCTGGCCAACAGCATGGTGCAGGCGTTCACGCAGCGCGCCAAAGAGGTCTACCGTGCCTGATATCACCGTCGAGGTGGTCTATGCGCTGCCCGATAAGCAGTATCAACTCTATGTGAAGGTGGAGCAGGGCAGCACGGTCGAACAGGCCATCAACGCCTCCGGATTACTTGAGCTGCGTCGGGAGATCGATCTCAGCAGCAACAAAGTGGGCGTTTACAGCCGGCCGGTGAAGCTGGATGACGTGATTAATGAGGGCGATCGTATCGAGATTTATCGTCCGCTGATTGCCGATCCTAAAGAGCTGCGGCGTCAGCGCGCAGAGCGCGCGGCGGAAAGCAAAAAGTAGGGCCGTGTCGCGCCAGTGCTGGCGGATAACGGCCATAAAAAAGGCGCTCAGTGCGCCTTTTTGCTGTCTGTCTTGCAGACTTGCAGACTCTCCGGGATGCAGACGGTCTGCTGTTCGATCAGTTGCCGCTCTGGGAGAGATTCTGCTTGTTATCGATGTTGGTCAGTACACCGTTGCCATCGAAGGTCAGCGTCAGCGTCTGCTGTTTCACATCTTCATGACCCGGCTCCTGACGGAAAATGTAATACCAGACGTTGCTGCCGAACGGATCTTTCATCATCGGTGTGCCCAGCGTATAGGCCACCTGCTGCTGTGTCATACCGTTATGGATCTTGGCCACATCGTTGGCAACCAGGTAGTTGCCCTGGTTGATATCAGGACGATAGACCACGCGCTCTAAGGTGGAACATCCGGCGGTCATCATTAACATTACCACTGCCGCGGCAGTCAGCGTTTTACAGCGCATCTAAACATTCCTTTTCCGGGGCCAAACGCCTTTAACAGGCGGTTTCTTGCCATCAAAATCTGAACTCTGCCTGCGGCAGGCTTTATTACTCTGGCGACATAAGTGCCGATGATAATAAACCTTTTCGCTGTTGGAAACCTCTACAGAGCAAGCATATGACCACGGTGGGTTAAAAAAGTGCGCTGCTATGCGGCTAAAAGTTCTTTTGCGTTCGCCAGGGTATTGCGGGTGACCTCGCTGCCGCCCAGCAGTCGCGCCAGTTCCTGCAGACGCGCCCGCTTGTCCAGCGGCTGCATGTGGGTTTCGGTCATCGCGCCATCGGTCTCTTTACTCACGTAGAAGTGCTGATGACCACAACCCGCGACCTGCGGCAGGTGCGTCACACACATGACCTGCGTGGACTCGCCCAGCTGACGCAGCAGTTTACCGACCACCGCAGCGGTCGGGCCGCTGATCCCGACATCGACTTCATCGAAAATCATCGCCGGGGTTTCCATTTTCTTCGCGGTGATCACCTGAATCGCCAGCGCGATACGGGACAGCTCACCACCGGAGGCGACTTTGCCCAGCGGCTGCAGAGGCTGACCCGGGTTGGTTGTCACCTGGAAATCGACGCGGGTGGCACCGTCTGCGGTGAGCTGGTCCGGATTAAAGGCCAGCGCGATGCGGAACTGGCCATGCGGCATAGAGAGCAGGTGCATACTCTGGGTAATCAGTTGCTGCAGCTCATCGGCGTAGTGACCGCGCTGCTGATGCAGCTGCTCCGCGCTTTTCAGCGCGGCCTGATAGTGCTCACCAACCAGTGACTGCAGGCTCTCCTGGTCGCTCTCATGCTGTGACAGCAGCTCGGCTTCTGCCAGCAGCTGCTGATGCAGTTCAGGCAGCCCTTCCGGCGTGACGTGATGCTTACGCGCCAGAGCAATCTGACGCGAAATACGCTGTTCCAGTTCATACAGGCGGTTCGGATCCAGATCCAGGCTGTCGCAGTAGTGGCGCAGCTCGTCGCTGGCTTCGCTCAGCTGAATCGCCGCCTCTTCCAGCAGGTTGTGCACGCCGTTCAGCTTCTCATCCAGCGAGGTGAGTTCAGCGATCATCTCACGCGCGCTGTAGAGCAGACTGTGAAGGTTGTTGTCATCGCTGTCAGCTAACAGTTGCAGCGCCTGCTGACTGGTGGAGAGCAGCTGGCCGCTGTTGGCCAGGCGCTTGTACTCTTCGTCGATCTGCTCATATTCGCCCTGCTGCGGCGCAAAGTCATTCAGCTCTTTCAGCTGATACTGCAGCAGCTCGCGACGTGCTTCGCGCTCCTGCGCCTGCTGCTGATGCAGCGCCAGGGTGCGACAGCTCTGGTGCCAGGTCTGATAGCTGGCGCGCATCTGCTGCAGCAGATCGTCGTGACCGGCATAGGCATCCAGCAGATGTTTCTGGTGATCGGGCTTAAGCAGAAGCTGATGGGCATGCTGACCGTGGATCTGAATCAGTAACTGGCCGAGATCGCGCAGCTGAGAAAGCGGCACGGCCGTGCCGTTGATAAAGCCGCGGGAGCGACCGTCTGCACTGATGACGCGGCGCAGCAGACACTCGTTGCCGTCATCCAGATGGTTTTCTGTCAGCCAGCGCTGGGCAGAAGGGGAGGATTTAAGCTGAAAGCGGGCGCAGAGATCGGCCCGGCTGGCACCCTGACGCACCATGTCGGCATCGGCACGACCACCCAGACATAACCCCAGCGCATCGATCGCAATGGACTTACCGGCACCGGTCTCACCCGTGATTGCTGTCATACCGCGTTGGAAATCAATGTCGAGCTCACGAACGATAGCAAAGTTACTGATGGTCAGTTGGGCCAGCATAGGTTCACCTGTACGAATAAACACATATGGTTTTTCATACAGTATAAACTGGTTTTTTATCCAGTAAAGAGGGGAGGCCGGATTTCAGAACAATTTTTTTGACCAGCCCAGTTTAGAGCTCAGCGTATTGAAATAACTGTAATTTTTCGGGTGTATCAGGTTGAGATGATTGGCGCTGCGCCGGATAAGCACATCCTCACCTTCCTGGATCGGCAGTGCGATCTGGCTGTCGCAGCTGATTTCCAGGTCGCTGCGGCGCGAAGAAAAGCGCAGGCGAATGGTGCTGCTGCTGTTGATCACCAGCGGTCTTGCCGAGAGCGTATGCGGGAACATCGGCACCAGCACGATAGCTTCCAGAGAAGGTGTCAGGATAGGCCCGCCCGCAGAGAGAGAGTAGGCTGTGGAGCCGGTCGGCGTGGAGATAATCAGTCCGTCGGAGCGCTGAGAGAAGGCGAACACTTCATCGATATAGACTTCGAATTCGATCATGTGCGCGACTTTACCGGGATGCAGCACCACCTCATTGATGGCGGAGCCGATGCGCGGCGAGCAGTCCGACTTGCAGACCTGCGCCTCCAGCAGAAAGCGGCTCTCGACGAAATAGTTGCCCTGCAGCACCTCATCCAGCTGCTGCTGCGCATTGTCCGGGTCCAGGTCAGTCAGAAAGCCCAGGTTCCCGCGGTTAATGCCGATCACTTTGATGTCATAACGCGCCAGCACGCGCGCCGCGCCCAGCATGTTGCCGTCACCGCCGACCACGACCGCTAAATCCGCCTGCTGACCAATCTCCGCCAGCGTGCCCGTTTCTACGTCGTGAAGCGACAGCTCCTGCGCAATCTGCTTCTCAACGATCACTTGATAACCTTTGGCCGTCAGCCAGCGCCAGAGCATCTCATGCGTGGTTAACGCGGTGGGATGGCGCGGATGACCCACAATACCAATGCAGTTAAAGTGTTTGTTCATCTGGTCGGTGTTCCTTATAAGCCAAAACGGCAAGGCAATGTGATAGGTTCCCTTGAATCCGTCATACCAATCCCCATAATAAGCCAACCAGCGAAATGAATGTGCAAAACGCGGAGAAATTCATGAGTAGTAAAGAACAGAACACCCCAAACGAGCAAGTCTCAGACGAAATTCAGCAGGATCAGCAGCAACCTCAGGACGCGGAGACAGCAACAGAGGTGGATCCGCGTGATGAGCGTATTGCTCAGCTCGAAGCTGAATTAGCGCAGTCGCAGACCGGTGTACGCGATGCTCAGCTGCGTGCGCAGGCTGAAATCGAGAACATTCGTCGTCGTACTGAGATGGACGTTGAGAAGGCGCACAAGTTCGCGCTGGAAAAGTTTGCCAACGAACTGCTGCCGGTTATCGACAGCCTGGAACGTGCGCTGGAAGTCGCGAACAAAGAAGACCCACAGCTGGCGTCGATGATTGAAGGGATCGAACTGACCCTGAAAGGCCTGCTGGGTGCCGTGCGTAAGTTCGGTGTCGAAGTGGTCGGAGAGACAGGCGTGCCGTTCAACCCGGAAGTGCATCAGGCGATGTCGATGATGGAGTCTGAAGAGTTTGAGCCGAACCATGTCATGCTGGTGATGCAGCGTGGCTATACGCTGAATGGTCGCCTGCTGCGTCCGGCGATGGTGGCGGTGGCCAAAGCCAAAGGCTGATTCATCCCGGAATCCCTGACACGGCCGCGCACTGACGCGGCCGTGTGCGTTCTGGCGTTAAGCCGGTAACACCGGCGTCCAGTCCACCGGCTTTTTACCGGCCGCAGTCAGCAGTTCATTGGTGGTGGAAAAGTGTCTGCTGCCGAAAAAGCCGCGATGCGCGGAGAGCGGCGACGGATGCGGCGCCTGCAACACATGATGGCGCTGGCGATCGATGATGCTGCCTTTCTTCTGCGCGTGGGATCCCCACAGCAGGAAAATCACCCCTTCGCAGTGCTGATTGATCGCCGCGATCACGTTGTCCGTAAACGTCTCCCAGCCGAATTTCGCATGAGAATGCGCTTTCCCCGCCTCAACCGTTAACACCGTGTTCAGCAGCAGCACACCCTGTTTAGCCCAGCTTTCGAGAAAACCGTGGTCAGGCTTCTCAAAGCCGGGAATATCCTGCACCAGCTCTTTATAGATATTCTGCAGCGAGGGCGGCACCTGAACGCCAGGCAGCACCGAGAAGGCCAGGCCGTGCGCCTGATGGGGGCCGTGATACGGATCCTGACCCAGGATCACCACGTTAACGTCTCCCAGTTCCGTCAGGCGAAAGGCGTTGAACACATCTTTCTGGGGCGGATAGACGGTCACGCCCGCCGCACGTCGATCGGCGACCTGCTTCAGCGTCTCGACAAAATAGGGTTTCTCTTTCTCTTCGGCCAGCACGTCGTGCCAGGTCAGCTTCTCAGCCATATTTCACTCCCTTCGCGTTAATGTCAGTAAGCTTAGCGGTTCCGGACACAGAGCAGAAGGTAAAATAATTTGAAAAAATACAAATTAAGTTGAAAGCGAGGGCGTTGTGAGATCAAGGGGTTAGCGTGAAAGGCGATTTTATAGCTGATTAATATTGATACAGGTCAAAGCTGCCATAAATTTAGGGTGGTATACCGGGGCCTCAAAATTGATTTATTCACGTATTACCCGGGAGACGCAATTATGATCACTGGAATCCAGATCACTCAATGCAGCAATGCAGAATTACTGAACTCATTCTGGCTGCTGGACGAAGAGAAAGGCGAAGCACGCTGCCTCTGTGCCAAAGCGGGCTATGAAGAAGATCAGGTCGTCGCCATCCGTGAACTGGGCGAATTCACTTACCGTGAAGTGCCGGTTGAAATCAAGCCTCAGGTTCGTGTGGAAGGCGGACAGCATCTGAATGTCAACGTTCTGCGCCGCGAAACGCTGGAAGATGCCATTAAGCATCCGGAAAACTATCCGCAGCTGACCATCCGTGTGTCAGGCTACGCGGTGCGTTTTAACTCCCTGACGCCAGAGCAGCAGCGCGATGTCATTACCCGTACTTTTACTGAAAGCCTTTAAGCGCCTGAGTTTACGGGTGCTGAAAAAGAGCGCAAAGCGCACACAGCAACTATTAGCAGACAAATTAAGGGGATAGGGCATCTGACTCTGGATGCCCGGCCAGCACTCTTTTAAAGCGCGTACGCTGACCGTAAAAGCGGGATGAAAGGGCTGTTACTCTCTGTTAAATAAAAAAAATCGCCTCCTGCGAGGCGATTTTTTTATTGCGGCGACGATTTATTCCGCATTCTCGTTCGCTGGTGCACTGCCGCTTGCCTTGCGGCGTTTGCCGACATTTTTCGCGTCGCGATGACGTTTCTTCACGCGCGGTTTTTCCGTTTCGCTTGCTTTCTTCTCGGCACGCTTCGCCAGCACCTTTTTCGACGGTTTTCCGGTGGTTTTAGGACTCGGTGCGCGCGTAACCGGGCGCAGCTCATCAATCACACGCGCTTTGATCGGCTCGTTCACGTAACGGGTGATTTTGCCCAGCAGAACGAAGTCATGCGCCTCAACCAGCGAAATGGCGATGCCTTTACGGCCCGCGCGACCGGTACGGCCGATGCGGTGCAGATAGGTATCGGCGGTGCGTGGCATATCATAGTTGAAGACGTGGCTGACCTCCTCAACGTCGATACCGCGTGCGGCGACGTCGGTCGCCACCAGCACGTTTACGCGGCCTTCGCTCAGGCGTTTAATCGCTTCGTTACGCTTGGCCTGCACCATTTCGCCTTCGAGATAGCTGGTGCGAATCCCCGCTTCGTGCAGCCAGCTCACCAGCTCATGCAGACGTTCACGCTTGCGCACGAAGACGATGCTGCGCGTCACGTCCTCCTGCTGCAGCAGGTGGATCAGTAATTTGGTCTTGTGGTCCAGATCGTCCGCGCGGTAGTACCACTGCTGGATCTTTTTGCGCTCGCGGCGGCTCGGATCGGCCTCCAGCTCCACCGGATCGTTCAGCAGACGCTCCGCGAAGTCGCGGATGTTGTCGCCTTCCAGCGTGGCGGAAAAGAGCAGCGTCTGTTTGCGCCAGCGGGTTTCTGCCGCGATGGTTTCGATATCCTGGGCAAAGCCCATATCAAGCATCCGGTCCGCTTCATCCAGCACCAGCGTCTCGACGGCGCGGCAGTCGAAGTTCTCTTCTTTGATGTACTGCAGCAGGCGGCCGGTGGTGGCGACCACGATGTCCTGGTTTTCGCTGAACACTTCGGCGTGGTTCATATAGGCCACACCGCCCGTGATGGTGGCGATATCCAGATGGGTATGTTTCGCCAGCTCACGCGCATGGTCGGCGACCTGCATCGCCAGTTCGCGGGTCGGGGTCACGATCAGGATACGTGGCGGGCCGGATTTCTTGCGCGGAAAATCAAGCAGGTGCTGCAACGCCGGTAACAGATACGCGGCCGTTTTCCCGGTCCCGGTAGGTGCCGAACCCAGAACGTCGCGGCCCTCCAGTGCGGGCGGAATTGCAGCAGCCTGGATCACTGTTGGGCGCGTAAAGCCTTTTTCCTGCAACGCTTGTAGCAGGCTTTCGTCAAGTTCGAGTTCGGAAAATGTGGTTACTGTCATGGTCTACCTCAGTTTGGGGCGCTGATTATAGACAGATCAGAGTGAATCTTCATCTGTTAATCCGTTCCGGCTGTGTCCGGCGTTGTCTGTTACGTGAAATCACGCTGTTGTCACGTTACACTCATGCGCTGCCGGACGGCAGGAAAAATCGATGGTAGTGACGAATGATGCAGGATAAGCCGCGTAAACGGCCACAGTTAAACAATAACGGATTTACCTTTAAACAATTTTTTGTCGCACACGACCGCTGTGCGATGAAGGTGGGCACCGATGCCATTCTGCTGGGGGCCTGGGCGCCGGTTGCCGGGGTCAGGCGCATTCTTGATATCGGCAGCGGCAGCGGACTGATCGCGCTGATGCTGGCGCAGCGTACGCCGTCAGATATTGCCATCGATGCGGTGGAGCTGGATGCCGACGCCGCGCAGCAGGCGCAGGAAAATGTGCAGCAGTCACCCTGGCCGGCGCGTATCGCAGTTCATCAGCAGGATATCGCCAGCTGGGCGGAGGCGTGCGATAAACGCTATTCGCTGATTGTCAGCAATCCGCCCTATTTTGCGCCGGGCGTAGCCTGCGCCAGCGCGGCCCGCGACAGCGCCCGCGCCACGGCCTCGCTGGACCATCAGACGCTGTTGCGCAGTGCGGCGTTACTGATCGAAGAGGAGGGGATGTTCTGCGTGGTGCTGCCCGTGGACATTGGTCAGACATTTATCACGCTGGCGCAGGCCGATGGCTGGCATCTGCGCTTCCGGCTGGACGTGGCGGAGTATGCTCATCGTCCGCCACACCGCGTCGTGCTGGGGCTCTCGCCGCAGGCCGGAGAAACGCTGCTGGAGCGCCTCGCTATCCGCGCGCCCGACACCCGCTATTCGGATGAGTGGTGCGGCCTGACGCAGGCGTTCTACCTTTTTATGTAGCCAGAAGGGGCCAGCACGGTCGGCAGCGCCTCCGGCAGTAATGCCGGATAGTCGCGGATAAAGTGCAGGCCGCGACTCTCTTTCCGCGCCAGCGCACAGCGCACCATCAGTTCCGCCACTTGCACCAGGTTCCGCAGCTCCAGCAGATTATTGGAGAGGCGGAAATGACGATAATATTCATCTATCTCCTGCTGAAGCAGAGTGATGCGGCGTAATGCCCGCTCCAGCCGCCGGGTCGTGCGGACAATGCCGACGTAATCCCACATGAACAGCCGCAGCTCGTGCCAGTTGTGCTGGATCACCACGCGCTCATCCGCATCATCCACCTGGCTCTCATCCCAGGCGGGCAGCTCTGTGACGGCCTCAATGGCGGGCAGGGTACGCATCAGCTCTTCGGCGGCAGACCAGCCGTAGACCAGACACTCCAGCAGCGAATTGGACGCCATGCGGTTTGCGCCGTGCAGGCCGGTGTAGCTCACTTCACCGATGGCAAACAGGCCGCTGACGTCGGTCTGTCCATGCTGGTCGACGACCACGCCGCCACAGGTGTAGTGCGCGGCGGGCACAATCGGGATCGGCTCTTTGGTGAGATCAAAGCCAAAGGTCAGCAGCTTCTCGTAGATCATCGGGAAGTGGGCGCGCACAAAGGCTTCGGGCTGGTGGCTGATATCCAGATACATACAGTCGACGCCGAGCCGCTTCATCTCATGGTCGATGGCCCGGGCGACGATATCGCGCGGGGCCAGCTCTGCGCGTTCATCGAAGTCGGGCATAAAACGGCTGCCGTCGGGACGCAGCAGCCAGGCCCCTTCGCCGCGCAGGGCTTCGGTTAACAGGAAATTCTGCGCCTGCGGATGAAACAGGCAGGTCGGATGAAACTGATTAAACTCCAGATTGGCGACCCGGCAGCCCGCACGCCACGCCATCGCGATGCCGTCACCGGAGGCGATATCGGGGTTGGTGGTGTATTGATAGACTTTGGCCGCGCCGCCGGTGGCGACCACCACGGCTCGCGCCTGACAGGTTTCAACCTGCTCGCGATTCCGGTTCCAGATCCAGGCCCCTATCACCCGGCGGGGGCCAGGCAGTCCGCTTTTGTCTGAAAGGATCAGATCGACCGCGTTGGTGCGCTCCAGAATCCGGATGTTGGGATGGCTTAGCGCCTGGCTTACCAGAGTGGTTTCCACCGCGTGGCCGGTGGCGTCCGCGCTGTGCAGAATACGGCGATGACTATGGCCGCCTTCACGCGTCAGGTGATAGCGCATATCGCCAGCGGCCTGGGGATCGAGGTCAAAGGCTACGCCATTGTCGATCAGCCACTGCACGCAGTGACGCGCATTGCTGGCCACAAAGGAGACCGCCTCGCGGTCGCACAAGCCTGCGCCAGCAATAAGCGTATCTTCGATGTGTGACTCGATGCTGTCTGTCTCATCAAATACCGCAGCAATGCCGCCCTGTGCATAGAGCGTCGAGCCTTCATTAACCTGCGCTTTACTGAGAACGGTCACCTGATACTGCTTTGCCAGCCGTAACGCCAGCGACAATCCGGCAGCACCGCTGCCGACAATTAAAACATCACACTGATAATCCGGGGTTGTTTTCATCATAATGTTTAATTTACTAAACAGGACCTGACCTGAGCATAAGCCCGAACGGGTCTGCTGTGAAGTATTTTAAACAGCGCAGGGTGTGTTTTGGCGAACGGCTTTCTGAATCCGAATCTGATCAATGAGTTAAAATGGTGCGCTTCTTCGTCATGTTTTTTATAGCAAACGCATAAAACCTGACGGATTTAATGATGAAAAAGCTGTTGTCATAGGTTACTCTGCCAGCGATTTGTGCTCCTTACACTGAACGAAAACGAACAACCCGTGTAACGGCCATCGGAGCAGTAAATATCAGGGCGAAAAGTGAACTTCGCACCACATCACAACTCTAAGCGCATGCTTGCTCAGAATGATGAGATGTGCTGGCAGTTACTTTATGCATTTAGAATTTGGGGAGACATTACCTCGGATGAGCGAGCAGTTAACGGATCAGGTCCTTGTCGAGCGGGTACAGAAGGGAGATCAAAAAGCGTTTAACTTACTGGTGATTCGTTACCAGCACAAAGTGGCGAGTTTGGTTTCACGCTATGTTCCTTCGGGCGACGTGCCAGATGTAGTACAGGAATCCTTTATTAAAGCGTATCGCGCACTGGACTCTTTCCGGGGCGATAGCGCGTTTTATACCTGGCTGTACCGCATTGCGGTTAACACAGCGAAAAATTACCTGGTTGCTCAGGGGCGTCGTCCGCCATCCAGCGATGTGGATGCGATTGACGCGGAAAATTTCGAAAGTGCGAGTGCATTAAAAGAAATTTCGAACCCTGAGAACTTAATGTTGTCTGACGAATTGAAACAAATTGTCTTTCGTACCATCGAGGCGCTACCCGAGGACTTGCGTATGGCAATCACCCTCAGGGAACTGGACGGTCTGAGTTATGAAGAGATCGCCGTCATTATGGATTGCCCGGTAGGCACTGTTCGATCACGTATCTTTCGTGCGCGAGAGGCCATTGATAACAAAGTTCAACCGCTTATCCAACGTTAGTGATAACGGCTACTGGAAGGGTACATAGGCATGCAGAAAGAAAAACTTTCCGCTTTAATGGATGGTGAAACCTTAGACAACGAGCTGTTTTCCGCCCTGTCGAAGGACGCAGAATTACAGAAAAGCTGGGCGAGCTATCATCTGATTCGCGACACAATGCGCGGTGATGTTGGCGAGCATCTGCATTTTGATATCTCTGCGCGCGTTGCGGCGGCCATTGAAAAAGAGCCGCTGCGTACGGTGACTACGCTGATCCCTGAAGCTCAGCCAGAACCTTCCCGCTGGGAAAAAATGCCGTTCTGGAAAAAAGCGCGTCCGTGGGCTGCGCAACTGACCCAGGTGGGCGTCGCGGCCTGTGTTTCTCTGGCGGTCATTGTGGGTGTTCAGCACTACAACCAGCCGCAGGGCAGTGCCACGCAGACATCCGACTCGCCGGTCTTCAACACGCTGCCAATGATGGGCAAAGCCTCTCCGGTCAGCCTGGGCGTACCTTCTGATGCGTTTGATACCAACAGCGCCAATCAGCAGGTGCAGGACCAGCGTCGTCGTGTAAACGCCATGCTGCAGGACTATGAACTTCAGCGTCGCCTGCACGCGGATCAGCTGCAGTTTGAAACCAGTGCGCCAAAACAGGCTCAGGTTGATGTTCCCGGAAACCAATCATTAGGACAGCAGCAGCAGTAATGAAGCCGCTTTGGTATGCTGTTAGCCTGCTGGCAGGCAGTCTGTTCTGGTCATCTGCGGCCCCGGCGCAAACCTCTGCGTCCGGGGCGCTATTGCAGCAGATGGAGCAGGCAAGCCAGAACCTCAACTACGAATTCGCCTATATCAACGTCTCCCGCATCGGCATTGAATCGCTGCGTTATCGTCACGCGGTGATCGATAACCGGATTTTTGCGCAGCTGCTGCAGATGGATGGACCGCGCCGGGAAGTGATCCAGCGTGGCAACGATATCAGCTATTTCGAACCCGGACTCGATCCCTTTTCCCTTCCCGGCACGCACATCATCGATGCACTGCCTTCGGTGATTTTTGCGGATTTCGCCAGGCTCTCCTCCGCCTACGATTTCATCACGGTTGGCCGCTCGCGCATCGCCGACCAGATGTGCGATGTGCTGCGCATCGTGTCGCGTGACGGCACCCGCTACAGTTATGTGGTCTGGCTGGACGTGGACACCAGGCTGCCGCTGCGCATCGACCTGCTCGACCGCGATGGTGAAACGCTGGAGCAGTTCCGTGTTATCAGCTTTGCGGTGGATGAGGGCGTGCGCAACCTGATGCAGGGGCTGGAAAAGGCGAATCTGCCGCCATCGCTCTCCGTGCCGAAAGGGGACGCGGTGACGCTCAGCTGGCAGCCTGGCTGGTTACCCGCCGGGATGTCGCTGGTGTCGCAGAACCGTCGTACGCTGCCGGGCCTGAATAAAAATATGGAGTCGAAGCTCTACAGCGATGGGCTGTTTAGCTTTGCCATTAACGTGACGCCGGCCGATAAAACCAGTAACACGCAGACATTGCGCACTGGACGTCGTACGGTCCAGACCGTTGTGCGCAATAATAGCGAGATTGCGGTGATCGGCGAACTGCCGCCCTCTACCGCGAAACGTATTGCGGACAGCATCGACCTGGGGTCACAAAAATGATGAGAGAATGGGCCACCGTGGTGGCATGGCAGGATGGTATCGCCACGCTGCACACGGAAGCAAAAACCTCCTGCAACAGCTGCCAGGCCCGTAAAGGCTGCGGCAGCCATATGCTCAACAAGCTCGGCCCGAAGAATGCGCATGTGATGCAGATCGCCAGCAGCAAGCCGCTGCAGCCGGGCCAGCGCATTGAGCTGGGCATTAAAGAGAGCAGCCTGCTCGGATCGGCACTGCTGGTCTACATGACGCCGCTCTTTGGCCTGTTTCTGGTGGCGGGGCTGTTTCAGTCGCTCTTCGGCAGCGACCTGGCGGCCGCCTGTGGCGCGCTGCTGGGCGGCATCGGTGGATTCATCGTCGCCAAAGGCGTGTCGATGAAATTTGGCGATCGCGAAGCCTTTCAGCCCGTCATTCTCAGCGTTGCCTTACCGCCCGATGCGCTGCGTGTTGAAAGCGAAGCGTAACCTGTGTCCAGGCCGCGTACTCCGCGGCCTTTGTCTGTTCTGCCCTGCGCAGATATCTGTTTCGCTTCCACCACGTTCCATTCTTTTATGCGCGGCGTTAACAGTGTAATATGCGTCGTCATTAATGAGGCTGACAGGATTGTGGGTAAAGAGCGATCTTCCTGAATGTGTCTGTGCTCAGATTTTCAACTGAATTTTAAGCGAAGATATCCCAATAAATGAAGCACATAAGAAATTTCTCCATCATCGCTCACATCGACCATGGTAAATCTACGCTCTCTGACCGCCTTATTCAGATCTGTGGTGGCCTCACTGACCGTGAGATGGCTGCGCAGGTTCTCGATTCCATGGATCTGGAGCGCGAGCGTGGCATTACCATCAAAGCCCAGAGCGTGACACTCGATTACCACGCGAAAGACGGCGAAACTTACCAGCTCAATTTCATCGATACCCCGGGCCACGTTGACTTCTCCTACGAAGTCTCCCGCTCACTGGCAGCCTGTGAAGGCGCACTGCTGGTGGTGGACGCCGGTCAGGGTGTTGAAGCGCAGACACTGGCGAACTGCTACACCGCGATGGAGATGGATCTGGAAGTGGTGCCGGTTCTGAACAAGATTGACCTGCCCGCCGCCGATCCCGAGCGCGCCGCGCAGGAAATTGAAGATATCGTCGGTATCGACGCTGCCGATGCGGTGCGCTGTTCCGCCAAGACCGGCGTTGGCGTACCGGACGTGCTGGAACGTCTGGTGCGCGATATTCCGCCGCCGGAAGGCGACCCGGATGGCCCGCTGCAGGCGCTGATCATCGACTCCTGGTTCGATAACTACCTGGGTGTTGTCTCGCTGGTGCGTGTGAAAAACGGCACCATGCGCAAAGGCGACAAGATCAAAGTCCTGAGTACCGGTCAGACCTACAATGCTGACCGTCTGGGGATCTTCACGCCGAAACAGGTCGACCGCACCGAACTGAACTGCGGCGAAGTGGGCTGGCTGGTCTGCGCCATCAAAGACATTCTCGGCGCACCTGTGGGCGATACGCTGACCACCGCGCGTAATCCGGCGGACAAAGCGCTGCCAGGCTTTAAAAAAGTGAAGCCGCAGGTTTATGCCGGTCTGTTCCCGATCAGCTCTGATGACTATGAAGCCTTCCGCGACGCGCTGGGTAAACTGAGCCTGAACGACGCCTCCCTGTTCTATGAGCCAGAAAGCTCGACGGCGCTGGGCTTTGGTTTCCGCTGCGGCTTCCTGGGTCTGCTGCACATGGAGATCATTCAGGAGCGTCTGGAGCGCGAATATGACCTCGATCTGATCACTACCGCCCCGACGGTAGTCTATGAAGTGGTGACCACCAGTGGTGAAGTGGTGTATGTCGACAGCCCGTCCAAGCTGCCGCCGCTGAACAACATCGAAGAGCTGCGTGAGCCGATTGCCGAATGTCACATGCTGCTGCCGCAGGAGTACCTGGGCAACGTCATTACGCTCTGTATTGAGAAGCGTGGCGTGCAGACCAACATGGTTTATCACGGCAAGCAGGTTGCGCTGACCTATGAAATTCCGATGGCAGAAGTGGTGCTCGACTTCTTCGACCGTCTGAAGTCAACCTCGCGCGGTTACGCCTCGCTGGATTACAACTTCAAACGCTTCCAGCCTTCGGACATGGTGCGCGTTGACGTTCTGATTAACAGTGAACGTGTGGATGCGCTGGCGCTGATTACGCACCGCGACAACGCCCCTTATCGCGGACGCGACCTGGTGGAGAAGATGAAAGATCTGATCCCGCGTCAGCAGTTCGACATCGCGATTCAGGCTGCCATCGGCAACCACATCATCGCCCGTTCGACGGTAAAACAGCTGCGTAAAAACGTGCTGGCCAAATGTTATGGCGGCGACGTCAGCCGTAAGAAGAAACTGTTGCAGAAACAGAAAGATGGTAAGAAACGCATGAAGCAGGTAGGTAACGTTGAGCTGCCACAGGAAGCGTTCCTCGCCATTCTGCATGTCGGTAAGGACAGCAAATAAGGATTTCTGATGGCTAATATGTTCGCCCTGATTCTGGCGATAGCGACGCTGATTACTGGCATCGTCTGGGTTATTGATCGGTTCAAATGGGCGCCTGAGCGTCGTGCGAAACAGGCGGCGGCCCAGGCCCAGACCGGTAATGCGCTCGACAGCAAAACGCTGGCGAAGGTCTCTTCTCAGCCAGGCTGGGTGGAAACCACCGCCTCCGTGTTCCCGGTGCTGGCCGTGGTCTTCATCGTGCGTTCGTTTATTTACGAGCCGTTCCAGATCCCGTCGGGCTCGATGATGCCGACTCTGCTGATTGGCGATTTTATTCTGGTGGAGAAGTTTGCCTACGGCATCAAGGATCCGATTACCCAGACCACGCTGATCCCGACCGGTGAGCCAAAACGGGGTGATATCGCGGTATTCAAATACCCGAAAGATCCGAGCCTGGACTACATCAAGCGCGTGATTGGCCTGCCGGGCGACAAAGTCATCTATGATCCTTACAGCAAAACGCTGACGGTGAAACCGGCCTGCACCGATGAAAAAGCCTGCGTGTCGGCGTTAGCGGTGACCTACACTGACGTGGAACCGAGCAATTTTATTCAGACCTTCAGCGGCTTTGATGGCAACGAAACCGGCAACGGCTTCTATCAGGTGCCGCAGGGCGATACGCTGCGCGGCGGACTGCGCCTGGGAACCCGCAAAGAGACCATCGGCAACGTTACGCATGACATCCTGCTGGTTAACGAAGCGCAGAGTCAGGCGGGCATGTATTTTCAGCAGCCGGGTCAGCCGCAGGCGACCTGGGTAGTGCCGAAAGGGCAATACTTCATGATGGGCGACAACCGTGATAACAGCGCCGACAGCCGCTACTGGGGCTTTGTCCCTGAGCGTAATCTGGTGGGTAAAGCGGTCGCTATCTGGATGAGCTTTGAGAAACAAGAAGGGCAGTGGCCAACCGGCGTGCGATTCAGTCGCATCGGCGGTATTCACTAAATTATTGTCTGATTAACAGGCAAATCGGGTGGCCTCCTCAGGGAGGCCACTGCACACCAAACGGAACGTGTTGGATTGCCAGCCCCGTTTGGTATGCAGAGTCACAGACGCAACAAAGAACTGGAATCGCATGAACCCCATCCTGATTAACAAGCTTCAGCGCAAACTGGGCTACACTTTTACTCATTCGGAACTGTTACAGCAGGCCCTGACTCACCGCAGCGCCAGCAGTAAGCACAATGAACGCCTGGAATTTCTTGGCGACTCTATTCTTAGCTATGTGATTGCAAATGCCCTCTATCACCGCTTCCCGCGGGTTGACGAAGGTGACATGAGCCGCATGCGCGCCACGCTGGTACGCGGTAATACGCTGGCGGAGATGGCGCGCGAATTTGACCTCGGCGAGTGCCTGCGTTTAGGGCCGGGTGAGCTGAAAAGCGGCGGTTTCCGTCGCGAATCAATCCTCGCTGATACGGTGGAAGCGCTGATTGGCGGTATCTTCCTCGACAGCAGCATTGAACGGGTTGAGCAGCTGATCCTGGACTGGTATCAGACCCGCCTCGACGAAATCAGTCCGGGCGACAAGCAAAAAGATCCGAAAACGCGACTGCAGGAGTATCTGCAGGGGCGTCATCTGCCGCTGCCCAGTTATCTGGTGGTGCAGGTCCGTGGCGAAGCCCACGATCAGGAATTTACCATTCACTGTCAGGTGAGTGGCATGGCCGAGCCGGTTGTCGGTGTCGGCTCCAGCCGCCGTAAAGCTGAGCAGGCAGCAGCGGAACAGGCGCTGATAAAATTAGGTCTCGAATAGTTCTGCCGGCGTCACGGCGTCCGCTGTGGCGCGATAACACCAGACGCAGAGCTGTCCCGGCGTCAGCAGACGCTGAATGACACACGATTCAAATAGCACTCTTTCGGCGCCCTTTCAGGCGCTGAACAATTCAGGACTCGAATGAGCGAAAACGTTACTTATTGCGGCTTTGTCGCGATTGTTGGCCGACCCAACGTCGGTAAATCCACCTTACTGAACCAGTTGCTGGGGCAGAAGGTGTCGATCACCTCGCGCAAGCCGCAAACCACGCGCCACCGCATCATGGGCATTCACACCGAGGGCGACTATCAGGCGATCTACGTCGATACCCCCGGCCTGCACATGGAAGAGAAGCGTGCCATTAACCGTCTGATGAACCGCGCAGCCAGCAGTTCGATCGGCGACGTTGAGCTGGTGATCTTCGTGGTCGAAGGCACGCGCTGGACACCCGATGACGAGATGGTGCTGAACAAACTGCGCGACAACAAAGTGCCGGTGGTCCTGGCGGTCAATAAGGTCGACAACATCCAGGACAAAACCGTTCTGCTGCCGCATCTGCAGTTCCTGAGCCAGCAGATGAACTTCCTCGATATCGTGCCGATCTCGGCGGAAAGCGGCAAGAACGTCGATACCATTGCGGCGATTACCCGCAAGCATCTGCCGCAGGCCGATCATCACTTCCCGGAAGATTACATCACCGACCGCTCTCAGCGTTTCATGGCGTCGGAGATGATCCGTGAAAAACTGATGCGCTTCCTGGGCGCGGAACTGCCTTACTCGGTGACGGTGGAGATCGAGCGTTTCGTGACGAACGAACGCGGCGGTTACGACATCCACGGCCTGATTCTGGTTGAGCGCGAAGGCCAGAAGAAGATGGTGATTGGCAACAAAGGTGCCAAAATTAAAGTCATCGGCACCGAAGCGCGCAGGGATATGGAAGAGATGTTTGAAGCCAAAGTGCATCTCGAACTGTGGGTGAAAGTGAAATCCGGTTGGGCAGACGACGAACGTGCGCTGCGCAGCCTGGGTTATACAGACGATCTCTGATTCAATGGAAGGCTGGCAACGCGCCTTTGTGCTGCATAGTCGTCCCTACAGCGAAACCAGTCTGCTGCTCGACCTGTTCAGCGAAAACGAAGGGCGGGTGCGGGTACTGGCTAAGGGCGCCCGGTCGCGGCGCTCGCAGCTGAAAGGTGCGTTACAGCCTTTTACTCCGCTGCTGGTGCGCTGGAGCGGGCGCGGTGAAGTTAAAACCCTGCGCAATGCCGAAGCGGTGTCGCTGGCCTTACCGCTCAGCGGCATCACGCTCTACTGCGGTCTTTACGTCAATGAGCTGGTCTCCCGCGTGCTGCAGCAGGAGTTTCCCTTCTCCGAACTCTTCTTCGATTATCTCAACTGCCTTCAGGCGTTAGCCTCCACCCACGGTCAGCCGGAACCGGCGCTGCGCCGCTTTGAGCTGGCGCTGCTCGGTCATCTGGGTTATGGCGTCGACTTCCTGCACTGCGCCGGCAGTGGCGAGGCGGTCAGCGATGAGATGACCTACAGCTACCGCGAAGAGCGCGGCTTTATCGCCAGCCTGGTGGTCGGTCAGCGCAGCTTTACCGGCCGCGAACTGCGGGCCCTGTCTGAGCGGAATTTTCCTGACGCCGCCACGCTGCGCGCCGCCAAACGCTTTACCCGCATCGCCCTCAAACCCTATCTGGGCGGCAAGCCGCTGAAAAGTCAGGAGCTGTTTCGCCAGTTTGTCCCGAAGAAAAAGCCTGAACAGGCAGATGAATAGCGCGGGTCGTACCGCCTGGCGTGGTTTGCGCGGTACACTCAACATCACGATGGAAAAGAAGTGAGGATGGTCATGGCTGAGTTGCTGTTAGGCGTCAATATCGATCACATTGCCACGGTGCGTAATGCCCGCGGCACAAACTATCCCGATCCGGTGCAGGCGGCGTTTATCGCCGAGCAGGCGGGCGCGGATGGCATTACCGTTCACCTGCGCGAAGATCGGCGTCATATCACCGACCGTGATGTGCGTATCCTGCGTGACACCATCCAGACGCGCATGAATCTGGAGATGGCCGTTACCGATGAGATGATCGGCATCGCCTGTGATATCCGCCCCCATTTCTGCTGCCTGGTGCCGGAAAAACGTCAGGAAGTGACAACCGAAGGCGGTCTGGATGTGGCCGGGCAGCAGGAGAAGATGAACGCGGCCGTGCGTCTGCTGAGTGATGCGGGCATCCTGGTGTCGCTGTTTATCGATGCCGACCATCGCCAGATCGAGGCGGCGGTGGCCAGCGGCGCACCCTACATCGAGATCCACACCGGTGCCTACGCCGAAGCACCAGAGGGGCTGGCGCGCGACGCCGAGCTGGCGCGGATCCGTCACGCCGCGACCTTTGCCGCCAGCCTGGGGCTGAAGGTGAATGCCGGTCACGGTCTGACCTACCACAACGTGCTGCCGATTGCGGCGCTGCCGGAAATGCACGAGCTGAACATCGGCCATGCCATTATCGGCCGGGCCGTGATGAGTGGCCTGCCGGATGCCGTGAAAGAGATGAAACAGCTGCTGCGTGAAGCGCGTCGCTGATGGCTATTCTGGGACTGGGCACCGACATCGTTGAGATTGAACGCATCGCCGGGGTGATTGAACGCGCCGGTGACAGGCTGGCGCGTCGGGTCCTGAGCGAAGCGGAATGGCAGCAGTATCAGGCCCATCATCAGCCGGTGCGCTTTCTCGCCAAGCGGTTTGCGGTCAAAGAGGCGGCGGCCAAAGCCTTTGGCACCGGCATTCGCGGCGGGCTGGCGTTTAATCAGTTTGAAGTTTACAACGATGAGCTGGGCAAGCCGGGGCTCCGTTTCTTCCAGCATGCGGCGGAAGTGGCGCAGAACCTGGGGGTAAACCGGGTTCATGTCACCCTGGCCGATGAGCGTCACTACGCCTGTGCCACGGTGATTATCGAAAGCTAGCCGTGCAGCAGCACAAACTTCTCCCACAGCGCATCGCGTGATTCGATGTGCTGTGGGTTGGTAATAATGGTGTTGTCGATAGGGCAGACCTGCTGACAGGTCGGCACCTCATAGTGGCCGACGCATTCGGTACAGCGACTGACATCGATTTCATAGATCGCATCGCCCAGTGAAATGGCCTGGTTCGGGCACTCCGGTTCACACATATCGCAGTTAATGCATCGGGACGTAATCAACAGCGCCATCTTTCCCACCTGATAACAACAGAAAAAGCGCGGGTATTATACGCGCTGCCGCTGATCAGACCAGCTTTTTCACCAGCGCCTCGCTGTGGCGGATATGGCTGGAAGCGCGTTCAGGATCGTTCTGCACCAGCGCCATAAACAGCAGATCGGTCAGCGCCAGCTGCGCCGTGGTGGAGGAGATCGCCGCACTGCGGGTGCTCTGCTCTTCGGCCACTGTGTAGAGACAGTAGCTGGCACTTTGCTGCAGCGTATTAGGGGTAAAGCCGGTAAAGGCCACCACGTCGGCGCCCACCTGCGCGGCTTCCTGCGCCGCCAGATTCATCTCTCGCCGCTCTCCGGTATAGGAGATAGCGAGCAGCACGTCGCCAGGCCCCATCGCCTGAACGCTGGCCAGCAGCGCGTGCATGTCCTGCTCCGCGACCGCATTGATGCCGATCTTCATCAGCTTCCAGGAGAAATCTTTTGCCACCAGGCCCGATGCGCCGATGCCCACCAGCAGAATACGCCGGGCATTCTTCAGCAGCTGCAGCACGTCGTTAAGCTTCTCTTCGCTGTTAATATCCAGCGTGGCACGGATCGCCGAAAGTTTTTCGGTCAGCAGCTTTTCGCCCACCATCTTGAGCGGGTCGTCGCTGAGGATATGGTTATGCACGGTAATGGCATCCTTGTCCGCCAGTGACTCACTCAGGGCCAGCTTCAGCGCCGGGAAACCTTTGTATCCCAGTTTCTGGGCAAACTTGACGACGCTTGACTGGCTGACGCCGGACTCTTCCGCCAGCTTCTGCGAACTCAGGTGGCGCGCCCGATCGGGCTGCGACAGTAAAAAATCCGCCAGCCGACGCTCGTTCAATGCCAGACGGGGATAAAGCTGGCGAATGCGCAGCAATGAACTCATGCCCAATCCTCAATATTCAGGGATAATCGGAGAAGAATAAACTATTCATCAGGCATTGTAGTCATCGGAATTAAAAATGACACGCATCGCCGAGCCGCCTGATGATGGCTACACTATTCTTAACATCCCGGAATCTGTCTGAAGGAGAGCTGTTTGACCAGGGGAACACATCGTCGCATCGTATTTTTCGACCTGGATGGCACATTGCACCAGCAGGATATGTTTGGCACCTTTATGCGCTATCTGCTGCGTCGCCGCCCGCTCAATCTGCTGCTGGTGGTACCACTGCTGCCGGTGGTGGGGATCGGCCTGCTGCTGAAAGGGCGGGCCGCCCGCTGGCCCATGAGCCTGCTGCTCTGGTCGATTACCTTTGGCCGCTCAGAACAGACCCTGCTGCGGCTGGAAGCCGAATTTGCGCAGTGGTTCCGTCTGCGCGTCAGAGCCTTTCCGGTGGTGCAGCAGCGCCTGACCGAATACCTGGGCAGTGATGATGCCGATGTCTGGCTGATTACCGGATCGCCGCAGTCGCTGGTGGAGCAGGTCTATTACGACTCGGCGTTTCTGCCGCGGGTCAAACTGATCGCCAGCCAGATGCAGCGCGGCTGGGGCGGCCGGGTACTGTCGATGCGCTGCCTGGGGCATGAAAAGGTGGCGCAACTCGAAGAGAAAATCGGCACACCGCTGCAGCTCTACAGCGGCTACAGCGACAGCAAGCAGGACAACCCGCTGCTCTTTTTCTGTCAGCATCGCTGGCGCGTGACACCTGCCGGTGAGCTGCAACAGCTGGAATA
The DNA here is from genome assembly GCF_040783975.1 of Pantoea sp. Ep11b. Classification (NCBI taxonomy): domain Bacteria; kingdom Pseudomonadati; phylum Pseudomonadota; class Gammaproteobacteria; order Enterobacterales; family Erwiniaceae; genus Pantoea; species Pantoea sp. Ep11b. Next base: position 3,306,972 of record NZ_CP160631.1, on the reverse strand, counting down.
AGTTTCGACACGCAGGAGGAGATCGCTATAATGCGCCGCTTTTCAGTCGCCCGGAGTGGTCTGCATGATAGAACAAGATGAATACTGGATGCGCCATGCGCTTGACCTGGCACGCCGTGCCTGGGCGCAGGGGGAGGTGCCGGTCGGGGCCGTGCTGGTGCAGAACGAACGGGTGATTGGCGAGGGGTGGAACCGGCCCATCGGCCAGCACGATCCCACGGCGCATGCGGAGATCATGGCGCTGCGGCAGGGCGGCAAGGTGCTGGAGAATTATCGTCTGCTGGATACCACGCTCTACGTCACGCTGGAGCCGTGCGTGATGTGCGCCGGTGCGATGGTGCACAGCCGCATCACCCGGCTGGTCTATGGCGCGCACGATATCAAAAGCGGGGCGGCGGGGTCACTGCTGGATGTGCTCGGCCATCCCGGCATGAACCATCAGGTTGAATTACACAGCGGCGTGCTGGCAGAGGAGTGTGCTGCCATGCTGAGCGACTTCTTCCGTATGCGGCGCGAGCAGAAAAAAGCGCTGCGCCAGGCGCAACGCCGGGGTTAGTTCATGGCGATCGTCGGTTCGACCGCCGGATAGCCTCTGGCCAGCTCCGCCTGCGCTTCGGCCTGCCGCGCCAGGCGCTTCTCCTGCTCCTGCAGGTAACCCACCAGGCTTATCTGATATTTGCGGATATTTTCGACATAGTTATAGGCTTCGTGCCCGCGCGCGTAGCCATAGGCCGTCTGCGCGTAGTAGCGCTTCTGGCTCAGCATCGGCAGGCGCAGCTTCACATCCGCCCAGCTATCCGGGTTTCCGCCCTGACGCGCCGTCAGCTTGCGCACATCCAGCATATGGGCATAGCCCATGTTATAGGCCGCCAGTGCAAACCAGATGCGCTCATCTTCAGGGATGGTCTGCGGCACCTTCGCCATCATATCCTGCAGGTACTGACTGCCGCCGCGAATGCTCTGTTCCGGATCGGTCCGGTCGCCCACGTCCAGACTGTCGGCAGTGTTACGGGTCAGCATCATCATGCCGCGCACGCCGGTGGGCGAGGTGGCCTGCGGATTCCAGTGCGACTCCTGATAAGAGATGGCCGCCAGCAGCCGCCAGTCGATGCTGGTGGCATACTTCTCAAACAGCGGTTTGATGTCGGGCAGCGTATTGTCGATGGCGCGCAGGAAGGTGCGGGTATCAACATAATCGAAGGTGCCGACATGGCCGAGGTATTTCTCCTCCAGCCGCGCCATCGCCCCTTCTTCGCCCATGCCATTAAAGAAGTCGAGCATCGCGGCATTCAGGCTGTCATCGTCGCTGTGACGCACATACCAGGTGACCGGCTCTTCATCAGTTACGTCGAACGCCACCGCCAGTTGCGGATAGATGCGCTGCAGCAGGGCGATCGTCACGGAGTCGCCAATCGTGTAATCCAGCTTGCCGTCGGCCACCGCTTCCAGCAGGGCTTTAGGACTCTGGTCGGTGGCGATCGCCCAGTCCAGGTCGGGGAACTGACTGGAACGCGCGCTCTTCAGCGTGGAGAGATAGGCCGAACCGGAGGCGACCGTGAGCCGCCCCTTTAAATCACCGAGGTTTTTAGGGCGCGGCTTATCCACGCGATAGACCAGCTGCTGCGAAACATTGTAGTAACCCGGCCCGGTCTGATAGCGGGTCAGGCGCTCGCGGTTGTAGTTCAGGCCCGCAGCCAGCACATCGGCTTTGCCATCGTCCAGATCGTCAAACAGGTCGCTCAGGTTAGGTCGAACCGTCACTTTGAGTTTAACGCCCAGATAATCGGCGAAGCGTTTTGCCAGCTCATAATCCATACCGGCCGGAGATCGGTTCACTGTGTAGTAAGTTAACGGGGAATTGATGGTACTGACACGCAGCACTCCCCGTGATTTGATCTGTGAAATCGCGTCCTGACCGCCCCCATACCAGGGAACGGAGGGCCACAGCGCCAACGCAAGCAGCACGGCAACCAGACCGATAAACAGATAATTAAATTTTAGGCGTTTCAAATAGTTATCTCTCGCTGGCTCTAAGGCCTCTGTCTTTTAAAGGCAGTATTTATCTTCTTTGAACTCCCAGAGCGAGGGGCATTCTGCGCAACAAAATGACGCTGAGCAACTTTTATAGCAGCTTTTGCGCAAAATTCAGGCAAATCCGGGTCGCCAAAAATTCTGCGCAAACGGTTTCGTCGCGAGGTCGCTTTCTCTATAATACGCCCCGTTTTCCCTGTTGCGCCCAATTTGCGTCGCCCGGCGCCCTGACGAGAGACTTATTAATGGAAATTCTGCGTGGTTCGCCCGCCCTGTCGGCATTTCGTGTAAACAAACTGCTGACCCGCTTTCAGGACGCTCATCTGCCGGTGAGTGATATTTACGCTGAGTACATCCATTTCGCTGATGTCAGCACGCCCTTAAGCGCCGACGAACAGAGCCGTCTGCAGCGCCTGCTGAAATATGGTCCCTCTCTGGCTGAACATGCCCCGCAGGGGCGTCTGCTGCTGGTGACGCCCCGTCCCGGTACCATCTCCCCCTGGTCCTCCAAAGCCACCGACATTGCCCACAACTGCGGACTGCCGCAGGTGCGCCGTCTGGAGCGCGGTCTGGCCTTTTATGTGCAGGCTCCGCAGCTGACGGAAGCACAGTGGCAGATGCTGGGTACGCTGCTGCACGATCGCATGATGGAAACGGTCTTCAGCGATCTGGCGCAGGCTGAGCAGCTCTTCGCGCACCATACGCCGCAGCCGGTGAAAAGTGTGGATCTGCTGGGCGAGGGCCGTGAGGCGCTGGTTCAGGCAAACACCGCGCTGGGTCTGGCGCTGGCCGACGATGAAATCGACTATCTGGTGGCAGCGTTTACTGCCCTGGGCCGCAATCCAAACGACATCGAACTCTATATGTTCGCCCAGGCGAACTCGGAGCACTGTCGTCACAAGATCTTCAACGCCGACTGGGTGATCGACGGCGAGAAGCAGCCGAAATCGCTGTTTAAGATGATCAAGAATACGATGGAGCAGACGCCGGACTACGTGCTCTCTGCTTATAAAGATAACGCCGCCGTCATGGAAGGCTCCGAAGTGGGACGCTTCTTTGCGGACGCCGGAGAGGATGAATATCGCTGGCATCAGGAAGCGGCACACATCCTGATGAAGGTCGAAACGCATAACCACCCAACGGCGATCTCGCCGTGGCCAGGTGCGGCGACCGGTTCCGGGGGGGAAATCCGTGATGAGGGTGCCACCGGACGCGGCTCCAAGCCAAAAGCGGGCCTAGTGGGCTTCTCGGTCTCTGACCTGCGTATCCCGGGCTTCGAACAGCCGTGGGAAGAGGACTTCGGCAAACCGGCCCGCATCGTCAGTGCGCTGGAGATCATGACCGAAGGCCCTCTCGGCGGCGCGGCGTTTAACAATGAATTTGGTCGTCCTGCGCTGAACGGTTACTTCCGTACCTATGAAGAGCAGGTGACCAGCCACAACGGCACCGAACTGCGCGGCTATCACAAGCCGATCATGCTGGCGGGCGGCATCGGTAATATCCGTGCCGACCATGTGCAGAAAGGGGAGATCTCCGTAGGCGCGAAGCTGGTGGTGCTGGGCGGTCCGGCCATGAATATCGGCCTGGGCGGCGGTGCGGCGTCATCAATGGCCTCAGGTCAGTCGGATGCCGATCTCGACTTCGCCTCGGTCCAGCGTGACAACCCGGAGATGGAACGCCGCTGTCAGGAAGTGATCGACCGCTGCTGGCAGCTGGGCGACAAAAACCCGATTCTGTTTATCCACGACGTGGGTGCCGGCGGTCTCTCCAACGCCATGCCGGAGCTGGTCAGCGACGGCGGTCGTGGCGGCCGCTTTAACCTGCGCGACATCCTGAGCGACGAGCCAGGCATGAGCCCGCTGGAAGTGTGGTGCAACGAATCGCAGGAACGTTATGTGATGGCCGTGGCCCCTGACCAGCTGGCGCAGTTTGAGGCGATCTGCCAGCGCGAGCGCGCGCCGTTCGCCGTCATCGGCGAAGCGACCGAAGAGCTGCATCTGAGCCTGGAAGACAGTCACTTCGGCAATAAGCCGATCGACATGCCGCTTGATGTCCTGCTGGGTAAAACACCGAAGATGACGCGGGATGTCGTCACCCTGCAGGCTCAGGGCGAGGCTCTGCAGCGTGACGGGATCACGCTGGTCGATGCGGTGAACCGTGTCCTGCATCTGCCCGCCGTGGCAGAAAAAACCTTCCTGATCACCATCGGTGACCGCAGCGTGACCGGCATGGTGGCGCGCGACCAGATGGTCGGTCCGTGGCAGATCCCGGTTGCCAACTGCGCGGTCACCACCGCCAGCCTCGACAGCTATCACGGCGAAGCCTTTGCGCTGGGCGAACGTTCGCCGGTGGCGCTGCTGGACTTCGCGGCTTCGGGACGCCTGGCGGTCGGTGAAGCCCTGACAAACCTGGCGGCCACTCAGATTGGTTCACTGAAGCGCGTGAAGCTCTCGGCCAACTGGATGTCCGCAGCCGGTCATCCGGGTGAAGATGCCGGGTTATATGCGGCGGTGAAAGCGGTCGGCGAAGAGCTTTGCCCGGCGCTGGGGATCACCATCCCGGTCGGCAAAGATTCGATGTCGATGAAAACCCGCTGGCAGGAAGGCACCGAACAGCGTGAGATGACCTCGCCGCTGTCGCTGGTCATCACCGCCTTTGCGCGCGTCGAAGATGTCCGCCGCACGGTTACGCCACAGCTGCAGGCCGATCAGGATAACCTGCTGCTGCTGATCGACCTTGGTAATGGCGCGAACACGCTGGGCGCAACCGCGCTGTCGCAGGTCTATCGCCAGCTTGGCGACAAACCGGCGGACGTGCGTGATGCCACACAGCTGGCCGGTTTCTTCAATGCGATTCAGGCGCTGGTGGCGGAGCAGAAACTGCTGGCCTATCACGACCGTTCCGATGGCGGTCTGCTGGTGACACTGGCGGAGATGGCCTTTGCGGGTCACTGCGGCGTCGACGTGGATATCGCCTCGCTGGGCAGCGATGCCCTGGCCGCGCTCTTCACCGAAGAGCTGGGCGCGGTGATCCAGATCAACGCCGCCGATCGCGCAGCGGTTGAGCAGATCCTGGCGGATCACGGCCTGGCGGCCTGCACTCATCTGCTGGGCAGCGCACAGCCGGGCGATCGCTTTGTGATCCGCGCCGGAGAGAGCGCGGTCTACAGCGAAAGCCGGACCACGCTGCGCACCTGGTGGGCTGAAACCACCTGGCAGATGCAGCGCCTGCGTGACAACCCGGCGTGTGCCGATCAGGAGCATGACGCGAAGAAAAACGACAGCGATCCTGGCCTGAACGTCCATCTGACCTTTAATCCGCAGGAAGATGTGGCGGCGCCGATGATCGCGACGGGCGCACGGCCAAAAGTGGCGGTGCTGCGTGAGCAGGGCGTTAACTCACATGTAGAGATGGCGGCCGCCTTTGACCGGGCCGGTTTTACCGCGATTGACGTGCACATGAGCGATCTGCTGGCCGGACGCCGCGATCTGGATGGCTTCCAGGCGCTGGTTGCCTGCGGCGGCTTCTCTTACGGCGACGTGCTGGGTGCCGGTGAAGGCTGGGCGAAATCGATTCTGTTTAACCCACGCGTGCGTGACACGTTCGAAACCTTCTTCCACCGCCCGCAGACCCTGGCGCTGGGCGTCTGTAACGGCTGCCAGATGATGTCGAATCTGCGCGAGCTGATCCCGGGCAGCGACCTCTGGCCGCGCTTCGTCCGCAACCAGTCTGAGCGTTTTGAAGCACGCTTCAGCCTGGTCGAAGTGGCCGCCAGTCCGTCACTGCTGCTGGATGGCATGGCCGGTTCACATATGCCGATCGCCGTTTCCCACGGTGAAGGCTTTGTGGAAGTTCGTGACGCTGCGCACCTGGCGGCGCTGGAGTCGAAAGGCCTGGTGGCCCTGCGCTTTGTCGATAACTTCGGCAAGGTGACAGAAACCTATCCGGCTAACCCGAACGGTTCACCGAACGGCATCACCGCCGTGACCAACGAAAGTGGTCGCGTCACCATCATGATGCCGCATCCGGAGCGCGTGTTCCGTACCGTCAGCAACTCCTGGCATCCGGCCGAGTGGGGCGAGGATGGTCCGTGGATGCGTATCTTCCGTAATGCGCGCAGGCAACTGGGTTAATACCGACCGCTGAAAAAAACAGGAGGCCAGTGTGCCTCCTGTTTTTTTGTGATGCTGTTGGCAAATAGCGACAGCGGGTACAGGGCACTGTCGCTGTATGGCGACATCTATCCTGTTGATTTTCAATGACAGCATCAGGGCCGCCGATTAGTGTCGCCTGCCGGAGACAGATCGGACAATGACCATCAGACTTTTCGCAGCCTCTCAGCGGCATAAAGATTCAATCCGCTGAAAAATATAATGATTTATTTTCTGGCACGGAACTTGCTATAATTCTGGCACTGCTCATTCACCTGTTTATGATTGCCCCGCCTGGCGGAAAAGAGCTCATAAAGCCCGAATGACGCACCAAACGGAGCCTGCCGTCCACCTGACCGATAATCGCTTGCGTTATCAACCACCGGACGTCACGTTGAGTAAGGCTCCACCCATTTTTACGCGATGCCTCACGCGTCGCGCCAGCGGCAGGCCATTGAGCCTGCCGTTTTCTTTTCTTCCCCTTTCTTCCGCCAGCAGAGTCCGCTAGCATCCAGACAGCAACTTTCTGAGGAAACGGCTGCGTGAAAAAATGGCGTTTATTTCCCCGCTCGCTGCGTCAGCTGGTGCTGATGGCGTTTGTTCTGGTCCTGCTGCCGTTACTGGTGCTGGCCTGGCAGGCGTGGGAGAGTCTCTCTGCGTTAAGCGAACAGGCCGCGGACACCAACCGCAACACCTTCACCGACGTGCGCAGAAGTGAGGCGATGGCACGAACGGCTGTTGAGCTGGAGCGCGGCTATCGTCAGTATTGTGTGCTGGATGATGCCTCACTGGCTCGCCTCTATCAGACTCAGCATACCCGTTACAGTCAGATGCTGAACTCGCACAGCGCCAGCCTGCCTGAGCTGCCGGTGTTCCGGATTTTGCAGGCGACCCTGCCGCTGCTGACGCCGCTGCAATGTGATAACGGCAACCCCGTTCCGCGCGCCGCCGAGGCGCTGGACCGCTTCTCCGTCACCAACGCGCAGATGGTGCAGGAGACGCGCGAGGTGGTCTTTTCGCGCGGCCTGCAACTGCAGCGCGAAATCGCCGATCGTGGCCAGTTTTTCGGCTGGCAGGCGCTGATTCTGTTTATCATCAGCCTGGCGCTGATGCTGCTGTTTACCGGCATGATCATCGGCCCGGTTAAGCGCATCGAACGCATGATCAACCGGCTGGGAGAGGGCCGGGAGCTGGGCAACAGCGTAATATTTCGCGGCCCGCGTGAGCTGCGCTCGCTGGGGCAGCGTATCGTCTGGCTCAGCGAACGGCTGCAGTGGCTGGAGTCGCAGCGTCACGAGTTTCTGCGCCATCTCTCTCACGAGCTGAAAACGCCGCTGGCCAGCCTGCGCGAAGGCACCGAGCTGCTGGCTGATGAGGTCGCTGGATCGCTGAACGCCGACCAGAAAGAGGTGGTGACCATCCTCGACGGCAGCAGCCGCCATCTGCAGCGCCTGATCGAGCAACTGCTGGATTACAACCGCAAACTGGCGGATGGCCCGATTCAGCTTGAACCGGTCAGCGTGACGGAGATCGTGGAGAACGTGGTTAACGCCCATGCACTCTCTGCGCGCGCCAAACTGATGCAGACGGTGGTCGATCTCCAGGTCAGCCACTGCCTTGCTGAACCGACGTTACTGATGCGGGTCATTGATAACCTCTATTCGAACGCCGTGAACTACGGCAGCGAATCCGGTACCATCTGGCTGCGCAGTCAGCAGCAGGGCGACAGGATATGGATTGAGGTCGCGAACAGCGGAACGCCGATCCCGCTGGAAGAGCAGGCGATGATTTTCGAACCCTTCTTCCAGGGCAGCCAGCAGCGCAAAGGGCCGGTAAAAGGCAGCGGGCTGGGACTCAGTATTGCCAAGGATTGCCTGCGCCGGATGCACGGCGACCTGACGCTGGTCCCCTGCGAGCAGGCTGACGTCTGTTTTCGAATTGAACTGAACACCACAGCCGGGAATGTCTGACCGATGAAATATTTACCCGCTTTGCTGCTGAGCACGCTGCTGCTCTGCGGCTGTACGACCTCCCCGGCCACCTCCTCTCTGCCGTCAGGCCATCAGGTGGCGGAACCCGAGGTCAGAGTCGCTGATTATCTGGCGATCCGCTGCAACGACCTGTGGCCGGTGGAGAAGGGCGAGGCGCTGAATAATCCCCTCTACTGGATGCGGGCGATCGACTGCGCGGAGCATCTTTCCCCCGCCGAAGCCCGGGCAGAAGCCCACCGCTGGCCAGCTGAGAGCTGGTCGCGCGCCTTTAAGCAGGGCGTGCTGATGTCCAACGGCAACGTCACGCCCGTCGAGCGTCGTCGCTATGTGGAAACCCTGGATCGCTACAGCAGCGACTTCCCCTCCTCTTTGCGCCCGCTGATTCAGCTCTGGCGCAGCAATCAGACCGCGCAGCTCGACCTGAGCGAGGCACGCACCCGTTATGCGCATCTCCAGCAGAGCAGCGATGCCCAGCTGGAGGCGACGCGCCAGCAGATGGTGAAACAACAGCAACAACTCAGTGACACACAGCATAAGCTGGAGCGGCTGACTGACATTGAGCGTCAGCTCTCGTCACGCAAAGCGCCGGATGTCTCTGACAACGGTCACGGCACGGCGCTGCCGCAGGAGGAGGAACAGTAATGGTCAGACAGGCGGCAAAACTGCTGCTGGTGGATGACGATCCCAGCCTGCTGAAGCTGCTGGGAATGCGTCTGCGCAGCGAAGGTTATCAGGTCACCACAGCGGCCAGCGGACCCGAAGCGTTACGTCTGCTGCAGAAAGAGAAAATCGAACTGGTGATCAGCGATCTGCGGATGGATGAAATGGATGGCCTGGCGCTGTTTGGCGAGATTCAGAAACGCCATACCGGTCTGCCGGTGATTATCCTGACCGCGCATGGCTCCATCCCGGATGCTGTTTCCGCCACTCAGCAGGGCGTGTTCAGCTTCCTGACCAAACCGGTGGATCGGGATGCGCTCTATAAAGCAATTGATGAGGCGCTGGCTCAGCAGGCACCGGTCAGCGACGACCGCTGGCGCGAGGCGATTGTTACCCGCAGTCCGCTGATGCTGCGGCTGCTGGAGCAGGCACACATGGTGGCGCAGTCAGACGTCAGCGTGCTGATTAACGGCCAGAGCGGCACCGGCAAAGAGATGCTGGCACAGGCGATCCACGCCGCCAGCCCGCGCAACGGTAAACCCTTTGTGGCCATCAACTGCGGCGCACTGCCGGAGCAGCTGCTGGAGTCCGAGCTGTTCGGACATGCGAAAGGGGCTTTCACCGGAGCGGTCAGCGCCCGTGACGGCCTGTTTAAAACCGCGGGCGGCGGCACGCTGTTTCTGGATGAGATCGGCGACATGCCTCAGCCGCTGCAGGTAAAGCTTCTGCGGGTGTTGCAGGAACGCAAGGTCAGGCCGCTGGGCAGCGATCACGATATTGATATTGATGTGCGTATCATCTCTGCGACGCATCGCGATCTGCCAAAAGCGATGGAGAAAAAAGAGTTCCGCGAAGATCTCTTCTATCGCCTCAACGTGGTGAACCTGAAAATTCCGGCGCTGCATCAGCGCACGGAGGATATCCCGCTGCTGGCGAATCATCTGCTGCGTCAGGCCGCGGAGCGCCATAAACCTCAGGTGCGCAGTTTTTCGGTCGATGCGATGAAGCGCCTGATGGCCGCCAGCTGGCCGGGCAACGTCCGCCAGCTGGTGAACGTGATTGAGCAGTGCGTTGCGCTCAGCTCATCGCCGGTGATCAGCGATGCGCTGGTGGAGCAGGCGTTAAGCGGCGAAAACAGCGCGTTGCCGACCTTTGCGGAGGCCCGCAATCAGTTCGAGCTGAACTACCTGCGAAAACTGCTGCAGATGACCAAAGGCAACGTCACCAATGCCGCACGCCTGGCCGGACGCAACCGCACCGAGTTTTACAAGCTGCTCTCCCGCCATGAACTGGATGCCAGTGATTTTAAAGAGTAGCCCGGAAACACCTTGTGCTGACCGGGTGTGCCACGGCCCGGATCGGTCGCAGTACCTGGCGTAGTCTGACAGCGCTTGCGGCCGCCCGAAGAATCCCGGATATTACCGCCCGACAGCGCCAGCAACATTTATACTTGATATACCCTCTGACCATGGAGGGAGTGAAAAAGGGTCTGACATGAAAAAGATTGATGCGATTATTAAACCATTCAAACTCGATGATGTTCGTGAAGCCTTAGCGGAAGTGGGCATCACCGGGATGACCGTGAGCGAAGTCAAAGGTTTTGGCCGCCAGAAAGGGCACACCGAGCTCTATCGCGGCGCAGAATATATGGTCGACTTTTTACCGAAAGTGAAAATCGAGATAGTGGTTGGCGACGATATCGTTGATACCTGCGTCGAGACCATTATGCGCACCGCGCAGACCGGCAAAATCGGTGACGGTAAGATCTTTGTCTTTGACGTGGCGCGCGTCGTGCGTATCCGTACCGGCGAAGAGGATGAAGAGGCGATCTGATTCTCTCTTCGGCAGAACAAAAAGCCCGCGCTGCGGACTTTTTTTATGGGGCTGTCACATCCCTTTATGCGGGCCAAAGAGTTCGTAGTGGATATGTGTTTCTGTCACCCCGGCATCACGCAGCTGCGCCACCACATGCTGCATGAAGGCCAGCGGACCACAGAGGTAAAAGTGCGTTTCGGGTAAGGTGAGCCGCGCAGAGAGCTGACTGATATCCATCACGCCCTCCGCATCATAACGACCGGCATCGTCAGCCGTAGGATGGCGATACCAGACCCGGCTGGCGAAATCGCAGAGCGGTGCCCCCGTGTCACGAACTTCTTCGGCAAAGGCGTGCTGTTTACCGTTCTCCGCCGCGTGCAGCCAGCTGACCGGCGCAGGATGGTGGCTGGCCGCCAGCGCATGCAGCATCGCCAGCATCGGCGTCTGCCCGACGCCCGCAGAGATCAGCGCCACCGGGGTGACAGAGTCGATATCCAGGAAGAAGTCGCCGTGCGGCGCGGCCAGCTGCAGCACATCGCCCACCCGGCCGTGCTCATGCAGCCAGCCTGAGACCGTGCCCTGCGCCTCACGTTTCACCGCGATACGATAATCTTTGCCGTTGCTGAGGTGCGTCAGTGAATACTGACGAATCTGGTGATGGGCGAAACTGGCGGGTTGCAGATGAATCGTCAGATACTGACCTGGTTTAAAGGCGGCAACCGGGCCGTCACCGACCGGCGTGAAGGTAAAGCTCTTGATCGCCTCGCTCTGCGGCTCAATGGCGCTGATGCGAAAGGCGCGGGTGCCGCGCCAGCCGCCGGTCTGCTGTTCTGTTGCCTGATAGATCTCCTCTTCCCGCCGGATAAACAGATCCGCCAGCACGCCATAGGCGCGTCCCCATGCCGCCAGCACCTCATCGCCCGGATTCAGCATTTCCTGAATGGTCGCCAGCAGATTCTCGCCAACGATGGCGTACTGCTCAGGCTGAATATTCAGGCTGGTGTGTTTCTGGGCGATCTTCTCTACCGCAGGCAGCAGCACGGCCAGGTTCTCCAGGTTAGCACCGTAGGCGCAGATCGCATTGAACAGTGCTTCCCGCTGATCGCCGTTGCGCTGGTTGTTCATGTTAAAGACATTTTTGAGTTCCGGATGGCGCGACAGCATGCGGTCATAGAAGTGTGCGGTCAGCGCCGGGCCGCAGGCGGCGATGGCAGGCAGGGTCGATTTAACGGTGGCGATTGTCTGGGCATCAAGCATAAAAAGGACCTCAGGTTAAAAGATGTATTTTAAATGCATCTTATGGCTGAACGGTCCACGCTGTAAATATGTGGCTCCTTTTTCAGGCTGTCAGAGTGGCAACTTTTGTGTGCATGGCAAAAAACGGCGGTCGCGGGCGGGGGAGGAACACCGTGTGGCAGGCACGGCAAAAGGTGTAAAAAGGCGATGCCAGTGCCAGCCAAACGTTTGCGTAAAAAGAGGCGGTTCACCCTACCTTCACCTGTTAAAACGGTTTACACTGTGGGCCTTCGCCCCTGAAGAGGGGTAAATACCGTCAGAAAGTTAGCTGAGTCAGGAGATCCGGATGTTAAAGCGTGATATGAACATTGCCGATTACGATGCCGAGTTGTGGCAGGCAATGGAGCAGGAGACAGTGCGTCAGGAAGAGCACATTGAACTGATTGCTTCTGAAAACTACACCAGCCCGCGTGTTATGCAGGCGCAGGGTTCTCAGCTCACCAACAAATACGCTGAAGGTTATCCGGGCAAACGCTACTACGGCGGTTGTGAATACGTTGATATCGTTGAGCAACTGGCTATCGACCGCGCTAAAGCGCTGTTTGGTGCCGATTACGCTAACGTGCAGCCACACTCCGGTTCCCAGGCTAACTTTGCGGTTTACACGGCGCTGCTGCAGCCGGGCGATACTATTCTTGGCATGAACCTGGCGCACGGTGGACACCTGACTCACGGTTCACCGGTTAACCTGTCAGGCAAACTCTATAACGTCGTGGCTTACGGTATCGATGAAGCCGGTAAAATTGACTACGACGAACTGGCTGAACTGGCGAAAACCCACAAGCCAAAAATGATTGTCGGCGGCTTCTCAGCTTACTCCGGCGTCTGCGACTGGGCGAAAATGCGCGAGATCGCGGACAGCGTCGGCGCCTGGCTGTTTGTTGATATGGCACACGTTGCCGGTCTGGTGGCCGCTGAGGTCTACCCAAGCCCGATCCCGCATGCCCATATCGTGACCTCCACCACCCACAAAACCCTGGCGGGTCCGCGCGGCGGCATCATCCTGGCGAAAAACGGCGACGAAGAGTTCTACAAGAAACTGAACTCGGCGGTCTTCCCGGGCGGTCAGGGTGGTCCTCTGATGCACGTTATCGCCGGTAAAGCCGTGGCCTTCAAAGAGGCGATGGAGCCGGAATTCAAAACCTACCAGCAGCAGGTAGCAAAAAACGCCAAAGCGATGGTAGAGGTGCTGATTGCGCGCGGCTACGACATCGTTTCTGGCGGCACGCACAACCATCTGTTCCTGATCGATCTGGTGAGCAAGAACCTGACCGGTAAAGAGGCGGATGCGGCGCTGGGCCGTGCCAACATCACCGTCAACAAAAACAGCGTACCAAACGATCCGAAAAGCCCGTTTGTTACCTCCGGTATCCGTATCGGCACTCCGGCAGTAACCCGTCGTGGCTTCAAAGAAGCTGACGTGCGTGAACTGGCGGGCTGGATCGCCGACGTGCTGGACAACATCAATGATGAAGCGACCATTGAGCGCACCAAACAGAAAGTGCTGGATATCTGCGGCCGTCTGCCGGTTTATGCATAATCGCTAACCCGTTGTGAAACAGCATAAAAAGGATGGCATCTGCCATCCTTTTTTATTGCCTGTACCGCGGCGCTCTGCCAGAGTAGCGCCCACTTATGCTGCCATGCGGCACACCTGCTGGAGGGAATATGGCAATCGCGTCTGCCAGATGGCTCGGACTGGGCTACTTCACTTACTTCTTCTGTTACGGCATCTATCTGCCATTCTGGGGCGTCTGGCTGAAAGGCACCGGGCTGGATGCGGAAAAAATTGGCCTGCTGCTGGGCTGCGGTATGGTGGCGCGTTTTGTCGGCAGCCTGCTGATCGCCTCGCAGGTCCGTAATCCCGGCCGGCTGATCACCGCACTGCGCCTGCTGGCACTGATGACCTCTCTGTTTGCTGCTGGTTTCTGGGCAGGGGAGCAGTGGATGTGGCTGCTGACCGTGATGATCGGTTTTAACCTCTTCTTCTCGCCGCTGGTGCCGCTTAGCGATGCACTGGCCGCGACCTGGACGCAGCAGATTGGCCTGGCGTACGGGCCGGTCAGATTGTGGGGATCGCTGGCCTTTGTGGTCAGCTCAGCCTTAACCGGCGTGCTGGTCAGTGCTTACTCCTCTCAGGCGATTCTGCTGCTGCTCTCCGTCGGCGTTATCGCCATGCTGAGTGGGATGATGCTGAAGCCCGCGACTCAGCCGCACGGCAACGAACGGCAGAGCGCCGCAGGCGGCGGCTGGCAGGTCTGGCGTGACCTGCTGCGGGAAAAGGCGGTCTGGCGATTTATGCTCTGCGTGACGCTGCTGCAGGGGGCGCATGCCGCCTATTACGGCTTCAGTGCGATCTGGTGGCAGGAGAGCGGCTATTCTGCCTCGATGGTGGGCTATCTCTGGTCGCTGGGCGTGGTGGCGGAAATCATCATCTTTGCCCTGAGCAATCGCCTGTTCCGCCGCTGGAGCGCGCGCGATCTGCTGCTGCTCTCGGGCGTCTGTGCCCTGATCCGCTGGAGCCTGATGGGAGCCAGCACCGCGCTGCCGCTGCTGATTGTGGCGCAGATCCTTCACTGCGGCAGCTTTACTGTCTGTCATCTGGCGGCGATGCGCTTTATTGCCGCGCGGCAGGGCGCGGAGGTAATCCGGCTGCAGTCGCTCTATTCGGCGCTGGCGATGGGCGGCGGGATTGCGATCATGACCATGATCTGCGGGGTGCTGTTCGCCCATCTGCAGGGGCATCTTTTCTGGGTGATGGCACTGGTCGCGCTGCCTGCGCTGTTTCTGCGTCCGGGCTACGACTCCAGCAAATAACGAATGCGCTGCTGATGGTGTAGCGTCAGCGGCAATTCAGCATGCACCAGCGGCGGCGAGAAGAGCGGCAGTGAGGTGGGGTAGGGTGAAATGATAATGTCCACATCCCGCGGCGCGCCCTCCCGCTGAAACAGTTTCACATCCTGATAGGTAATGTTGACGGGCAGCAGGGTAATCTCCCGGATCTGCTGCTCAACATCCTGTTCCAGATCGGCATCGTCACCGGTCAGCAGCAGCACCTGCTTCTCCTGCAGCGCGCTGCCCTGCATCAGCCAGGCCCCAAAAATGATGGTCACTAAACTGACCTCTTCCTGAGAAAACGTCACCTGATAGTGCTGCTCAAACCGCTGCAATGCCTGTTGCGTGGTGCGCAGCAGCCGGGGATAGAGGCGGCTGACATCCAGGGCCACGCTATTATCAATACCGATACTGAAATGGGTGCGGTCCAGCGCCTGGGTCAGGTGCGGATAGAGCTGGTGCAGCAACTCGGCGCGGTCGGCGAAGGTGACCCCGGCACACTGCTCAAAGTCATCGATCAGCTGCTGAGTGGCCTGCAGAAGTTGCGTTTCCGCAGGATGGGCAACTGTCTCCACGCCAGGCGTATGGATCTGGCTGAACAGCAACGTCCAGAAGTCCGTTTCACTGACGGGCGGGGCAGGATTGCAGCGTTTTCGCCAGTGATGAATCACATCCTCTGCGGCCTGGCGTTCAGCTTTATGCTGTAGCCACGCGCGCTGGGTTTCACTGAACAGCACCGGCTGACGCTGACACAGGCCATACTTCATATAGATCTGCAAAAACAGCCGGTCGCGGTCGCTGAAATCACGCTTCATGCGCAGGCTGCAGTGCTGGATCAGCGCCTGCAGATTGGTCTCATCCCACAGCGCCTTCTCGATCTTCATTACCTTCAGGCGCTGACGCAGGGGGGCGGCGAACTGCTCGCAGACGAAATCCGTCGACAGGCGCAGACTGCGTCGCAGGTTGTGCAGCAGACAAAGGCGTCGATCCAACTCTGTACCATGAAGGCGAAAGCTGCCATCGACCATCTGGTGCAACTCCAGTTGGTGATATCGCTGTATCTCAAGGCCCACATCCGCGATATCCTGTCGGGCAACAGCAGGATCGACGCCATTCAGCTGGCAGACTTTTTCAAGTGTAAGCGCGGGTGTTGGCAGAAATAGCAGCAATAAAAGATGGCACTGACGCTGTGAACGGGTGAAGAGTGGTGCCAAAGGGGTAGCAGAACTCATCAATCAGATTTCCAGCAGGCTATTTTGAGCTAAGAATAGTCAACCCCGTTAGCGGTTGCGCGGTTTGCGCGGTTTATTTGCCGGAGGTTTAAGGCGGGTCACAAAATTTTGTTACCTCTGGATCCTTTTCATCGGAAACGTTACTTTATAACATTATGAAACGTGCACTTTTTCTTTTGCTGATGACCGCGAGTCCGGCGCTGCTGGCCCATCCGCATAGCTTCATCGACATGAAAACTGAGCTGGTGGCGAAGGATGACACCTTTACCGGCCTGAAGATGATCTGGACCATGGATGAGATTACCTCTGCCGATCTGCTCTATGACGCAGGCGAGGCGAAGCCTGGCAGCGTGGTGTGGAAGAAGCTGGCGGCGGAGGTGATGGCCAACGTGCTGGGACAGCACTACTTTTCGGAAATCTGGCATAACCAACAGCGGGTAAAGTTTTTGAATCTGCCAACGGAATACAACCTGTCGCGCAGCGGCCACAAAGCAGTGCTGGAGTTCATTCTGCCGCTGGCGGAACCGCCAACGCTGGCCGGACAGCGCTTTGAGATCCTGACGTTCGATCCCACCTATTTTGTCGATATGTTCTATGACAACCCCGGTGCCCTGACGCTGCCACCCGCGCTGCAGACGCGCTGCCGGTTAACCCTGAACACGCCAAAGCCTGACGACGCGCTGAAGCAGTATGCGCTGTCACTGGATAAGGCGGACGCACCGGCGGAAGAACTCGATCTGGGTCGCCAGTTTGCGCAGACGGTGGTGCTGACATGTCAGTGATCGCCCGGTCGAACCGGGTGCCCCGGCGCTGGCCACTCTGGCTGATGGCGGCACTGTTTATCAGCACTGCGGGGCTGGTCTGGTTCTGCTGGCCGCAGATCCTGCTGCAGAGCGTCCTGTGGCAGAAAGATCTGCACCAGCAGATGACCTGGCTGTTACAGCAGGTGGCGGCGCAGCCTCATCAGGCTGGCCTTTCACTGGTGATCTTCAGCCTGCTCTATGGCGTGCTGCACGCGCTGGGGCCGGGCCACGGTAAAGTGGTGATCACTACCTTTCTGGCGACCCATCCGGGCCGCGTAAAAACCAGTATCAGACTCACGCTGCTGGCCTCCCTGCTGCAGGGCTCGGTGGCGATCGCCCTGGTGACGGTGATGCTGGTGCTGCTGAAAACCTCGTCGCGTCAGCTGCACCTCAGCAGTTTCTGGCTGGAGAGGGGCAGTTACCTGTTGGTGATGGGGCTGGGGATCGTGATGGGGTATCGGGCGCTGCGGGCGCTGTGGCGGGCGCTGCGTCCGCGAGCGGCACCGCCGTTTCAGTCGTTCCAGCCGCTGACGCCGCATTCCCCTCACCATCAGCACAGCGATCAGTGTGGGTGTGGTCATGCCCATCTGCCGACTCCGCAGCAGCTGAGCGGCAATGTCAGCGTGAAAACCCAGCTGCTGGTGGTGCTATCGATGGGACTGCGCCCCTGTTCCGGCGCGATTATGATGCTGCTGTTCGCCAAAGTGATCGGAGTCTATCTCTGGGGCGTTCTCTCCGCTGCGGTGATGGCGCTGGGCACGGCGCTGACGATTTCGGCCATTGGTCTGCTGGTTCAGCAGGCGCGTACGGTGGCGCAGCGCCTGGCGCAGCCGAGCGAAGAGGCCGGAACGTCCCGGCTGCTCATGCCGCTGCTGACCCTGATCGGGAGCCTGATTTTAATCGTAGCCGGAGTGGCCTTATGGCAGGCCGCCCGGATGACGCCAGCCGGTGGCATTCGTCCTTTCTGACTGAAACGCAGCGGGAATTAAATTCCCGCCGTCCGCGTTTCCCCGTTAATTATCTTTAAATTCACCCCGTTAATTTTTTCTCTATCCGCTTTAGTGGAGAAAAAACTATTCCCTGTCTACGCTGTTAATACCAAAACGGCATTCCGCCGTCAGGATGATAAAAGTTCAGAACAGTTTCTGTTTATTGTGAGGAGTATATTTCATGGCTGATACCCGTTTTAATAATGGCTACACCGAAACGCTGGCGACCGGGCCCGCGGGATTACCGTTAAAGCGTATTTCCTGGAGCGCCGTATTTGCCGGTGTTATTTGTGCGTTAATCGTTCATATCATTCTGACGCTGCTGGGTACGGCCATTGGTGCCACCACCATTGATCCGATGAAAGAACAGAACCCTCTCGACGGCATTGGTACTGGTGCACTGGTCTGGACGGCCATTGAAATGCTGGTCGCGATGGCCGCGGGTAGTTATGTCGCAGGCCGTCTGGCTCAGCGTGAAGGCGCCATGCACGGTTTACTGATGTTCGGCGTTAGCACAATTTTCACTATTTACCTGGCGATTGCGCTGGCAACCAGCGTATTAGGTGGTGCCATGAATATTCTGGGTTCCGGTTTCCAGGCACTGGGCAGTGGTATTTCCGCCGCCGCGCCTTCGGTTACTCAGATGGCGAAAGAAAAACTGCAGGAAAATAATATTAATCTCGACAGCCTGCAGAATGAACTGGAAACCACTTTACGTCAGACCGGCAAGCCGGAATTACAGCCAGAGAACCTGAAGCAGGATGCGAATAATGAAGCGCAGAACGCTGAGAACCAGGCAAGTAATACCGCGAATCATCCTGAGACAGCTGATACTGATCTGACTAACTGGTTAAAAGGCGTGATGGATCGTCACTCGGATACGCTGCAGGCTGCCGACCGCGATGCGCTGAAAAATATTATCAAAGCCCGCACCGGTAAAAGCGATGAAGAAGTGGATCAGATCGTAGCTAAAGCCGAGCAGAACTATCAGCAGGCGATGCAGAAATATCAGGAACTGAAACAGCAGGCTGAACAGAAAGCGCGTGAAGCCGGTGAGAAAGCCGCTGCCGCGACCGCTAAAGCAAGCTGGTATGCCCTGATCCTGCTGGTTATCGAAGCTGTGCTGGCTGGCGTGATGGGGATGGTGGGTCGTCGTACTCAGCCTCGTCAGGTGCTGTCACACGAACGTCGTTAATCGGCCTTAACAGGCAATAAAAAAGGCGGCCAGGAGGCCGCCTTTTTTTGCGTCTGCAACTTAGCGTTTTAACGCTTCGCTCAGCTCATCGCGCATGCCTGACAGCATCGCTTTCACCACGCGCGGGTTACCTGCCACCAGGTTTCCTGACAGCAGATAGCCGTGGTTACCGGTGAAGTCGGTGACCAGACCGCCCGCTTCACGCACCAGCAGTTCGCCCGCGGCGAAATCCCACGGCTTCAGGCCAATCTCGAAGTAGCCATCCACGCGACCGGCCGCGACATAAGCCAGATCCAGCGCAGCAGAACCGGTGCGGCGGAAATCGGCGCACTGCGTAAAGAGCTTAGTGAGGATGTTCATGTAGGCAGGCGCATGCTGCTTCATTTTGAACGGGAAACCGGTCGCCAGAACGGTGCCATCCAGATCGCGTGCAATGCTGCCGCGCAGACGGTAGCCGTTCAGCTGCGCGCCCTGACCGCGTGACGAGGTGAAGAGCTCATTACGCATCGGGTCGTAAACCACGGCGACTTCAGTGCGGCCTTTAATGCGCACCGCGATAGAGACGGCAAAGTGGGGTAAACGTTTAATAAAGTTGGAGGTGCCATCCAGCGGATCGATAACCCATTGAACGTCCTGATCTTCACCCGCCAGTTCACCGCTCTCTTCGGTGATGATGGTGTGTTTTGGATAAGATTTACGAATAATTTCGATAATCAGGCGTTCTGCTTCGCGGTCAACATTGGTTACGAAGTCGTTGCTGCCTTTCTGGCTGGCTTCGACGGCGTCCGGGGTTTCATAATATTTGGCAATTAAATTTCCGGCCTTGCGCGCTGCGCGCACGGCAATGTTGAGCATTGGATGCATCGGTATCTCTCGCTGGATGTTAAAGAACGGGGAAAACGGCGCGGAGTATAGCAGTGTGTTCGGTAAATGTCCTGCTTTATGTTAGGATTCTCTCCACTGATTTTACTGACCCGTTTCTGAGTATCCCTAATCATGTTGCAAAATATCCGTATCGTGCTGGTCGAAACTTCCCATACCGGTAACATGGGTTCCGTGGCCCGCGCCATGAAAACCATGGGTTTAACCAACCTCTATCTGGTGAATCCGCTGGTCAAGCCTGACTCCCAGGCGATCTCCCTGGCGGCCGGTGCCAGCGATGTGATCGGCGACGCTAAAATCGTCGACTCGCTGGATGAGGCGATTGCCGGATGCAGTCTGGTGGTGGGCACCAGCGCCCGTTCCCGTTCGCTGCCCTGGCCGATGCTGGATGGACGCGAATGTGGCGTGAAAAGTGTGGAAGAGGCCCAGCAGGCACCGGTTGCGCTGGTATTTGGTCGCGAACGTGTTGGCCTGACCAATGAAGAGCTGCAGAAGTGCCACTATCATGTCGCCATTCAGGCGAACCCGGAATACAGCTCGCTGAATCTGGCGATGGCCGTGCAGATCATCGCCTATGAAGTGCGTATGGCCTGGCTGCAGTCGCAGGAGCAGGCGACCCCACAACCGACGTATGAAGCGTCTCCCTATCCGCTGGTCGATGACCTCGAACGCTTCTATCAGCATATGGAACAGATGATGCTGAACAGCGGCTTTATCCGTGAAGCGACGCCAGGCCAGGTGATGAGTAAACTGCGCCGTCTCTACACCCGTGCGCGTCCCGAACGCGACGAACTCAATATTCTGCGCGGGATGCTCTCGTCGTTTGAAAAGCCGAAAAGCGATAAAAAATAAGCCGTTAATAGTTGAGTAAATTACCAGGTTAAATACCTGAGTGTTTTACCAGGTTAAATAGTTGACCAATTTACTCAGGAATGTCAGACTTCATCGCATCTGTTGCTAATCCTCCGATAACCGGACGCTATTGAGGTCGTACGCTATGAGACTGACATCCAAAGGACGTTATGCCGTGACTGCCATGCTGGACGTTGCCCTTCACTCTCATGAAGGCCCCGTTCCGCTGGCTGATATTTC
Source organism: Pantoea sp. Ep11b (assembly GCF_040783975.1). Classification (NCBI taxonomy): domain Bacteria; kingdom Pseudomonadati; phylum Pseudomonadota; class Gammaproteobacteria; order Enterobacterales; family Erwiniaceae; genus Pantoea; species Pantoea sp. Ep11b. The sequence goes on along the minus strand of NZ_CP160631.1, from coordinate 3,286,000 downwards.
TGAACGTCAGGGCATCTCGCTCTCCTATCTGGAGCAGTTATTTTCGCGGCTGCGTAAAAACGATCTGGTCTCCAGCGTCCGTGGGCCGGGCGGGGGTTATCTGCTGGGCAAAGCATCCAATACCATCTCCGTCGGGGAAGTGATCACCGCTGTTGATGAGTCCGTCGATGCCACGAAATGTCAGGGCAAAGAGGGCTGTCAGGGGGGCGAACGTTGCCTGACCCACGTCCTGTGGCGCGACCTGAGCGTGCGCATCAGTGATTTCCTGAACAACATCACGCTGGCGGAGCTGGTAAACAATCAGGAGATCCTGGATGTGGCCGACCGCCAGAATGCCAACGATAATCGTCGCTTCCAGAGCCCGCGCGCTCAGGAAATTAACGTTAACCAGCGCGCCTCCTGATCCCCGCTGTTCCGGCCCTTACTGCTAACGCGGTCAGGGCCGAATCTGCTATAAAGACGTATGATTTTTAATACGGAGCTGTAGCGCAATGAAATTACCGATTTACCTGGATTATGCCGCCACCACGCCGGCCGATCCGCGTGTGGCCAGCAAAATGATGCAGTTTCTGACGCTGGATGGCACGTTCGGTAATCCGGCCTCGCGATCGCACCGTTTTGGCTGGCAGTCTGAAGAGGCGGTGGATGTCGCCCGCAATCAGATCGCCGAACTGGTCAATGCCGATCCGCGCGAAATCGTCTTCACGTCCGGCGCTACCGAATCGGATAACCTCGCGATTAAAGGGGCGGCCCACGCTCATCAGGCGCGCGGCAGACATATCATCACCAGCCAGACAGAACATAAAGCGGTGCTCGACAGCTGCCAGCAGCTTGAGCGCGAAGGCTTTACGGTCACCTATCTGGCTCCGGCTGCAGACGGCATTATCTCGCCCGACCAGCTGCGCGCGGCGCTGCGTGATGACACCATTCTTGTCACCCTGATGCATGTGAATAATGAAACCGGCGTGATTCAGGATATCGCCGCCTTTGGCGAACTCTGCCGCGAACGGGCGATTCTGTTTCATGTGGATGCGACCCAGAGCGTTGGCAAACTGCCGATCGATCTCAGTGTGCTGCCGGTGGACCTGATGTCCTTCTCTGCCCACAAACTCTATGGCCCGAAAGGGATCGGTGCGCTTTATGTGCGGCGCAAACCGCGCGTGCAGATTGCGGCGCAGATCCACGGCGGCGGCCACGAGCGCGGTATGCGCTCCGGCACGCTGCCGGTGCATCAGATTGTTGGAATGGGGGAAGCCTATCGTATCGCCGCCGAAGAGCGCGAAACCGAGATGGCGCGACTGCAGCGCCTGCGCCTGCGCCTGTGGGAGGGGATCAGCGTGCTGCCCGGCGTTTCTCTTAATGGCACTCTTCAGCAGGGCGCGCCGAACATTCTCAACCTCAGTTTTGCTGACGTTGAAGGGGAATCCCTGATTATGGCGCTGAAAGATCTGGCGCTCTCTTCCGGCTCCGCCTGTACTTCTGCCAGCCTGGAGCCCTCTTATGTCCTGCGGGCGATGGGGCTGAACGAGGAGCTGGCGCACAGTTCGCTGCGCTTCTCGCTGGGGCGTTTTACCACAGAAGAAGAGATTGACTACGCCATTGCCCTGGTGCAGAAATCCGTGACCCGCCTGCGCGCCGTCATGAAATCCTGACACCCGGCCATAATCCGGAAACGGCGTCCTGTGATGCCGTTCGCTGGCAACCGCTGACGGAATCTGTTATCAGGTCTCTGCGAGTTACATTTAACATCTTATTAAAGCCGTTATAACAATCAGGCTGGATGAAACAGATAACGACTATGGAGCTTTTCGATGACCACACAACCGATGAACATTACGCTTAGCAGCCAGCCCGCCGATGCGCGCTGGGGCGAGAAAGCGATTCTCAGCAGCAACGACAGCGGCATGACGCTGCATCTGACCGGCGCAGATGCGCTGAATATCATTCAGCGTGCGGCGCACAAAATCGACAGCCAGGGGATCCGCCATGTGGCGCTGACCGGCGAGGGCTGGCACCTTGAGCAGTGCTGGGCATTCTGGCAGGGCTTCCGTGGTCCCAAAGGCCAGCGTCAGGTAGAGTGGCCTGCGCTCGGTGAGCATGAGCAGGCCGAGTTCGATCGCCGCCTGAAAATCATCGACTGGGTGCGCAATGTCATTAACCTGCCAGCGGAAGATCTGGGGCCGGAGCAGCTGGCGCATAACGCCATCGATCTGATCAGCGAAGTGGGTGGCAGCGCGGTCAGCTACCGCATCACCAAGGGTGAGGATCTGCGTGAGCAGGGCTATATGGGCCTGCACACCGTTGGTCGCGGGTCGAACCGTCCGCCGGTCTTCCTGGCGCTCGACTACAACCCGACCGGTGACGACAACGCTCCGGTCTACGCCTGTCTGGTCGGTAAAGGCATCACCTTTGACACCGGCGGCTACAGCCTGAAGCAGAGCAGCTTCATGGACTCCATGAAATCGGACATGGGCGGCGCGGCAACCGTTACCGGTGCACTGGCGATGGCGATCTCACGCGGCCTCAACAAGCGCGTGAAACTCTATCTCTGCTGCGCCGACAACATGGTCAGCAGCAACGCCTTTAAGCTGGGCGACATCATTCGCTATCGCAACGGCAAATCGGTGGAAGTGATGAACACCGACGCGGAAGGGCGTCTGGTGCTGGCCGACGGATTGATCGACGCCAGCGAGCAGAATCCGACGATGATTATCGACGCCGCCACGCTGACCGGCGCTGCCAAAACCGCGCTGGGCAACGACTACCACGCGCTGTTTACCTTTGATGAGGTGATGGCGCAGTCGCTGATGGGCAGCGCGGTCAGTGAGAACGAACCCTTCTGGCGTCTGCCGCTGGCCGAGTTCCATCGCAGCCATCTGCCGTCTAACTTCGCCGATCTTAATAACATCGCCAGCCCCTCCCATGCGGCGGGTGCCAGCAGTGCGGCGGCCTTCCTCTCTTACTTCGTCAGCAATTATCAGCAGGGCTGGCTGCATATCGACTGTTCCGCGACCTATCGTAAAGGCGCGGTCGATCAATGGGCGGCGGGGGCCACCGGTCTGGGCGTGCGCACGATTGCCAATCTGTTACTGAAATAAGCCGAACGCTGCGGTGACCAGAGTCACCGCTGTTCAGAGGGGAAGTATGAACCGTCTTGAAGAGGTGCTGAAGCTGGCGGCGACCGAGCCCGCCCATCGGCCCGAATTTTTTCAACTGCTGCTGGCGTCGGATGTCTGGGTGCCCGGCGAAAGCACCCAACAGCAGTTTGATGCCAGCACGCCCGTCGATCTGCAGCACTGGGAAAAAGAGGATGGCAGCAGCGTCATTCCTTTTTTCACCTCGGAAGAGGCGATGAGCGAAGCGGTCAAAGGTGAACAGGCCTGGCTGCGTCTGCCGGTGCGGACGCTGTTTGAGATCACGCGCGGCGAGACGCTGTTTCTCAATCCCCGACTTCCTTCCGGCAAGGAGTTTACCGCCTCCGAGATCACGCATCTGCTGGCGGAAGAGGGCAGTGCGCTGACTCAGCAAACCGTGCTGGAGGGCGGCACCTCGCTGCTGCTTTCTGAAGTGGCCGAACCGCCTGCGCAGATGATCGACTCGCTGACGCAGCTGTTCAGCAAGCATAAGCAGGTGCGTCGCGCGTTTATCGCCACCCTTCGTGAGCAGGCCGATGAGGCGCCGAATCTGTTGATTGGGATCGAAGCGGACAGCAACATTGAGGCGATTATTCAGGCCGCGGGCAGCGTGGCAACCGACACGCTGCCGGACGACGCGCCGATCGATATCTGTGAGGTGAGGGCAGAGGAACGCGGCATCAGCCACTTCTTCACCGCCCACATCACGCCCTTTTATGAACGTCGCTGGGGCAGTTTCCTGCGTGACTTTAAGGGCAGCGAACGGATTATCTGACAGGCAAAAAAAGAGGCGGCTCACGGGCCGCCTCTTTTTATTTCGCGATCGGTAAGTCGTCGCGACTGCCCCATTCACCCCAGGAGCCGTCATACAGCGTGGCATCCCGAACGCCCAGCGCGGTCAGTGCCAGAATCAGGACGACCGCCGTGACGCCTGAGCCGCAGCTGGCGACCACCGGGCGGCTGATATCCACGCCCGCGTCGGCAAACAGTTGGCGCAGTTCCGCATCCGGTTTCAGTTTTCCCTGCTCGACCAGCATATTCCACGGCACGTTCAGGCTGTTGGGAATATGCCCGCGATGCAGGCCGGGACGCGGCTCGTCCACCTCTGCGTTAAAGCGATTAGCGGCACGCGCATCCACGATCTGTGCGCCGCCCTCATGGCTGATCAGCAGCACATCCGTCAGGCGTTTCACCCGGCTGTCATCTGCGTGCGCCTCAAACTCACCCTCCGGCAGATCCACCTCGCCGGTTGCCAGCGCATACCCGGCGGCTTTCCAGCCCTGCAATCCGCCCGCCAGGATCGACACCTGCGCCACACCAAAGGTGTGCAGCATCCACCAGGCGCGCGGAGCGGAAAAGAGATTCCCCTCGTCATAGACGATCAGGTGCTTATCGCTGCTGATGCCCAGTTCGCGCATGGCGACGGCAAAAGCCTCGGCACGCGGCAGCATATGCGGATAGGGACTGGTGTGATCGGAAAGGGCTTCGATATCGAAGTAGGGCGCATCGGGCAGATGCTCCGCCAGATATTCAGCCTGAACATCGCGCACCGTCTCCATCCCGGGTGGCAGCAGCCGGGCATCCAGCACCTGAAGCCCCTCATCATCGTAGTGCTCATGCAGCCAGTCGGCGGACACAAACAGGGGAGTCGTCATAACAACCTCATCTCAGCAATCTGTCGTACCAGTGTCGGGGAATGTGCGCCCCATCTCAAGAGAAGCGTTGATTAAATGCGAGCATTGATATGAAATTGCCCTGCGTCATCAATTGACACTCTCTGCGTCCCGGTGAAGGAACTACCATGAAAAAACGCACTAACCGACTGCTGTTCAGCATGTTGTTCGGAGGGTCGCTGCTGGCAGCCACCCTGTTTCCCGTTCTGCCGCTCTACGCGGCTGAAGCCCCAGCGACAACCCAGGTCAGCAAACCGCTGACGATTATCGACCTTTCAGAACTGCAGATCGACGGTGCCGCCGCGCTGGTTCTGACCTTCAGTCAGCCGCTCGATGAGAAACAGGATTTCGCGCAGAGCGTCAGGCTGACCGACGACAAACAGGGCCGGGTGGATGGCGGCTGGGAGCTTTCCGGCAATCGCAGGACGCTGCGCTTCCGCCATCCCGAACCCTCACGTCACTTTACCGTCACGGTCGCGGCGGGCCTGCGCGCCGCCAGCGGTGAGACGCTGGCCGCCGGTTACAGCCAGAAAATCGTCACCCGTGATATCCAGCCGATGGTAGGCTTTGCCAGCCGCGGCTCTCTGCTGCCGCTGCGCATTACTCAGGGGCTGCCGGTGCTGGCGCTCAACGTGGATCAGGTCGATGTCGATTTCTTCCGGATAAAGAATGCGGGCCTGGCGGAATTTCTCGCGCAGTGGAACTACGGCAACAATCTCTCTACCTGGCAGTCTGAAGATCTGCTGAAAAGTAGCCAGCTGGTCTATTCCGGGCGCTTTGCACTCAATCCGGCGCGCAACACCCGCGAAAAACTGCAGCTGCCGATGAGTGATATCGCCGCGCTGCAGCAGCCAGGCGTCTATCTGGCCGTGATGAAGCAGGCCGGGACCTATCGCTACAGCCAGCCTGCCACGCTTTTCACCCTCAGTGATATCGGCCTGTCGCTGCATCGCTTCCCGGCGCAGCTCGAACTGTTCGCCCAGAGCCTGGCTAACGGCCAGCCGTTGTCTGGCGTCAGCGTCCGGTTGCTGGATGAGAAAGGGCAGGTGCTGCAGAGCGGCACCAGTGACGGGAGCGGCCATCTTCGCCTCAGAGCGGAGGAGAAGGGCAAGCTGCTGCTGGCCGTGCAGGGTGAGCAGACCTCGCTGATCGACCTGGCGCGTCCGGCGCTGGACCTGGCGGAGTTTCCGGTGGCCGGGCCGCAGGGCTACGAGAAACAGCTGTTTGTGTTCGGGCCGCGCGACATCTATCGGCCCGGTGAAACGGTCATCGTCAATGCGCTGCTTCGCGATGCCGATGGCAAGCCGTTGCCCGCCCAGCCGATTAAAGCCGAGCTGGTTCAGCCCGATGGTCAGGTGATGCGGACATTTGTCTGGCAGCCGGAAGCCGGGCTCTATCAGCAGCGTCTGCCGATCCCTGACGCCGCCATGACCGGCGACTGGATGCTGCGGCTCAATACCGGCGATAACCTTAAGCGCGAGTGGCGGTTCCACGTCGAGGATTTTTTGCCGGAGCGCATGGCTTTAACCCTGAAAAGCGACCCGCAGCCACAGCCCGCGGATGCCAGCATTGAGTTTGGTATCGAGGGGCGCTACCTCTACGGCGCGCCTGCGGCGGGTAACACGCTGCAGGGGCAACTCTATCTCCGGCCCGCGCGCGAAGCGGTGGCGGCCCTGCCGGGTTATCAGTTTGGCGACATTACCGAGGACGGGCTGAAGCGCACGCTGGATGAGGTGGAGCTGAAACTCGACGCCAGCGGTAAAGCGACGCTCGCGGTCGAAAATCAGTGGGATCAGCTGCACTCGCCGCTCAGCCTGATCCTGCAGGCCAGCCTGCTGGAAACCGGTGGCCGCCCGGTAACGCGCCGGATTACGCAGGCGATCTGGCCCGCCGGGGCGCTGCCCGGCATCCGGCCGCTGTTCGGCAACAAGGCGGTCTATGACTACCGCACTGACCGCTACCACGATGAGCCTACCGTACCGGAAGGCGGACTGGCCGAATTTGACATCGTCTATGCCAGCAGTCAGGGCAAAAAACTGGCGGCAGATAAGCTGACGGTGCGACTGATTCAGGAGCGCCGCGATGACTACTGGAGCTTCTCAGACAGCGAAGGCTGGCAGTCGCAGTACAGCAATAAAGATCTGCAGGAAGATGAGCGGATTATCGCGGTGCCTGCAGACGGCAGCACCCGGGTCAGTTTCCCGGTCGAGTGGGGCCACTACCGGCTGGAAGTCCAGGCGGGCGAAAAGATCGTCAGCAGCGTGCGGTTCCAGGCGGGATATGACTGGCAGGACAACACCAACGGCACGGGCGCATTGCGGCCCGATCAGGTCAGGCTGAAGCTGGATAAAGCGGCCTATCAGCCTGGTGACACGGTGCACCTGCAGGTTGAATCACCGGCCGCCGGGAAGGGCTATCTGATGGTGGAGTCGGCCAGCGGCACGCTCTGGTGGCAACCGCTGACGGTGCCGCAGGGTGGCATCCAGGTCGATGTGCCGGTAGCGGAGAGCTGGCGGCGACACGATCTTTACTTCAGCGCCATCGTGGTGCGCGACGGCGATAAGGCCAGCGGTGCCACGCCGAAACGTGCGGTGGGGCTGCTGCATCTGCCGATGGCAACAGAGGCGCGGCGTCTCACTCTGACGCTGGATGCGCCCGACAAAATCCGGCCTGAACAGACGCTGACGGTCAGGGTTCATGCCAGTCGTGACGGCGGCCTGCTGCCTGAAAAAGTCAATGTACTGCTCTCTGCGGTGGACAGCGGTGTGCTGAGCGTAACGGATTTCAGAACGCCCGATCCATGGCAGGCTTTCTTTGGCCGCAAACGCTATAACGCCGATCAGTATGATGTCTTCGGGCAGCTGATCGACGGCGGGGGCCGGCTGGCGGCGCTGCGGTTTGGCGGCGACGGGGATGACGATTCGATGACGCGCGGCGGTAAAAAACCGGTTACGCACGTCAATATTGTGGCGCAGCAGCTTCAGGCGGTAACACTGGATAAAGCGGGCAACGGCGTGATAACGCTGCCGGTTCCGGCTTTTAACGGAGAGCTGCGGCTGATGACCCAGGCCTGGAGCGAGGACAGCTTCGGGGCGGCAGAGCGCAGGCTGACCGTGGCGGCACCGCTCATCAGTGAGCTGGCGACCCCGCGCTTCCTCGCCAGCGGCGACTCGGCGTCCCTGGCGCTGGATATCACCAACCTGACGGATCTGCCGCAGACCCTGAGCGTGGATCTGAGCAGCACCGGGCTGGTGGATCTGGCCGGTGCGGCCAGCCAGCGCGTGACGCTGGCCAAAGGTGCGCGCACGACCCTGCAGATTCCGGTCACGGCGAAAACCGGCTTTGGTGATGGTGCGGTGACGGTGGCCATCTCCGGGCTGAATCTGCCCGGCGAGACGCTGCGGCCCATGAAACAGCAGTGGAAAATCGGTGTCAGGCCGCCTTATCCGGCCAGCACGCTGAGCTTTGATGCGGTCATTAATCCTGATCGGCCCTGGCAGGTCGCGGCCGCCGCCTTTACCGGGCTGGATCCTCAGACCCTGAGCGGACAGCTGACGCTGAGCAATCGTCCGCCGCTCAATATTGCCCGCTATATCAGCGCGCTTTATGCCTATCCGTACGGCTGCCTGGAGCAGACCACCAGTGGCCTCTGGCCGTCTCTCTATACCCGCCACGCCGAACTGAGCGCGATGGGAATAAAAACCAGCAGCGATGAGGCGCGCCGGGCCGCGATCGATACTGGCATAGCCCGCCTGGCCGGGATGCAGCGGGCCAACGGCAGTTTCGGGCTGTGGGATAAACAGAGTGAAGAGGAGTTCTGGCTGACGCCTTACGTAACGGACTTCCTGCTGCGTGCCAGCGAGGCGGGCTATGCGCTGCCGGATAATGTGGTGGATCGCGCGAACACCCGTCTGCTGCGCTATCTGCAGGATCCCACGCAGATTAGCGGTGGCGACAGTGACAGTCACGCCGCCCTGCGGTTCAGCGTTCAGGCTTACGCCGGACTGGTGCTGGCGCGTCAGCAGCGCGCGCCGCTGGGGGCGCTGCGCGCGATCTATGAGCAGCGTGAGCATGCCCGCTCCGGTCTGGCGCTGATGCAGCTGGGTGTGGCGCTGAAGCTGATGGGTGACGGGCAGCGCGCGCAGCAGGCGATCATGCAGGGGGCCACGCTGACGCGACCAGAAAAAACCTGGTATGGCGATTACGGCAGCACGGTGCGCGATGAGGGGATGATGATCGCCCTGTTAGCGGAGTATAAGCTGCAGCCTCAGCTGCAGAACAGTCTGCTGCTGGCGCTGTCGAAAGAGGTCAACGGTAAACGCTGGTTCTCAACCCAGGAAAATAACGCGCTCTGGCTGGCGGCTCACACGCTGCAGCAGGGGCAGGGTGGCGGCTGGCAGGCGCTGCTGGCGGGCTCGCCACAGCCTTTGCAGGGCGATGCGCCACTGAACAGAGGGCTGGGGGCTGAGCGGTTATTGCAGGGCGTTGAGGTGCAAAATCCGGGCAGTGCGCCGCTCTATGGTCGTCTGGATGTCACGGGCTATCCGCTGACCGTGCCACCACCGGAGAGCAACCAGCTCGGAATAAAACGCGACTATTTCACTCTGGATGGTAAAGCTGCCGATCTCAGCAATCTGCGCAGCGGTGAACTGCTGGTGGTCCGTCTGACCGTTTCTTCGAAGCGTAGCATCAGCGATGCGCTGGTGGTGGATCTGCTGCCTGCCGGACTGGAGCTGGAAAACCAGAACCTGGCAGACAGCAGCGCCAGCCTCGGTGACAGTGCGGATGCGCTCAAAGAGAGCATGGGTGACATGCAGCAGGCGGACATCAGGCACATCGAGTTCCGCGACGACCGCTTTGTTGCCGCGCTGGCGATCGACACTTATCGTCCCGCGACGCTGGTCTATCTGGCGCGGGCGGTAACGCCGGGCCGTTTCCTGATGCCGCCACCCCAGGTCGAATCGATGTATGTGCCGGAGTGGCGCGCGACCGGTAGCACACCGTCGCAGCTGCACATTCAGTAAGTGACGGGACCTGTGATAAAACGCAGTCGCCTCAACAGGCGGTGGCTCGCGCTGCTGCTTTTTTTCCTGATGCTGTGGCTGGCGGTCTGGGGGCTGGATCGTCTGTTCCCGCTGCCGCTTAAGCAGGTGCAGCCCGCGCGGGTAGTGGTGGCCAGCGACGGTACGCCATTATGGCGTTTTGCCGACGGCAACGGGATCTGGCGTTATCCGGTAACGCCGGAGGAGGTCGCACCGGCCTATCTGCAGGCGCTGCTCACCTATGAAGATCGCTGGTTCTGGTATCACCCTGGCATCAATCCGCTGGCGCTGCTCCGTGCCGCCTGGCAGGATCTGCGTCATCAGAGCGTCATTTCTGGCGGCAGTACGCTGACGATGCAGGTGGCGCGCCTGATCGATCCGCAACCCCGTACGCTGCGCGGCAAGCTGATCCAGGCGTGGCGGGCGCTGCAGCTGGAGTGGCATCTCTCGAAACGTGACATCCTGACGCTCTACCTGAACCGCGCCCCCTTTGGTGGCACGCTGGAGGGTGTGGGGGCGGCCAGCTGGAGCTGGCTCGGAAAAGCGCCGTCGCAGCTGACGCCGGGCGAGGCGGCGCTGCTGGCCGTCCTGCCCCAGGCGCCCAGCCGCCTGCGCCCCGACCGCTGGCCCGACAGGGCGGAGGCCGCCCGCAACAAAGTGCTGGATCGGCTGGCGGAGTATCACATCTGGTCTGCTGAGCAGGTCGCGGAAATCCGTCAGGAGCCGGTCTGGCTGCCGCCGCGCCAGATGCCGCAGATGGCGCCGCTGCTGGCCCGGCGACTGCTGTCCGTCAGTCACCGCGACAAGATTGTCTCTACGCTCGATCCCGCCCTGCAGCGTGAACTGGAAAACCTGGCGCTGAATGTTAAAAATCAGCTCCCGCCACGCACCTCGCTGGCGATGCTGGTAGTCGATCACACCACGATGGCCGTGCGTGGCTACGCAGGTTCGGCTGACTTCAGCGACGACAGCCGGTTTGGGCATGTCGATATGATCGCCAGCGTGCGGTCGCCCGGCTCGGTGTTAAAACCCTTTGTTTACGGCATGGCGCTGGATGAAGGGCTGATCCATGCCGAATCGCTGCTGCAGGATGTGCCGCGCCGCTTCGGCGATTACCGGCCCGGCAACTTCGACACCGGCTTTCACGGGCCGGTCAGCGCCAGTGATGCGCTGGTCCGATCCCTGAATCTCCCCGCTGTTCAGCTGCTGGAGGCGCTGGGACCGAAGAATGTTACAGCGCGCCTGCGCAATGTCGGTCTGCCGTTACGTTTTCCATCTGGCGCCGAACCGAATCTTTCGCTGATTCTGGGCGGCACCGGCGCGCGCATGGATGAGCTTGTGGCGGCCTACAGCGCCTTTGCCCGCCACGGCTACGCCGCTCAGCTGCGCTGGATGCCCGATCAACCCTTGCAGCAGCGGCCGCTGCTGTCGCCGGAATCGGCGTGGATCATCCGGCGTATTCTGGCTGGTGAAGCCCAGCCTGCGGCCAGTGGCATCGTCCCCGACGTGGTGCCTCTGGCCTGGAAAACCGGCACCAGTTATGGCTATCGCGATGCCTGGTCGGTGGGCATCAATCCCCGCTATCTGATCGGCGTCTGGGTCGGGCGACCGGATGCCACGCCCGTCGCCGGACAGTTCGGTTTTGCCTCTGCCGTGCCCGTGATGAATCAGATCAACAGCCTGCTGATGAGCCGCCTTAACCGGCGGGATGTTCCGGTCGATCCGCGCCCGGCGACGGTAACGGTGGCGACTATCTGCTGGCCTGGCGGTCAGCCGCTGCCCGACGGGGATGAAAACTGTCGGCAGCGCCGGCAGAGCTGGGTCGCCGCCGGAACACTGCCGCCCACGCTGCTGGCTGCCGGGCAGGAGAGCCTCAGCGGATTGCACCTGAGCTACTGGCAGAACCGGCAGGGGCTGCGCGTGGCCGCCGATTGCCCCGATGCGACCCGCCGCGAACTGCTGGTCTGGCCGCTGCCGCTGGAGGCCTGGCTGCCGCCTCAGGAGCGGCGCGCACAGCGCCTGCCGTCGGTGGATATGCGCTGTCCGCCGTTACAGCAGGGCAGTGGCGCACCGCTGATCGTCACCGGCGTGACGGAGGGACAGATCGTCAGACCGCTGCCGGGCAGAGGTTCGCTGACTATCCCGGTTGCGGTACAGGGCGGGCAGGGCACACGGCGCTGGTGGTTTCTGAATGGTGAACCGCTGGTGACGCAGGACGCCGCCACACACCTGGCGCTGGCGCACGATCGACCCGGTGAATATCAGCTGGTGGTGATGGATGAAGAGGGGGGCGTGGTCTCGGTCACTTTCCGGCGGGATTGACGATTTTTTGCGCTAAATCATAATATTGGCGCCTCTGCTTCGACTCAGATCAAGAATTTTCACCAAATTAGGGATCTCTGATAGGCAATGCCGGACTCAGCCCCTATAATCGGCGCCGTTTCTTAACCGGGGCGGATGCCACCGGTTTCTTCAGAACGTCAAGACAGAGGTCATCATGGCAATCGAACGTACTTTTTCTATCATCAAGCCAAACGCCGTCGCTAAAAACGTGATTGGTGCTATCTACAACCGTTTTGAGAGCGCAGGCTTCAAAATCGTTGGCGCAAAAATGCTGCAGCTGAGCAAAGAGCAGGCTGAAGGTTTTTACGCTGAGCACCAGGGCAAGCCATTCTTCGATGGCCTGGTTGAATTCATGACCTCTGGCCCGGTTGTTGTTTCCGTGCTGGAAGGTGAAAATGCCGTTCAGCGTCATCGCGACCTGATGGGTGCCACTAACCCGGCAAACGCACTGGCTGGCACACTGCGTGCTGACTACGCTGACAGCTTCACCGAAAACGCGACCCACGGTTCAGATTCTGCTGAATCCGCGGCCCGCGAAATCGCCTACTTCTTCGGCGAAAACGAAATCTGCCCACGTACCCGTTAATCGCCTGGCGATAAACGTTACAGCGGCTTTACAAAAATCTGCCTGGGGGAGGTGACTCCCGCCTGTTATCAGGCCGCAGATGTTGTACAATATTGCGCCTTCATTGACTCCGCTTAATGAAGGCGCAATTTTTTCACCTATCCCTGAACAGCGCCATAACGTGTAACAACGAGGCCAGAGAATATTATGTCCGAACAGATTGTGACGTCCGCGTCCGCATCCCCCATTGTCGTTTCCCCGAAAAGCCAGAAAATCAACCTGCTCGATCTCAACCGTCAGCAGATGCGCGAATTCTTCCAGTCGCTGGGCGAAAAGCCGTTCCGCGCTGACCAGGTCATGAAGTGGATCTATCACTACTGCTGCGACGATTTCGAGCAGATGACCGACATTAATAAAAAGCTGCGTAACCGGCTGATGGAACTGACGGAGATCCGCGCGCCAGAAGTGGCGGAAGAGATGCGCTCCACCGACGGCACCATTAAATGGGCGATTCGCGTGGGCGATCAGCTGGTGGAAACGGTCTACATCCCGGAAGGAGACCGCGCCACGCTCTGCGTCTCTTCCCAGGTTGGATGTGCACTGGAGTGTAAATTCTGTTCGACCGCACAGCAGGGCTTTAACCGTAACCTGCGGGTGTCAGAAATTATTGGTCAGGTGTGGCGCGCGGCGAAGATTGTCGGCGCAGCTAAAATCACCGGCCAGCGTCCTATCACTAACGTTGTGATGATGGGCATGGGCGAGCCACTGCTCAACCTCAACAACGTGGTTCCGGCGATGGAGATCATGCTGGATGACTTCGGATTTGGTCTGTCGAAGCGTCGTGTGACCCTCTCCACCTCTGGCGTGGTGCCTGCCCTGGATAAACTGGGCGATATGATTGATGTCGCGCTGGCGATCTCCCTGCACGCGCCTAACGACAAACTGCGTGACGATATCGTACCGATCAACAAAAAGTACAATATCGAAACCTTCCTGGCGGCGGTAAAACGCTACATCGGCAAATCCAACGCCAATCAGGGTCGCGTAACGATTGAGTACGTGTTGCTGGATCATGTTAATGACAGCACAGATGATGCGCATGAACTTGCCGCATTACTGAAAGAAACACCGTGTAAAATCAACCTGATTCCCTGGAACCCCTTCCCGGGCGCGCCGTATGGCCGTAGCTCAAACAGCCGCATCGATCGTTTCTCCAAGGTCCTGATGGACTACGGTTTTACCACTATCGTGCGCAAAACCCGAGGCGACGACATTGATGCTGCCTGCGGTCAGTTAGCCGGAGAGGTCATCGACCGTACCAAGCGGACCATGCGGAAAAAGATGGCGGGTGAAGCCATCTCTGTGAAGGCGCTCTAGAAGCGTAATCGCAGACGTTTCCTGACGGGATAACGCGTGGCAGGCTGCTGCCTGTGAACGTCAATCGGAGGGAAACGATTATGCGTAACGGATTACTGCTGGCGCTGTTAGTTGTAAGCGGGTGTGTCAGTCAGCCTCATCAACCCGGCGCCGCAGAGGTGCGTCTGCAACTCGGCATGCACTATCTGGCCGGGGGCGACTACGCCGCCGCAGAGCGAAACTTCCTGCGTGCGCAGGCCGCCGCTCCCGGGGATTACCGGGTCTCGCTTGCGCTGGCACGACTGGCACAGGCGCAGGGGAATCAGACAGCGGCGCAGGCTCGCTTTATACTGGCACAGCAGCAGGCGCCGGATAATGGTTTCGTCGCTAACAATTACGGTGCGTTTCTCTGCGCTTTAAGGCAGTATGATGAAGCGCATCAACAGTTTAGTCGGGCAAGAGCAGCACAGCAGTCTGATGCACGTAATGACGCGCTTGAGCTGGCAGGATATTGTTATCTGCAGGCTGGCGAATATGCCGCAGCCCGCAGGACGCTACGGCTGGCCATTGAAGCAGACCGTCGCAAGGCGGACGCGTTGCTGGCTGAAGCTGAAAAGCAGATGAGTGATAACCATCTGACAACCGTGCCGGTTTTGCTCGACGTTTACCAGCACTCGCTGCCTGAAACGGCACGAAGTCTGGCGTTACACTTACGTTTCGCCGCGCTACAGGGAAATGCCGCTGACGTTTTACGTTATGGCGACCAGTTAGCGCGACGTTTTCCGCAATCGATACAGTACCAGCGTTATTTAGCTAATGAATACTGAAGCCACTCAAGAAAACTCTGCATTACACTCTACAGGCGAACGCCTGCGTCTGGCTCGTGAGCAGATGGGGCTGACGCAGCAGAACGTTGCTGAACGCCTGTGCCTGAAACTGACCACCGTGCGTGATATCGAGGAAGATAAATCACCTGTCGATCTCGCCTCGACGTTTTTGCGCGGTTACATCCGCTCCTATGCGCGTCTGGTGCACATTCCTGAAGAGGAACTGCTGCCGATGATGGCGAAACAGACGCCGGTCCGGGCAGCCAAAATTGCGCCCATGCAAAGTTTCTCCCTGGGCAAGCGCCGCAAAAAACGCGATGGCTGGCTGATGATTTTCACCTGGCTGGTGCTGTTTGTTGTCGTGGGGCTGACCGGTGCCTGGTGGTGGCAGAACCACAAGGCGTCACAGGATGATCTGGTGTCAGTGACCGATCAGAACGGCAGCGGAGATAACAGCCAGTCTATTCCGCTGGGTGAAACCAGCGGTGACAGCGCGACCCCGGCGGCGCCTGACGAAAGCAACAGCGCCAACAGCGACAACAGTGCAGCAGCCAGCACGCCTGCCACGGCGGCACCGGCTGCCAGCGCCAGCAACAGCACCGCCACTACTCAGCCGGATGCGGCCAGCAACACTGTGGTGTCGCCGAGCCAGGCACCGACAGAGAATACGGCGGCAGCGCCTGCTGCGACCAGCAGCACCGGCACCGCCTCTCAGATGCCCGTCGGAGCTGCCGCAGTCAGTGAACCTGCAGCTGACCCGAATGCGGTCGTGATGACCTTCACTGCGGACTGCTGGCTGGAAGTCAGCGATGCCACCGGCAAAAAACTGTTCAGCGGCACGCAGCGCAGTGGTGGTAAACTCAGCCTGGCAGGAACACCTCCGTATCGTCTGAAAATTGGCGCGCCATCGGCGGTTCAGGTGCAATATCAGAATCAGCCCGTTGATTTAAGTCGTTTTATCCGTAATAACCAGGTTGCTCGCCTGACATTGGGTGCGCAATAACAGCGTATTCTGTACCGGGCAATTGTGGAGAAGAAATATATGCATAACGAAGCACCCATTATCCGTCGTAAATCTAAACGTATTTACGTCGGCAAGGTGCCGGTCGGTGACGGCGCCCCAATCGCTGTTCAGTCGATGACCAACACCCGCACCACGGACGTGGAAGCGACGGTAAATCAGATCAAAGCCCTTGAGCGCGTCGGTGTCGACATCGTGCGTGTCTCGGTGCCTACCATGGATGCCGCAGAAGCATTCAGGCTGATCAAGCAGCAGGTAAACGTGCCGCTGGTGGCAGATATTCATTTTGACTACCGCATCGCCCTGAAAGTGGCTGAGTATGGCGTCGACTGTCTGCGCATCAATCCCGGTAATATCGGGAACAATGAGCGCATCCGCATGGTCGTCGACTGCGCACGCGACAAAAATATTCCTATCCGGATTGGCGTTAACGCCGGTTCGCTGGAAAAAGATCTGCAGGAAAAGTATGGCGAACCGACCCCGCAGGCGCTGCTGGAATCCGCCATGCGCCACGTCGACCATCTTGACCGCCTTAACTTCGACCAGTTTAAAGTCAGCGTAAAAGCGTCTGACGTCTTCCTGGCCGTCGAATCCTATCGTCTGCTGGCGAAGCAGATCGAACAGCCGCTGCATCTCGGCATTACCGAAGCGGGCGGCGCGCGTGCCGGTGCGGTGAAATCCGCGATCGGACTCGGCCTGCTGCTTTCCGAAGGCATCGGCGATACGCTGCGTATCTCGCTGGCGGCCGATCCGGTCGAAGAGGTCAAAGTCGGCTTCGATATTCTCAAGTCACTGCGCATCCGTTCCCGCGGCATTAACTTCATCGCCTGTCCGACCTGCTCACGTCAGGAGTTCGACGTGATCGGCACGGTCAACGCGCTGGAGCAGCGTCTGGAAGATCTGATCACCCCGATGGATGTCTCTATCATCGGCTGTGTGGTCAACGGACCGGGCGAAGCGACCCTCTCGACGCTGGGCGTGACCGGCGGCAGTAAGAAGAGCGGCTTCTACGAGGATGGCGTGCGTCAGCGCGATCGCCTCGACAACGACAATATGATCGACCAGCTGGAAGCGCGTATCCGTGCCAAAGCGTCGATGCTGGATGCCAGCCGCCGTATCGACGTGCAGCATCTGGAAAAATAATGGCGTGCGCGGCCTGCGTACGTGACTTTTTTGACTGAACCTGTGCGGTTTCATCCTCATAAGGTATGATGCCGGACAGGTTTTTTTGCATTAAGAGATTTTAACGTGGCGAAGAATATTCAGGCGATTCGCGGGATGAACGACTACCTGCCTGCGGATACGGCCCTCTGGCAACGGATTGAAGGCGTGCTCAAGCAGACGCTGGCGAGCTACGGTTACAGCGAAATTCGCTTACCGCTGGTGGAGCAAACACCACTGTTTAAACGCGCCATCGGTGAAGTCACCGATGTGGTTGAAAAAGAGATGTACACCTTCGAGGACCGCAACGGCGAAAGCCTGACGCTGCGCCCGGAAGGGACCGCAGGCTGTGTGCGCGCCGGTATTGAACACGGCTTACTCTATAACCAGGAGCAGCGTCTCTGGTATATGGGGCCGATGTTCCGCTATGAGCGTCCGCAGAAAGGCCGCTATCGCCAGTTCTACCAGATCGGCGTGGAAGTCTTTGGTCTGCAGGGACCGGATATCGATGCGGAACTGATCATGTTGAACGCCCGCTGGTGGAAAGCGCTTGGGATCGCCGATCATGTCCGTCTGGAACTGAACTCTATCGGTTCGCTGGAAGCGCGCGCGCACTATCGTGACGCGCTGGTCGCGTTTCTGGAACAGCATAAAGCGTCGCTGGATGAGGATTGCAAACGCCGCATGTACAGCAATCCGATGCGCGTGCTCGACAGCAAAAATCCTGAGATTCAGCAACTGCTGAACGATGCGCCGCAGCTTGGCGACTATCTGGATGACGAATCCCGCGAACACTTCAGCGGCCTGTGTGCCCTGCTGGACGATGCCGGCATCGGCTATACCGTCAATCAGCGTCTGGTGCGCGGGCTGGACTATTATAATCGCACCGTGATCGAGTGGGTCACCGATAGCCTGGGTTCTCAGGGCACGGTCTGCGGCGGCGGCCGCTACGATGGCCTGGTCGAGCAGCTCGGCGGTCGCGCCACGCCAGCCGTAGGTTTCGCGATGGGAATGGAGCGGCTGGTGCTGCTGGTTCAGGCCGTTAACCCGGAATTTGAACCGACGAGCAATGTGGATGTCTATGTAATCGCTTCCGGTCAGGGCGTGCAGTCTGCTGCGATGCAGCTGGCTGAGAAACTGCGCGACGAAGCGCCGGAACTGCGGCTGATGACAAACTTCGGCGGCGGCAACTTCAAAAAACAGTTTGCCCGTGCTGACAAGTGGGGCGCGCGCGTCGCGCTGGTGTTAGGCGAGGATGAAGTCAAAGCGGGTCAGGTCGTGATTAAAGATCTGCGCCGTGGCGAGCAGCAAACGCGGGATCAGGCAGAGGCTGCTGCTGTATTACGTTCGCTGTTACAGTAAGCGTGACGCAGCACCAACCATAGAAAGGAGAAGGATTGCGTGGAAGTGTATAGCAATGAAAACGAGCAGACTGAAGCGCTGCGCAACTTTTTTGCCAACAATGGGAAAGCGTTAGCCATTGGCGTGGTAATCGGCATTGCTGCGCTGGGGGGCTGGCGTTACTGGAGCAGTCATCAGGACGATACGGCGAAGACAGTCTCCGCAGAGTATCAGCAGCTCACCACCGCCATGCAGGCGGACAAACCTGAGACGCTGGAAGCCGTTAACCGTTTTGCCAGCGAAAACAGCAACACTTACGGTGCGCTGGCCGCGATGGATCTGGCAAAGCAGTATGTCGACGCCGGTCAGCTTGATAAGGCCGCAACGCTGC
Organism: Pantoea sp. Ep11b; assembly: GCF_040783975.1. Lineage (NCBI taxonomy): Bacteria > Pseudomonadati > Pseudomonadota > Gammaproteobacteria > Enterobacterales > Erwiniaceae > Pantoea > Pantoea sp. Ep11b. Next base: position 3,267,146 of record NZ_CP160631.1, on the reverse strand, counting down.
TGCAAAACGGACTGAAAGATACCAAAGATGCCAATCTGCAGGCGGTGATTAACCTGCGCCTGGCACGCATTCAACTGCAACAGAATCAGGCGGACGCGGCGCTTAAGACCCTTGACGGTGTGAAGGGTGATGGCTGGACAGCCATTGTGGCCGACATCCGCGGCGAAGCGCTGCTGACTAAAGGCGACAGGCAGGGCGCGCGCGATGCCTGGAGTAAAGGGGTGGAGTCTGACGCCTCTCCGGCACTGAAGCAAATGATGCAGATGAAGATGAATAACTTAAGCTAAGCCAGTCAAGAGAGAGCGCATGGAATTACGTAAATACCTGCTGCCGGGACTGATTTCAGTCACTTTGCTCAGCGGTTGTTCGCTGTTTAGCGGCGAAGAAGATGTAGTGAAAATGGCCCCGTTGCCTCAGGTGGAAAATCAGTTCACGCCACAGAAAGTCTGGAGCACCTCGGTAGGCGATGGCGTCGGTGATTTCTACTCAAACCTGCATCCTGCCTGGCAGGACAGCACGGTTTACGCTGCTGACCGCTTTGGTATTGTCAAAGCACTGGATGCCGCAGACGGTAAAGAAAAATGGAAGGTCGATCTCTCTGAGAAAACCGGCTTCTTTTCGAAAAATCGTTCCGCGCTGTTATCTGGCGGCCTGACGGCAGATGGCGACCGCGTCTATGTCGGCAGCGAACGCGGACAGGTTTATGCCCTGAACAGCAGTGATGGCAGCCTGGCCTGGCAGACCAAAGTCGCCGGTGAAGCGCTGTCGCGTCCGGTGGTCAGCGATGGCCTGGTGCTGATTCACACCAGCAACGGTATGCTGCAGGGTCTGGACCAGAGCAGCGGTGCCGTGAAGTGGAGCGTCAACCTGGATATGCCAGCGCTGTCTCTGCGCGGTGAGTCTGCCCCTGCGGTCGCATTTGGCGGCGCTATTGTGGGGGGTGACAACGGACGCGTCAGTGCGGTTGTGATGAACCAGGGTCAGCTGATCTGGCAGCAGCGGATTTCTCAGGTGAGCGGCGCCACAGAGATTGACCGTCTTAATGATGTCGATACGACGCCGGTGATCGTCAACGGGGTGGTTTACGCGCTGGCTTACAATGGCAACCTGACGGCACTGGATCTGCGTTCCGGTCAGATTTTGTGGAAACGCGAAATTGGCGGCGTGAAGGATCTGATTGTCGATGCGGGCCGCATCTACCTGGTGGATCAGGACGACCGTGTGATCGCACTGAATGCTGACGGCGGCGTGGCGATCTGGCGTCAGAGCGATCTGCTGCATCGCAACCTGACCTCACCAGTGCTCTACAACGGCTATCTGGTGGTCGGCGACAGCGAAGGCTATCTGCACTGGCTGAACACCACCGACGGTCGTTTCGTCGCACAGCAGAAACTGGACAGCTCAGGCTTCCAGACCGAGCCGGTGGTCGCCAGCGATAAGCTGCTGATCCAGTCGAAAGATGGTGAGGTTTACGCGATTACCCGCTAACGGGTAAACGTCCGGCAGGGAAAATCCTCCGTTCCGACGGCTCCTGATTTAATCAGGGGCCGTTTCGTTTTTAGTCAGGCATGGTATTCTTTGCGCCTTAAGCCTGAACTTGACGGCCAGAGCCGTTATAATCACGCCATTCGGGCGATTCATTTTCTATTGAGGCATTTTGTTATGGTACCTGTGGTCGCGCTGGTTGGGCGTCCCAATGTGGGAAAATCTACGCTATTTAACCGCTTAACCCGCACTCGTGATGCGCTGGTAGCGGATTTTCCTGGACTGACTCGCGATCGCAAATATGGTCGCGCCGAAGTGGAAGGGCGCGAATTTATTGTTATCGATACCGGCGGTATCGACGGCACCGAAGAGGGCGTCGAAACGCGGATGGCTGAGCAGTCACTGCTGGCGATTGAAGAAGCGGACGTCGTGCTGTTTATGGTTGACGCGCGTGCCGGCATGATGGCGGCCGATCAGCAAATCGCGAAACATCTGCGTTCCCGTCAGAAAGCGACCTTCCTGGTGGCGAACAAAACGGACGGACTGGATCCGGATCAGGCAGTAATCGACTTCTACTCCCTGGGCCTGGGCGAAATCCATGCGATTGCCGCCTCCCACGGTCGTGGCGTCACCAGCCTGATCGAAACGGCGCTGCTGCCGTGGATGGAGAAGGTTGAGCAGGTCGAACTGACCGAAGAAGAAGAGAACCAGGCCTACTGGGCGGCGCTGGACGCTGAAGAGTCGGCGGGACAGCAGGCTGCAGAGGAAGAAGAGAACTTCGACCCGACGGGCCTGCCGATCAAACTGGCGATTGTTGGCCGTCCGAATGTAGGTAAGTCAACGCTTACTAACCGTATCCTCGGTGAAGACCGCGTTGTGGTCTATGACATGCCGGGCACCACCCGCGACAGTATCTATATTCCGATGGAGCGCGACGAACGTGAATACGTTCTGATCGACACCGCAGGCGTGCGTAAGCGTGCCAAAATCTCAGACACCGTTGAGAAATTCTCGGTCATTAAGACGCTGCAGGCGATCGAAGATGCCAACGTGGTTATGCTGGTTATCGATGCCCACGCCGGTATTTCCGATCAGGACCTCTCGCTGCTGGGCTTTATCCTCAACAGTGGCCGTTCGCTGGTGATTGTGGTCAACAAATGGGATGGCCTGTCGCAGGAAGTGCGTGACGAAGTCAAAGAGACGCTGGACTTCCGTCTGGGCTTTATCGATTTCGCGCGTATCCACTTTATCTCTGCGCTGCACGGTAGCGGGGTGGGTAACCTGTTCGAGTCGATCACCGAAGCCTATGACTGTTCGACCCGTCGCGTAAACACCTCGCTGCTGACCCGTATCATGAACATGGCGGCAGATGACCATCAGCCACCACTGGTGCGCGGCCGTCGCGTGAAGCTGAAATATGCGCACGCCGGAGGCTATAACCCGCCTATCGTGGTGATCCACGGTAATCAGGTTAAGGATCTGCCGGACTCTTACAAACGCTACCTGATGAACTACTTCCGTAAATCACTGAACGTGATGGGAACACCTATCCGCATTCAGTTCAAAGAGGGTGAAAACCCTTATGAAGGCAAGCGTAACCTGCTGACACCGACTCAGCAGCGTAAGCGTAAGCGTCTTATGGCGCACATGAAAAAGAACAAGCGTTAAACGGAGAGGGCCAGCAGGCCCTCTTTTTTTGCCCGAAACCGGCTACCGGAAGTGCAGAATGTGTGAGCGTTGTGAAACCTGTCAGCATCCGCTGTTGCTCCGCGACGGTGAATTTATCTGTTCTGCCTGTGGCGCTCATTTTCCTGCGCAGCCCTGCTGCCCGACGTGCCAGGCGCCCCTTGAGGTGCTCAGAGCCTGCGGCGCAACGGACTATTTCTGCCGCAACGGACATGGCCTGATCGCCCGCGCGCGCCTGCTTTTCCGCTTACCGGCCCACTGAGCCTGCTTTTTCTCCTCTGCCAGGACCGGGTTACTGCGGCCTTTTTGTAGCAAAAATGCTATTGCGTCGTAACAAATGCGTTGTATATGTTCACTCTGTAATGTACCAGGTGGTACAATCCTGCCGCGTCGTGGGAGAGGCAGCGCAATTCATGCTCTTCCGGCCCACAGAAACTCACGGACGCGGGTCTGTTTATATTCGATTTGAAACTGAGCAACGCTCTGTGCAGCGCTAATCGCGCGGCAGAGTCAGGATGCGTCCTGTCCGGTCGCTCTGTTTATTCAGGAGAGTAAGTGTTATGGCTGAAACATCCTCCCGCTCCGGAAAGGGGCTGGGAATTGCATCCGTGCTGCTAGGGCTGGTGCTGCTTGCCACCGGTCTGTTTTTTGCCATCGGCGGCGGCAAACTGGTCGCCCTTGGCGGCAGCTGGTACTTTTTAATTGCGGGTATCGTCACGATCCTCTCCGCAATTCAGTTCTTCCGCCGCAAATCGTCGGCAGCGATTCTGTTCCTGCTGGTCTTCGTCGGCACCCTCATCTGGTCGCTGTTCGACGCGGGTCTGGAGTTCTGGCCGCTGGTCTCCCGTCTGATGGTGCCTGCCGGACTGACGCTGCTGGCCTTCCTGATCTGGCCTTCACTGCGCAGGCAGGAAGGTAAGCACGCACTGGCAAAACCCGCTTATCTCTTCTCTGCGCTGCTGGCAGCCGGCATGGTGGTGACCCTGGTGCAGATGTTCCAGCCGCACCCGACCGTGGCAGGTACAGGCGAAGAGCTGCCGCTGATCCCGGTGGATAAGGCAAAACAGCAGAAAGACTGGGACAACTACGGTAACACCCCTCAGGGCAGCCGCTTCGTCGCGCTGGATCAGATCACCCGCGACAACGTGAAAGATCTGCAGGTGGCCTGGACCTTCCGCACCGGCGATACCCCAATCAGCCCGACCGGTAACGGTGCAGAAGATCAGCAGACCCCTCTGCAGGTCGGCAACACGCTTTACCTCTGCACGCCGCACAACAACGTCATCGCCGTTGAAGCTAATACCGGTAAGCAGATCTGGAAACGCGAAATCAACGCTCAGGCGGAAGTCTGGCCACGCTGCCGTGGTCTGGCCTACTTTGATGCGACCAAACCGCTGCAGCAGCCAGACAAGCCTGACACCACCCCGGTGCCTGCCGCTGTGCTGCCCGCCGGCGACAGCTGTCAGCGCCGTATCCTGATGAACACCATCGATGCGCGTCTGATTGCCATCAACGCGGATAACGGTGAGTTCTGCGAAAACTTTGGTAATCACGGCATTGTCGATCTCAAAGCGGGCCTGGGTCAGGCGCCGGATCCGCAGTATCAGCTGACGTCCGCGCCAACCCTGGCGGGCACCACCGTGGTGGTCGGCGGTCGTGTTGCCGACAACGTGCAGACAGACATGCCGGGTGGGGTCCTGCGTGGCTTCGACGTCATCACCGGCCAGATGCGCTGGGCGTTTGACCCGGGCAACGTGGATCCGAATGCGATCCTGATGCCAGGCAAAGATTACACCCGCAGTACGCCGAACTCCTGGGCACCGATGTCTTACGACCCGGAAATGAACACCGTGTTTATTCCGATGGGCAGCTCGTCGGTTGACCTCTGGGGCGCAAACCGTACCGAACTGGATCACAAATATGGTGCGTCGGTTCTGGCGCTGGATGCCACCACCGGCAAAGAGAAATGGGTCTATCAGACCGTTCATAACGATCTGTGGGACTTCGACCTGCCGATGCAGCCAAGCCTGATCGACTTCCCGCAGAAGGATGGCAGCACCACGCCAGCGGTGGTGATTGGCGGCAAAACCGGCATGATCTTCGTGCTTGACCGTATGACCGGCAAGCCGCTGACCAAAGTCGAAGAGCTGCCGATGCCCCAGGGTCATATTCCGAACGAGCAGTACACCAAAACTCAGCCACACTCCACCGGCATGCCGCAGATTGGCAACCAGACGCTGAAAGAGTCTGACATGTGGGGCGCAACGCCGTTTGATCAGCTGGCGTGCCGCATTGGTTTCAAATCAATGCGCTACAACGGCCTGTTCACCGTACCGGATACCGACAAGTCTCTGAGCTTCCCGGGTTCGCTGGGGGGAATGAACTGGGGCAGCATGTCGATGGATCCGAACAACCATCTGCTGTTCGTCAATGACATGCGTCTGGGCCTGTGGGTGCAGATGATCCCGGCGGATACCCGCAACACGGCGCGCGGCAGCAACGGCGGTGAAGCGATCAACACCGGTATGGGCGCGGTTCCGCTGAAAGGCACGCCTTATGCGGTGAACAAAAACCGCTTTATGTCACCGCTGGGCATCCCCTGTCAGAAACCGCCATTCGGTACGCTGTCAGCGATCGATATGAAAACCCAGAAAATCGTCTGGCAGGTTCCGGTCGGCACGGTGCAGGATACCGGCCCGTTTGGCATCAAGATGCGCATGAAAATGCCAATCGGTATGCCAACGCTGGGCGGTACGCTGGCAACTCAGGGTGGCCTGGTGTTCATCGCCGGTACGCAGGATTACTATCTGCGCGCCTTTGATGCCTCAACCGGTAAAGAGGTGTGGAAAGCACGTCTGCCGGTCGGCAGTCAGGGTGGCCCGATGAGCTACGTCTCACCAAAAGATGGCAAGCAGTACATTGTGATCTCAGCGGGTGGCGCACGCCAGTCACCGGACCGGGGTGACTATGTGATTGCTTACGCGCTGCCAGACAGCAGATAACGACCAGCAAGCAAAAGGGCCGACACTGTCGGCCCTTTTTTTATTTCCCGTCACGCCAGAGCGCCTGCAGTTCAGGCGGCGCCACCTGTTCCGGAATCAGCAGCACGATGGTGCCGGACTCACGACGGGTCGCATACTGAATCTGAATGCGGAAATAGCGCTGGTCGCCGCTGCCCACCTGTGCGGCCTTCTCCTCGGGTTCACCCAGTGGCATGGCCTGCTCCAGCGCGTGACAGACCCGCTGCTTCTCAGGCGGAGGCAGTTCGCCCAGCATAAAGCGCCGCTCGGCGCGCAGCCCCGGAATAAAAGCCATGCCGCCTTCCCGTGCGACGACGACGGTAGCATCATCGGTAAGTTCGGGCAGGTCACTCATAGCACGCCAACCTCCTTCCACGCCTGTTCAATCGCCCCGCTGACCGACTGATTAAACCGTTTTTCGCCGTGCTGAACCGTGAAGCGGGCAAAGGTTTTGAAGTCCGCATCCTGCGGGAGTTCATCGTCACACAGGGTGTCATACCAGGCGTAACCCGCCTGTTCCCATGCATAGCCGCCCAGCGCCGTGGCCGCCAGATAGAACGCGCGGTTAGGAATGCCGGAGTTGATATGCACGCCGCCATTATCCTCGCGCGTTTTCACATAGTGATCCATATGCGCAGGCTGTGGGTCTTTGCCCAGCATCGGGTCATCATAGGCGGTGCCCGGATCAGACATGGATCGCAGGCCACGCCCGTTAATCCCTTTTGCCAGCAGACCTTCGCCGATAATCCAGTCCGCCTCATCGGCACGCTGTTTTTTACTGAACTGCTTCACCAGCGAGCCAAAGACATCGGACAGCGATTCGTTCAGCGCGCCCGCCTGCTCGAAATAGATCAGCCCGGCTTCATTTTCCGTGACGCCGTGGGCCAGCTCATGTGCCACCACGTCGATCGCAATCGTGAAGCGATTGAAGATCTCGCCGTCACCATCGCCAAAGACCATCTGCTGACCGTTCCAGAAGGCGTTCTGATACTTATCACCGTAGTGGATGGTACCCGGCAGCTTAAGGCCCTGACCATCCAGCGAGTTACGCTGATACGCCTGCCAGAAGAAATCGTAGGTCACGCCCAGATAGTCCCAGGCTTCATCCGCCGCCACGTCGTCATTGCCCGGCTGGCCCTCCTGGCGGATCAGCTTACCCGGCAGGGTCTGCTGGCGCTGGGCATCATAAATTTCACGATCCACATGACCGCCTGCGGCCGTTTTTGCCACTGCCGGCTTCTGCCAGTGTTCGGCCATCAGGTGCTGAACGTGGGTCAGGGTGCGGCGCGCCTGCTCCTGCTGATGGCCGGAACCGTGAGCGATGATCTTACGAAGGATATAGGGAGGAATAACGCAGTAAGCCATGTGAGACTCCTTGGCATCAGGAATGGTCCAGAAAGTATAGACCCTCAGGCTGGATGGGCCTCATCCGTGAGGCCAGCGTTAATCAGAGAAGCGGGCAGGGCGGCGGAATCAGGCGAGGTTTTTGCGGCGGCGTTTTTTCTCGGGCACTAACTGCGTGACCTGGCTTTCCACCCAGCCATCATCAAGACGGGTGCGCAGCAGGTCGCCGCTCTGAAGCTGTCCGGTGTTTTTCACCACCTGACCGGCGGTGTCGGTGGTCACGCTGAACCCTCGCGCCAGCGTGGCCAGCGGACTGACGCCTTCCAGCTGAGCGACCCGCTGACCAAAGATCTGTTTGCGGCTGTTCAGCTGTTTTTCCATGCTCTGCTGCAGGCGATAGTGCCAGCTCTGCAGCTGTTTCTGCGCCTCAAACAGACGCTGCTGCGGCTGCTGCGCGCTGAGGCGATGGAGCAGACGATCCTGCTGGCGCGTGGCGTGGCGCAGACGATTTTCCATCGCCTCACCCAGACGCTGCTGCAGACGGAACAGGGCCGTCTGCTGGCGGGCCAGGCGCAGCTGAGGATGCTGCTGTTGCAGGCGATGCTCCAGACGACTGTAGAGCCGCTGCTGGCGGGCCAGATAGTAATCCATCGCCATCTCCAGCCGCTGCTGCTGCGACTGTAACTGACGCAGCAGCTCAACCTGATTCCGGCTGACCAGCTCGGCCGCGGCGGAGGGGGTGGGCGCACGCAGATCCGCCACAAAGTCGGCAATGGTCACGTCCGTTTCATGGCCGACCGCGCTGACGATGGGAATGCGGCTGGCAAAGATGGCGCGCGCGACGCGTTCGTCGTTAAAGCTCCACAAATCTTCCAGCGATCCGCCGCCGCGACCGACAATTAACACGTCGCATTCATTGCGCAGGTTCGCGATTTCGATCGCCCGGACGATAGCCGCCGGGGCATCAACGCCCTGAACCACGGTGGGATAGATTACAACGGGCAGGGAGGGATCGCGACGATGCAGCACGCGCAACACATCATGCAGCGCCGCGCCGGTAGAGGAGGTGATCACCCCGACCTGACGCGCCGGGTCCGGCAGCGGTTGCTTGTGCTGTGGCTCGAACAGACCCTCGGTTGCCAGCTTTGCCTTCAGCAGTTCAAACTGCTGCTGCAGCAGACCTTCGCCCGCCGGATGCATACTTTCGGCAATCAGCTGGTAGTCGCCGCGCGGCTCATAGAGTGTGATATTGGCGCGGACCAGCACCTGCTGACCATGCTGAGGCCGGAAAGTCACGCGGCGGTTGCTGTTGCGGAACATGGCACAGCGAACCTGCGCGCCATCATCTTTCAGCGTGAAGTACCAGTGACCGGATGCCGGCTGGGTGAAATTGGAGATCTCGGCGCTGATCCAGACCAGGCCCATCTCTTTCTCCAGCAGCTGACGCACTGTCGTATTAAGGCGGCTGACGGTAAAAATATTGGCGATCGGTGGCAGCGACATGTGACGAAGATCAAATTCCAAATCAGGAGGTTAATTCATCGATACTACAGTCCTGCCAGAGCGGATCAAGAGTTTTTCTTAAAAAATAGTGGAGGCAATCGATTACGGCCTGTATAATGCCGCGGCAATATTTTATCTAATCTCAATCACCCGAGGTGGAGTATTGCCATGTTAAGAATCGCTAAAGAAGCACTCACTTTTGACGACGTTCTGCTCGTTCCTGCTCACTCCACCGTCCTGCCAAACACGGCCGACCTCAGCACGCAGCTGACCAAAAATATCCGTTTAAATATTCCGATGCTCTCCGCCGCCATGGACACCGTAACCGAAGCGGGCCTGGCGATTGCGCTGGCACAGGAAGGCGGTCTGGGCTTCATCCATAAAAACATGTCAATCGAACGCCAGGCAGATGAAGTGCGCAAGGTGAAGAAGCACGAGAGCGGCGTCGTTACCGAACCGCAGACCGTTCTGCCGACCACGCCGCTGTCTGACGTCAAAGCGCTGACCGAGCGTAATGGCTTTGCGGGCTATCCGGTGGTGAACGGCGACAACGAACTGGTGGGGATCATCACCGGTCGTGACGTGCGCTTTGTGACCGATCTTTCTCAGCCTGTTTCTGCCGTCATGACCCCGAAAGATCGCCTGGTCACGGTGAAAGAAGGCGAGGCGCGCGACGTTGTTCTGCACAAAATGCATGAAAAACGTGTCGAGAAAGCGCTGGTGGTGGATGACAGCTTCCACCTGCTGGGCATGATCACCGTTAAAGATTTCCAGAAAGCCGAACGTAAACCTAATGCCTGTAAAGATGCGCAGGGTCGTCTGCGCGTCGGTGCGGCTGTCGGTGCGGGTGCCGGTAACGAAGAGCGTATCGATGCGCTGGTCGCGGCGGGCGTTGACGTGCTGCTGATTGACTCTTCTCACGGCCACTCCGAAGGCGTGCTGTCACGTATCCGTGAAACCCGTGCAAAATATCCCGATCTGGAGATCGTTGGCGGTAACGTGGCGACCGGTGCGGGCGCACTGGCGCTGGTTGAAGCGGGCGTGAGCGCGGTGAAAGTAGGTATCGGCCCAGGCTCTATCTGTACGACCCGTATCGTGACCGGCGTGGGTGTACCGCAAATCACGGCCGTTTCTGATGCCGTCGCCGCGCTGGAAGGCACCGGGATTCCGGTGATTGCCGATGGCGGTATCCGCTTCTCTGGTGACATCGCGAAAGCGATCGCTGCTGGCGCATCCTGTGTGATGGTCGGTTCGATGCTGGCAGGAACCGAAGAGTCTCCGGGTGAGATCGAACTTTATCAGGGCCGTGCATTCAAATCGTATCGCGGTATGGGTTCACTGGGCGCGATGTCCAAAGGCTCATCTGACCGCTACTTCCAGACCGATAACGCTGCCGACAAACTGGTGCCGGAAGGTATCGAAGGCCGCGTAGCCTATAAAGGCCGTCTGAAAGAGATCGTTCATCAGCAGATGGGCGGACTGCGTTCGTGCATGGGCCTGACCGGTTGCCCGACCATTAACGACCTGCGTACCAAAGCGGAGTTTGTCCGCATCAGCGGCGCGGGCATCAATGAGAGCCATGTGCATGATGTGACCATCACCAAAGAGTCACCGAACTACCGCATGGGTTCATAATCCCGATTTCCCGCCCGGCTTTAGCCGGGCGCTTTTATTGTTCAAGTCACCGTTCTGGAAAACCCTCAATGACGACGGAAAATATCCATAAGCACCGCATTCTGATTCTCGATTTCGGCTCACAATATACTCAGCTGGTCGCACGCCGCGTGCGCGAACTCGGCGTCTATTGTGAACTCTGGGCATGGGATGTCACCGAAGAGCAGATCCGCCAGTTCAACCCAAGCGGCATCATCCTTTCCGGTGGTCCGGAAAGCACCACCGAGCTGAACAGCCCGCGCGCGCCTGAATATGTTTTCAACGCGGGCGTGCCGGTGCTGGGCGTCTGTTACGGTATGCAGACCATGGCGATGCAGCTGGGCGGTAAAGTGGCGGGCTCAACCGAGCGTGAGTTTGGTTATGCGCAGGTGGAAGTGACCACGCCAAGCGCCCTGGTTCGTGATATCGAAGATGCGATAAGCGCCGCCGGTAAACCGCTGCTGGATGTCTGGATGAGCCACGGTGACAAAGTCACGGCTATCCCGGCAGACTTCGTGACCGTTGCCAGCACAGAAACCTGTCCGTTTGCCATCATGGCCAACGAAGAGAAGCGCTTCTACGGCGTGCAGTTCCACCCGGAAGTCACCCATACCCGCCAGGGTCTGCGGATGCTGGAGCGCTTCATCATCGACATCTGTGAATGTGAAGCCCTGTGGACGCCCGCCAAAATCATCGAAGATGCGGTTGAGCGCCTGCGTGAGCAGGTGGGCAACGACAAAGTGATCCTCGGTCTGTCCGGCGGTGTGGACTCCTCCGTAACCGCGATGCTGCTGCATCGTGCGATCGGCGACCGTCTGACCTGCGTATTTGTGGACAACGGCCTGCTGCGCCTGAATGAAGCACAGCAGGTGATGGATATGTTCGGCGACCACTTTGGTCTGAACATCATCCATGTCCCGGCCGAAATGCGCTTCCTGGACGCGCTGGCTGGCATCGACGATCCGGAAGCGAAGCGTAAAACCATCGGTCGCGTCTTTGTGGAAGTGTTCGACGAAGAGGCGCTGAAGCTGCAGGACGTGAAGTGGCTGGCGCAGGGCACCATCTACCCTGACGTGATTGAGTCGGCGGCGTCGGCCACCGGTAAAGCGCACGTCATTAAATCGCACCACAACGTCGGTGGCCTGCCGAAAGAGATGAAGATGGGCCTGGTTGAGCCGCTGAAAGAGCTGTTCAAAGATGAAGTGCGCAAGATTGGTCTGGAGCTGGGCCTGCCGTATGACATGCTGTTCCGTCATCCCTTCCCGGGTCCGGGTCTGGGCGTGCGTGTGCTGGGCGAAGTGAAGAAAGAGTATTGCGACCTGCTGCGTCGTGCCGATGCCATCTTCATCGAAGAGCTGCACAAAGCGGATCTCTACAACAAAGTCAGCCAGGCATTCACCGTCTTCCTGCCGGTCCGTTCGGTTGGTGTGATGGGCGATGGTCGCAAATATGACTGGGTTGTCTCGCTGCGTGCGGTGGAAACCATCGACTTTATGACTGCTCACTGGGCGCACCTGCCGTATGAGTTCCTGGGCCGTGTCTCTAACCGCATCATCAACGAAGTCGACGGTATCTCCCGCGTGGTGTATGACATCAGCGGTAAGCCACCGGCAACGATTGAGTGGGAATAATCCCTCACCGGCGGATTAACGCCTGACCCTTTTGAAGCCCGCAGACCCGCGGGCTTTTTTACCGGCTTAATCTCCCGCCACGCCCGTTTTAACCTTTCAGCACATCCACACCGGCCACTGACGGTTTTCTGTTCACTTTGCCAGGAAATACGCTATTCTCCCTGCAGTAAAAGCCTGCACCTGCCACTTGTTGTGTCCCGCTTTTATCCGCCGCTTTGATAATCCGTATCCTCAAGCCGCTTACTGAAATGCCTGCTGATCGGGCGCTTCGTGATCCTTACGCCATCAGGAATGTTGTCATGCTCTCACTGAAAGTGTTCAGCCTGTTTTTTGTTGCCGTACTGCTGCTGTCGCTGGGTGCCAGCATCGCGCAGGCGACGCGTCACGGCGAAACCGCAGAGTCGGGCGGCTGGGCAACGGCCCGCCGCGATTCGGCCGGCATTGCGCCCGACCCGCGCGCGCTATACAGCCTGGCTATCGTTCAGGTCTACGCCGCGCCGACCTATGGCTGGAAAGGGCGGGTAGCGGTGCATCCCTGGATCATCTTCAAACGTGCCGGTGAAACGCGCTACACGCGCTATGAAGTGATCAGCTGGGGCAGCGGCGATAAAGTTCGCCGCAACACTAACCTGCCGGATGGCTACTGGTATGGCGCAAAACCCAGGCTGCTGGTGGATCACCGTGGGCCGGAAGCGCAGGCGATGATCCCGCAGATTGAGGCCGCGATTCAATCTTATCCGTGGCCGAACACTTACCACGCCTGGCCAGGGCCGAACAGCAACACCTTCCTGGCGCATATCGGCCGGGAAGTGCCAGCTCTGAAGCTTGATCTGCCCGCCAACGCGCTGGGTAAAGATTACCGGCCACTGTGGCGTCCGGTCGGGCTGCCACCCTCCGGGCGCGGCGTGCAGGTGTCGATTCTGGGTGTGGCGGGCGTGACGCTGGGCGCGGAAGAGGGGTTTGAAGTGAATCTGCTGGGGCTGAATATGGGGCTTGATTTCATGCCGTTCCGGCTGCGGCTGCCGTTCATTGGCGGGCTGGGCAATGACAATCTTCAGCAGGATAAGCCCTGATGGTCAGGCCCCGACAGGGGCCATTTCACTTCAGCAGACGCCAAAGTCACCCTCTTCGTGATAGAGGTTGACGCTGTCTGCTTTGACTTCAATCTCCTTCTTTGTCGCATCATCCACCCGTGCACACCACAGGGTGTCGCCTTCTACCCGAAGCACCTGCATTTTAGGGCCGCCGGTTTTCGACTGAACAAAATCCTCTGCTTTAAACATCCTGCCTCCGCTGTTTGCTGTTGATGACGCCATGTAAAAAGTGGCACTGATGATTTTTTGCGTACCGTTTTCCAGTTTATACCCTGGCTGTTTTACTGTGAGAAAAAGTCTGCGCATGCTGAGCCGCACGAAGATATTTTCACTGAGTTGTCAGTTGACAACTATTCAGTTCAGCGTCATGCTAGGGAAAAAATATGGCAAGGAAACGGCATCCCAACAAAGAGATCGAGACGGCTTTGCGTTACGCCGAATCTCATGGCTGGCTGGTGGTTACCAGTGGCCATCACGCCTGGAGAAAGATGTACTGCCCGAAAAATCTGCTGACGTGCCGATGCGGGGAATTTTGTCTGACCTGTATCTGGAGCACACCCGGAAATGCACATCAGCATGCCTGCGCACTGCGGCGGGTGGTCGATAACTGTCACTATCTGAAGTCCTGATGCAGCACAAGGAGAGGCATATGGAATATTGTTTTACACTGCGGTTCAGCCTGCCGGACGGGCATGAGCCGGCAGACGCGATGCTGGAAACGCTGGCCGCGGCAGGCTGTGATGATGCGCTGATCGGCCTGGGGATGCCAGGCCGGATCGCCCTGGAGTTTACCCGGGAAGCGGACTCCGCAGCGGCGGCGCTGATTCAGGCGGAAGAGGATGTGCAGCGTGCCATCCCGGGCGCGACGCTGGTGGAGGCCGCACCCGATTTCGTCGGCTTAACCGATGTAGCAGAGATGGTCGGCATGACCCGGCAAAATATGCGCAAGCTGATGCTCAGCCATCGTCCGCCCTTTCCGCTGCCAGTGCATGACGGCAAAACCGCCATCTGGCACCTGTCAGATGTGCTGGAGTGGTTGAGCCAGCGCGGTGACTATGCGCTGCCTGCCGCAACCCGCGAGCTGGCCCGGGTCACCCGGCAGCGCAATCTCAGCGGGTCGCTGCAACGCTATGGCGTACAGGCCTGATCAGTGCGGCAGCAGGAAAAGTGTTGCCAGACCCAGGAAGATAAAGAAGCCGCCGGTATCAGTCAGCGCGGTGATCAGGACGCTGGAACCCACCGCCGGATCGCGCTTCATTTTGGTCATGACCAGCGGCACCAGGACGCCCATCAGTGCGGCCAGCAGGAGATTCAGCGCCATCGCCAGCATCATCACGCCGCCGAGCGCCATATTGTCATACATCAGCCAGGTAATGGCGCCCATGATGCCGCCCCAGAACAGGCCGTTAATCAGCGCGACGCCGAGTTCACGGACGATCAGAAACGAGAAGTTACCCGGTTCAACCTGATGTAAGGCCAGCGCCCGCACAATCATGGTGATGGTCTGGTTGCCGGTATTACCGCCGATACCGGCGACGATCGGCATCAGCGTTGCCAGAGCCACGATCTGGGAAATGGTGCCTTCAAACAGGCCGATGACCCGGGAGGCGACAAAGGCGGTACAGAGGTTGATAGCCAGCCAGGCCCAGCGTTTACGCACCGATTTGCGGACCGGCGCGAAGACATCCTCTTCCTGACTGATACCGCCCATTTTACGGATGTTGCTTTCGTTTTCGGCATTCACCAGGTCGATGATGTCTTCGATGGTGACACGGCCAATCAGTTTGCCCTTTGCATCAGTGACGGCGGCAGAGATCAGGTTATAACGTTCAAAGGCGCTGGCCGCATCTTCGGCTTTGTCATTGAGCTGAAAGGTGGTCGGCCGCGGATTCATCACGTCGCTGACCTGCGTGGCAGGCTTGTTGAGCAGGATATCGGTCAGCATCAGCTCGCCCAGCAGCTGATTCTGTTTATTGGTAATAAAGAGTTTATCGGTACCGCCAGGCATGCTTTTGCGCTTGCGCAGAAAACGCTGCACGGTCGCCAGCGTGACATCTTCGCGCACCGTCAGAATATTGAAATCCATCACCCGGCCCACGCGGTCACGGTCAAGCTGCACCATGCTCAGCATACGGGCACGCAGCGCAGGCTCGACGGTCGCCAGCAGGCGTCCGGTCAGGTCGCGAGGCAGATAACGCGCCAGCCAGACCTGATCGTCGATGTCCAGCGGCTGGATGGCACGCAGGATATCGCGGTCGCTCATCTCTTCGGTGAGGCTGGCCCAGACCGTTTCAGAGGCTTCTACCAGCACATGGCCGCGCCGTTCATTCGGCACCAGTCGCCACAGCGCCTGACGTTCCTCCTCGGGCAAGGCTTCGAGAATATCTGCGAGGTCAGCGGCGTGCAGTTGCAGAATGTCCTGTTCCAGCGCATCGCGCCGGGCCGCATTTTCACGTTGCTGCTCAGGGCTGAAATCGCCGGATTTCTCCAGCAGCGCATCAACCAGATCGTGCTCGTTGAGCAGCAGCGTCAGAATGCGATGACGTATTTCACTTAAACGTTGAGAGTGAGAGGCAGACACAATTTATCCCTTTAGTCTGAAAGCACCAGCACGAAGTGTAGCGTTTCGCCTGAAAAAGGGGTGCAGAAATGCGTCCGGTTGTCCGGATTATGTTCAGATTTCAGGCGAAAAAATCACGATTCGTTAGCGCGTATCACCTGTTGTGATGACAACCGGCTCGGGGATCGTTTTCTGTTGCTGATGGTGCTCAAAGGCAGCAGGCAGGATAAAAATCAGGCGGCTAAAAAGAATGATAAAACTGATCAGCAACACAATACGGGTCATGGTGCCGGTTTTCTGACGTCTTCGGGGAGAAATAGCGCTGTTCACGCGGGGTGGTTCCTGTGATGACCCATGCAGGGCGACTGCAATATTTAGTCACAGTCGCCTGATGAAATCAATCGCTGTAGAAAAAAACAGCAAATAAAGATCAGTAGCTCGCCTTCTGCGCCAGCAGCGTAGCGAAACGGCAGGTAATGCGGTTGCCATTTTCGTCAGTGCGATGCAGCTGGCCGGGATGCTCGTTGTACTTTACGATGTGCCAGTTGCGGTAGTAGTGACTGAGTTCGCCCGACTTAAACGCAAAGGCGAAATCGGACGGGCAGGGCATATCCGGCGTGTTCATCGCCGCAACAATCAGGTTATACCCATTTCTGACGGTGCAGGCCTGCATATCGGCAATCAGCTGAGGGATGGTCTGCGGCTGCAGAAACATCATCACCACGGTCGACAGCACAAAGTCGAAGCCGCCATTGAAGCGGGTATTATTCAGGTCACGCTGCTCAGTATGAATGCCACTGAGCGCCTCCTGCTCAATAATCGACTGCAGGCGCGCCAGGCTCTGCGGGTTATGATCCCACGCCGTAACGTCAAAACCGTGCTGGTTCAGAAACAGCGTATTGCGGCCCACGCCACAGCCCAGATCAAGTGCCTTGCCGACGGTCAGCTGAGGCAGCGCCGCCACCACTTCGGAGTGGGGCGGCGTCAGGCCATAGGTTTCGGCGAAATAGTTATCGCCTGAAATCGGTGCGGTTGGTTGTGTCATCGTCTTCAGTTCAGTTAAAAGGGCGCCAGGCGCCCGGGTAATCAGGCTTCTTCTTCGAGGATCAGTTTCCATCCCGTGACGTCATTCCAGTAAACCTGCTCGCGTTCAAGATCGAGCTGGACCAGGTTGTTCTGACTGAAGTAGCCCGCCGGGAAAACCAGCGTCCAGTGGCCATCATCACACTTCAGGGTTAAGGAGTCGGGACGGGTGGTGGCCTGGCGCTGATTATTCAGCAGCGTACCCAGGCGCAGCAGGAAAATCAGCGGCACAAACTGCTTTTTCTTAAACAGCGTGACGCGCGGCAGCTCATCAAGCTTCACCGCTTTACGGTGGAATCTCACCAGCGCCGCCAGCAGCATCTGCTGATCCTGATTGAAGCCTGGCAGATTAGTATTTTGCAGGATATAGGCCGAGTGGCGTTGCAGGCCGCTGTGATTGATGGTCAGACCCACTTCATGCAGCATCGCCGCCCATTTCAGCAGGGCAGCCAGCTGCGGGTTCGCCAGTTTCGGGTTCTGCTCGCGCCATTGCAGATAGAGCTGCTCGGTGGTTTCCAGCACACGACGCGCCTGATCGCTGTCAATGGCGTAGTGGTTCGCCAGGCTCTGCGCGGTCCGGCTGCGAATATCCTGATGACGGAAACGGCCTTCCATCTCATACAGCACGCCTTCACGCAGCGCGCCGTCGGAGAGGCGCAGCTCACGAATCGCCAGCGCATCAAACACACCACACAGAATTGCCAGCCCCGGCACAAACACCCCTTTGCGCTCTTCGGAGAGGCCCGGCAGGCTCAGGGCCGCAAAGGATTTGTGTTTCATCACCTCGTCATAGAGTTTGTCGAGGCGCTCCGGCGTAATCAGCTTCTCTTTCTCATCCATCGCCTGCAGCACTTCGCAGGCGGCTTTGATGGTTCCGGAGGCGCCCAGCGCATACTGCCAGCCGTGCAGACGATATTGCCACGCCAGTGTTTCCAGTTTCTGCGCCGCCGCTAAACGGGCTCGACGGAAGTTTTCACGGCTGATTTCGCCTTTCGGGAAATAGAGCTGGGCGAAGCTGACGCAACCCATACGGCGGCTCTCGACCAGCTGGGGTTCAAAATCCTCGCCAATGACCAGCTCGGTGGAGCCGCCGCCGATATCGATCACCAGCTTACGGCCTTTCTCCGGCTGCGTGTGCTCCACGCCCATGAAGATCAGACGTGCCTCTTCATGGCCCGAAATCACCTCGATAGGGTAGGGGATCACCTCGGCAGCGCGCTGCAGGAAGGTTTCGGCGTTCACCGCTTCACGCAGCGTATGGGTGCCGACGATCGTCACGTTGCTGGGGCTGAACCCCTGCAGGCGCTCGGCGAACAGGGCCAGACAGGCCAGCCCGCGCTCCATCGCTTCCTCACTGAGGTTGTGCTGTGCATCCAGACCATCAGCCAGGTGAACGCGCTGCTTAAGGCGCCCCAGTACCTGCATCGCACCATCGACAACCCGCGCGATCACCATGTGGAAACTGTTCGAGCCCAGGTCAATCGCCGCAAACTCCTGGGGTTTTGGCGTACTTTTATGAGAAATTGGCATAGGATTTATTCAGGTTGTTCCAGGTTCTTGATGTAATCATATATCGCCAGCTGTGAGCGCACTTTACGACGGTTGCCGCGCTGGACGTAGTGATTACTCAGCTCTTTATCAACGATGCGGGCTTTCACCGTATCACTCAACTGAATCGCAATAATGTCGAGTATGCGCTGCCGGATGCGGGGATCGAGGATCGCCACGGCCACTTCGATGCGGTAATCGATGTTACGCGTCATCCAGTCAGCGGAGGAGAGGAACACCTTTTTATCGCCGCCATTCTCAAAAATATAGACGCGATCGTGTTCCAGATAACGGTCAACGATACTGATGACGCGAATATTTTCGCTGATCCCGGGCAGATCCGGGATCAGCGAGCACATCCCGCGCACCAGAAGATTCACCTTCACTCCCACGCTGGAGGCTGTATAAAGCCGATCAACCAGCCCTTTGTCCACCAGATTGTTGATTTTCAGAGTAATGCCGGAAGGCTTATTCTGCTGGGCGTTGGCGATTTCGGTGTCGATCAGTTCATAGAGCATCCGGCGCGAGTTCTGCGGTGACACCATCAGGTGATCGAAGGTGACGGGCCGGTAGGGATTCTCAATGAAGTTGAAGACCCGGCGCACCTCATTCGTGATGCGCGCGTCGGCCGTCAGCAGGGAGTAGTCCGTGTAGAGTCGCGCGGTTTTCTCGTTAAAGTTACCGGTGCCGATATGCGCGTAGCGCACAATCTCTTCGCCTTCGCGGCGCGAGATCAGGAACAGCTTGGCGTGGATCTTCAGACCCGGCGCGGAGAAGATAACGTGAACGCCCGCTTCGGTCAGGCGCTTGGCCCAGTAGATATTGGCCTCTTCATCGAAGCGCGCCTGCAGCTCCACCACCACCGTAACCTTTTTGCCGTTATAGGCGGCATGGATCATCGCATCCATAATGCGCGAATGTTTCGCAACGCGGTAGATGTTGATCTTGATCGCCAGCACGCTGGGGTCAAACGACGCCTGACGCAGCAGTTCCAGCACATGTTCAAAGGTGTGATAGGGATAGTAGAGCAGCACGTCGCGGTTGCGAATCGCATCAAAGCCGTTGCGGAAGCCATCGAAGCCGATGTGACGGATCTGCGGCAGCGGTCGATTGATCAGGTTGTTTTTGCCGACGTTCGGGAAGCCGATAAAATCTTTGAAGTTGTGGTAGCGGCCGCCCGGCAGTATGGAGTCAAAATTCGAGATAGAGAGTTTGTGGCAGAGTAATTCGACCATCGCCTCCGGCATATCGCGCTGATAGACGAAGCGCACCGGCTCTGCAGTCAGACGTTGTTTGAGGCTGGAGGACATCAGCTCCAGCAGGCTGGACTCCATCTCCGTCACCAGATCGTACTCCGCGTCACGCGTCATTTTCATTGAATAGGCGTTGAGCGCGTCGTAGTCATAGAAACCTTTGAAAATGTCATCCAGGCAGTAACGCAGAATGTTATCCAGCAGGATCATCGGCTTGCGGCGACGCGGCGGCTCTGCCGGCAGGTTAATAAAGCGCGGCACCTTATCGGACGGGATCTCCAGCAGCGCATAGCGGATGTCGTCACCGCGAATAATCTCTACCGCCAGGTAGGTGTAATCATCTTTAAGAAATTCGGTCAGATCGGTTTCATGCGTGATCAGAATCGGCGAGATATGCTGACGCAGTTCATGCTTGAAATAGTGGCGCAGCCACGCCTGCTGGTTAAGGGAGAGCTGACGTTCGTTGATCAGGAAGATCTGATTGCGCGCCATCTCCAGCAGCAGCTCGTTATAGAGCGCATCAAACTCCTGATCGGACTTCATTACCCGCTGCTGGATTTTCTTGAACAGATGGCGTGGCGTACTGGCGGAACCCTGCTCTTCACCAATCAGAATGCGGCGTTTCAGATCGGCAAACCGCACTTTATAAAATTCGTCGAGATTGTTGGAGTAGATGCCCAGAAAGCGCATCCGCTCAATCAGTGGATTGCTTTTGTCTGCGGCTTCCTGCAAAACCCGTTCATTAAAAGATAACCAGCTTAATTCTTTTTCAATGTAAAGCTTTACCTGACCCATTCTCACTCCATTTAGCGGTTGCAGGACTGAAGATCCAGTATCCACAAACATTATGGCGAGAGTATGGCAGCGTTGTCCAACGCCAGCAGTTGTCTTATCAATCGGCTACGGGCAACATAGCGGCTTATTTTAGCCTGCTACCGGAACCGCATGAGCGTAAACCACATTCCTGTCCAATTCAGCGATCGTAAGCGTCGTGCCGTTGATCGGCTGACGCGGCGGCTGATCACCTGCTGTGGCGTGGCGATCCTGCTGTTAATGCTGCTGCTGTTTTGCTGGCTGATTGGCGTGGTGCTTCCGCTCTTCAGTGCGCCGGGCGTGCAAGTGATGCCCAGCCAGCAGCTCTGGGATCGTGCGCCTGCTGTCGCAACAGGCAATCTGGGCCGGATAGGCTGGCGTATCAGCAGCCAGGGCGCTGCGCGTTTTATTCCGCTGGATGGTCAGCCTGCTGAACCGGCGCTGGCGCTGACGCCGCCGCCCGATGAGGTGGTGCGGAGCAGTGATGAACAGACGCTGCTGCTGAACATGCAGGGCGCGCTGACGCTGTTACAGCCCACCACTGACGGGCAGTGGCATTTTCCGCTGGGCGACAAACCCTTTCATCTGCCCGAGGGTGCGGTGACAAAGATGGCGCTGGCAACGCGCCAGGCCGGTCAGTGGCGTATCGCGGCGATCACGGGTGCCGGACTGCGGGTGCTGACGCTGGGCACCGATCGCCAGGCCTCAGTGTTCTCACTGCCTCAGGATCAGCTGGATCTGCTGGTTCTCTCTCCCTCAGGCGATCTGCTCTACACCACGGAGGGCAGCCTGCTGCGCGTCTGGCAACTGGATGACGATCGGGCGCATCTGCGCGAAACCCACACGCTGCCGCAGCGCCCGCAAAGTTTGCATCTGCTGGTGGGCGGCAGAAGTCTGCTGATTCAGGATCGCACCGGCGTCACACAGTGGTTCGCTGTCGCCAGCGAGCAGGGGCCGCGCCTGCAGCGTATCCGGACGTTTGCCGACAGCCGCAGCGACGACGGCACGCTGCTGGTGACAGAATCACAACGGCGGGTATTTGCGACGATCAGCCCGCAGGGGCTGTTACGCCTCTTTGCCAGTAAGCAGCCTGGCCCGATTCTGGAGCGTCAGCTGGCGCCTGGCATTGTGCAGGCGCAGTTTTCACCTCAGGGCGACAGCCTGCTGATTGAGCGGGCGGGAAGCTGGCAGCGCCTGCGGCTGGATAATCCCTGGCCGGACGTCACCTGGCGCAGTTTCTGGCAAAAAATCTGGTATGAAAATTATCCCGGACCGGACTGGGTCTGGCAGTCCACTGCGGCGGGCGACAGCTATCAGGCAAAATTCAGTCTGATGCCGATGGTGACAGGAACGTTAAAAGCGGCCAGCTTAGCGCTGCTGTTTGCCACACCGCTGGCGCTGGCCGCGGCGATGTACACCGCCTGGTTCATGTCGCCCGGATTACGGCGCTGGGTAAAGCCAGCTATCGAGATGATGGGCGCGCTGCCGAGCGTAGTGGTGGGGCTGATTGCCGGGATCTGGCTGGCGCCGCATATCGGACAGGCGCTGGTGGGCGTCCTGCTGCTGCCGCTGACGCTGGCGGGCACGCTACTGCTGTGCGGCATACTCAGCGCCCGCTTACCGTCGCGCTGGCGGCGGCCGGGCCGTGAGGTGCTGATTCTGCTGCCGCTGTTGCTGCTGGTCACGCTGCTGACGCTGTGGCTGCCCACGCTGTTTATCCCGGATGCGGGCGACTGGCTGCCCCACTATGAGCAGCGCAATCTGCTGGTCGCGGCGCTGGCGATGGGCTTTGCGCTGGTGCCCCTGATTTTTACGCTTTCCGAAGATGCCCTGTTCAGCGTCCCGGCCGCCCTGGGACAGGGGTCGCTGGCGCTGGGGGCCACGCCGTGGCAGACCCTGACCCGCGTCGTCCTGCCCGGTGCCTCGGCCGGTATCTTTGCCGCGCTGATGATCGGGCTGGGGCGGGCCGTGGGCGAAACCATGATTCTGCTGATGGCCACCGGTAATACGCCGCAGAGCGAAGGCGGACTGTTCAGCGGCCTGCGCGCGCTGTCGGCGAATATCGCTATCGAGATGCCCGAAGCGGTGGCGGGCAGTGCCCATTATCGCGTGCTGTTTCTCAGCGCCCTGATGCTGCTGATCTTTACGCTGGTGATCAACACCGTGGCCGAACTGATCCGTCAGCGGCTGCGCCAGCGTTACAGTCAGCAGGAGGAGCAGGCATGAAGGCGATGCGACAGAACGACCGCTGGCGCTGGTTAACCGCCGGGGCCGTAGCGGTCTGCCTGCTGGCCTTTACGCTGCTGATCGGGCTGCTGGCCTGGCAGGGGGTGCGTGCCTTCTGGCCGCAGCGGGTGGATCTGTATACGTTCAGCCAGCCAGCGGGCGGCGAGACGCGCCTGCTGGGCGAAACCCTGGATCATCAGCGTCACTTTCCGGCTCCGGCCGATGAACAGGGCAATAGCGGCGGGCAGGTTCACCGCTACCTGGTGAAAACCGGTAACCGCGACTGGGATGCGCCAGACTTCCGGGTCATCTACAGCCGGAGTGCGGCGAAGGTCAGCCAGCCAGCGGAGGTCATGGTGCTGCAGCGGCGCAGCCACGGCCTGGCCTATGGCTGGTTTGTCGGCCTGCGGGAGGACAATGAAGAGTTAACCGCACAGCATCCCGATGCGCTGCTGCATCAGCGGCTGGGGCAGGTACAGATGCTGGTGCGGCAGGCGAATCAGATCCGTCGGGTCGATATGGCGCGCCTGAATAACCAGCGTGAAGATCTTGACGAGCAGGCAGCCAGAAACCGCGCTGCCGGGCGCTTCGATCTGCAGGCCGAATCGGAATATCAGGCCAATCAGGCCGCCCTGCAGCGCCGCTTTAATCAGCTGAGCGAGACGCTCGCGGCTCTGCAACTGCAGAGTCAGCGTGATCAGCTCATCCTGCGTGATGTCCAGGGCACTGAACATGCGATCCCGCTGACCGAAATCGTCGACAGCTGGCAGCCGAACGCCATGACGCTGAGCGGCAAGATAGTGCATTTTCTGCATCAGTTATGGCGGTTTGTCAGTGATTCACCCGCCGAAGGGGAAAGCGAATCCGGGGCGTTTCCGGCCATCTTCGGCACCGTGCTGATGGTGCTGCTGATGTCGGTGGTGGTGATGCCACTGGGCGTTGTCGCCGCTATCTGGCTGCATGAATATGCGGGGCGTCATGCGCTGACGAGGCTGGTACGTATTGCGGTAGTCAATCTGGCTGGCGTGCCCTCAATCATCTATGGCGTCTTTGGCCTGGGATTCTTTGTCTGGCTGGCTGGCGGCACGATTGATCGGCTGTTTTTCAGCAGCGCGCTGCCTAATCCCACGTTTGGCACGCCCGGCCTGCTCTGGGCGTCGCTGACGCTGGCCCTGCTGACGCTGCCCGTAGTGATTGTGGCGACCGAAGAGGGGCTATCCCGCATTCCCAACAGCCTGCGTCAGGGATCGCTGGCGCTGGGGGCCACTCAGGCGGAAACGCTGTGGAACGTGGTCCTGCCGATGGCGGTGCCCGCCATGCTGACCGGTCTGATTCTGGCCGTCGCGCGTGCTGCCGGGGAAACCGCGCCGCTGATGCTGGTGGGCGTGGTCAAGATGGTGCCGGAGCTGCCGGTGGACGCAGTGTTCCCTTATCTGCATCTGGACCGCAAGTTTATGCATCTGGGCTTCCAGATTTACGATCTGGCGTTTCAGAGTCCGAATATTGAAGCAGACCGTCCGCTGGTCTTCGCGACCGCACTGCTGCTGGTGCTGATTATTCTCTCACTGAATCTGCTGGCGATGGGTCTGCGTCACCGTCTGCGTGAACGCTTTCGTCTTATGACTCAATAACAGGCTATGACTATGACGTCCGACACGGATATCGCGCTGACCGTTAACCATCTGTCGCTGTGGTATGGCGAGCGCCAGGCGCTGCAGGATATTTCGCTGCAGGTGCCAAAAAACAGGATCACCGCGCTGATTGGTCCTTCAGGCTGTGGTAAATCGACGCTGCTGCGCTGCTTTAACCGCATGAACGACGTGATCGATCACTGCCGGGTCGAGGGTGACGTGCTGCTGGGATCGCAGTCGATCCTGCGCCCCGAACAGGATCTCTCGGCGCTGCGCCGTCGGGTCGGCATGGTGTTTCAGCGGCCCAACCCCTTTCCTAAATCGATCTATGAAAATGTGGTCTACGGACTGCGTCTGCAGGGCGTGCGCGATCGGCGGGTGCTGAACGAAGCCTGCGAACGGGCGCTGCGGGCGGCGGCGCTCTGGAGTGAGGTGAAAGACCAGCTGTCGCAGAATGCGCTGACGCTCTCTACCGGCCAGCAGCAGCGTCTGGTGATCGCCCGCGCCATCGCGATTGAGCCGGAAGTGCTGCTGCTGGATGAGCCGACTTCCGCGCTGGATCCCATCTCTACGCTGGTCATTGAAGAGCTGATGACCACGCTCAGGCAGCATTTCACGCTGGTGCTGGTGACGCATAACATGCAGCAGGCGTCGCGCGTCTCCGATTACACCGCATTTATGCATCAGGGCACGTTAGTGGAGTTTGACGAGACCGATCGCATCTTTACCGCGCCGAAACAGCGTCGGACCGAAGATTATATTACGGGGCGCTACGGCTAAGTCGGGGGCAGGGGGCAGACGGCTTTCAGGGCGGCTCATGTCATCGAAGCGATAAAAGCCTGTGCCCGCAGTAGCAACTGACGGGCCAGGGATAAAAACGCCGGGAGCGTTTTCAGACATCGCAAAATGTTAGCCTTCAGGGAGGGGACGTCATCGCCTGCGCTGAGCGAGGGCGTTTTTTTACCGCTTTGCTCAGGCTCGCTGCGCCGTTACTCTGCCAGAAAGCACCGGCTTTCCCCGCCGCCTCAGTCGTTAGCATAGCCCTGCGGCGGCAGCGGTTTGCCATCCAGCCAGGCTTTACCGTCACGCATCGTCAGCCTGCCCTCGACAAACCAGCCGATCACCAGCGGATAGATCGCATGCTCCTGATGCTGAACCCGTTCGGTAATCTCCGCTTCGCTATCGCCAGGGAAAACCGGGACTTTCGCCTGCAGGATCACCGGGCCACCATCCAGCTCTTCGGTGACAAAATGCACGGAGGTGCCATGTTCGCTGTCGCCATTCTCCAGCGCCTGACGGTGCGTATGCAGGCCCGGATATTTCGGCAGCAGAGAAGGGTGGATATTCAGCAGGCGATTGTGAAAATGGGCGACGAACGCGGGGCTGAGGATCCGCATATAGCCCGCCAGCACAACCAGATCGGGCGAGTACGCCTCGATCGCCGCGATAAGCTGGCGATCAAAGGCTTCACGGTCGGCGAAGTCGCTGGCGGCAAGCGCATGCGCGGGTACGCCCGCCTCCTGCGCCCGCGTCAGGCCATACGCGGCGGCACGGTTGCTGAACACGGCAGCCACGCTGCCGTGAATCCGCCCGCTTGCACAGGCGTCAAGGATGGACTGAAGGTTACTTCCGTTGCCGGAAATCAGTACAACCAGCTTTTTCATCCGTTAATAACCACACGCTCTTCAGCATCAGACGCTTTGATCACGCCCAGCTTCCAGGCTTTCTCGCCCGCCGCCTGCATCAGCGCAATCGCCTTATCGGCGTCGGCCGGACTCAGGGCAATGACCATGCCCACACCGCAGTTAAAGGTGCGATACATCTCGAAACGGCTGACGTTGCCCGCCTGCTGCAGCCAGCTGAAGACGGCCGGCCACTGCCAGCTCTTCTCGTCGATGACCGCCTGGGTGTTGTCAGGCAGCACGCGCGGAATATTTTCCCAGAAGCCGCCGCCGGTCAGATGCGCAATCGCGTGCACATCGACCTGCTCAATCAGGCTCAGGATGTTCTTCACATAGATGCGGGTCGGTTCCAGCAGATGGTCGGCCAGTGGTTTGCCTTCCAGCTGTTCAGACAGCGGATCGGTGTTGCTGACTTCCAGAATTTTGCGCACCAGCGAATAACCATTAGAGTGCGGGCCGCTGGAGCCGAGGGCGATCAGTACGTCGCCATCCTGCACCTTGCTGCCATCAATGATTTCTGACTTTTCCACCACGCCGACGCAGAACCCGGCCACGTCATAATCTTCGCCGTGATACATGCCTGGCATCTCGGCGGTTTCACCGCCTACCAGCGCACAACCTGACTGCAGACACCCTTCAGCGATACCGGTAATCACCGCAGAGGCCGTTTCCACATCCAGTTTCCCGGTGGCGTAATAGTCGAGGAAGAAGAGCGGCTCGGCGCCCTGAACCACCAGATCGTTGACGCACATCGCGACCAGGTCAACGCCGATGGCATCGTGACGTTTGAGATCCATCGCCAGACGCAGCTTGGTGCCCACGCCATCGGTGCCGGAAACCAGCACGGGTTCACGGTATTTCTGCGGCAGCGCGCAAAGCGCACCAAAACCGCCCAGTCCACCCATCACTTCCGGGCGACGCGTCTTTTTCACTACGCCTTTAATACGGTCAACCAGAGCGTTACCAGCATCAATATCAACACCGGCGTCTTTGTAACTGAGAGAGGTTTTGTCGGTCACTGCGAGGTCCCCACGCGAGTTGCGGTTGGTGGTTTAAAATAAAGCGCGGCAATTCTATCAGTGCAGGCAAACGTTTGCGAGTCCGGGATTGCGCATCGGACGAATTTCATCAATCCTCTGTTTATCCCTGTAAAAGCCGCGGTATTGCGCAAGGAGAGGTGGCGCGCCGTCCAAAAGGCGGTATAATCCCGCGATTTTTTTTAGCTCAACTCATTCCGGGAGAACACCAATGAAGATCGTGGAAGTCAGACACCCGCTGGTCAAACATAAACTGGGCCTGATGCGTGAGCATGATATCAGTACAAAGCGTTTTCGCGAGCTGGCGTCGGAAGTGGGCAGCCTGCTGACCTACGAAGCGACTGCCGATCTGGAAACAGAGCGCGTCACCATTGAGGGCTGGAACGGCCCGGTAGAGATCGACCAGATCAAAGGCAAAAAAATCACGGTGGTGCCGATTCTGCGTGCCGGTCTTGGCATGATGGAAGGGGTGCTGGAGCACGTTCCCAGCGCCCGTATCAGCGTGGTGGGCGTCTACCGCGATGAAGAGACGCTGGAGCCGGTGCCTTACTTCCAGAAGCTGGTGTCTAACATCGAAGAGCGCCTGGCGCTGGTCGTCGATCCGATGCTGGCTACCGGTGGCTCTATGATCGCTACCATCGACCTGCTGAAGAAAGCGGGCTGCTCCAGCATCAAGGTGCTGGTGCTGGTGGCGGCGCCGGAAGGGATCGCGGCACTGGAGAAAGCGCATCCGGATGTTGAGCTGTACACCGCATCAGTGGATCAGGGGCTGAACGAAAAGGGTTACATCATTCCCGGACTCGGCGATGCCGGGGACAAAATTTTCGGAACCAAATAAATCGCATAGCCGACCAGAGAGTCGGCTTTTTTTTGGCAAAAAAAAGTGCCCGGAACGGGCGCGCCTGCTGCTGCGGCGCGGACCGGCGGGAGAGATAACCTAAGGGGATAAATGATGACTCGTCGCGCCATTGGCGTCAGTGAACGACCGCCGTTACTGCAAACCATTCCGCTCAGCCTGCAACACCTGTTCGCCATGTTTGGCGCCACCGTGCTGGTGCCGATTCTGTTCCATATCAACCCGGCCACCGTGCTGCTGTTCAACGGGGTGGGCACACTGATTTATCTCTTTATCTGTAAAGGCAAAATCCCCGCCTACCTGGGATCCAGTTTTGCGTTTATCTCGCCGGTGTTGCTGCTGCTGCCGCTGGGCTATGAGGTGGCGCTGGGCGGATTTATTCTGTGTGGCGTGCTGTTCTGCATTGTGGCACTGATCGTCAGACGCGCCGGGACCGGCTGGCTCGACGTGATGTTTCCGCCCGCAGCGATGGGGGCGATTGTCGCCGTCATTGGTCTGGAACTGGCTGGCGTGGCCGCCAATATGGCGGGCCTGCTGCCCGCTGAAGGCAGTGCGCCCGACAGTAAAACGGTACTGATCTCGCTGGTGACGCTGGCGGTGACGGTATTCGGTTCGGTGCTGTTCCGCGGTTTCCTGGCGATCATCCCGATTCTGGTTGGGGTGGTCGTGGGATATCTGCTCTCCGCAGCGATGGGTATCGTGGACTGGAGCGGCGTCGAGCGCGCGCCGTGGTTTGCCCTGCCAACCTTCTACACGCCGCGTTTTGAGTGGGTGGCGATGCTGACGATTCTGCCTGCGGCGCTGGTGGTCATCGCCGAGCATATCGGTCATCTGGTCGTTACCGCCAATATCGTGAAAAAGGATCTGATCCGCGACCCGGGTCTGCATCGTTCGATGTTTGCCAACGGCTTATCGACGGTCATCTCCGGCTTCTTCGGTTCCACGCCGAACACCACCTACGGCGAGAATATTGGCGTGATGGCGATTACCCGTGTCTACAGTACCTGGGTCATCGGCGGCGCGGCAATTCTGGCGATCCTGCTCTCCTGCGTCGGCAAGCTGGCGGCGATGATCCAGGCGATCCCGGTGCCGGTCATGGGTGGCGTCTCGCTGCTGCTGTATGGCGTGATCGGCGCATCCGGTATCCGCGTACTGATCGAATCTAAAGTCGATTACAACAAGGCGCAGAACCTGATCCTCACCTCCGTGATCCTGATCATCGGCGTCAGCGGCGCGAAGGTGCATATCGGCGCGGCGGAGCTGAAAGGCATGGCGCTGGCGACGATCGTGGGTGTTGGCCTGGCGCTGATCTTCCGTGTGATCTCGCTGCTGCGCCCGGAAGAAGTGGTGCTGGAAGCCGACGAACCGCGCGAACCGTGATCCCGGCCTGAGTCACGGGATCGGGGCAGGGACGCCCCATTCATCTCTTTCTGAAAACTGTGTTAGACTTCCCCCGATTTTTTGCTTGTTCTCTTGCTGAGGTGCTTCTGAACACGCCGGCACAATTGTCATTGCCACTTTATTTACCAGACGACGAAACCTTCTCCAGCTTCTGGCCGGGGGAAAACCCGTCGCTGATTGCCGCACTGAAAGGCGCTCTTAATCAGCAACATGGCAGCTATCTCTACTTCTGGTCACGCGAAGGGGGCGGACGAAGCCATCTGCTGCATGCCGCCTGCGCGGAGATGTCAGCGCGCAATGAGGCGGTCGGCTATGTGCCGCTCGATAAACGTACCTGGTTTGTGCCGGAAGTGCTGGAAGGGATGGAGCAGCTGTCGCTGGTCTGCATCGATAACATCGAATGTATTGCCGGCGAGCCGGAGTGGGAAATGGCGATCTTCGATCTCTACAACCGTATCCTCGAAACCGGTAACACGCGCCTGTTTATTACCGGCGATCGTCCACCGCGTCAGCTTAATCTGCAACTGCCCGATCTCGCGTCACGGCTGGACTGGGGTCAGATCTATCGCCTGCAGCCGCTCTCTGATGAAGATAAACTCCAGGCACTTCAGCTGCGCGCCGGATTGCGCGGATTTGAACTGCCGGAAGATGTGGGCCGTTTCCTGCTGAAGCGGCTGGATCGTGAAATGCGCACCCTGTTCGATACACTGGATCGGCTCGATCGCGCTTCTATCAGCGCCCAGCGCAAACTCACCATTCCATTCGTAAAAGAGACGCTCGGCCTTTAAAGAATGTCGAGCACCGCTTCCGGCGGACGGCCGATGCGTGCCCTGTCGCCATTAATTACAATCGGCCTCTCAATCAGCACCGGATTATTCACCAGCGCATCCAGCAGCACACTTTCGCTTTTGTCGCTGAGTGCCAGCTCGCGATAGATCGTCTCTTTAGTCCGCATCAATGCCCGTGCGCTCTGCATCCCCAGCTTCTGCAACAGGATTTGCAGCGTTTCGCGATCGGGTGGTGTCTGCAGATAGAGCACCACCTCCGGCTCTATGCCGCGAGCGGTAAGCAGCGCCAGCGTTTCGCGGCTCTTGCTGCAGCGCGGGTTATGATAGATCGTCACCATCCTGATTCTCCTTCTGTGGCGGTGAATTTTACCCTTTCTGATACTGTTTAAAGCGCTGCTGTAACTGACGCAGCTGGTCGATACGGGCGTCGTAGCGCGCCTGCTTCAGGCTGCCGAGCGGCACCTGGGCGCTGGCGCTGCTGAGGGTGGTAATCGCCTGGTCGAGCTGACCATTCAGCGCCAGACTCTCCGCCCGCGCGGAGAGCTCTTCATCATTCAGTCCCTGCTGGGCAGACGCCTGCGCCAGCAGGTCCCAGCCGTTGGGGTCATCTTTGTTGGTCCAGGTGTAGCGATTCAGGATCCGGCTGGCGCTGGCATACTGCTTCGCTTCGACATAGGCATTGGCGAGGTTAAGCTGGACCACCGGGCTGTTTTTGGCTCCGCTGGCGGCGCTCAGCAGCGCAATGGCCTGCTGCGGCTGATTCAGGCCGATGTCGATGTCCGACATGATATCCAGGAACCAGATATTGTTGGGCTGCTTCGCCAGTAACGGCGTCATGATGCGCTTCGCATCGGCAAAGCTTTTCGCCTGCAGAAACTGTATGGCTTTGCCATATTGTGACGCCATCTGCTCACGGGCATTGCCGCCCGCATACTGACTCAGCAGTTCGTCGGTCAGCTGATTGCGTCCGGTCGGGTACATCCCCAGCGCACGCACCTTCGCCAGATAGAAATCTTCCGTCGACTGCACCACTACGGGCCGCATCTGATTCGCCCGGTTGCGGGCATCCGCCAGACGGCTGTCGGGCAGCGGGTGCGTCAGCAGGATCTCAGGCGGCTTTGAGGAGAAGCGGCTCTGATCGGCCAGCTTCTGCAGGAAGTTCGGCATCGCCTGAGGATCGAACCCGGCACGCTGCAGAACCTGAATCCCGATACGGTCGGCCTCCTGCTCATTACCCTGGGTAAAGCTGATGATGCCCTGCTGTGTGCCTGCCAGGGTGCCGGTCAGGGCGGCCATGCCCGCCTGCGGACTGGCCATCGCCAGCAGAATTGAGCCCAGCGCGCCGACCCAGGTCAGCGGCGCATTGCGCTTCTGGTCTTCCATCGCGCGTGCCAGGTGGCGCTGGGTAACGTGTGAGATCTCATGCGCCATCACGGACGCCAGCTGGCTTTCATTCTCGGTAAAACGGAACAGGGCCGAGTGCAGCACTACATTGCCCCCAAAGAAGGCAAAGGCATTAAGCTCATCGTTCTGGATCAGGAAGAAGTGGAAAGGCGTTTTCACGGCGTCGGCGTGCGAAACCAGGCGCTGGCCCAGCTGATTGATGTACTGATTCAGCAGCGGATCGTTAATCAGCGGGGCACTGGCGCGCAGCTGGCGCACATAGAAGTCGCCCATCTGCAGCTCCTGATTAATCGACAGCGTCGAACCGGCTGTGGTGCCGATATCGGGAAGCGAATCACTGATATCGGCATAAGCCGGTGAGAGTGTTGTGAAGATGAGTGTCGGAAGGAGCGCGGCGATCAGCGTTTTCTTTAACCGGTTCAACATGCCTTAATCCTGTAGAGGGGCCCTGAGAATGGACAGATGCGCAGCGGGAACGTTCCCCATTTCGCCGATCGCAGCAGTCCGGCCCTATCTTAACCAGAGCACTAAAAGAAAGAAATGGCGTTTTCTGCCTGCTGCCCGGCGTAATTTGTGCAAGATCGTGGATTTTGGCGAAAAAAATTGAATATCACGGTAACCTAAACGGCAGTTAAACGATACCAGCCCTGAAGGGATTGCCGCGTGAGCGAAGAGGAAAATGGCGGGTTATTCAATGGATCCGGTCAGGCATCGCCAGAATAGAGCAGAAAATGCTGGGTGAGGATAAAAAGGGTGCCGGCCCTTTTTTTAAAGTTATGTAAATTCACTCAAAAAAATTGAATGTGGCACGGTTTTTTCCAGGTCTACTCTGAAAAAGTCACGCCAGAAATTCAGAAATCTTTTATTCTGCCATCGACAAATTAAATCGTTATTCCCCTTTCTCTTTTTTTATTCCAGCTAAGCCTGGCTGCTTTTTATTTCTTAATGACGAGAAACTGTGAGGTGAAGGGTTGAATCATCAGGGCCATTTCTAAGAATACCCTTTTTCACGCTGTATGAAACTTTTCGATTAATTCTGCCGGTGAATCATTTTGGCGGGTTATCACTGTGGTGCTGACCTGAATTTACACAGGCGTGAGTTATACCCGTGCTGTGATATAGATAGCCGACCAGATTCAGTCCTGAATCTGCCAGACCTTATTTGATTTGCCGGAGAGAAGTAATATGCGTTCAGTGGTTTCTTACGCGTTAATCGCCATTATTGGCGGCGTCGTTGGCGCGGCTGTCACTCAGAGTGGCGATATTTATGACAAAGTTTCACGCCATTTTGCAACCGAGCCTCAGGAAGCCGAAGGATTCTGGAGCACACCCGCCATTGAAGGATACGGCAAAATTCATTACGAGCCTGATGCCGCGTTTAAACCGGTCGCGGGCCTCAGTAATAAAATCGTTTTTCAGATCACCCGCAGCGACGGCGCCATGACCGCCCCTAATCTGGGACTGGAGCGCGTGGCGCGCGTGGTAAATCTCTATATCGCCTCGGGTGTCCCGGCGGATCAGCTGAAGTTTGTGGTTTCGGTCACCGGTGATGCGACCCCGGCCATGCTGGATAACGCCCATTTCAGACAGTTTTATGGCATCGACAATCCCAACCTCAAGCTGATTAATGAGCTGAATCAGGCGGGTGTGAAAGTCTCAGTCTGCGATCAGTCTGTGGCATTCCATCACTATCCGAATAACTGGATTGATAAATCGGTCATCCATGCGCTTTCCAGTCCGACCACCGTATCAACCCTGCAGAATCAGGGCTACGCGTGGCTGGCAATGTAATGAATATTTTTAATAACCGGGAGAAAAGTGAATGCGTCCAGCAGCGTTAGTGGTCATGGCGGCCGTGGCCGGATTTATCGGGGGCAACGTTTTACAGTTGCCGGCGTTATTTGACAAAGTCAGCGGCAAAGTAGCAGATAATAAAGCTGAGCCTGCTGATTTCTGGAGTACGCCAGCCATTGAAGGCTACGGAAAAATACATTATGTCGATACGCCCGCGTTTAAACCCGGCACCACCGCTGGTCTGAGTAATAAAATTGTTTTCCAGATCAACCATAATGAAGGGGATATCCGCAAGCCGAATCTGGGGCTGGAGCGCGTGGCACGCGTTACTAACCTCTATTATGCGGCGGGTGTACCACTCGACCAGCTGAAATTTGTGGTCTCGATTAATGGCGATGCGGTTTCTTCAGCCCTGAATAATGCGCAGTTCAGCAAAGCCTACGGCGTGGATAACCCGAACCTGAAGCTGATTAGCGAACTGAAAAAAGCGGGCGTGCAGGTCACCATCTGCGACCAGTCAGTGGCGTTTCATCAGCTTGAGCGCAACTGGATCGACCCGATGGTTACACACACCATCTCCAGCGGCACCACTGTGGCGACACTGGAAAACAGCGGCTACGCCTTCCTGATGCTGTAAACGTCTGACAGCGGCGTCACTGCCGCTGTCACCTGCTGCTCCCTCGTCAATCCTGCTTCCCTTATCTGTTCCCGGCCCGCGCAGAGGGCTGTCGTTCGTTGTCAATGACAGCGACAAGGTCAGATGTCATCACTCATTCTCCCTTCTCCTGGCGTACTGACAATCTTGCATAGACGTGAATCAGGGCCGGGCTAATCTGGATTCTGTACGCTAAAATTTGTCTTAATGCTGCTCAAAAAGAGTGACACCGTGTAGACTTACGCCCGGATATCAGGGCTTCTGGCACATTAAAATAATCAGGCATTCAGGACATGACACTCTTCTTCAGGGCGGCGACGCCATGCTAAAGCTCTTTCGGCCCAAGGCCGATTTGCGCAATCTGATCGCCCTGCTGGTGATTGTCAGCATTGTCATCACGCTGGCAAACACGCTTTACGCCACCTGGCGGGTACAGCGGCAGGTGCTGATTGATACCACGCTCGAAGCTAACCGGGCCTATGCCGCCAAGCTGGCTTCCACCAGCGAAATTTTCTTCCAGCTGGCGCAGTCCCAGCTCCATTACAGCGCCAATCAGCTGAGCCGTGACTTTTACAATGATGCGCTGCTGAAAAGCGAGGTTAACCGCCTTCGTGAACAGACCACCAGTTTCAACTCGGTGGCGGTGGTAGATGCGCAGGGGATGGTTAAAGCGATTTCGCCGGAATCACTGACGCTGCAGGGAATACGTCTTACCAGCGACGCCTCGCGGGAAGCGCTGACCCTGCGGCAGCCGATCATCAGTAAGCCAACGCTTTCTGCCGCCAATAATCTGCTGGTGTTTGTCTCCTGGCCAATCTGGAGCGCCGATGGCGACTATCTCGGCTATGTCGGCGGCACGATCTATCTGAAGAAAAAAAGCATTCTGAATGCGCTGCTGGGTGAGCAGTTCTACCGGGATGGCACCACGGTTTATGTGCTCGACAGCAATAATGAGGTGCTCTATCACCAGAATCGTCAGCTGATAGGCAAAATTCTGCCCGCCATTGTCAGCCCCCGTGACGAGCAGACCAATGGGTCGCTGATACTCGACGGCTCCGGGGAATCCATGCAGCTGGCCGGATTTGCAGTGGTGCCGACGACAGGCTGGACGGTGGTGGCGCTGAAGCCAATCAATACGACGCTGAATCCGCTCTCGGGCCTGTTGATGAAAGTGCTGAAAAACTCGGTCCCCTTTGCGCTGCTGACCCTGCTGGTCGCCGTGGTGCTGGCGCGACTGATTGCCCGTCCGCTTTTCCAGCTGGCCCGCAAAGCCAGCCGGATGGATGTGCAGGGGGTCTCGAAGGAGATTGGCGGCATCACCGCATGGTATTTCGAGGCGGCGCAGGTCAAGCGGGCGCTGCTCACCGGCATCGGTCTGGTGCAGGATAAAATCGGCCGTCTTAACTCGGAAGCGCAGACCGATCCGCTGACCCAGTTGCTGAATCGCCGGGGGCTTAACGCGGTGCTGGAGTACTACCGCACGCTGCGTCAGCCATTTGCGGTGCTGGCACTGGATATCGACCACTTCAAAAACGTTAACGACAGCTGGGGACACGACGTAGGCGATCGGGTCATTCAGCAGGTGGCGAGCACGCTGCGGGCCAGCGCCCGTCAGTCTGATGTGGTGTGTCGCAACGGCGGAGAGGAGTTTCTGATGCTGCTGCCTGGAACGTCACTGGATGAGGCGCAGATCATCGCAGAGCGCGTGCGGCTTGGCATCGCAGAAGCGTGGCTCACCGATGTCGGCAGGATCACCCTCTCTATCGGCGTGGCGGCCTGGAACGGGTCAGCGGAGGGGGGGCTGGAAGGCAGCTTAAAACAGGCGGATGCGGCGCTTTATCAGGCGAAAAATGCCGGGCGCAACTGCGTGATTGTTGCGGCGTCCTGAAGTCCGGGCGAGAAAAAGGGGCAGCGCAGGGATAACGCGGGGCAGGCAGGGCGCGGCTCAACGGCCGCGCCCCTGAACATCAGGCTGACTTAACGTACTCCAGCACCATGTCATGATGATTCGAGGTTTTAAAGTTATCAAAGACTTTTTCAACCTTGCCTTCAGCATCGACCAGGAAGCTGATGCGATGAATACCGTCATAGGTTTTCCCCATGAACGTTTTTTCACCCCAGACGCCAAACGCCTGGCAGACTTCATGATTCTCATCTGAGAGCAGGGTAAAGTTCAGCAGCTCTTTTTCAGCAAAGCGTGACAGTTTTTCTGGTTTGTCAGTGCTGATACCCAGCACTTCCACGCCCGCTTTCTTCAACTCATCCATATTGTCACGCAGACCGCACGCCTGCACGGTGCAGCCCGGTGTCATCGCCTTCGGGTAGAAGTAGACCAGAACGCGCTGTCCCTGGAAGTCGGTCAGATTTACGTGTTCACCATCCTGATCGGGCAGGCTAAATGCGGGTGCGGTATCTCCGGCTTTCAGTGGATTCATCACATCTCTCCATTTTTTTATTCAGGCTGTGGGTAATACACTATCCGGCCAGAAACGGCCAGAGGCAAAATCACCTTCAGGGGTATTTCACCACATAGCCGCATACTCAGCCGCCAGTCATGTGGAGAAATACCTCCGGCTTACAGACCAAGCTTAGCGTACTGCGCTCACAGATTCGCTGCTGTCGGCATCTGATGCGCTATAGAGGCGTAGCGACCCCTGCGCATTCAGCTCCTGACAGAGCGCGTTAAACGCCTGCTCAAACGTTGTGCCGCTGGTCCGTGTCGGACAATGGGCTGTCATTTGAATATAGAGCGTTGGCGGCAATTCGCGCTGCGCGGGTATAATGCGCGACACCAGTTCCGCCACATTCATCTGATGTTTATCGATCAGATCGGTAAAGCGTTCAATGGTATGCGGCGAATCGGCGACCTCAACCTGAATAAACGCGGTGTCGGGCATTGGCGGACGCAGCCGGGCATTGGTGCGCTTCATCACGATCAGCAGTTCCAGCTCTGCGCCTTTCAGCGGCAACGTCGACTCAATCAGCGTAATGGCGTTCCAGCTGCCCGACAGCAGCATAATAAAGGTGAACTCATCCCCAAGCATGGCAAGACGGCTATCTTCGATATTGCAACCGCAGCTGCTGACGTGTCGGGTAATGGTATTGACGATACCCGGACGGTCAACACCGAGGGCGGTGATCACCAGATGATGGGGCTGAGATGGCGACAAAATGGCTTTTCCTCTGCTTTCGCTAATAACCATAAGGTAAACATAAAAAAAACTGCTGACAAGCGCGGGAATAGCGAGGCTGGCTTGCTTTTCCCTAAGTGTAAAACGTACCATGAAGCACTTGTTTGTCGAGGGGATCGCCAATGTTTACGGGAAGTATTGTTGCACTCGTTACGCCAATGGATGACAGCGGTAATGTCTGCCGGTCGAGTCTGAAAAAACTGATTGATTATCATGTCGCCAGCGGCACCGCGGCGATCGTTTCCGTGGGCACCACAGGCGAATCCGCTACCCTGAGCCATGAAGAACATGGTGATGTGGTGATGCTGACCCTGGAACTGGCCGATGGCCGTATTCCGGTGATTGCCGGAACCGGCGCCAACGCCACCGCTGAAGGCATCTCTCTGACGAAGCGTTTTGAACATTCCGGTGTGGTGGGCTGCCTGACCGTCACGCCTTATTACAACCGCCCGACGCAGGAAGGGTTGTTCCAGCACTTTAAAGCCATCGCGAACAGCACCAGCCTGCCGCAGATGCTCTACAACGTGCCTTCACGCACCGGGTGTGACATGCTGCCGGAAACCGTCGCCCGCCTGGCCGAAATCAAAAATATTATCGGAATCAAAGAGGCGACCGGGAACTTATCGCGGGTTAGTCAGATCCAAGAGCTGGTTGATGACGATTTCATTCTGGTCAGTGGCGATGACGCGACTGCACTGGACTTTATGCAACTGGGCGGCAAAGGCGTCATTTCGGTGACGGCAAACGTGGCTGCGCGCGAAATGGCTGAACTGTGTCAACTCGCACAGCAGGGCAATTTCGTCGAGGCTCGCCGCCTGAATCAGCGTCTGATGCACCTGCACCAGACGCTTTTCTGTGAACCCAATCCTATCCCGGTGAAATGGGCTGCGAAACAGCTAGGATTAATCGCTAACGACACGCTGCGTCTGCCAATGACGCCACTGACTGCAGCCGGCCAGCCGAAAGTGGAGCAGGCGCTGGTGAAAGCGGGTTTGCGATAATTTAGGGAGTTTGAATGAATTACTCAGTAAAGCGGTCAACAGTCGCCACAGTAGTGGGCCTTTCTACTCTGATGCTGTTGTCGGCCTGTTCCAGCGATCAGCGTTATAAACGTCAGGTCAGCGGCGACGAATCTTATCTTGAAGCCAGCCAGTTGAGCGAACTCAAAGCGCCTGCCGGCATGATCCTGCCGGTTCAGCGCGGTGACTATGACGTGCCGCGCACCGCCAGCCAGGCACCGGTCGGCAAACAGCTCGACATTCGTCCGCCAGCCCAGCCGCTGGCGCTGATGAACGGCACCCGCGCACAGTTCAGCAACAACAGCGGCGCACTGATGATTGAAAACAGCCGGGGTTCAGTCTGGCCTCAGCTCGTTAACGTTGTACAGTCTTACAACTTCCCTATCGCTTCACGTAATGATGCAGGCCAGCAGCTGACGACCGACTGGGTGCAGTGGAACCGCGCCGATGAAGACCAGCAGTATCGTGGTCGTTACCAGATCAGCGTGCAGTCCCAGAGCTATCAGCAGCAGGTGACCGTGCGTCTGCTGGAACTGCAGCAGGCGGGTAAAACCGTCACTTCGCCGGTGCAGATCCAGCGTTACACCGCACAGATGCTGAACGATCTCAGTACCGGTCTGGATAAGATCGAAACGGCCAGTGAAAACGCCGCCTCCGGCCGCGTGACCGGATCGATTGACGTGCAGAGCGGCGCGGACGACACCGGCCTGCCGATGCTGATCCTGCGGTCACCGTACAACACGGCCTGGCAGCGTCTGCCGGATGCGATGAAGCGTGTCGGCATGGAAGTCACGGATACCACCCGCTCAACCGGCAGCATGAAGGTGACCTATAAGTCACTGAGCAGCAGCGAATGGGATGAGATTGGCGCGAAAGATCCTGAATTGCCGAACGGCGATTACAAGGTGCAGGTCGGCGATCTCGACAACCGCACCAGTCTGCAATTCATCGACCCGAAAGGGCATGTGCTGACCCAGTCGCAGAACGATGCGCTGGTGGCCGTGTTCCAGGCGGCGCTGAACAAATAAAGTTGCCTCAGGCCGGAGATTCTCCGGCCTTTTTTTTTGTTTTTGGCATAATAGCGCGCGGCGAAGTAAACGATTGCGTCAAGGCAATCGCCGCAGCGGCACTGGCCGCTCACCACCCGTTATTTCAAGTCTGGAGTGAACAAGATGCAAAAGCGAGCTGAGTTGTATCGCGGTAAAGCGAAAACCGTATACAGCACCGATAACCCGGATCTGCTGATACTCGAATTCCGCAATGATACGTCAGCAGGTGATGGCGCCCGAATCGAGCAGTTTGATCGCAAGGGAATGGTTAACAACAAGTTTAACCACTTCATCATGACCAAATTGCAGGAAGCGGGGATCCCGACCCAGATGGAAGCGCTGCTGTCGGATACCGAAGCGCTGGTGAAGAAGCTGGAGATGGTGCCCGTAGAGTGCGTGGTTCGCAACCGCGCCGCAGGCTCGCTGGTAAAACGTCTGGGCGTGGAAGAGGGAATGGTGCTCAATCCGCCGCTGTTTGATCTTTTCCTGAAGGATGATGCAAAGCATGACCCGATGGTCAACGAATCCTACTGCGAAACCTTCGGCTGGGTCAGCAGACAGAACCTGGCGCGTATGCAGGAGCTGACCTTTAAAGCTAACGACGTGCTGAGCAAACTGTTCGACGATGCGGGCCTGATCCTGGTCGACTTCAAGCTGGAGTTTGGCCTGTTTAACGGCGAAGTGACGCTGGGCGATGAGTTTTCGCCAGACGGTGCCCGCCTGTGGGACAAAGAGACGCTCGACAAAATGGATAAAGATCGCTTCCGTCAGAGCCTCGGCGGCGTGGTGGAAGCCTATGAAGCGGTCGCGCAGCGTCTGGGTGTCACACTCGACTGAGTCTGCCCAGCGCACCGCCGCAAAAGGAGAGCCCCGGCTCTCCTTTTTCATTTTGGCGTAAAGCTGGTGATTGCGTCGTCACACAACTAAAATCATGCCATCTGAAAATGTCTGAGGGAATACAGCATGCGCTGGCAAGGGCGTCGCGAAAGCGACAATGTAGAGGACCGTCGTGGTCAATCGTCCGGTTTTGGCGGCGGAGGCCGTCAGATTCGTCTGCCGCGCGGCAAAGGTGGCATTGTCATTCTGATTGTGGTGGCCATTGCCGGTTATTACGGCTACGACCTGACCGCGCTGCTGACGGGGGGCGAGGTGGCACCGACCAGTCAGCAGCAGACGCGCAGCGTCAGCGCCAATGATGAAGAGGCCGCGAAATTCACCAAAGTCATTCTGGCGACCACCGAAGATACCTGGGACAAACTGTTCCGGCAGATGAATAAACAGTATGTCGCCCCGAAACTGGTGATGTATCGCGGCGCAACCCGTACCGGCTGCGGCACCGGACAGTCGGTAATGGGGCCGTTCTACTGTCCTGCCGATCAGACCGTCTATATCGACCTCTCTTTCTATGACGAGATGAAAACTAAACTCGGCGCGGGCGGCGACTTTGCGCAGGGCTATGTCATCGCGCATGAAGTGGGCCATCACGTTCAGAAGCTGCTGGGTATTGAACCGAAAGTGCGTGAGATGCAGCAGGGCGCCAGTCAGAAACAGGTCAATCAGCTCTCTGTGAAGATGGAGCTGCAGGCAGACTGCTTTGCCGGCGTCTGGGGACACTATATGCAGCAGCAAAATATCCTTGAGGCGGGCGACCTGCAGGAAGCACTGAATGCCGCCGAGGCGATTGGTGATGACCGGCTGCAGCAGAAAGGTCAGGGCCGCGTCGTGCCGGACAGCTTTACCCACGGCACCTCCGAGCAGCGTTACACCTGGTTTAAGCGCGGTTTTGACGGTGGCAATCCGGGACAGTGCGACACCTTCGCCAGCAACTGATGCCTTTGCAGCGTCTGACGCAGGAGATGGAACAGGCCGGTGTGCGTCGTCTGGCGGTGATCAGCGGCGACCCGGCCTGGTGTTTATCGCAGGCGGCAGAGTGGCGTCACACGCTCGCGGGTGACTGGCCGATCGTCAGTCCGGCACCGCTATTTGCGGATCCGGCTGACGCACCGGCTCTGCACGTACCGCCTGCTGCGGTTCGCACGCTGCTTGGCCGTGAATTTCGTCATGCCCTGTTCGACGCCCGTTACGGCTTTCACGCCGAGGCGTTCGCGGCGCTGGCCGGTACGCTCACCGCCGGAAGCTGGCTCCTGCTGCTGGTGCCGCCCTGGGATCAGTGGCCGCAGCAGCCCGATGGTGACAGCCTGCGCTGGGGGGACGTTGCCAGCCCCATCGCCACGCCGCATTTTGTTCATCATCTGCAACAGCTCATCACGGCGGACGACCAGCTCCTGCTGGCGCGTCAGCATCAGCCCTGCCGGTTTCCGTCCCGGCCCGCGTGGCCGCGATGGCACTGCCAGGCACCGCAGCAGCAGCGGGCGATACTCGATCAGCTAATGGCTATGCCCTCGGGTGTGGCGGTACTGACCGCGGCGCGGGGCCGCGGTAAATCGGCGCTGGCGGGAATGCTGGCGCGCCAGGCGGGTGCCTGTCTGGTCACGGCCCCCGCCAGAGCCTCCACGACGGTGCTGGCTGCCTTTGCCGCTGAGCAGTTTCACTTTATGGCACCGGATGCGCTGCTGGCGCTGGAGACGCCGCCCGCGGCGGAGTGGCTGATTGTGGATGAGGCTGCGGCCATCCCGGCGCCGTTGCTGCAGGCGCTGGTCGGCCGCTATCCCCGCGTTCTGCTGACGACCACCGTTCAGGGCTACGAAGGCAGCGGGCGCGGCTTTATCCTGAAATTCTGCGCCGGACTGGCGGACGTGCACTATTTTACGCTGGATGAGCCTCTGCGCTGGTCGCGTGCCGACCCGCTGGAGCAGTGGCTGAATCAGGCGCTGCTGTTTGAGGATGCGGCGGCGGTCGAACCGGCATCCGCTGCGCCGGTCACGCCGCAGCGGGTAGCACCGGGCGATTTCAGCGCGCTGGAGGCCGCTTACCGTCTGCTCACCAGCGCACACTATCGCACCTCGCCGCTCGATCTGCGCCGCCTGCTGGATGCGCCCGGTATGCAGTTGTGGCGCGCTGGCTCGCTGTCCGCCCTGCAGGGCGCGCTCTGGCTGGTGGAGGAGGGCGGGCTGGAGCCGGACCTGGCGCAGGCGGTCTGGGCGGGCACCCGGCGACCCCGGGGCAATCTGGTAGCGCAGTCGCTGGCGGCACATGCGGGACTGCCGGAGGCGGCGACCCTGCGGTCGCTGCGGATCAGCCGCATAGCCGTGGCGGCGGAGAGCCGTCGTCAGGGCATCGGGCAGCAGCTGGTGGCTGCCGCGGCCAGCGCGGCCGCCGGGCACGACTATCTTTCCGTCAGCTTCGGCTACACTCATTCACTCTGGGCCTTCTGGCGCGCCTGTGGTTTTACGCTGGTGCGGATAGGTACCCAGCGTGAAGCCAGCAGCGGCTGCTACGCCGCGATGGCGATGCGGCCCTGTTCGGCGGCGGGCAACGCATTGCAGCGCCGCGCCGTCGCGCAGCTGGCGCGCGACTGGCCACGGATGCAACACTTTCTTGAGCTGGAACTGACGCTGGAAACCGTCGCGGATGACGGCCTGAACGATCAGGATATTCAGCTGGCCGCCGGTTTTGCCTGGGCGCAGCGGCCACTGGAAGCAAGCCTGCCGGTGCTGCAGCGTCTGGTGGAGGCTGCTGCCGTGCCCGATCCGCTGCTGCTGGCGGCGGTGACAACCCCTGACGCGCTTAGCGAACTCGCTCAGCAGGCGGGCGTCAGCGGACGTAAAGCGCTGATTGCGGTGCTGCGTCAGCGAGCTGCAGCCGGACTCCATTCCCTGGGTGTGACAGCGGAGCAGCTCTGCCTGCCGTTGAAATAATTCGACCAGCGGGTTCAAATAATCCCCCTGTCATTTTGCGTCAGGCGGCGTAGAGTGGCTTCAGGAGGTCAACATGACACTGAAATATGTAATCGTTCAACAGCCAGCCACCGCCGCTCAGCTATTTCTGCTCTACCACGGCGTCGGCGATAACCCCGATTCAATGGGTGAAATCGGCAGCTGGTTTGCCAGGACCTTCCCGGAGGCGCTGGTGGTCTCCGTCGGCTCGCCGGGCGCAGTGCGTCAGTGGTTCGGTGAAACGGACCTGCACGATCAGACTATCCAGCAGCGGGTGGATGCGGCGATGCCGCAATTCGTGGAGTCGGTGCGTCACTGGCAGAAGAAGAGTGGCGTGCGGTCGGAGGCGACCGCCTTAATCGGCTTTTCGCAGGGCGGCAGTATGGTGCTGGAAGGGGTTAAGGCGCATGCCGATCTGGCGAGTCGTGCGGTGATCTTTAACGGGCGGTTCATTACGCTGCCGGAAAAGGCCACGACCCGCACCACGATCCATCTGATCCACGGTGATTACGATGAGCAGATCCCGCTGCATCATGCGCAGCAGGCGGAGCAGCGTCTGATTGCCCGCGGCGGCGACGTGACGCTGGATATCGTTGACGATCTGGGCCACGCTATCGACCACCGCAGCATGGAACTGGCGCTCAATCATCTGCGTTATACGGTGCCGAAACGCTACTTCGATGAGGCGCTGAGCGGCGCAAAACCCGGCGACGATGATGTGATCGCGATGATGTAAAAAAAGCCCCTGCATCACAGGGGCTTTTTTCATTTACTTCTTCTTCGGCCAGTCGTCTTCGTCATCCCACTTATCGTTGAAATCACGATGCGGCGGCAGATCCGGTTTGTTCTCCATAAACTTTTTGTGATCGATGCGTTTCAGATCTTTATAAACGTTCATCAGCACGCCAACCATCAGCAGGATCACCAGGATCCACCAGTAATCTTTAATAAATTCCATTTGCTGCTCCTTTAAACCGCCGTCAGGCGATCAGTTGTTCCATGATGCGCTGGTACATCCGGCTCAGCATCTGCAGGTCGGAGGCTTTCACACACTCATTGATTTTATGAATGGTGGCATTCACCGGCCCCAGCTCCACCACCTGCGCACCCATCCGGGCAATAAAGCGGCCATCGGAGGTGCCGCCCGTGGTCAGCAGCTGTGGCTTAATTTCATTATAGTGCGCTACAGCTTTTACAACGGCATCAACCAGCTTACCGCGTGCGGTCAGGAAGGGCTGACCGGAGAGTTTCCACTCGATGGTGTAACGCAGCTGGTGACGATCCAGCAGCTCTGCCACCCGCTGACGGATCAACTCATCGGTCAGTTCGGTGCTGAAGCGGAAGTTAAACTGCACAAACAGCTCACCGGGGATCACGTTGTTGCTGCCGGTGCCCGCCTGCACATTGGCAATCTGCATGCTGGTCGTCGGGAAAAACTCATTCCCCTGATCCCACTCGGTTGCCACCAGCTCATTCAGCGCAGGCATCGCCCGATGCACCGGGTTATCTGCCAGATGCGGGTAGGCGACGTGGCCCTGCACACCGTGAATGGTCAGGTTGGCGGTGATTGAACCGCGACGGCCATTCTTCACGACATCACCGACGACTTCG
The DNA here is from genome assembly GCF_040783975.1 of Pantoea sp. Ep11b. NCBI lineage: Bacteria > Pseudomonadati > Pseudomonadota > Gammaproteobacteria > Enterobacterales > Erwiniaceae > Pantoea > Pantoea sp. Ep11b. Next base: position 3,222,293 of record NZ_CP160631.1, on the reverse strand, counting down.
GTGCTGGAGGGCTCGCCGACCAGACAGTAGTCGAGCCGTTCCCGGCGCGCCATCAGCCGCTCTACCACTTTTACTGTGCCATTGGCCCCGCTGGCCTCTTCGTCCGAGGTGATCATAAAGGCGAGCCGTCCTCTGTGATGCGGACGCGCCGCCACAAAGCGTTCGGCCGCGACCACCATCGCCGCCAGCGACCCTTTCATGTCAGCCGCACCGCGACCAAACAGCATGCCGTCGCGGATGGTGGGCTCAAACGGCGGATTGATCCAGCGACTGGCATCGCCAGGCGGCACCACATCGGTATGGCCGGCAAATGCCAGCGTTTCCCCTTCGCCCCGGGTGGCCCAGAAGTTCAGGGTGTCGTCGATGTTCATGGTTTCGATCTTAAAGCCAATGGCTTCAAGACGGGCGATCAGCAGAGCCTGACAGCCGGCATCATCGGGGCTGAGAGAGGGGCGACGAATAAGCTGCTGCGTCAGCTCAATGACCGGGCAAAACATATTATGACTTCTCCTGGATAGCATTCTGATAGGTGGCTTCGTTAAAACCGGCGAGCAGGGTGCCATCCGGAGTGCGCAGCAGTGGACGCTTAATCATGGCGGGATGGGCCAGCATCAGTGCGCGGGCGCTGCTGGCGTCGGTGACGGCTTCACGCTCAGCGTCGGGCAGTTTGCGCCAGGTGGTGCCACGGGTGTTGAGCAGCGCCTCATAGCCCAGCGCATCGATAAACGCCTGCAGCAGGGCTTCGCTCAGGCCATCGGCACGGTAGTCGTGAAAGTGATAGTCGATACCCGCCGCCGTTAAAAAACGCCGGGCTTTTTTTATGGTGTCGCAATTTTTAATCCCGAACATCACCCACTGCGTGCACATCGCCTGATCCTTATTGTCATGTTGAGCGTTAAGCTGAAAAAAGCAGCCAGAGCGCGAGTTTAGCATAGTGTGATCCGTTGCGGCATCTGCGCGGACGCGGGAAACGGCCCCGAATGAACCGGCGGCCATGCGCCGTTTCTCAGTGGGTAATCGCTATCAATTTCATCTGCAATCATTACGTTTGTCATCATTGGCACATTAAGAATTTCGCTATGTTGATAAAATCGTCTACCGCTGGGCTTAAAAAAAATTAATTTCAACCGCCTCAGTCAGTTGCTGAAATGTGCGTCAGCTTACAAAATCAGCAATATTCATGTTTTTCGTGCTGCTGCCGATAAAGTTAACAGGTGTAACCGTATTCACCTGAATAAAAAAAAGGCGTAACATTGCCATCACAATAAGAGAGGGCATCATGATTGACACCGAAATGGGAACCTGGAAAGAATTTATCGAAGCGATGTTACGTAACAAGTAACCCACCTCGGGAATAGCAGGACCATCCCGCTTGCTGGAATTCTTACCACACACAGAAACAAGGCGGTCACTGATTTCAGTGGCCGCTTTTTTATTGGGCGCTAGTCTTGCGGCTTCTCTTTCAGCGGGAAGCGACGGCGGACCAGCACAAAGAACAGCGGCACAAAGAAGATCGCCAGCAGAGTGGCAGAGATCATCCCACCCATCACGCCGGTTCCCACAGCATGCTGGCTGCCAGAGCCTGCTCCGCTGCTGATAGCCATCGGCAGCACCCCGAAGATAAAGGCCAGCGAGGTCATCAGAATCGGCCGCAGGCGCTGACGTGACGCCTCCAGTGTTGATTCCACCAGTTCACGGCCTTTACTGTTAATCTCGTTGGCAAATTCCACAATCAGGATGGCGTTTTTCGCGGAGAGGCCTACCACCGTCAGCAGACCCACCTGGAAGTAGACATCGTTTTCCAGGCCGCGCAGCCAGGTGGCAATCAGCGCGCCGACCACCCCCAGCGGCACCACCAGCATCACCGAGAAGGGGATCGACCAGCTCTCATACAGTGCGGCCAGGCAGAGGAACACTACCAATAGTGAAATGGCATAGAGCGCCGGAGCCTGGGAGCCGGAGAGCCGCTCCTGATAGGAGGCACCGGTCCACTGGAACCCCACGCCCAGCGGCAGCGCGTTCACCAGCTTCTCCATCTCATCCATCGCCGTGCCGCTGCTGACGCCGCTGGCCGCTTCACCGACAATCTCCAGCGAGGAGTAGCCGTTGTAGCGTTCGAGTCGCGGTGAGCCGGTCTCCCAGCGGCTGGTGGCAAAGGCGGAGAAGGGCACCATGCCGCCGCTGCTGTTGCGCACGTACCATTTGTTGATGTCATCCGGCAGCATGCGGAATTCGGCGGCGGCCTGCACATAGACCTTTTTCACCCGGCCGCGATCCAGGAAGTCATTGACGTAACTGGAGCCCCAGGCGGTGGTCAGGGTGTCGTTGATGGTATCCAGCGAGACGCCCAGTGCCTGCGCTTTACGCGCATCCACATCAATCTGCAGCTGCGGACTGTCATCGAGACCATTGTGACGCACCCGTGACAGCGCCTTATCGTTACCCGCCATCTCCAGTAGCCGGTCGCGCATCGCCATCAGCTGAGTATGGCCGATGCCCGCATGATCCTGCAGTTGCATATCGAAGCCGGAGCTGCTGCCCATGCCGGTGATGGCGGGCGGACTGCTGGCAATCACCCGCGCCTCGGTGATCTTCTGAAACGCCCGGGTCGCGCGTTCAATAATCGCGAAAGAGGTGCGATCAGCGCCGGGTCGCGCTTCCCAGTCTTTCAGCCGCACAAACAGGCGCGCCACGTTCTGCCCATTGCCACCCGGACCAGCGCCGATGGTGGCGAAGACCGACAGCACGTTCGCCTTCTCCTCCGTCAGGTAGTAGTTTTCGACCTTCGCTACCACGCTGGCCGTCTGCTCAAGCGTGGCGCCAGCCGGAAGCTGAACCTGTGTCAGGAAGACCCCGCGATCCTCCAGCGGCAGAAATGAGGTGGGCAGACGCAGAAACAGGAAGGCCATCAGGCCGATAAGGGCGAGATAGAGCAGCAGCCAGCGACCGCCCCGTCGCAGCAGCGCCGCCACACCGCGCTCATAGCGGTCTGCGTTGCGATTGAAGTGACGGTTAAACCAGCCGAAGAAGCCGCGCCGCGCGTGCGGATCGCCCCCGGCGACCGGTTTCAGCAGCGTAGCGCACAGCGCCGGGGTCAGGATCATCGCCACCAGCACGGACAGCACCATCGCCGAGACGATGGTAATCGAGAACTGACGATAGATGGCCCCGACGGTGCCGCCGAAAAAAGCCATCGGCACAAACACCGCAGAGAGCACCAGCGCGATGCCGACCAGCGCACCCTGAATCTGCCCCATCGATTTTCGTGTGGCGGCGCGGGGCGAAAGTCCCTCTTCCTGCATCAGTCGTTCCACGTTTTCCACGACCACGATGGCGTCATCCACCAGCAGCCCGATCGCCAGCACCATGGCAAACATGGTCAGAGTATTGATGCTGAACCCGCAGGCGTAGAGCACGCTGAAAGTGCCGAACAGCACCACCGGCACCGCAATCGTCGGGATCAGGGTGGCGCGGAAGTTCTGCATAAACAGATACATCACGCCAAAGACCAGCACGATCGCCTCCAGCAGCGTCTTTACCACGTCCGTAATTGACGCCTTAACGAACGGGGAGGTTTCATAGGCAATTTTTGCTTCCAGCCCGTGCGGGAAGTAGTGCGATAACTCCTCAATGCGCGCCCGCACCAGCTTGTCGGTGTTCATCTCGTTGGCGCCGGAGGCAAGCTTCACCCCCAGGCCAGAGGCAGGCTGACCGTTGTAGCGACTCAGATAATCATACTTCTCGGCACCCAGCGCCACGCTGGCGACATCCCCCAGCGTGACCACGGAACCGTCGGGATTGTTTTTTAAAGTAATCGCCCGGAACTGCTCGGGCGTCTGCAGCATCGACTGGGCGTTCACCGTGGCGTTCAGCGCCTGTTTCTCCACCGACGGCAGGCCACCCACCTGACCCACGGCCACCTGACTGTTCTGGGACTGAATGGCGCTGACCACATCATTGGTGGTCAGCGCATAGGCGATCAGTTTGTTGGGATCGAGCCAGATGCGCATCGCATACTGTGAGCCGTAGGCGTCAACCTGACCCACGCCGTCGATGCGGCTCAGCGGATCCTGAATATTACTGGCCACATAGTCTGAAATATCCTGCTTATCCATGCTGCCGTCGGTGGAGACAAAGGCCACCATCAGAATATTGCTGTCACCGGTTTTGTTGACCGTAACGCCCTGCGACTGCACCGCCTGCGGCAATTTACGCAGCGCCGACTGCAGCTGATTCTGCACCTGCTGACGGGCTTCATCGGGATTGGTGCCGGCGCGGAAGGTGAGGGTGATTTGCGCCTGGCCGGTGTTACTGCTGTTGGAGGACATGTACATCAGGTTGTCGATGCCGGTCATGTTCTGCTCGATCACCTGGGTGACGGTATTTTCCAGTGTCTGAGCGGACGCGCCCGGATAGTTAGCGGTGATCCGCACGTTGGGCGGCGCCAGGTCGGGATACTGTTCCACAGGCAGTGACATGATCGACAGGGCTCCGCACAGACAGAGCAGAATCGCCAGCACCCAGGCAAAGATGGGGCGGTCGATAAAGAAATTCGACATTAAATCGACACTCCTCAGTATTTATTATACTCGGTCAGCCCCACCAGCCACGGGCGCACTGGCAGACAATCGGATGGTCTTTGCCACGATTCTCCTCCGCCATTTACTCTACGTGCGGCGGCGGGGGAAATCGTGGAGAAATTGAGGAGAAAGTGTAAATTCGTTGGCTATTTGCGGCTTTCCAGCCACATCACCGTGGCCGCCACCCGTGAGCGGACATCCAGCTTGCGCAGCAGATTGCGGATATGCACTTTCACGGTCTCTTCCGAGATATGCAGAATGGCGGCAATCTCCTTATTCGACAGGCCGCGCGCCACCTCCTGCAGGACATCCCGCTCACGTTCGGTGAGCTGACGCAGCGGATCGGCGCTGTGCTGACGACTGGACAGATAGCTGGCAACGCCGTCGCTGAACACCTTCTCACCACGCGATGCCTGCAGGATATGTTCCAGCAGGATATCCGGCTCGCTGTCCTTAAGCAGATAGCCGTCGGCACCGGCGTCCACCATGGCAAAAATATCGCTGCGGGCGTCGGAGACCGTCAGCACCAGAATGCGTGAATGAATGCCATCCTGACGCAGCGCCTTCAGCGTATCCAGCCCGGACAGGCCCTTCATATTCAGATCCAGCAGAATGATGTCAGGTTCCTGACGGCGTGCCTCTGCCAGCGCCTCGGTGCCGTTGCTGGCTTCGGCAATCACCGACAAACGGGGCTCCAGCGCCAGCAGCTGACGCACACCGCGGCGCATCAGCGGATGGTCATCCACAATCATCAGGGTTAAAGCGGGCTGTTGCATAGTTTCTCCTGTTTTCGGTTTCAGACGATGACGGCGCAGGGGGGGGGGGCACTGTCTGTGCTGTCCCGTAACGTCTGCTGTCAGGCTAAAGGATCGTTTTAATCGGGCCCGGCGCGCTACTCCAGCGCGCGTGCGGGCTGCGGTGGAAAGCGCAGCGCAACCTGGGTGCCGCGCTCCCGGGCGAGAATGGTCAGCTCGCCGCCGAGGCGCTGGGCGCGTTCCGCCATAATCGTCAGTCCGTAGTGGCCGGGCGGTTCCTTCGTGCTGCCGATCCCCGTGCCATCATCCGTAATTGTCAGTAAGTGCTCACCTTTATCGCTGTGCTGATAATCCACCCGGATGACTCTGGCGCTGGCGTGCCGGATGGCATTCAGTAACGCCTCCCGGGCAATCTGCAGGAGATGTACCTGCTGCTGCGCCTCCAGCGTCTGCAGGCCGCGCTGATAGTTAAATTCGATCGCTGCGCTGCTCTTCTCCTGCAGCGAGGCGATCATTGCTTCCATCGCCGCAACCAGATCTGCCTGTTCGATGGTGAGACGGAAAGTGGTCAGCAGCTCACGCAGCTGGCGATAGGCGTCGGCCAGCGCCTGATCGAAATCCGCGATAATGGTATGTGCGGCGTGGTCCTCTTTATTCACGGTGCGGCGCAGCAGGGTCAGCTGGATGCGTAAAAAGGAGAGGGACTGCGCCAGCGAGTCATGTAACTCGCGGGCGATCGTGGTGCGTTCTTCAATCAGCAGCATCTGCTGGTACTGCTGCTGCGTCTGCCAGATCCAGAGTGTCCGTCCCAGCATCCCCGCCAGGCTGCGCATCAGCGCCTCCGGCGGAGAGAGAGCGGCGATCTGCCAGCGCAGTTCGCCAATCGGCTGATCGGCCTGCTGCAACGGCAGGGCGTGCCACTCACCGGCGGCCTGTTCACTACCGGCGGAGAACGAAAACTGTTTGCTGTCGAGCCGGATGGCCCTCAGCTTCTCGCGCTGCAGCACCGTGGTTAATACCGCTTCAAACAGCGCCGGATGCAGTGGACTGGCGGTCAGCATCTGGGAGCTTTCATAGAGCAGCGACAGGGTGCGATTGGCCTGGGTCAGATCTTCCGTTTTCGCGCGTACCGTGCTTTCCAGCAGCTGGTAGTGCGAGTGCAGACGTGCCGCCATGCCGCTGAAGGCGTGCGAGAGTACCCGCAGTTCATTCTGCTGCTCCACCTCTAGCGGCGGAAAAGCGAAATTGCCGCTCTCGACGTAACGGCTGGCCGTGACCAGCGCATTCAGAGGGCGCACCACCTGCTGACGGGTAAAGCGAATCGTCATCAGCGCCAGCGCCACAATCGCAATGACCCCCACCAGACTGCTGGCGGCCACCAGGTGCATCTTCAGTTCGGTATAGCGTTGCAGGCTCAGCACAAAGCGGTCGATTTCGCCGACATAGATTGGGATCTGCTGCTGATAAGCCGCAATGTTTTCCTGCTGTAGCTGCTGCTGCAGCGCGGGCCAGGCGGCGCGCAGACGTTGATAGCGAACGCTTACTTCACGAGGTACCCAGGGCCGATCCAGTTTCTGCAACACCGGGGCATCCAGCGTTTGCTGATAGCGTGCCAGATGAACAGGCAGATTCTGCGGCTGACGGCTGGCATCCCAGGCCATGCGATAGCTCTGCATACGCAACGAGCCCGCCAGATTGATCGCCTCTGCATCACGCTGGCTGCTGAGCAGCGTGACGAGTGCCAGGCCGGTGGTCAGCAGCGACAGCAGAACGATGGCGCTGAGCGCCTGAGCGATGCTCTGAGTTACGGAACGTTTAACAATCACATGAATAGCCCTGTCTGAAGTGTGGGAATTATAAGAGGGCCGTCACCTCACGCCAATGATCCATTCCCTGTTTATCGCACAGGGCATTACACATCGCACACAAAATGACCGCAACTGACAGTTCCCAGGAATAGCTGCGGTTTGGCGGCTAAAAAACGAACAGGTTTACATCGGCCCGATGTTGCTTTTCATTGCAGCGCCAATAATTTCTCCAGTCATTATTCACCACCTCAATCCCTGAATGCAGATTAAGGAGCACCCAATGAAAAAACTGACTGTTGCACTGGCGGGCGCACTTCTGGCTGCCACCTCATTTGGTACCTTTGCCGCCGCGCCGGTCGACCCTTCTCAGGCGCAGAACATGCAGAGCCTCGGCAGCGTATCGGTATCCGGTGTACGTGGCTCACTGGATGACGCCAGCCGCCAGCTGTCGCAAAAAGCGGAGGAGATGGGCGCCAGTCACTACCGCGTGATCGGTGTCGATAACCCCGGCGACTCCAGCCTCTGGAGCGGAACCGCAGAGATTTACCGCTAACCTTACCCTCCTGTTTCCATCCCTGTAGCGTTTACCGGCCTGAATTGGCCGGTTTTTTTGTTTTTGTGCATCAGGATGGATTCTTACAAATCAGCCTGTGCATTCGCCCGGTATATTTTGCTTCGTTCTTGCAGAACGGGTAGGATTCATCGCCGTAAATTCCCGCGTTGCCTGGCACTCACTCACTGGCCAACGCATAGAGGAAATACCCCATTTCACAGAGCATTACGCCTGCACTGGGGTAGCAACGACTGATGGTTCGGACAAACAGGAATGCTATGAAATCTATAAAGAAAACCCCAGGCGAGATGCGCGCTGCGAAACGACGCTGGCTCAACTCTCATGACGCCGGTTACCAGAAGGCGATGGGTAACCGTCACGTACAGATGATTGCGATCGGCGGTGCCATCGGTACCGGTTTGTTCCTGGGCGCAGGGGGCCGTTTACAGGCTGCCGGCCCTGCGTTAGCCATTATCTATCTGGTCTGTGGCATCTTCTCCTTCTTTATTCTGCGTGCGCTGGGCGAACTGGTGTTACACCGTCCGAGCAGTGGCAGCTTCGTCTCTTATGCCCGTGAGTTCCTCGGTGAAAAGGCCTCCTATGTGGCCGGCTGGATGTATTTCGTCAACTGGGCGATGACCGGCATCGTCGACATCACCGCTGTGGCGCTCTACATGCACTACTGGGGCGCGTTTGGCGATGTGCCGCAGTGGGTCTTTGCGCTGGGTGCGCTGGCGATTGTCGGCACCATGAACATGATCGGTGTGAAATGGTTCGCCGAGATGGAGTTCTGGTTCGCGCTGGTCAAAGTGCTGGCGATTGTGGTCTTCCTGGTGGTGGGTGTCATCTTCCTGGGCACTGGCAAACCGCTGGATGGCAACAGCACCGGCTTCCATCTGATCACCGATAATGGCGGTCTGTTCCCGCACGGCTTGCTGCCTGCGCTGGTGCTGATCCAGGGTGTGGTATTCGCCTTTGCCTCTATCGAGCTGGTGGGCACGGCTGCGGGAGAGTGTAAAGATCCCAAAACCATGCTGCCGAAAGCGATTAACAGCGTGATCTGGCGTATCGGCCTGTTCTACGTGGGTTCTGTGGTTCTGCTGGTGCTGCTGCTGCCGTGGAACGCCTACCAGGCGGGTCAGAGTCCGTTCGTGACCTTCTTCTCGAAGCTCGGCGTGCCCTACATCGGCAGTATCATGAACATTGTGGTGCTGAGCGCGGCGCTCTCCAGCCTTAACTCGGGCCTCTACTCCACCGGACGTATCCTGCGCTCCATGTCGATGGGCGGTTCTGCGCCGAAATTTATGTCAAAGATGAACGGTCAGCAGGTGCCTTACGCCGGTATCCTGGTCACCATCTGCGTCTACGTGATCGGTGTGGTGCTGAACTACTACGTGCCTTCTCAGGTGTTTGAGATCGTGCTGAACATCGCCTCGCTGGGCATCATCTCCTCCTGGGCCTTTATCGTGATTTGCCAGCTCCGTCTGCGCAAAGCGATCAAAGAGGGCAAGGCGGATGATGTCAGCTTCAAGCTGCCGGGTGCGCCGTTTACCTCATGGCTGACGCTGCTGTTCCTGTTCAGCGTGCTGGTACTGATGGCGTTTGACTACCCGAACGGCACCTATACCATCGCCTCCATTCCGCTGATTGCCGTGGTACTGGTGCTGGGATGGTTCGGAGTGCGTAAGCGTGTGAACGCGATTGCCGCGACAGAACACGATCACCATGAAGAGGATGCGAAGCCTGCACAGCTGGCTGACGACACCTCACGCTAACCGGCCCTGCCGCGATCAGGCCAGCCTCCGGGCTGGCCTTTTTTATGCGCGCCGCCCGCCACGCGGCGGGTGAAAATAGGATAGTTTTTCCGCCAGCCAGCCCCTATGATGACAGGCTCCCTGTATGCGGTAGCGGAGTCATCGTGTCCTTTAAGATCAACATTATCAAAGACAAACTCCTGTCTGAAAACTGGTTTGTACTGCGTAACTACACCTATGAGATCACCGATGGCCGGGGTGAGCCGATCCGCCATAAACGCGAGGTTTACGATCGCGGAAACGGGGCGACCATTCTGCTTTATAACCGTGAAAAGAATAGCGTGGTGCTGACGCGCCAGTTCCGCATCGCCACCTACGTCAACGGAAACGAAGGCGGCATGCTGATCGAAGCCTGTGCCGGTTTGCTGGACGACGACTCCCCGGAAGATTGCATCCGCAAAGAGGCGATTGAAGAGACGGGCTATGCGGTAGGCGAGGTGGAGAAGCTCTATGCCTGTTACATGTCGCCGGGCGGCGTGACGGAACTGATCCACTTCTTTGCCGCCGAATATCACGAATCGTTGCGCGAAAACGCAGGCGGCGGCGTCGACGATGAGGCGATTGATGTGCTGGAACTGCGCTTCCCCGAGGCGCTGGCGATGGTCGCCGATGGCCGGATCTGCGACGGCAAAACGGTGATGCTGTTACAGCATGCGCTGATCGCGGGCTGGCTGACGCCCTGACCGGGCCTTTAATCGTGCTGAGCAGAGTAGCAGCAGAACTTAATGCTTTTATGCACGCTTTTTAAGCAGTTAGCTGCGCTTTTTGCACCGGTTCACAGAATGCGAACTCTGCCTGGCGCATTGATGCGCTATCCTCTTCTCTCTGGCTATTCGGAGATCGATTTTCTTAATGTCGTACTGGATGAAATCGCTGTGGCTGTTGCCATCTTTGTGGGCTGCCTCTGGTCAGGCGGAACCGTTGCAAAAGTCATTCAACGACTGGCAAATCACCTGTAACAACGAGGCCTTTTGCGTGGCACGCAATATTCCGGGCGACAAAGGGCTGGTGATGACGATTTCGCGTCATGCGGGCGTCAGCGATCGCCCGTTGCTGCGAATCGACTACGGCAGCGCCTACAGCGGGGCGTTGCCTGGCGGTCCGCTTAAAGATAACCTGCTGCTCGATCAGCGCCGTCTGAAACCCGACCTCAAGCACTGGACGGTCGAACCTCATCATCTCGCGACCAGCAACGCCATCGCCATCGACGAATTTCTCGATCTGGTAATGGAGGCGAAAGCCCTGCAGCTCACCTACGACCCGAATGCACTCATCTCCCTGCGGGGCATGAAAGCGGCCCTGCTACTGATGGATGATACACAGGGGCGGATTAACAGCATGAGTGCCTGGGTCAGGCGTGGCAATCGCGCCAGCTGGGACGTTCCACCGCCGCCTGCGCTGCCGCCTCTGCCGCCGGCCGTGATGCCGCCTGCGGCACTGACGCGCGAAGAGACCAGCGGCTTGATCGATTATGGCACCTGGCGGGTGAATACCGACGCCTGCTCGCTGGACCCGCTGCGCCGTGAGGTCAGCGTGGCACCGCTGACCGACCAGCGCGCGCTGCTGCTGGTGAGCTGTGAGATGGGGGCCTACAACGTGATCGATCTGGCATTTGAAGTGACGCGCAGCCCGCCTTTTGTGGCGCGCGGTATCACGCTGACGCTGCCGTTCACGCCACCGGGTGCCAGTGATCGGCAGCTTGAGCTGATCAACGCCGATTATGATGCGGCCAGCGGTCAGCTTTACACCTTTGTCAAGGGTCGGGGGCTGGGGGATTGCGGCAGCGCCACACGCTGGCAGTTCGATGGCACCCGCTTTGTGTTAGCGGAGTATGCGGAAGAGTCCACCTGTGACGCCTGGCACAGCAGTGACGACTGGCCAACCCTGTGGGTCAGCCAGCCTGATGGCGGTGTACAGCAGCGTTAGCGGATCGCCTGCACCATCATCGGGGAGCCGGACTGGTTGCCAACCAGTTCGGCCAGCAGGTTATTCACGCCGTCGCTCATCGGCGTAAAGCGGGTCAGCGGTGAGCGGGTCACCACCACAAAGACGCCCACGTTATGCTGCGGCACCATCGCCATATAGGTAATGAATCCGCCGCCGCCGCCGGTTTTCTGGATGATGCCAGGGCGACCGCTTTTCGGCCCCATATAGACCCAGCCCATACCCAGCGCATCCGCCTTGCCCGGCACATCCATGCCTTCCACTTTGTTCAGCTGGTCGCGACGATAGATCAGCGTCTGCAACCGGTCGATCTGCGGCGTGCGGTGGTTAACCGAAGAGTTCAGGAACTGCTGCATCCAGCGGCCCATGTCATCCGGGGTAGAGTAGACGCCGCCGCTGCCAATCGCCGCCAGGGTGTTGTTGCAGGGGCTTGCCCCTTTTTCCGCCACCATCAGGCGGCCGCACTGCTCTGGCGATGGCGTAAAGGTGGTATCTTTCATGCCGAGCGGGCGGGTGATTAACTGCTGAAACAGCGCCGGATAGGGGGTGCCGCTGGCGCGTGCCAGCGCATCGCCCAGCAGATCGTAGCCCAGGTTAGAGTAAGCAGCGCTGCTGCCCGGGGCTGCTTTGAGGTTCGCGTGCGACAGCCAGTTCCAGCGTTCGCTGCGTGTCGGCCAGACAAAGACCGGACGCTGCGCTTTACCGCCAGGCTGCTCACGCGGCAGTCCGCTGGTGTGGGTCGAAAGGTTAATCAGGCGAATCGGCTGGCCGTTCCAGGCGGGCACGCGGGTGCCGGGCGGCGCATATTTACTCAGGGGATCGTCGAGCCGAATCTGTCCGCGCTCCGCCAGCTTCACCATCACCTCGCTGGTCATCAGCTTACTCAGCGAGGCGATGCGAATCAGCGAATCTTTCTGCGGACGGATGTTGTTGCCGGGGCGGGTTTCACCGAAGCTGGCAAAGACCCGCTGATTGCCATCAATCGCCACCAGCGCCATGCCGGTCGCGCCACTGCCGTAGAAGATATGCTCGGCATAGCGATCGACAATCTGTGAAGCCAGCAGCGGATCGGGCGCGACCTGCGCCATGCTTTTCAGGGGAAGCAGTGAAACTATCAGGGCCAGTAAATAGGGAGTGCGCATGTTCAACGGAGGTGGCTTCGCTATAAGAATCAGTGGAAATCTGCCTTAACCCGGCGGGAACAGACCCGGTCAGCAGGGTGTCAGCCCGGGGAAACAACCGCAGGAACAGACGCACAGCCGTGCAGAGGCAGCATTAAACAGGTGTTCTATAGTAATCAGTTTACGCAGGGCGTGAAGGGGGGCGGGGAGATTTTTTTCGGTGGCGGACAATAAGATGAAATGGCCCTTCCCGCCGCAACGGAAAGGGCCAGTGCATTATGCAGGTTTCAGAAGTGCTTCAGCGTGGCTGACGATGTTCTCTACCGTGAAGCCAAACTCCGCGAAGAGATCGCTCGCTGGCGCGGATTCACCGAAGGTGGTCATACCGACGATCGCGCCTTCCAGGCCCACATACTTAAACCAGTAGTCGGCAATGCCCGCTTCGACCGCCACACGCGCTTTCACGCCAGAAGGCAGAACGGATTCGCGGTACGCGGCATCCTGTGCATCAAACAGATCAGTCGACGGCAGTGAGACGACACGGACCTTGTGACCGCCCGAGGTGAGCTTCTCCGCCGCGCCCAGGGTAATCTCCACCTCTGAACCGGTGGCGATCAGAATCACGTCCGGCGTACCGTCGCAATCCTTCAATACATAGCCGCCGCGTTTGATGTTGTCGATCTGCGCCGGGGTACGTTCCGGTTGCAGCAGATTCTGACGGGAGAGGATCAGCGCCGTCGGACCGTGATGGCGTTCGATCGCCGCTTTCCACGCCACCGCCGTTTCCACCTGATCGCACGGACGCCAGACGCTCATGTTCGGCGTGAGGCGCAGGCTGGCGATCTGCTCAACCGGCTGGTGCGTCGGGCCATCTTCGCCCAGACCGATGGAGTCATGGGTGTAGACCAGAATCTGACGGGCCTTCATCAGCGCCGCCATACGCGCAGCGTTACGCGCATATTCCACGAACATCAGGAAGGTCGCGGTGTACGGAACGAAACCGCCATGATGCGCGATGCCGTTACCAATCGCCGTCATCCCGAATTCACGGACGCCGTAGTGAATATAGTTACCGGCCGGGTCCTCTTTAATCGATTTAGAGCCTGACCAGATGGTAAGGTTACTCGGCGCGAGGTCAGCGGAACCGCCCAGAAATTCAGGCAGTAATTTGCCGTAGGCTTCCAGCGAGTTCTGCGAGGCTTTACGGCTGGCGATTTTCTGCGGATTCGCCTGCAGTTCCTGAATGAAGCGGGTCGCTTCAGTCTCCCAGGTGGAAGGCATCTCGCCGTTCATGCGGCGTTCATACTCTTTCGCCAGTTCAGGATGGGCCGCTTTATAGGCCGCAAATTTCTCATTCCAGGCTTTTTCGCGCTCGGCTCCGGCGGCTCTGGCATCCCACTGCTGATAGATTTCAGCCGGGATCTCAAACGCCGGATAGTTCCAGCCAAGCTGCTTACGCGTCAGGGCGACTTCGGCCTCACCCAGCGCGGCACCGTGCGACTCCTCTTTACCGGCCTTGTTCGGTGAACCGAAACCGATAATGGTGCGGCAGATAATCAGCGACGGCTTATCGGTCACGCTCTGCGCTTCCTCGATTGCCGCCCGGATAGCGTCGGCATCATGGCCGTCAATATCGCCGATGACGTGCCAGTTATAGGACTCGAAGCGTTTATGAGTGTCGTCGGTGAACCAGCCTTCGGTTTCACCATCGATCGAAATGCCGTTGTGGTCGTAGAAGCCGATTAATTTGCCCAGACCCAGGGTGCCTGCCAGTGAGCAGACCTCGTGCGAAATCCCCTCCATCAGACAGCCATCGCCCATAAACACATAGGTGTGGTGGTCGACGATCTCGTGGTCAGGACGGTTAAACTGCGCGGCCAGGGTGCGTTCAGCAATCGCTAAGCCCACTGCGTTCGCCAGTCCCTGGCCCAGCGGACCGGTGGTGGTTTCCACGCCGGGGGTGTAGCCGATCTCCGGGTGACCCGGCGTTTTAGAGTGCAGCTGACGGAAATTCTTCAGCTCTTCAATCGGCAGGTCGTAACCGCTCAGGTGCAGCAGGCTGTAGAGCAGCATCGAACCGTGGCCGTTGGAGAGAATAAAGCGGTCGCGGTCAAGCCAGGCGGGATTGGTCGGGTTGTGCTGAAGGAAGTCGCGCCATAACACCTCGGCGATATCGGCCATGCCCATCGGGGCGCCGGGGTGGCCGGAGTTTGCCTTCTGTACCGCATCCATACTGAGTGCACGGATCGCGTTTGCCAGTTCTCTGCGTGAGGACATAAAGTTCTCCCTTATTAAGCATCAGGGCGGGAAAGTCCCGCCCGACTAAAATGAAGACTACAGGCGTGCGGCAAGCACATCTTCCAGCTTCTGCTGGTCAACGGCGAACTGACGAATACCGTCAGAGAGTTTTTCCACGGCCATCGGGTCCTGGTTATGTTCCCAGCGGAACTCCGCTTCGGAGAGCGGCGACGGCTGATGGAAGCCTTCGGTAGAGGGCTCCAGCTTGCGCTCCAGCGGCGCATCGCTGTTCTGCAGCTCTTCCAGCAGGTTAGGTGAGAGGGTCAGGCGGTCGCAGCCGGCCAGCGCAATGATCTGCTCCACTTTACGGAAGCTGGCACCCATGATGATGGTGCTGTAACGATGCTTTTTGTAGTAATCGTAGATACGACGCACGGATTTAACGCCCGGATCTTCATCCGCCACGTAGGGTTCCATCGGTTTACGCGAGTTATACCAGTCGTAGATACGGCCTACGAACGGCGAGATCAGATAGACGCCCGCTTCGGCACAGGCACGCGCCTGAGCAAAGGAGAAAAGCAGCGTCAGGTTACACTGGATGCCGTTCTTCTCCAGCTCTTCCGCCGCGCGGATGCCTTCCCAGGTGGAGGCCAGCTTGATCAGCACGCGGGAGCGGTCGATGCCGTGCTCTTCATACATCCTGATCAGTTTTTCTGCTTTGGTCACACACATGCCACGATCGAAGGAGAGGCGCGCATCCACTTCGGTCGAAACACGGCCCGGTATGCTTTTGAGGATCTCCATACCGAGATTAATCGCCACTTTGTCGCTGGCGTTGATGATCTGCGTCTCTTTGCTGCCACCCTGCTTTTTCGCGTACTCAATCGCATCATCCATCAGGTGCTTATACCCTTCGAGACCGGACGCTTTCAGAATGAGTGACGGGTTGGTGGTGGCATCTTCCGGGTGATAATGACGAATCGATTCGATATCACCACTGTCAGCCACCACGGTGGTGAACTGTTTTAGGGCTTCTAGCTGGTTCATCTCTAAACTCCTTGAAAAGAAAAGTGACAGCGAACAGGGAGCACCTCAGGCCTCGCAGCCGGTCTGTGGCGAATTCTGCTACCGGTAACGTGAACCCATAACATTGCAACAGCGCGTTTCTGATGAAAATGCGGTTTCTCTGATTGTTGCGCTGCGAGGCGGTGCGAAGAAGCCGTCATGCGGTGTAAACCGTGGGGTGCGCCATATTCCATCCTTAAGCATAGCAGTCAGGACAAATGACGCAGGCAACACTGTAGCAATCCGTGCCCTGTGATTCGGGAGATGCAGAAGGGGAGAGCGGTAAGCGCAGCGCGGGGTCAGGCCCGCGCTGCGGCGGCAGGCGCAATCAGCGGGGCAGGTTGAGCCAGTTTTTCACCGGCAGGAAATCGCGATAGAGGGCGGCTTCCGGCGAGCCCGGCTCGGGCTGATAATCATATTCCCAGCGCACCAGCGGCGGCATCGACATCAGGATCGACTCCGTACGGCCACCGGTCTGCAGACCAAACAGCGTGCCGCGGTCCCAGACCAGATTGAACTCGACATAGCGGCCACGGCGATAGAGCTGGAACTGGCGCTCGCGCTCGCCAAACGGGTGATCTTTGCGGCGCGCCACAATCGGCCGGTAGGCGTCGATGAAACCACGGCCCACCGCCTGCATAAAGCTGAAGCTCTGCTCAAAGTCGGGCGTATTGAGATCGTCGAAGAACAGACCGCCGATGCCGCGCTGCTCATCCCGGTGTTTCAGATAGAAGTAGTCGTCGCACCACTTTTTATAGCGCGGATAGACATCCTCGCCAAACGGCTGGCAGAGATCGGCGGCCGTCTGATGCCAGTGCAGCGCATCTTCTTCGAAGCCGTAGAAGGGCGTCAGATCAAAGCCGCCGCCAAACCACCACACCGGATCGGCTCCTGGTTTCTCGGCGATAAAAAAGCGCACGTTGGCGTGGCTGGTGGGCACGTAAGGGTTGTTCGGGTGGATCACCAGCGACACGCCCATCGCTTCAAAGCTGCGACCCGCCAGTTCGGGACGGTGTGCCGTCGCCGAGGCGGGCATCTGATCGCCGTGCACATGGGAAAAGTTTACGCCTGCCTGCTCAAATACGGCACCGTTGCGCAGAACGCGGCTCTGACCGCCGCCGCCGCCGGGACGCTGCCAGCTATCCTCGGCAAACTGCGCACCGCCATCTTCAGCCGCCAGCTGGTTACAGATCTCATCCTGCAGGGCGAGCAGGAACGCTTTTACGCGGGAAATATCAGCCATCTTTTCGCTTATCGTTTGTCAAAGTCTGACGCGATTATACGCCAAACCGCGCCGCTTGCATGAGTGTGGCGCGCGGCAGGGCGCAAACCGGCCCGTCGCATCAGGCATTGCGCCGGTCAAACTCATCAAAGTAGTTAACGATGCCGCTGGCAATCGCAGAGGCGATTTTCTGGCGAAATGCGGTGGTGCCGAGCAGTTGCTCTTCGCGCGGATTGGTAATAAAGGAGGTTTCGACCAGCACCGACGGAATCGACGGTGACTTCAGCACCGCGAAGGCCGCCTGCTCCGTATGCTGGCTGTGGAGATGATGCACCGGACGGATCTGATCCAGCACATGCTTGCCCAGCGTCAGGCTGTTCCTGATGGTGTCGGTCTGCACCAGGTCGAACAGAATCTGCTGCAGATAGTGATCCTGCTGCTGCGCTTTCACGCCGCCCACTTTGTCCGCATCATTCTCGCGCTGAGAGAGGTAGCGCGCCATCGAGCTGCTGGCTCCGCGATTGGAGAGCGCAAACACAGAGGCGCCACTGGCCTCAGGGCTGGTAAAACCGTCGGCGTGGATGGACATAAACAGATGCGCGCCGTGCTGATGGGCGATCTCCACCCGCTGATAGAGCGGAATAAAGTGGTCGCTGTCGCGGGTCAGTCGCACTTCGATGCGTGGATGGCTCTGAAGCTGGCGTTTCACATTACCGGCAATCTCCAGCACGATGTGCTTCTCTTCCGATCCCTCTTCGCCAACGGCACCCGAATCGATGCCGCCGTGACCGGGATCGATCATCACGATGCGCTTACCGTTTTTAGCCGGTGGTGCCGGGCGCGGATGACGCGGGTTCTCTGTAAGAGCCGACTGCTCTCTGGCCTGAACCGCGCGCGGCGATAAAATGGCCAGCGCCAGCCCGGAAAGCAGTAACTGACGACGGTGAATCAAACGTTTAAGCAGATGCATGTGCGGGTCCGGTAACAAAAATCCTGCCGGTGTTATAGCCTAAGGCTCCGCTGCCTGCGATCACAGAACCATTTCAGGGCATTACTTTGTATTGCAGGCCGCAAACAGAAAATTTGCGCTTTTTTATTTGCCGCCACTCAGACCAGGGTTGCGTGCAGCAGAGAATGCGTGATAATCAGCAAATTGTGCTTATTTACAGGTAAAGAAGATGGAAATCCGCGCCTTCCGCCAGGAAGATTTTGAAGAAGTGATCACCTTGTGGGAACGTTGCGATTTGTTACGGCCATGGAACGATCCGGAGCTGGATATCGAACGCAAAATGCAGCACGACCCCGATCTCTTTCTGGTTGCGGAAGTGGGCGGGGTGGTCGTGGGCACGCTGATGGGGGGGTACGATGGTCATCGCGGTGCGGCCTATTATCTGGCCGTGCATCCTGACTATCAGGGACGCGGCTTTGCCAATGCCCTGATGAACCGTCTGGAGAAGAAGCTGATTGCGCGTGGCTGTCCGAAACTGCACCTGATGATCCGCGAAGAGAACGATCAGGTTGTGGCGTTCTACGAGAAGCTCGATTACGAACCGGTGGACGCGCTGCTGTTTGGCAAACGCCTGATCGAAGATCGTGAGTACTAAACCGTCGCCGCGCTATCTGCCGGACGAATATGATGCGAGAGGGCAGCTGCGGCTGCCGTTTCTTTTCTGGCTGATCCTGTTGCTTCAGGCGCGGACATGGCTGCTGCTGGTGATGGCCGGTGCCTCGCGTCAGCAGGGCAACGATCTGCTGGCGCTCTTTTATCCGGATCGTCAGGCGTTCTGGATTGGCCTGGCGCTGGGCCTGCCGGCGCTGGTCGGGCTGCTGCTGACCGGCTATCGTCTGCGCCTGCCGCGATTCTGGCAGCACTGGCGCAGCGTGCTCTCGCTGTCGCTGCTGGTGAACCTGATCTGGCAGACCATGCAGTTTATTCAGGGCGACCTGCTGAGTTCACCGCTGCCCCTGATGCTGACGCTGTTCGACCTGCTGGCGCTGCTCTGGCTGCATTTCAGCCAGCGCTGCCGCGACTGCTTTCTGCCCGAACATCATCTTAATTAAACTTTTTGGCGCTTTGCGACTCCAATCAGTTCCGCCTTTCCGGCCTCATATTAACAGGAGTTTTCATGAAAGCTGTTCGTTCCACGTTACTGCTCGCCGCTGTGGTGTTGAGCGGCTGTGCCAGTTCGGGTTCCGGCACAGACAGCAGCCAACAGGTAAGCTGGTGGAATCCGCTCAGTTATCACTGGTCCTCGGCGCTGCCGTGGAACTGGTTTGGTGGCACGTTAACCGCGACTGAACAGGGTGTGGGCGGCCTCACGGCCTCGACCGCCATGAAAGAGGAGGCGATTAACGCCGGGCTGAACGGTGACTATACGCTGCGTCAGGGGATGCGCAGCCAGAATGGCCAGGTGGTCTCTTTCTGGCAGGCGCTCCGTGATGGCAGGGTCAGGCTGGTGATAGAAGGGCAGTCGCAGGTCGAGCGCATTGAGGTGATGGACAGTGCGATTGTCAGCCACGACGGCAGCAAAGTGGGTGACGCCTTCAGCGACAGGTTCACGAAAGCCTTCAACAACTGCACCCTGGCCAGCGGCGCCGATGCGCGTGACGTGGCCTGTCGTGCGCCGGGCAGTCAGCATCTGACCTATCTTTATCACGGCGACTGGCATGGCCCAGAGGGACTGATGCCTTCTGACGATACGCTGAAAAGCTGGAAAATCAGCAAGATTATCTGGCAGCGTTAAGTGCCCGCCCTGTCAGCGTGCCGCCCGCGAGGCGGCCGCTGACGCACGCCCCATCCCGCTCCGCACACCGCTTATCATCCCCATCGGCTTTTGCTGAATTCAGCATAAACTCTGCCGCCGTCTTATGCTTTTTTCGACTTTGAAATCATCAAACGATATATAAAACCGTTACTCGTTTTCACGGAGTTATAAATAAACTGATGCATCAGCGGGCGAGATCCGCATCAAACTTTTTCAGGGTGCCAAATGACATTACAAGCGATGAATAAAATCGTGAGCGGTATCGCGTTGTCGCTGAGCCTGGCTGGCGCAGTCAACGCCACTGAACTCCTTAACAGCTCTTACGATGTGTCGCGGGAGCTGTTTGTTGCCCTGAATGCCCCCTTCGTTAAACAGTGGGATGCCGCGCATCCGGCCGATCCGCTGACCATTAAGATGTCACATGCCGGTTCATCGAAGCAGGCGCTGGCGATTCTGCAGGGACTGCGTGCGGATGTAGTGACCTATAATCAGGTCACGGACGTGCAGGTGCTGCACGATAAAGGCAACCTGATCGCCGCAGACTGGAAAAGCCGTCTGCCGAACAACAGCTCGCCTTTCTACTCCACCATGGCGTTTCTGGTGCGCAAAGGAAATCCTAAACAGATTCACGACTGGTCCGATTTAACCCGCAGCGATGTGAAGCTGATTTTCCCCAATCCGAAAACCTCCGGCAATGGCCGCTATACCTATCTGGCCGCCTGGGGCGCAGCAGATAAGGCGGACGGTGGCGACAAGGCTAAGACCCGGGCCTTTATGACGCAGTTCCTTAAGAACGTGGAAGTGTTCGACACCGGCGGCCGCGGCGCGACCACAACCTTTGCCGAGCGCGGACTGGGTGACGTGCTGATTAGCTTTGAGTCGGAAGTGAACAACATCCGCAACCAGTACGGCAAAGATGAATATGAAGTCATCGTGCCAAAAACCGATATTCTGGCGGAGTTTCCGGTTGCCTGGGTGGACAAGAACGTTGCCCTTAATAACACCAAAGACGCCGTCAGTGCCTATCTGAACTACCTCTACACGCCTGAAGCGCAGAATATCATTACCCGGTATTACTACCGCGTGAACAACCCTCAGCTGATGTCGGCGCAGAAAGATCGCTTTCCGCAGACGACGCTGTTCCGGGTAGAAGAGGCGTTTGGCGGCTGGGATAACGTGATGAAGACCCATTTCGCCAGCGGTGGCGAGCTTGATCAACTCTTAGCGGCGGGGCGCGGATAATGTTTGCAGCCAGCCATAAACGTGTTCTGCCTGGTTTTGGCCTCAGCCTTGGCACCAGCCTGCTCTTTACCTGTCTGATTCTGCTGCTGCCGATCAGCGCCGTCATCATGCAGCTGTCGCAGATGACGCTGCAGCAGTACTGGGATGTGGTGACCAATCCGCAGCTGGTAGCGGCCTATAAAGTCACGCTGCTCTCGGCTGGCGTCGCCTCTCTGTTTAATGCGGTGTTCGGCATGCTGATGGCGTGGATCCTGACCCGTTATCGCTTCCCGGGCCGCGCGCTGCTGGATGGCCTGATGGATCTGCCGTTTGCGCTGCCGACCGCAGTCGCGGGTCTGACGCTGGCCGGCCTCTTCTCCGTCAGCGGCTGGTACGGACAGTGGTTCGCCCATTTCGACATCAAAATCTCCTACACCTGGATCGGTATCGCCATTGCAATGGCCTTTACCAGCATCCCGTTTGTGGTGCGTACCGTACAGCCGGTGCTGGAAGAGTTAGGCCCGGAGTATGAAGAGGCGGCCGAAACCCTGGGCGCGACGCCGTGGCAGAGTTTCCGCCGCGTCGTGCTGCCGGAAGTGGCGCCGGCGCTGCTGGCGGGCACGGCGCTCTCGTTTACCCGCAGCCTGGGGGAGTTCGGTGCGGTCATCTTTATTGCGGGCAACATTGCCTGGAAAACGGAAGTGACCTCGCTGATGATTTTTGTCCGTCTGCAGGAGTTTGACTATCCGGCGGCCAGCGCCATCGCGTCGGTTATCCTGCTGGCCTCGCTGATTCTGTTGTTCGCTATTAACACATTACAGAGCCGCTTTGGCCGTCGTCTGGGAGGTCACTAATGGCTGAGGTTTCGCAACTCAATCACGCGGCGCGTCAGCCGGTGAACTGGAGCAAATGGCTGCTGATTGGCATCGGGGCGCTGGTCTCGATTCTGCTGCTGGTGGTGCCGATGATCTCCATCTTCTGGGAAGCGCTGAATCACGGGCTGATTGCGGCCCTGAGCAATCTCTCCGACCCGGACATGCTGCACGCGATCTGGCTGACGGTAATGGTGGCGCTGATCACCGTACCGGTTAACCTGGTGTTCGGCACGCTGCTGGCCTGGCTGGTGACGCGCTTTACCTTCCCGGGACGCCAGCTGCTGCTGACCCTGTTCGATATTCCTTTTGCCGTGTCGCCGGTGGTGGCTGGTCTGATGTATCTGCTGTTCTGGGGCGTCAACGGCCCGGCGGGCGGCTGGCTGGATGCCCACAATATTCAGATTATGTTTGCCTGGCCGGGCATGGTACTGGCGACGGTGTTTGTGACCTGTCCGTTCGTCGTTCGCGAGCTGGTGCCGGTGATGCTGAGCCAGGGCAGTCATGAAGATGAAGCGGCGGTGCTGTTGGGCGCTTCCGGCTGGCAGATGTTCCGTCGTGTGACGCTGCCGAACATTCGCTGGGCGCTGCTGTACGGCATCGTGCTGACTAATGCCCGTGCGATTGGTGAGTTTGGTGCGGTCTCGGTGGTCTCGGGATCGATTCGCGGTGAGACCTATACGTTACCGCTTCAGGTTGAATTATTGCATCAGGACTACAACACGGTGGGCGCCTTTACCGCGGCCGCGCTGCTGACCCTGATGGCAATTGTGACGCTGTTTCTGAAAAGCATTCTGCAGTGGCGCTTAGAGCAGCAGCACAAACGTCTGCAACAGGAGGGAAATCATGAGCATTGAGATTAACAAGATCAACAAATCCTTTGGTCGCACCTCGGTGCTGAACGATATCTCTCTGGATATTGCCTCGGGTGAAATGGTGGCGCTGCTTGGTCCATCAGGCTCGGGTAAAACCACGCTGCTGCGCATTATTGCCGGGCTGGAGCATCAGAACAGCGGCCAGATCCGCTTCCATGGTAACGATGTCAGCCGCCTGCATGCGCGCGATCGCCAGGTCGGCTTTGTGTTCCAGCACTATGCGCTGTTCCGTCATATGACCGTCTTCGACAACATCGCATTTGGTCTGACCGTTCTGCCACGCCGTGAGCGCCCTTCCACGGCGGAGATCCGGCAGCGTGTCACCCGTCTGCTGGAGATGGTGCAACTGGGCCATCTGGCGAACCGTTTTCCGGCGCAGCTTTCGGGCGGTCAGAAACAGCGAGTGGCGCTGGCGCGTGCGTTAGCGGTGGAGCCGCAGATCCTGCTGCTGGATGAACCTTTCGGTGCGCTGGATGCACAGGTGCGAAAAGAGCTGCGCCGCTGGCTGCGCGAGCTGCACGAAGAACTGAAATTTACCAGCGTGTTCGTGACCCACGACCAGGAAGAGGCGATGGAAGTCGCCGATCGCGTGGTGGTGATGAGTCAGGGCAACATTGAGCAGGTCGGTACGCCAGACGATGTGTGGCGTGAACCGGCGACCCGTTTTGTGCTGGAGTTCCTGGGCGAAGTGAATCGCTTTGATGGCGAGATCCAGGGATCGCAGTTCCACGTCGGCGCGCACCACTGGCCGCTGGGCTACACCTCTGCCCATCAGGGCGCGGTGGAGCTGTTCCTGCGTCCGTGGGAGATCGACGTGTCGCGCCGCAGCAGCCTGGAAACGCCACTGCCGGTTCAGGTGCTGGAAGTCAGCCCGCGCGGCCACTTCTGGCAGCTGGTGGTTCAGCCTGCGGGCTGGCAGAGCGAGCCGTTCTCGCTGGTGTTTGAAGGCGAGCAGACGGCCCCGATTCGCGGTGAGCGTCTGTTTGTGGGATTACAGCAGGCGCGCCTCTACAAGGGCGATAAGCCGCTGCGCGCAGTTGCCTTTGCGCAGAGCGCCTGATATTTTCACCTCAACAGCGGGCGGGAGTCTCACTCCCGCCTTTTTTTCGCCTCTCGTTTGTAACAGGCCAGGAACCACACCGTGACGACTCTTGAGAACACCATCGGCAATACGCCGCTGATCAAATTGCAGCGCCTGACGCCCGCCAACGGCAGTGAGGTCTGGCTCAAGCTGGAGGGCAATAATCCGGCCGGTTCGGTGAAAGATCGCGCGGCCTGGTCGATGATCCATCAGGCGGAACTGCGCGGGGAGATTTCACCCGGCGACCAGCTGATCGAAGCCACCAGTGGCAACACCGGCATCGCGCTGGCGATGATCGCGGCCATGAAAGGCTACCGTCTGCGTCTGCTGATGCCGGACAACATGAGTCAGGAACGGCAGGATGCGATGCGGGCCTACGGCGCAGAGCTGATTCTGGTGCCACGGGAGCAGGGCATGGAAGGCGCCCGCGATCTGGCGCAGGCGATGGCCGCACGCGGTGAAGGCCGGGTGCTGGATCAGTTTAACAATCCCGACAACCCGCTGGGCCACTATCAGACTACCGGCCCGGAGTTGTGGCAGCAGTCGAACCAGCGCATGACCCATTTTGTCTCCAGCATGGGGACCACCGGCACCATCACCGGCGTCGGACGCTATCTCAAAGAGCAGAACAGCGGTGTGCAGGTGATCGGTCTGCAGCCCAGTGAAGGCAGCAGCATTCCCGGCATCCGGCGCTGGCCGCTGGCCTATCTGCCGGGGATCTACCGGCCCGATCTGGTGGATGATGTGATGGATATGACGCAGAAAGAAGCGGAAGAGACGATGCGGGAGCTGGCACGACGCGAGGGGATTTTCTGCGGCGTCAGTTCAGGCGGTGCGGTCGCGGGGGCGCTGCGTATTGCGCAGGCCAATCCGGGCAGCGTGGTGGTGGCGATCGCCTGCGATCGCGGCGATCGTTATCTCTCTACCGGGCTTTATCATCAGTAATCTTCACTGAGACGGCATCAGATCTGTGCGCGCGTGCATCGCCCACAGGTCTTTTTTTTGGCCAGAATCGCCTGCTGCGGGGATAATGAATCTGTAAGGATCGCGTAAAACAGGCTGCGTGAACGCCGGCTACAGGACAAAATAGCGCCAGTTCTGCTGAGAGATAACAATGAAAATTTTGCTCGTTGATGATGATGTTGAGTTAGGCACGATGTTAAGCCAGTACCTGATTGCCGAAGGGTTCGATGCCCAGCTGGTTCTGACCGGCAGCGCCGGAATAGAGGGGGCGCTTTCGGGGGCGTTCACCGCCCTGATTCTGGATATCATGCTGCCCGATATGAGCGGCATCGATGTGTTGCGTCAGGTGCGTCAGAAAAGCCGGATACCGGTGATTATGCTGACCGCGAAGGGCGACAACATTGATCGGGTCATCGGTCTGGAGATGGGGGCGGATGACTATATGCCTAAGCCCTGTTATCCACGCGAACTGGTAGCGCGTCTGCGTGCAGTATTACGCCGTTTCGAAGAGCAGCCGCTGCAACCCGAGTCGAAAGAGCCGCTGCGCTGGGGCGAGCTTACGCTCAATCCCGCAACCCGCATCAGTGAGTGGCAGGGTACGCCGTTTGACCTGACCGCCTCGGAATTTAACCTGCTTGATCTGCTGCTGCGTGCACCGGACAGAGTGGTCTCTAAAGATGAGCTTTCAGAAAAGGGGCTGGGGCGCCCGCGCGAAGCTTATGATCGCAGTGTTGATGTGCATATCAGCAATATCCGCCAGAAGCTCAGTGCGCTGACGGCAGACAGCATTAATATCGAAACCGTTCGCAGCATCGGCTACCGCATCCGATGAAGCAGAGTTACCGGGGACGCATGTTCTGGAAGATCTTCATCGGCTTCTGGATCGTGTTCGTCATCATGAGCCAGCTTATCTGGCTCGGTTTTACGCTTTCGGGTAAACGGCATGAGCCGCCTGAAATCGTGGCGATTCGGCGCATTGTCGATCTGCAGATGACCTCTGCCGCGTCGGTGCTGAAGCGCAACGGTCCTGAGGCGCTGAATGTGATGCTGTCGGACTGGAATGAGAGTGACCGGCAGTTCTTCCACGTCACCCGGCAGGCACAACCGTTGCCCGCTGAGAATCGCGTCAATCAGGATATCCGTGGACGTTTTCCTGAAGAGGTGGTGCGCCAGGTGCAGGGCGCGGATGGCAACGCCTATCAGCTGCGCTATGACCTGGATGGCATGCGCAAAGACAGCATCATGAACAGGATGCCACGCCGGTTCCTGAACATCCCGGAACCGATGTTTATCTTTGCCGGCTCAGTGGGACTGCTCTTCAGTCTGCTGCTGGCCTGGAACCTGACGTGCCCCCTGCGTCAGCTGCGGGAAGGCTTTTCCCGGGTCGCAGAGGGGGATCTGCGCGTCCGGTTATTTCCGGCCATGCGTAAACGCCGCGACGAACTCTCTACCGTTGCGCAAGCTTTTGATGCAATGGTCGAACGGCTGGATACCCTGGTGCGCGCCCGTGAAGAGCTGCTGCACGACATCTCTCATGAGCTGCGTTCACCGCTGGCGCGGCTGCAGCTGGCAACCGGGCTGGCACGCCAGACGCCCGAAAATGTCAGCAGTTCACTCGATCGCATTGATGAAGAGGCGCGCCGGCTGGATAAGATGATCGGTGAGCTGCTGACGCTGTCACGAGCCGGGCATGAAAGCATCCCGGATGAGCAATATTTCGATCTTACCGGCCTGCTTGAGGCCGTAATCGCCGACGTGCGCTATGAAGCGCAGATCCCTGGCGTGCAGGTGGTGCTGCAGGTGGACGATCGGGCGGATTACACCGTTCGCGGTAACGCGGAGCTGATACGGCGCGCCACCGAGAATGTGCTGCGCAACGCGCTCCGCTTCTCCCTGCCGGGGCAGCGTATCGACGTGCATCTGCGCACGGATCAGCAGTGGCTGGCGATTCAGGTGCGCGATCAGGGCCCGGGCGTGGATGAGGAGAAACTCTCCAGCATCTTTGACCCCTTTGTCCGGGTTAACTCTCCGCTGATGGGGAAGGGGTATGGTCTGGGGCTGGCTATCGTGCGTAAGGTGGTGCTGGCACATCATGGGGAAGTCGAGGCGCGGAATCGTCCCGAAGGGGGGCTGGAGCTGACGCTGCGTCTGCCACGCTGGCAGCCTTAAGCGCGTACAGCAGAAACAATAACGGCACCCGCAGGTGCCGTTATGTTACAGATAAACGCTTACTTTCTGATGCGAATTACCGGGGTTTCCCCCACGGTAACCTGGCCAGACAGCTTAATCAGTTCCTTGATCTCATCCATGTTGGAGATGACGACCGGGGTCAGGGTTGATTTTGCTTTCTCTTCCAGCAGCGGCAGATCGAACTCGATGACCACATCGCCTTTTTTGACCTTCTGGCCTTCTTCAGCGATACGCTTGAAGCCTTCGCCTTTCAGTTCAACGGTATCGATACCGAAGTGGACGAACAGCTCAATGCCGTTGTCAGATTCGATCGAAAAAGCGTGATTGGTTTCAAAAATCTTGCCGATAGTCCCATCAACAGGGGCAACCATTTTGTTGCCGCTTGGCTTGATGGCAATACCGTCGCCCACGATTTTTTCTGCAAACACCACATCTGGTACGTCTTCAATATTCACGATTTCGCCTGACAGAGGCGCTACGATATCAATAGTCCCAGCGCTATCCGTTTTTTCGCCAAAAAGTTTAGAAAACAAACCCATGATCTTCTCCTAAGCAGTAATTTGGGGCCAGCATCATGCAGATTAGCAGAGCGTTTTTTCCTTAATGAATCTGTTGACCAGGTTCATTAAATCTTCCGCAGTCGGTTGAGCCAGTGCCTGCTCTGCTAATGCCTTCGCATCTTCAAAATTAGTATTACGAATGATTTTCTTGATGCCAGGGATAGAAATGGCACTCATGCTGAACTCGTCCAGCCCCATTCCCAGTAACAGTAGTGTAGCACGTTCATCACCTGCCAGCTCACCACACATGCCGGTCCATTTACCTTCAGCGTGAGATGCATCAATGACTTGCTTAATTAAGTTAAGCACAGACGGCGTCATTGGGTTGTACAGGTGCGAGATCAAATCATTACCACGATCGACCGCCAGAGTATACTGCGTCAGATCGTTTGTGCCGATACTGAAGAAATCAACTTCTTTCGCCAGGTGGTGGGCGATCACAGCTGACGCCGGGGTTTCCACCATGATGCCGACTTCGATGCTTTCATCAAAGGCTTTGCCCTCTTCGCGCAGCTGCGCTTTCAGCAGTTCGAGTTCGGCTTTCAGGCTGCGGACTTCTTCAACCGAGATGATCATCGGGAACATGATGCGCAGTTTACCGAACGAGGAAGCGCGCAGGATAGCACGCAGCTGAGCATGCAGAATCTCTTTGCGGTCCATGGCGATACGGATTGCGCGCCAGCCGAGGAACGGGTTCTCTTCTTTTGGCAGGTTCATGTAAGGCAGATCTTTGTCACCGCCGATATCCATGGTACGCACGATAACGGCCTGTGAACCCATCGCTTCCGCGACGGCTTTGTATGCCTGGAACTGCTCTTCTTCGCCTGGCAGCGAGTCGCGGTCCATGAACAGGAATTCGGTGCGGTAGAGGCCTACGCCTTCTGCGCCGTTACGCTCAGCCCCGGCGATATCGCGCACGGTACCGATGTTGGCACAGACTTCAACCTGATGACCATCCAGCGTGACCGCGGGCAGATCTTTCAGCTTGGCTAATTCATGTTTTTCCGACAGATACTGGTTCTGTACGGCTTTCAGCTCTTCCTGAATCGCTTCTGAAGGGTTGACGTGAATCGTGTTGTTGACACCATCCAGAATCAGGAAATCGCCGTTTTTGATCGTGGCGGTGACGTTACCGGTGCCGACAATGGCCGGGATCTCCAGCGAACGCGCCATGATAGAGGTGTGCGAGGTACGGCCACCCAGATCGGTAATAAAGCCCAGCACCTTTTTCAGGTTCAGCTGTGCGGTTTCTGACGGCGTTAAGTCTTTGGCCACCAGAATGGATTCTTCCTGAATCGCGCTCAGGTCAACGATGTGCAGACCGAGAATGTTTTGCAGCAGACGCTTACCGATGTCGCGCACGTCAGCCGCACGCTCTTTCAGGTATTCATCATCTAACTCTTCCAGTGCTTTCGCCTGGCCATCGATGACTGAGTAGGCAGCGGCATCGGCAGACGCGTGATCTTTCTTGATCAGGTCAATGATTTCCTGCTCCAGCTCTTCATCTTCCAGCAACATGATGTGGCCTTCGAAGATCGCTGCTTTCTCTTCACCCAGGGTTTCACCCGCTTTGACGCGAATCGCTTCCAGTTGTGTTGCCGCTTTGCTACGGCCATCAAGGAAGCGCTGAACTTCCTGCTCAACCTGGTCATCAGAAATTTTCTTGCGATTGATGACGATCTCGTCTTCTTTCAGCAGCAGTGCTTTGCCGAAAGCGATACCTGGTGATGCTAAAATGCCTGAAATCATAACGCTACCTTTTAATCACGATGGCTGATGGGACTCTTTGCGGTGCCATTGTCGCGGGACACGTACTCTACGAAAGCAATAACGCGGACAGGTTGTCCGCGATCAAGATGTTTGCACTCAATGGCGCAGAGGAGTCGATTTGCTGGAGAGCTGAGCGGAGATTACTCCAGTTCAGCCATCAGTTTGACCAGATGTTCAACGGCCTTCTGCTCATCTTCACCTTCTGCAGAGAGTGTCACGACGGTGCCCTGAGTCAGACCCAGCGTCTGCAGTTTGAACAGGCTTTTCGCACTCGCTGATTTACCGTTAGAGGTCACGGTAATTTCTGACTGGAAAGCTTTGGCTTCTTTAACGAATTGCGCAGCTGGGCGAGTATGCAGGCCGTTTGGTGCAGTAATAGTAACTTCTTGCTGGAACATTCTATTTCCCCAACGTTATCAGAATGAGTTTTATGGATCTAAAGTCTAGCCTGGAGCCTCTACTTTAGCCTGTGTCGGTGCGCGGGTATAGCATCCTGCTGACCAGAGACGCGCATGCGTCAATACGACAATCCGTTGCGTCTCAAAACCGATTCTACACGTCACCGGTTAATTATGCCGTGATTCGCCGTTTCACTGAATCCGTAAATCGATTCAGCTTGATCCACTTCAAACGCGGATTAATTTCAGGCATCGAAATAATTGGCAGTCTAAATACCAGAGCGGCATCACTGAAATCAATCTGCCGGGTGATGAAAGTGAGATCTGCGCCACAAAAAAGCACCCGTGCGGGTGCTTTTTTATCCATTTTAAGACTTTCGCCGCGACTAGGGCTGCAGCTCTTTTTCGGTGAAAAGATCGGCAAACAGCGCAGTACTCAGGTAACGTTCACCGGAAGAGGGGAGGATGACAACGATATTTTTGTTGGCGAAGGTCTCATCTTCCTGCAGCTTCAGCGCAGCAGCAACCGCAGCACCGGAAGAGATACCGGCCAGAATACCTTCCTCTTCCATCAGACGACGCGCCGTGCTGATCGCCTCTTCGTTGGTAATCGCCACGACGCGATCCACCAGGTTCAGCTCCAGGTTACCTGGAATAAAGCCTGCACCGATGCCCTGAATCTTGTGCGGGCCTGGTTTGATCTCCTCACCGGCCATCGCCTGAGCAATCACCGGCGAATCGGTCGGTTCAACCGCAACGGTAATCAGATCTTTTTTGCCTTTGGTGTTTTTGATGTAGCGGCTCACGCCGGTCAGCGTACCACCGGTGCCGACACCGGCAATAAACACGTCTACTTCGCCATCGGTGTCTTCCCAGATTTCCGGGCCGGTAGTCTTTTCATGAATTTCCGGGTTGGCCGGGTTGCTGAACTGCTGCAGCAGAACATATCTGTCTGGATCGCTGGCGACAATCTCTTCCGCTTTGCCGATAGCGCCTTTCATACCCTTTGCGCCTTCGGTCAGAACCAGCTTCGCGCCCAGCGCTTTCAGCAGCTTACGACGCTCCACCGACATGGTTTCCGGCATGGTCAGCGTCAGTTTATAACCGCGTGCGGCTGCCACATAGGCCAGCGCGATACCGGTGTTGCCGCTGGTCGGCTCCACCAGTTCAACACCCGGTTTCAGAATACCGCGTTTTTCTGCGTCCCAAATCATATTGGCACCGATACGGCATTTTACGCTGAAGCTCGGGTTACGGGATTCAACTTTCGCAAGGATGCGGCCGTTACCGATGCGGTTCAGTCGAACCAATGGCGTATGACCAATTGTCAAAGAGTTGTCTTCATAGATCTTACTCATAGCCTGTCCTTAACTGTATGAAATATTGGGAACCCTATGAGCATACCTGTTCTGCCTGGGGGCGGAAGGAAAGAAATCGTATATCTATATGTCACCCGGCAATAAGCCTCTGTGAAAAGAGCATAAGGCGCGCTGATGGTTTCAGCGCACGTCGCTGCGAGCCAGCTGCGACCGATAGCGATCCACCCACATAGCCGTCGCACCGCAGACGGCCACCGGCATGATGACCAGGTTCAGCACCGGAATCATGGTGAACAGGCTGGTCAGCGCGCCAAACTGCATGTTGGCCGTTTTGTGCTGACGCAGGGCATTACGCATCTGCCGGAACGGCACTTTGTGGTTATCGAACGGATAGTCACAATACTGGATAGAGAGCATCCAGGCGCTGAACAGAAACCAGAGCACTGGCGCAATGGTCTGACCAAACCCCGGAATAAAGTAGAGCAGCAGCAGGCCCAGCGCACGGGGCAGGTAGTAGCCCAGTTTCTGCAGTTCCCGCTTCATGATGCGCGGCACATCTTTCACCATCGCCGCCCAGCCGCTGTCGGGCAGTGGTTTACCGGTCAGACGCCCTTCAAGCTGTTCTGCCAGCAAACCGCAGAACGGGGCGGCAATCAGGTTGGCCAGCGTCGAGAAGAAGTAGCTGAACACCAGCACAATCGCGATAACCGACAGCGGCCACAACAGATAACTCAGCCACTGCAGCCAGTCGGGAATATGGGCCATCAGGCGCGGGATCCAGTCGCCCAGCCGATAGAAGAGCCAGACGAAAGCGCCGCCCAGCATGATGATGTTGATCAGCAGCGGCATCACGACAAAGCGGCGAAGGCCAGGCAGGCGCACCAGTTTCCAGCCCTGGTTAAAATAGTGCATGCCATTAAAATCTGAGACGGAATTCTCACGGGCCATAAAGCCATTTCTCCTGAAGGTGTGAAGGCGCGCTCACTATAACCTGGCTTTTTCTCCAGTCCAGGTACCGTTTGGGTAAAAAAACAGCGAAAAAGCGTGGGTTGCCTATCTTATTTGTCAGAAAATAGTGCACAGACTTGCACTTGTGTAGCAGGGCAAATACAGTTAGAGGATAAAGTTTGCCGCGGTGGCAAGGTATTGGAACAACAGAGAATACAATGATGCAGGATTTGCGTCTGATATTAATCGTTGTTGGCGCGATCGCCATTATAGCGCTCCTTCTTCACGGACTGTGGACCAGCCGTAAAGAGCGTTCGTCAGTGTTTCGCGATCGCCCGCACAAACGTCTGAAACAACGTGATGACCATGATGAGCAGGACCTGACAGACGACGAAGATGACGGCGTCGGCGAGGTTCGTGTTCGTTCTGAGCGCAGCGTACACCAGGAACCGCGTTTCGATGCGATCCGCGACCCTCAGCCAGAAGCGCCGCGTCAACAAGCGCCTGCTGAGCCTGTGCGTCAGCCTGCGCCACGTCCCGCACCGCAGCCCGAACCTGAAAGCGATCCGCTTTTCAGCTCAGCACCGCAGCCTGCTCCGCAGCCGCGTCCTGAACCGGTTCGTCAGCAGCCTGCGCCGACTTTTGTCGCGCCGCCTGTCCAGGCCGATCCGCTGCTGGATCTCGATCCGCTGGAACCGGTACAACCTGCACCGCAGTACCAGGCAGAACCTGAGCCTCAGCCTCAGCCTCAACCCGTGCAGCCTGAACCGGCCCCGGCGCCTGCGCCAAAAGCCGCAGCGGAAAAACCGAAAGAAGCGGTGCTGGTGCTGCATGTTGCCGCGCATTCGGGTGGTGAGCTGAACGGTGAAGCGTTGCTGCAGGGGATTCTGCAGGCGGGCTTCCAGTTTGGCGAAATGAACATTTTCCACCGTCATCTTAGTCCGGCAGGCAGCGGTCCCGTGCTGTTCAGCCTGGCGAACATGGTTAAGCCTGGCTCGTTCAACCCGGACCTGATGACCGATTTCAGCACGCCAGGCATCTCTATATTTATGATGGTGCCTTCTTACGGCGATGCGAATCAGAACTTCAAGCTGATGCTGCAGTCGGCGCAGCGTATCGCTGATGATGTCGGTGGCGTTGTGCTGGATGATGAGCGTCGCATGATGACGCCGCAGAAGCTGGAAACCTACAAAGCGCGAATCCGCGATGTGACTGGCGCCTGAGCATTGCGCTAATCACTGTCTGAATTGTTAAAACAAACCCCCGCCTGTCGGGGGTTTTTTATCTGATGGGGCTTTATGAAATCCGTCCAGGATCACATCACCGAACTGCGCACCACGTTGCGCCATCATGAATACCTCTATCACGTCATGGATGCGCCGGAAGTCCCGGATGCTGAGTATGATCGCCTGATGCGCGAACTGCGTCAGCTGGAAGAGGATCACCCCGAGCTGGTTACCCCTGACTCGCCCACCCAGCGCGTCGGGGCGGCACCGCTGACGGTATTTGAGCAGGTACGTCATGAGGTACCGATGCTGTCGCTGGACAACGCCTTTGATGAAGCCACCTTTATGGCCTTCAACAAGCGCGTGCAGGACCGGCTGAAAAGCAGCGATGATCTGACCTACTGCTGTGAACTCAAGCTCGATGGCGCGGCGGTCAGCCTGATGTATGAAAATGGCCTGCTGGTCCGGGCCGCCACGCGCGGCGACGGCACCACCGGTGAGAACATCACCGCCAACGTCCGCACCATCCGCGCCATTCCACTGCGGCTGAAAGGGGACAACATCCCGGCCCGGCTGGAAGTACGTGGTGAAGTCTTCATGACGCAGCGTGGCTTCGAAAAGCTGAACGAGGAAGCGCGCCGAACCGACGGCAAAGTCTTTGCGAATCCGCGCAACGCGGCAGCAGGATCGCTGCGTCAGCTGGATCCGCGCATCACCGCCAGACGCCCGCTGACCTTCTTCTGCTACGGGTTTGGTCTGCTCGAAGGCGGCGAAATGCCGCACAGCCACATGGGGCGTCTGCAGCAATTTAAAGCCTGGGGCCTGCCGGTCAGCGATCGCATTAAGCTGGTGCATAACGCGGAAGAGGCTCTGGCGTTCTACCGCGATATTGAGCAGCAGCGGCCGACGCTGGGCTTCGACATTGACGGCGTGGTCATCAAGGTCGATTCGCAGGCGCTGCAGGAGCAGCTGGGCTTTGTGGCGCGCGCCCCGCGCTGGGCGATTGCCTTTAAGTTCCCGGCGCAAGAGCAGCTGACCTGGGTGCGGGATGTTGAATTCCAGGTCGGGCGCACAGGGGCGATTACGCCGGTTGCGCGTCTTGAACCGGTGCAGGTGGCGGGCGTGATCGTCAGCAATGCCACCCTGCACAATGCGGATGAGATAGAACGCCTGGGCTTACGCATCGGCGATCGGGTCGTGATTCGCCGCGCAGGGGATGTGATCCCGCAGGTGGTCAACGTCGTTACCGCCGAGCGCCCCGCAGAGACGCGTGAGGTGGTGTTCCCGGCGCATTGTCCGGTCTGCGGCTCCGAAGTAGAGCGGGTCGAGGGCGAATCGGTCACGCGCTGCACCGGCGGCCTGATCTGCGGCGCTCAGCGTAAAGAGGCGCTCAAGCACTTTGTGTCGCGCCGGGCGCTGGATGTGGACGGTATGGGCGACAAGATTATCGACCAGCTGGTCGAGAAAGAGTATGTCAGTACGCCAGCCGATCTGTTCCGGCTGACGGCGGGCAAGCTGACCGGGCTGGATCGCATGGGGCCGAAATCGGCACAGAACGTGGTCGACGCGCTGGAAAAAGCGAAATCAACCACTTTGGCGCGCTTCCTTTATGCGCTGGGGATACGCGAAGTCGGCGAAGCGACCGCGGCGAATCTGGCTAACCATTTTGGCGAGCTGCAGAAGGTTATGGATGCTGATCTTGATGCGCTGATTGCGGTGCAGGATGTCGGCAAAGTCGTCGCTACTCATGTGCGCAACTTCATGGAAGAGGAGAGCAACCGCGAAGTTATCCGCCAGCTGACAGAAGAGATCGGCGTGCACTGGCCGCAGGTGGTGGTGGTGAAGGCTGACGAGATCGACAGTCCGTTCGCCGGTAAAACCATTGTGCTGACCGGTTCCCTGTCACAGATGAATCGCGATGATGCCAAAGCACAGCTTATCGCGCGGGGGGCTAAAGTCAGTGGCAGCGTTTCGAAGAAAACCGATCTGCTGATCGCCGGTGAGGCGGCCGGGTCAAAGCTGGCGAAAGCGCAGGAGCTGGGCATTGAGGTGATTGATGAAGCCGAAATGATCCGTCTGCTGGGAGCCTGAGATGGATGAGCACCAGCTGGTGGCGATAGCCAACACGCCGATGCCGTTTGGCAAATACAAGGGGCGGATGCTGATCGACCTGCCGGAGCCTTATCTGCTCTGGTTCGCCCGCAGTGGCGATTTTCCATCCGGTCAGCTGGGCGATCTGATGCAGCTTACGCTGGTCATCAAAACAGAGGGTCTGGAGGGGTTAGTCAGACCGCTCCAGACCCGCAGCTAATCGTGCCCGCGCAGGCGGGCCCGGTTACTTCTGTGACTCCATTACGGAACCTTTCACCTGCAGCGCCTGCTGCTTCTCGTTGCTCTTCTTGTAGCGTCCGGCAATAAACGAACAGACCATCAGCTGCACCTGATGGAAGATCATCAGTGGCAGCACGATAATCCCCACCGTACTGGCCGGGAACAGGATGTTCGCCATCGGCACGCCATTCGCCAGACTCTTCTTCGAGCCACAAAACAGCACCACGATCTCATCGGCGCGTTTAAAGCGGAACAGGCGCGACGCCAGCAGATTGATAATCAGCACGGCGGCCAGCAGCAGAACAGAACCCGCCACGATCCACATCAGCGTCGTCAGACCCACGCGATGCCAGATGCCGTTCACCACCGCTTCGCTGAAGGCAGAGTAAACCACCAGCAGGATCGAGGTCTGGTCGGTTTTACCAATCAGGCTGCGGTGTTTCTCAATCCAGCCGCCAATCCAGCGACGTGAGAGGTGGCCCAGCACGAACGGGACCATCAGTTGCAGCATGATTTTGCCAATCTGCTCCAGACCGTCGCTCGGCGCGCTGCTGTGAATATCCATCACCAGATTGACCAGTAACGGCGAAATAAAGACGCCCAGCAGACTGGATGCCGAGGCGCTGCAGACAGCAGCCGCAACGTTGCCCCCGGCCATGGAGGTAAATGCAATGGCGGACTGCACTGTGGCAGGCAGGATACAGAGATAGATAAAGCCGGTATAAATTTCCGGGCCGACATCGACCGGATGCCACCAGACCAGCAGCAGGCCCAGCGCCGGGAAGAGCACAAAGGTGCTGAACATAATCCAGAGATGCAGCTGCCAGTGGCTGCTGCCGGCGATGATCTTTTCTCGCGACAGTTTGGCACCGTGCATAAAGAACAGCAGGGCTATCGCGGCCGTCGCAAGGTAGCTGAAGATATCGACATAGATCCCTTTTGCGGGCAAAAAGGAGGCCAGTAACACCGTGATGATGAGTTTCACCATCATCGGATCAAGCTTTAAAAATCCCATTGTTAAATTCCGGTAAATTTTCAATAGGGCGATTGTGCGTGAAACGTGTTTAGAAATAAAATTGATTTATTAAATTAATCTATGAGCGTAATCGATGAATTATACCCTTCGGCAGCTTCGCACCTTTATCGCCGTCGCACACTACGGGGGTTTCAGTCAGGCCGGACAGGCGATAGGTCTGAGCCAGTCGGCGGTCAGCCACAGCATCAAAGAGCTGGAGGCGGAAACCGGCGTCCGTTTGCTGGATCGCACCACCCGCGAAGTGATGCTGACCGAAGCGGGTAAACAGCTGGCGTCACGCATGGAGCGGCTGCTGGAGGAGATCCACACCACGCTGCTGGACATCCGCAGTTTTGGCGAGCAGCGCAGCGGCACGGTCAGAGTCGCAGCCAGTCAGACTATCTCCGCCCATCTGATGCCCCAGTGTCTGGCCGCCAGCCAGCACCATTTTCCCGATATCAAAGTGATCCTGCACGATCGTGCTCAGCATTGGGTGCTGCAGAGTGTGCGGAATGCGGAAGTGGATTTTGGCATTGTGATCGGGCCACTCAGCGACACCGACTTCGACAGCATCGCGATTCTGGATGAGCCTTTCCTGCTGTTATGCCGTGAAGACGATCCGCTGGCGCAGGTGGAAAGGGCGGA
The DNA here is from genome assembly GCF_040783975.1 of Pantoea sp. Ep11b. NCBI lineage: Bacteria > Pseudomonadati > Pseudomonadota > Gammaproteobacteria > Enterobacterales > Erwiniaceae > Pantoea > Pantoea sp. Ep11b. The sequence continues at coordinate 3,185,014 of NZ_CP160631.1, read as the reverse complement.
ATGGCCGATGCTGGAGGGGCGGATGATGGTGTTGCAGGATTACGCCTCCGGCAGCCGGATACTGATTGACGCGGCAATGCAGCAGCAGAATGTCAGGGCCGAAGTGGTACAGGAGATCGGCCATCCCGCAACGCTCTTCCCGATGGTGGAAGTGGGGATTGGCATCAGTATTCTGCCCGCGCTGGCGTTGCCGTTGCCCGCCGATCGCGCATTAACGGTGCGGCGGATCTACCCGGAAATTAATCGCAGCCTGACCCTGATAAAACGGAAAAACCGCTCGCTGACGCCCGCAGCCGAAGCGATCTGGCAGGAGGTGCGCCAGCAGGCGGCGCTGCTGGCGCAACAACGCGCGGCCAGACCGGCGTTTTAGGGTCAGATATAAACGTTTACTTTATTGCTGTCGGTTGGCCGGTTAATGCCATCCGCCTTGTTCTCACTGACGGTCATCGGGTCACTTTTCGGCTGATCCTGCTCGGCCTGCTTCTGTTCCAGCTGTGCAATCTGAGCCTGAATCATGGTGATTTGTGACTGGTACATCTGCTGCATTTCGGCTTTCTGTTCGTCAGTCAGCTCGTGGTTGTCGGCCAGTTCTTTAACCTGGGTTAAAACGTTCTGAATCTGTTTATTCAGCGCAGAGATCTGCGAGGCAATACTGCCACCGCTGCTGTCACCGCCACTGACGGCACTGCTTAAAATTCCGGAAATTGAAGACATCATTTTCTCCCTGTAAGTCGTCACCTACGTTATCGGCACGCAGCGAAACGACTTGAATGAATAGGGTAGTAAAAGGACGTAAAGAGGAAAGCCCGTAAATGGCGGTTCAGCAGAAACGAAAAAAGCGCCTTAAAGGCGCTTTCTTCTGAATGGGTGGGTCGTGCAGGATAGCCATCAGCCCGATGGGTGAGGCTGTCGCCTCAGCCTGAATCGCAGGCGATTCAGTCGAACCTGCTGCAGGTTCTCATCCTGCACGATTATCACTGTGCGTCAGAAACGAAAAAAGCGCCTTAAAGGCGCTTTTTTCTGAATTGGTGGGTCGTGCAGGATTCGAACCTGCGACCAATTGATTAAAAGTCAACTGCTCTACCAACTGAGCTAACGACCCGAAGTGGTGGGTGATGACGGGCTCGAACCGCCGACCCCCTCCTTGTAAGGGAGATGCTCTACCAACTGAGCTAATCACCCACTTCGTACTTCAGTACTGCTTTAACAGATAAGATATGGTGGGTGATGACGGGCTCGAACCGCCGACCCCCTCCTTGTAAGGGAGATGCTCTACCAACTGAGCTAATCACCCATATCTTCATACCTGTTCACTGCGGGCACCCTGTTAAGAGTGGTGGGTGATGACGGGCTCGAACCGCCGACCCCCTCCTTGTAAGGGAGATGCTCTACCAACTGAGCTAATCACCCCCGCTGTGTGGAGTCGCATTATAGGGATAGTTGATTTTGAGTCAACGCTTTTTAAAACATAAATGTGCGTTCGGTTTATTTTTAAACATCCTGTCGCGCTTTTAGCCAATGTGCTGGTTTTTCTGGCAGAAAAGCGCCTTTTCACGGCGGCCAACTGGCGGGCACGCATTGAGGATTCACCATCAGATGCTAGAATGTGCCCACTGTTTTTCGCGTCTAACCTGTTTTTTGTCATCCAGACAGAGAACCTGCGCATCTAAGGCACTATTTAATGAAAATCAAAACACGCTTCGCGCCCAGCCCGACGGGCTATCTGCATGTCGGTGGCGCTCGTACCGCTCTTTACTCCTGGCTCTTTGCCCGTCACAACCAGGGCGAGTTCGTACTGCGCATCGAAGACACCGACCTGGAACGCTCCACGCCGGAAGCGATCGAAGCCATCATGGATGGCATGAACTGGCTGAGTCTCGACTGGAATGAAGGCCCTTACTACCAGACTAAACGTTTCGATCGCTACAACGCGGTCATTGATGAAATGCTGGAAGCCGGTACAGCCTATAAATGTTACTGCTCCAGAGAGCGTCTCGACGCGCTGCGTGAAGAGCAGATGGCGAATAATGAAAAGCCGCGTTATGACGGCCGCTGCCGTGACAGCCATGAACACCACGCCGACGATGAGCCGTGCGTCGTGCGCTTCCGCAATCCGCAGGAGGGGTCGGTGATCTTCGACGACCAGATCCGTGGCCCGATCGAGTTCAGCAACCAGGAGCTGGATGACCTGATTATCCGCCGCACCGATGGTTCGCCAACCTACAACTTCTGTGTGGTGGTGGATGACTGGGATATGGGGATCACCCATGTTATTCGCGGTGAAGACCATATCAACAACACGCCACGTCAGATCAACATCCTGAAAGCGATTGGTGCACAGGTTCCGGTTTATGCTCACGTTTCAATGATTCTGGGCGATGACGGCAAAAAACTCTCCAAACGTCATGGTGCGGTCGGGGTGATGCAGTATCGTGATGATGGCTATCTGCCAGAAGCCCTGCTCAACTACCTGGTGCGTCTTGGCTGGTCACATGGCGATCAGGAAATTTTCAGCGTAGCCGAAATGGCAGAGCTGTTCACCCTGGATGCCGTCAGCAAGTCCGCCAGTGCGTTCAACACCGAAAAACTGCAGTGGCTGAACCACCATTACATTAATGCGCTGCCGCCGGAATATGTGGCAACCCATCTGCAATGGCATATCGAGCAGCAGAATATCGATACCCGCACCGGCCCCGAGCTGGCGAAGCTGGTGAGTCTGCTGGGCGATCGCTGCAAAACGCTGAAAGAGATGGCGGCATCCTGTCGCTACTTCTATGAAGACTTTGCTGAGTTTGACGCCGATGCGGCGAAGAAACATCTTCGTCCGGTGGCGCGTCAGCCGCTGGAAGTGGTGCGTGACAAGCTGGCTGCCATCACGGAGTGGACAGCAGAAAACGTGCACCAGGCTATTCAGAGTACCGCAGATGAACTGGAAGTCGGGATGGGCAAAGTCGGCATGCCGCTGCGTGTCGCCGTGACCGGTGCCGGTCAGTCACCCGCTCTGGATGTCACCGTCGAGGCGATTGGTCGCAGCCGTAGCGTGGCCCGTATCGAGCAGGCGCTGGCCTTTATCAGTGAGCGTGAAGCGCAGGCTTAATCTATACAGCCGGAAGCATCACGCTTCCGGTTTCTTTATGCTTCCTCACCAATACCCAGTCGCTGCAACACGCCTTTAATCCCTTCACGTAAGATTAATGCGGTGAACTGATCCTGCTCATCCTGACTCATTTGCTGGACAGAACTTATCAATAACGCAGGTAACGAATTGGTGACCGCGCCATAGGTTGCTGCGGGTTCATTGAGATTGCGGGTTGACTGAATAAAACTTTTTACACGTTCGTCAATATGGATAAGACGTGCCTTACCGCCCTGTACGCCGGGCTTTGGCGTGGTTGTCCAGTTTTCCCGCTTGATCCATTTATTTACCGTTTGCCGACTGTAACCCGTTTCTGCAGCCAGCTCTTCGGGAGTAAGCCATTCCTTTTTCACGATGCTGTCCCTGTTCAATACATTAGCGGTACATATTACAGCAAAACGTAACGGGAGAAAGTAACTGAAGCTGAAATTGCCTTTTGTCACCGGACAAAAGGCAAAACAGAATTACTGCGGATTGCTGACAGGTTCAGCGGCAGGACGGAAGGCCAGGAAGTAGGCCAGACCGACGAAGACGGCACCACCCACAGCATTACCCAGGAAGACGGCAACAAAGTTTGGCAGGTATTCTGCCCAGCTCATCTGACCGGCAAAAATGGCGGCAGGGATGATAAACATGTTGGCAACAACGTGCTGGAAGCCGATCGCGACAAACGCCATAACCGGGAACCACATACCGAAGATCTTGCCGACCATATCTTTACTGGCAAACGCCAGCCACACCGCCAGACAAACCAGCCAGTTACAGCCGATACCGGAAATAAAGGCGTGCAGGAAATCGGCATGGACTTTGGCAGAAGCGATTGCCACGGTTTTCTTCAGGTAGTCACCTTCAGTCATGCCCAGCATGTGTCCAAAGAACCACGCCACGGCCACGCTGCCGATAAAGTTAGCCAGGGTAACCCAGAACCAGTTGCGCGCCACGCTCGTAAAACGGATGCGGCGGGCGAACCAGGCGACTGGTAAGGTCATCATATTGCCGGTCAGCAGTTCACCGCCAGCCAGCACGGTCATGATGATCCCGACCGGGAACACGGCCGCGCCTAACAGGCCGCCAAAGGAGCCCCATTCGGCAGGCAGGGAGTTAATCACATGCAGATCCAGCAGGAAGCCGGTCGCAATAAATGCGCCCGCCATAAAGCCAAGGATCAGGAGGGTGCTGACAGGCGAACGGCTTTTAGCCACGCCTGACTGGATCGCCAGTTGGGCGATTTCTTTGGGTGTATGCAGCGACATAGTATCTCAGTAATTTTTTATGATTAAGGGGACGTTAACGCCTGGTGGACGCGGGGTGCGCGGGAAAGGGTCCCGGCTGCCATTCAATTAGCGGGCTAAGTTTTGCATGTGAAAAAGCCGAAGACAAGAAAATTCCTATAACATATTTAACCGGGAATTAACCTGAGGAGAGTCTTAATAACAGTTCAGAGGCGCTATCTGTTGAGCTGGCACGATTTTCCCCTGCGGCATGCTACTGAAATCTGGCAGGTTGCCGCCTTTTTCAGCGATCAGACACAGAATGTCATTTTGCCGTTGACACCCAGAGGGCGGTTTCATATTATGCCGTCCGTCGCTTAACGCGATAGTTTTTCGGTTCGGGGCTATAGCTCAGCTGGGAGAGCGCCTGCATGGCATGCAGGAGGTCAGCGGTTCGATCCCGCTTAGCTCCACCAAACTTCTTCCCAAAAGTTTGGCACTGAAAAACGATTCCAGATGTGGGGGTATAGCTCAGCTGGGAGAGCGCTTGCATGGCATGCAAGAGGTCAGCGGTTCGATCCCGCTTATCTCCACCATTTTCTGACACGTTGCTGTCAACTTTCTGCTTATCAATCATCACGTCGTCGTTTCGCACGGATCTGAATCGCTGTTGCGTATTCTGCTGCAATCCAGTTGTCGTCTTAAATCGCTTTACTGTCGCGTCTGGCAGGGCTTTGTGCTGTCTGTGGCAGGGCGCTAAGACGTGGTCATGGCGTGCAAGCGAGAGAGGACAGAAGGGGATTCAGGCGGGCAGAGAAGAGAACGGAAGAGAAGGGCGAGACCGGCTCGCCCTTTTATCGCTGGAAGCGTGCTTAGAAGGCCAGAACCAGACCGGCGATAGCGGCAGAGAGCACGCTGACCAGGGTTGAGCCGTAGAGCAGTTTCAGACCAAAGCGGGAGACCACGTTGCCCTGTTCTTCGTTCAGGCCTTTGATCGCACCGGCCACAATCCCGATAGACGAGAAGTTAGCGAACGACACCAGGAACACGGACAGAATCCCTTCTGAGGTCGGCGACAACTGACCGGCGATTTTCTGCAGATCCATCATGGCCACAAACTCATTCGAGACCAGCTTGGTCGCCATAATACTGCCGACCTGCAACGCTTCGCCAGACGGCACGCCCATCATCCAGGCAAACGGATAGAAGACAAAGCCGAGCACGCCCTGGAAGCTGATGCCGAAGATCAGGTCAAACAGCGCATTCAGACCGGAGATCAGCGCGATAAAACCGATCAGCATCGCAGCTACGATAATCGCAACGCGGAAACCGGCCAGGATATATTCACCCAGCATCTCAAAGAAGCTCTGACCTTTGTGCAGATCCTGCAGTTGCAGATCTTCTTCGTTCTCGACGCGGTAAGGGTTGATCAGCGACAGCACGATAAAGGTACTGAACATGTTGAGTACCAGCGCGGCGACCACATACTTCGGCTGCAGCATGGTCATGTAGGCACCGACGATAGACATCGAAACGGTCGACATCGCGGTTGCGGCCATGGTGTACATGCGGCGCTGTGACATCTTGCCCAGGATATCTTTATAGGCGATGAAGTTTTCTGACTGTCCCAGTATCAGCGAACTCACGGCGTTGAAAGATTCCAGTTTTCCCATGCCATTCACTTTCGACAGCACCGTACCGATAGCGCGGATAACCCACGGCAGGATACGGAAATGCTGCAGAATACCGATCAGGGCAGAGATAAAGACGATAGGGCAGAGTACGTTCAGGAAGAAGAAGGCCAGACCTTTGTCGCTCATGTTACCGAAGACAAAGTTGGTTCCCTGTGCAGCATACTTCAGCAGGTGGTCAAAGAAGCCGGCGAAGCCTTTGACAAAGCCCAGTCCCGCTTCGGAGGTCAGGAAGAACCAGGCGAGCACAATCTCAATCACCAGAAGCTGTATAATGTAGCGAACGCGAATAGATTTACGATCGTGACTGACCAGCAGGGAGAGTATCCCGACCACCACCAGTGCGAGAAGAAACTGCAAAATATGGGACATGATTGCTCCAAATTTGAGGAGGATTGTATTTTGCTGCGTATTCTATGTAACGCGTTACTTAAAAACGAGATCTGAACCACAATATAAGTATTCGCTATCGCTATATTTTCCAGAAAAGTTCCAGAGATCACGTCCTGTTTACAAATCATTCACCTCAAATATCCACATAATGATTGTCTATATTTTACTCCGGGCGTAGAGTGACATCATTGCTCACATTTTTAGCAATCACGTCCTTTACTGTAAGATATAGCAATGGCTATACTTTATAGCAGCATCTATTACACCGATAACAATAAACAAATTTCACTTGCATAGGCTAACCCCTAAGCTGCCGGGGCAGGCTAATCGTCGACAGGGTACCGGATATGTTTGAGAGTCGTACCGCCGAGCGTGCCGCTCGCGGAGTCAGAAAAGTCAAACTCGCACTGCTGGGGCCCGCCTTTATTGCCGCTATCGGCTATATCGATCCGGGTAACTTTGCCACTAACATTCAGGCGGGCGCAGCCTATGGCTATAAGCTGCTGTGGGTGGTGGTGTGGGCCAACGTTATGGCCATGCTTATTCAGCTGATGTCCGCCAAGCTGGGTATCGCCACCGGCAAAAATCTCGCCGAACATATCCGTGACCGCTTTCCCCGTCCTGCCGTCTGGTTCTACTGGGTGCAGGCGGAGATCATTGCGATGGCGACAGACCTGGCGGAATTTATCGGGGCGGCCCTGGGGTTCAAACTGCTGCTCGGCATTTCATTGATGCAGGGCGCGGTGCTGACGGGGATCGCCACCTTTCTGATACTGATGCTGCAGAGCCGTGGACAGAAACCGCTGGAGCTGGTGATTGGCGGGCTGCTGCTGTTTGTAGCGGCAGCCTATATTGTCGAACTCTTCTTCTCTCAGCCCAATGTCCGGGAGCTGGTCGCGGGTATGGCCGTGCCCGCATTGCCAACGTCGGATGCCGTTCTGCTGGCGGCGGGCGTGCTCGGCGCCACCATTATGCCGCATGTGATCTATCTGCACTCTGCACTCACCCAGGGCAAGAGCGAGGACAGCAAAGCGCAGCGTTACTCTTCGACCAAACTGGATGTGGCTATTGCGATGACCATTGCCGGATTCGTCAATCTGGCGATGATGGCGACTGCTGCGGCGGCCTTTCACTTCAGTGGCCACAGTAAAATCGCTGAACTCGACCAGGCCTACCTGACGCTGCAACCGCTGCTGGGTCAGGCGGCGGCGACGGTATTCGGTCTCAGCCTGGTAGCCGCAGGCTTATCTTCAACGGTAGTGGGCACCCTGGCGGGACAGGTAGTGATGCAGGGCTTTATCCGCTTTCATATTCCGCTCTGGGTGCGGCGTACTATAACCATGCTGCCCTCTTTTATTGTGATATGGGCTGGCTGGGACCCGACCCGGGTGCTGGTCATGAGTCAGGTGCTCCTGAGCTTCGGTATTGCGCTGGCGTTGATTCCGCTGCTCGCCTTTACCGGCAATCGCGAGTTGATGGGGGAGGATATGGTTAACTCCCGTCTGATGCAGAACACCGGACGGCTGATCGTCGTGCTGGTGATCGCGCTGAATCTCTATCTGCTGGTGGGAGAGGCGCTGGGGCTGTAAGGGCTTCGCAAAAGAAAAAACGCCCGGGTTTGCCGGGCGTTTTTTTAGTGGCGATCGTGACCGTGCGGGCCGGGACCACCGGGGCCATGAGGCCCAAAGCCGTGCGGGCCAGGGCCGCGATAGTCATGACGATCCCAGTCGCGATCGCGGCGATGCTGATGTTCCCAGCGGCGTTCACGGTCGCGCTCATGCCAGCGGCGCTCACGCTCCCACTGCTGGCGACGACGCCACTCCTCATGACGCCACCAGCGCCGTTCGTTGTAGGTATAGCGGTCATTCCACCAGCGTGGTTCACGCCAGCGTCCCCCATCCCAGTAATATCCCCGGCGATCGCGATCGCCAAGATTCAGGGTGACGCCAGGAGCCAGAGTAATAGAGGCGCTGGAGGCCTGGGCTGTGTGGTGTGCCAGCGGCGACAAGGTAGCCAGCAGGGCAGCAAAAATAAGCGCTTTTTTCATTTTATTCTCCTCATCAACAGTCTGATGCTGTTGCGGCGCAGTCAGCCTGCGTAGTGCTGTTGTTACCACATTATTGTGTCGGAAAATTGTGAGGAAATTGGGGAGAAGCGGGGGTTTGAGACTATTCTGGCGCAGAAATCGCCCGGCCTGCACCGGGCGGTAAAACTGTTACAGCAGGGCCGCGTCAATCGCCGCTAATTCGCTGTCACTAAACTGACGGCGTGCCAGCATCGCCACCGCGTCATCGATCTGCGCTGTTTTACTGGCACCAATCAGCACCGAGGTAACACGTTCATCGCGCAGGACCCACGCCAGTGCCATCTGCGCCAGCTTCTGTCCGCGCTGCTGCGCTATCAGGTTCAGCTTACGGACCTTCTCCATCTTCTCTTCGGTCAGCTGACTCTCACTCAGGAATTTGCTGCCGCTCGCCGCGCGTGAATCATCCGGGATGCCCTGCAGATAGCGATCGGTGAGTACGCCACCGGCCAGCGGCGAGAAGGCGATACAGCCGACGCCTGCATCTCCCAGCGTCTGAAGCAATCCCTGCTCGGGCGTGCGTTCAAACATCGAATAGCGCGGCTGGTGAATCAGGCAAGGCGTGCCGAGATCGCACAGGATCGCGATCGCCTGCGCAGCCCGATCTGCCGGATAGTTAGAGAGGGCCACATACAATGCTTTTCCCTGGCGCACAACGTGGTCCAGCGCCCGCATCGTCTCTTCCAGCGGTGTGTCCGGGTCGGGACGATGATGATAAAAAATATCGACATACGACAGCCCCATGCGCTTCAGGCTCTGGTCCAGGCTGGCGACGAGATATTTGCGCGAACCCCAGTCCCCATACGGCCCCTCCCACATGGTATAGCCCGCTTTGGTTGAGATAATCAGCTCATCACGATGGGCACGAAAATCTTCGCGCAGGATCCGGCCAAAATTTTCTTCCGCAGAACCGGGTGGCGGGCCGTAGTTGTTGGCTAAGTCAAAGTGCGTGATGCCCTGGTCAAACGCGTGACGCAGCAGGGCACGGCTGTTATCGACCCGGGTCGCGTCACCAAAGTTATGCCAGAGCCCCAGCGAAATAGCGGGCAGTTTAATACCACTGCGACCGCTGCGACGATATTCCATCTGTTGATAGCGATCGGGATGAGGAAAAGAGGACATTCAACGCTCCAGGTTAAAAAACGGGAATTTGTGCCAGAACGCTATCAGTGTATACGGTTACACTCAGTGACAGCGCGCTGCAGATCGCGCTTTTACAGAATATTCCGCCAGCGTAACGCCGGCTTTCCAGGCATTGTGGCTGGCGAAAAGCGTTCTACACCTCGCTAATTTAATCGTCTGTCAGATACTTAACCCAACTCTTCCCTGAAAGGAATGCACAATGTCCACGTTCACTGTTGGAGATTACCTGCTGACCCGTCTGCAGGAGATTGGTATCAGGCATCTGTTTGGCGTGCCGGGCGACTACAACCTGCAATTTCTCGATCGGGTTATCGCGCATCCGCTCATCAGCTGGGTGGGCTGTGCCAACGAGCTGAATGCCGCTTACGCGGCAGACGGCTATGCCCGCTGCAAGGGCGCAGGCGCGCTGCTGACCACCTTCGGCGTCGGTGAGCTCAGTGCGATTAACGGCATCGCAGGCAGTTATGCGGAGTATCTGCCGGTGATCCATATTGTCGGCGCACCGGCGACCCAGGCGCAGCGTCAGGGTGACTGTGTGCATCATTCGCTGGGGGATGGCGATTTTCAGCACTTCATTCGCATGGCCGGAGAGGTGAGTGCGGCTACGGCACTGCTTACCGCCGATAACGCGACGGCCGAAATTGATCGGGTGATTGCCAGTGCGCTGCAGGCCCGCCGCCCCGGCTATCTTTCAATCGCTGTTGACGTCGCGGCCCATGAAGTCGCTCCGCCGACGCAGCCGCTGCAGATCGTGCAGCCCGCATCGGCGGCGGTTCGTCATGCGTTCCGCGAGGCGGCGCAACGCCTGCTGGCACCCGCAGAGCGGGTTTCCCTGCTGGCTGACTTTCTGGCGCTGCGCTGGCAGCAGCAGTCTGCGCTGGCCGCGCTGCGCAGAGAGCGTGCCATTCCCTGTGCCTCGCTGCTGATGGGTAAAGGAGTAGTGGATGAGCAGCAGCCCGGTTTCGTCGGCACCTATGCCGGTGCGGCGAGCGCGGGTCAGGTTCGTGAGCAGATAGAGCAGGTGGATGTGGCCATCTGCGTTGGGGTGCGCTTTACCGATACTCTGACCGCAGGCTTCACGCAGCAGTTTGACGCGGCACGACTGATCGATCTGCAGCCGTTCAGCGCCACGGTGGCGGGTGAAGATTTTGCGCCGCTGTCGATGGCGGACGCGCTCGCTGAACTGCAGCCGCTGTTCAGGCGCTATGGCGCGCAGTGGCAGCTCGCCGCCGCGCTGCCTGAAACGTCGTCAGCTGAACCGGCGGCCGCGATCAGTCAGCACGCCTTCTGGCAGGCGATGCAGCGCTTCCTGCAGCCGGGCGATCTGATCGTGGCCGATCAGGGTACCGCCGCCTTTGGCGCGGCGGCGCTGAGGCTGCCTTCGCAGGCGCAGCTGCTGGTCCAGCCATTGTGGGGCTCAATCGGCTATACTCTTCCGGCAGCGTTTGGCGCACAGACCGCCCATCCCGATCGCCGGGTGATCCTGATTATCGGCGACGGTTCGGCGCAGCTGACCATTCAGGAGCTGGGTTCAATGCTGCGCGATCGGCAGCCGCTGATACTCTTTTTACTGAACAATGAAGGGTATACTGTCGAACGCGCGATTCATGGCGCCACGCAGCGCTACAATGATATCGCGCAGTGGAACTGGACAGCCCTGCCGCACGCCTTCAGCCTGCAGGAGCAGGCGCAGAGCTGGCGCATCAGTGAAACGGTGCAGCTGGATCAGGTAATGGCGCGGCTGGCTGAACCTCAGACGCTGTCGCTGATTGAAGTGATCATGCAGAAAGAGGATCTGCCGCCACTGCTTCGAAAAGTCACCGCCTGCCTGAATCAACGCAACGGCGGCTAAGATTCAGATAGTTGCCGCTGTGCAGGGTGGCCTATCGCGGTTAGGCTGTAGCGCACCTGAGTAAGACGCTCACCAATCGCACCGGTGAGCGTTGTTGTTTTATGGGCAGAAATTTATAGTGTCCTCCAACTCTTAAGACCCCAAGCGGAGCAACAGAAGAATGACAACTTATGCCTTGGTCGGCGATGTCGGCGGTACTAACGCACGCCTCGCCCTTTGTGAGGTGGACAGCGGCAGCATCACCCAGGCCAAAACATTCTCAACATCAGAATACGACAGCCTCGAAGCCGTCATCCGCCACTACCTTGATGAACAACAGCAGGATGTTAAAGATGGCTGTATTGCCATTGCCTGCCCGATTACCGATGACTGGGTTGAAATGACCAACCACGACTGGGCGTTTTCCACGCGCAAGCTCAAAGAGAACATCGGTTTTGAACACCTGGAAATCATTAACGACTTCACCGCGGTATCTATGGCGATCCCGATGCTGACTGCCGATAACGTGATTCAGTTTGGCGGCACCGAGCCGGTTAAGGATAAACCTATTGCGATTTATGGTGCCGGAACCGGACTGGGCGTCAGCCATCTGGTGCACGTCGACAAGCGCTGGGTGAGTCTGCCGGGCGAGGGCGGTCATGTCGATCTCGCGGCCAACAGTGAGGAAGAAGATCAGATTCTGGAAGTGCTGCGCGAAGAGCTGGGCCATGTTTCAGCCGAACGTGTGCTGTCAGGCGCGGGTCTGGTTAACCTCTACCGGGCGATTGTGAAGGTCGATAATCGCGTGCCGGAAAACCTGAAGCCGAAAGATGTGAGCCAGCGTGCGCTGGATGACAGCTGCATCGACTGCCGTCGTGCCCTGTCAATGTTCTGTGTCATCATGGGGCGTTTCGGCGGTAATCTGGCGCTGAATCTCGGCACCTTTGGCGGCGTCTATATCGCGGGCGGCATTGTGCCTCGCTTCCTGGAGTTCTTTAAGGCTTCCGGCTTCCGTGCTGCTTTCGAAGATAAAGGACGCTTCCGTGACTATGTGGCCAGCATCCCGGTCTATATGATCACGCACGATCAGCCAGGCCTGCTGGGCGCGGGCGCGCATCTGCGTCAGACGCTGGGTCGCATTCTCTGATTCTGCTTTATCCCGCCTGAATTTCCGGTCCGCCCTGTCTGGCGACGCCGGATCGGAAATTCCGCCACCCTTATTATTCTCTCTCCTGCCTGACCAGGTCTACAGACGCATCAGCTGTCGGAACTGCTTCACCTTACTGCGGCTGACGGGCACCTGAAACTCCAGATCGCGCAGCTTCAGCAGATAGGTATTATTAAACCAGGGTTCGATTTCGCGAATCTTGCTGAGGCTGACGCAGAAGGAGCGGTGGCAGCGGAAAAACTGCTGTTCCGGCAGGCGTGAGCAGAACTCGGTGATGTTCATCGACATCACGTAAGATTCGCGCCGGGTATAGACAAACGTCAGCTTTTCATGCGCTTCCACGTAGTAGATATCATTCACGTCAGTAACGATAATCCGCTCATCCTTAATCAGGTTCACCGTCTGCGGCGCGGAGGCGGCGTGAAGCGGATTGACCGCCTGCTGCGCCTGAGCCGTGGCCTCCAGTTTGTTCAGCATGGTGACGATCCGCGACTCCTGATAGGGTTTGAGTATGTAATCAAACGCCTCCAGCTCAAACGCCTCCACGGCATGCTCTTTCCACGCGGTGATAAAGACAATCAGCGGCTTATGCGCAAACTGATGGATATTCTTCGCCAGCAGCATCCCATCCAGTGAGGGGATGTTGATGTCGAGGAAAATCACATCAACCCGATGCTGCTGCAGATACTTCAGCACGTCGAGGCCGTCGTCGAAACAGGCCGCAATCTCAATGTTGCTGTGATGCTGGATCATCCAGCTCAGCTCCTGCTGGGCCAGAAATTCATCTTCCACAATAATGGCTTTCATAACAGATTCTCCGCCAGGCGCTGGCCGTTCTTGCTGAGCGTAAAGGCTATCTCTGTGCCTGGCTGATGACGCTCGATCTGTAATCCCTGGCCCGACAGCAGTTTAACCCGGTGATGAACGTTGAGCAGGCCGATTTTATTGCCGGGCATCTCGTTGCGCGCCACCCGCGCCATCACATCATCGCTGATGCCCTGGCCGGTATCCCGCACCGCGATCCGCACCCGATCGCCCAGATCCCTCACGCTCAGCGTCACCACGCCTTTACCCTTACAGGGCTGGATGCCGTGCACGATGGCGTTCTCCACCAGCGGCTGGATCAGCAGGCTCGGCAGAAGAAAGTGCAGATCGTCATCAACGTCATAGATCATCGTCAGCTTGTCGCCAAACCGTGCCTGCTCAATAGCGATGTAATCTTTGACCTGCCAGAGCTCCTTGCGGATGTCGATCAGCTCGTCGTCATTCAGCTCCAGGTTGTAACGCAGATAGCGCGACAGGTTAATGACCAGCTGGCGGGCAGTATCAGGATTGAGGCGGATAGAGGAGGAGATCGCATTCAGCGCGTTGAACAAAAAATGGGGATTTATTTTGCTTTGCAGCGCGCGCAGTTCCGCTTTATTGGCCATCTCGCGCAGCTGCTCCGCGCGGGAGACCTCAAGCTGAGTGGAGATGATTTGCGACAAGCCGATCGCCATCTCCTTCAGCGAACCGGTGATCCGGTGAGCGCGGCGATAGTAGATTTTCAGCGTGCCGGTCACCTTGCCTTTCTCCCAGAGCGGGATCACGATCATCGAATGGATATCTTTGGTGCGGTGCGCTTCATCGTTGTTTTTGATAATAATCTTACCGCTGGCGATCGACTGTGCCGTGGTGGGGCTGATGCCATCATCCCCGTGCTGATAGTTGTGTTCACCGTAGCCGACATAGGCCAGAATCTGCTTTTTATCGGTCATTGCGACGGCATCAGCCTTAATCTCCCGCCGGATAATGTCACAGACGTTGCGCAGCGAGTCGCTGTTGACCTGCCGGAACAGCGGCAGGGTTTTGTTGGCGATCTCCAGGGCCAGCTTGGCCTGACGGGCAGCGATCGCCTCTTTTTCACCCTCCACGCTCTGCACCAGCAGCACGATAATCCCGATGCTGGAGGCGCCGAGGATCATCGGCAGGGCGATCTCCGATACGATCGCCAGCCCGAGTGAGGTGGGGCGCGCCCACAGCACGATCAGCACCATCGTCAGGGCTTCGCACAGCATGCCGCCGAGGATTCCGGCGCGCCAGCGATGCTCTTTTAACACCCGGCGGTTGATGCCGCCCGCAACGATCCCGGCAATGACGCTGGTAATCAGGCAGGGCACGGAGGTCACGCCGTGAATGTCGATCAGGAAACGGTGCACGCCGGCAATCATGCCGGTTGCGATGCCGACCCAGGGACCAAACAGGATGCCGCCAGCCATCACGGCGATCACCCGCACATTCAGCAGCGAGCCATCGACATTCACACCCGACCAGGTACTGAACAGCGCAAACAGAGAAAAGATAACGGTAACCGCGATTTTCTCCGCGCGGGTATGTTCATCCTTCTGCAGCAGCTGGCGAAACGAACGGGTACGCGTCAGAAAAAACAGGCAGATCAGCATCAGGGCGGCGCGATCAAACACTGCCAGTAACATCGTAAAGTGGGAGGACACGGGCGCCTCGTCGGCAATGGAAAGTCTCTCTATGATAAAAAATGTGATCGGGAACCGCTAGCGTCCTGACAACGCATGCCGTCAGAGGCTGTTCCAGATCAATTCTGGCACCATCCGGTTAAAAAGGGGAAAAGTTGAGTCAGCATAAGGGGAACTGTTTTTCCCCCTCCGGGACTGGTCGCTGCGATCGCGTTTTGCTATGTTGCGCGATAACGCATTTCAGCGACTGCTGGAAATCGCGTCCATCGGGAGCCGCACATGCAACTTGTTACCCCCAGACTCACCCTGAGTAAACTGCAGCCGGAAGACTGGCAACTGTTCCGCGCCGTACACGAAGATCGCGACACCATGACCTGGGTCAGCGACATTCCGGACGAAGCGGATATCCGTCAGCGTTTCACTGAGCGTCTGGCCCCCTGGCAGCCGGGCAGTTTTCATATGCTCTGTCTGGTGGCGCGGCGTCGCGACAACGGCGAGCCGATTGGCCTGTTTGGCTGCAGCCCGGAATGGGAGCCGCACCGCCAGGCGGAGATCGGCTACATGCTGCTGCATCGCTACTGCGGCCAGGGATATGGCAGTGAGGCGCTGGCCGCGCTCTGCCAGTTTCTGTTCGACGCCGATTTCCACAAACTCACCGCAATGGTCATCGAAGGAAACGGGGCCTCACGGCGTATTCTGGAGAAGAACGGCTTTCAGCTTGAGGGAGTACTACGGGATAATTATCTGCTGAACGGCTGCTGGGTGAACGATTGGCTGCTGGGACGACTGAATCCGCAACAATAAAAATATTTTCCCCCACGCTCGACAAAATGATCCTCAGCACGTTATGTTCGTAACGGGTCACCACCGTGACCCGCGTCGCTCGGACGGTCCGGGCGCTTACGTAATCCAGAGGTCATCATGGCTGATAACAGCACACCCCGTCGTTTCTCGCGTATTGAACGTTTACCCCCTTACGTTTTCAACATCACCGCTGAACTGAAGATGGCTGCGCGCCGGCGCGGCGAAGATATTATCGATTTTTCGATGGGCAACCCGGATGGGGCCACACCGCCGCACATCGTCGAAAAGTTATGTCAGGTGGCACAGCGTGACGATACCCACGGCTACTCCACTTCACGCGGCATTCCGCGTCTGCGTCGGGCGATATCGCGCTGGTACGCTGAACGTTATCAGGTGGAGATTGATCCCGAATCTGAGGCGATTGTCACCATCGGCTCCAAAGAGGGACTGGCGCACCTGATGCTGGCGACGCTGGATCACGGGGATACCGTGCTGGTGCCGAACCCCAGCTATCCGATTCATATCTACGGTGCGGTGATCGCCGGGGCGCAGGTGCGCTCGGTGCCGCTGGTGGCGGGCGTCGACTTCTTCAACGAGCTGGAACGCGCCATTCGCGAGAGCTACCCCAAGCCAAAAATGATGATCCTGGGCTTCCCCTCTAACCCAACGGCGCAGTGCGTGGAGCTGGACTTTTTCGAACGGGTTATCGCGCTGGCGAAACAGTACAACGTGCTGGTTGTTCACGATCTGGCCTACGCTGACATCGTCTACGATGGCTGGAAAGCGCCGTCGATCATGCAGGTGCCAGGCGCACGCGACGTTGCCGTCGAGTTCTTCACGCTGTCAAAAAGCTACAACATGGCAGGCTGGCGCATCGGTTTCATGGTCGGCAACAAAGAGCTGGTCGCCGCGCTGGCGCGGATCAAAAGTTATCACGACTACGGCACCTTCACACCGCTGCAGGTGGCAGCAATTGCGGCGCTGGAGGGGGATCAGCAGTGCGTGCGCGATATTGCAGAGCAGTATAAACGGCGGCGCGATGTGCTGGTGAAGGGCCTGCATGAGGCGGGCTGGATGGTGGAGAATCCGAAAGCATCCATGTACGTCTGGGCAAAAATTCCCGACCACTATGCGCAGCTGGGATCGCTGGAATTTGCCAAAAAGCTGCTGCAGGATGCGAAAGTCTGTGTCTCACCCGGCATCGGCTTTGGCGACTATGGCGATACACACGTACGTTTTGCGCTAATCGAAAACAGCGATCGCATTCGTCAGGCGGTACGGGGGATTAAGGCGATGTTTCGTGCCGACGGTGTCCTGCCAGGCAGTCTGAAAACAGAAGAGGCGGAGTAACGGCTAGCAGGGGCGACTCAGAGGTCGCCCCGTAGCGGCACTGTCGCGCCATTACTTCAGCAGCAGAACGAAGGTTCCGAACCAAAGTAACGCGAAAAATGATATTCCCATCAAGGCATATTTCACAAAGCAACTCCTCTGAGCGGTTACGATGATGGCGATCCCAGACCAGTGCAACGCGAACAGACAGGGAATCGAGGTCACCATTATTCTGTATGGCTTACTCTCTTCCGGGTTGATCTGAATAACTCAGAACAGGATCGAGCGCTAATTTACGCGGAATCCGGACCAAATGAAATAGGTCCGTTCTGAGATATTGCTCACAATTCTATTTCACGTCAATTTCGGGGATCGCCGACATGCCGACACGTAACTGGGCCAGATGCTGTTGGTCACTATCCAGCACAATTTTCACCGGCAGACGCTGAACGACTTTAGTGTAGTTGCCCGTGGCGTTATCGGGTGCGATGGCAGAAAAAGTTGCACCCGTCGCCGGGGCGATGCTGTCGACATGGCCGGTAAAGGTCAGACCCGGCAGGGCATCGATCCGCACGCTGACCGGCTGACCCGGACGCACATCGCGTAGCTGCGTCTCAAGATAGTTAGCCGTAATATAGGTCTGCTGCAGGGGCACCACCGCCAGCAGGCGGGTGCCGGCTGAAACATAGGCGCCGGTGCGCACCGCGCGCTGACCGACCATCCCATCCACCGGCGCGGTAATCCGGGTATAGGAGAGATTCAGCCTGGCCTGATCGACGCTGGCTTTCGCCGCCGCGACATCCGCCTCCGCTGAACGTACCGCAGCCTGGAGCACCCCCACCTGTTTCATGGCCGACGCCAGCGCCGCCTGACTCTGCTGTACGGCCGCCAGCGCGGAACGCTGGTTTGAGCTGGCTTTCTGCTGGTCGTCGGCAGCTACCGTGCCGCTCTTATAGAGACGGTTGTAGCGATCGGCGCTCTGCCCGGCATACTGCGCGGACGCCTGGCTCGCCGCCACGCTGGCTTTCTGCTGATCGATGACTGACTGCTGCTGTTCCAGCTGCGCCTGGCTGCTCAGCAGCTTTGCCTGACTCACCTGCAGATCGGCTTCGGCACTCTCCAGCGCCACCCGGTAATCGCGATCGTCGAGCGTGGCCAGCAGCTGGCCCGCCCTGACCGGCTGGTTATCCTGCACCTCAACGCGGCTGACATAACCCGATACCCTGGGTGCGACCAGGGTGTAGTCGGCGTTGACGTAAGCGTCATTGGTTCGATGATCGTTGCCGCTCATCAGTGACCAGACCACAAAGGCCACGGCCAGTAACACCAGCAGCATCAGGCTCAGCAGCAGGGTTCTTCTCATTTCGAAAGCACGCATATTTATTTATTCCGGAGGGGGTTTTGAATCAACGTCTGCGGCGGCCAGACCCGTTTAGGCAGGATGGCGGTCAGCATTAACAGGCAGGCGGCGAAGCCGATCAGCATCAGCCAGCTGTCGCTCAGGCCGAGCACCGTCGCCTGGTGTCTCACCAGGGTGGCAAAGCCGCTGAGATTTTCGCCGTTGCTGATGCTGCCATCCGGCAGCAGCGGCAGGCTTCGGCTGGCCTGACCGGCCACCGGCGCGGTCATCAGCCAGCTGCGATCGGCCGCCTGACTGAGCAGGACACTGGAGTGAAACTGCTCACGGTGTGAAAGAAAGACCTCAACCAGCGTGGAGGCGGCGATGCTGGAAAAACCGCGCACGGTATTAAACATCGCCGAGGCAAAGGGACCTTCGGGTGGCGCGACCACGCTGGTGGCGCTCATCAGTATCGGCAGAATAATCATCGGCTGTCCGAAAGCCTGCAAAATCTGTGGCAGCCAGAAATTCTGCCGCGCCCACTCACTGGTGATCTGCGAGCCGAGCAGGCAGGCGGTCACCAGCAGACCGACGCCCGCCGTCAGTACCCAGCGGCAGTCAATCCAGCGGATAGTGAGCAGGGCGGCAATCAGCGGTGCAATCAGCAACTGTGGCAGACCGACCGTCAGCGCCAGCGGAGCAAACTCAAGCGGACGGAAACCGCTGACCTGCGCAAAATAGACTGACGGCAGCGCGGAACCGGAAAGCCCGAGGATCAGTACGCAGGCCAGCCCCAGCAGGCCGTGCGCCAGATTGGGGCGGCGGAGCATCTGCAGTCTGAACAGCGGCAGTGGGTGATACCACTCATTGATCAGGAAGACCAGCAGCAGCGGCAGTGCGGTCAGCAGCATGCCAGCAATCAGTGGCGAATTGAGCCAGTCAAGGCGTTCGCCCTGCGTCAGCACCAGAACCAGCAGCGCCACACTGCTGCAGCCGGTGACCATGCCAAACAGATCGATCTGCTGAAAACGTTCCGGCCGCAGCGGATCCTGAGGTACGCCCCAGCCGATCAGCAGCATCGCAATCAGCATGCCGGGCACCACCTGCCAGAACACCATCATCCAGCTGACATGATCGGTCCATAACGACGCCAGCGAAGCTGCCATGTTGGGGCCGAACGTGGCAGTAAGGGCATAGCCCGCCAGACCAAACAGCTTAAACGGCGGCGGCAGAAAGCGCAGGGCGACGGTCATCAGCATCGGCGGTAAGGCACCGCCAAACAGCCCCTGCAGAACGCGCAGGCTGATAAACAGCGTGGGATCCGGCACCAGCGGCAGCAGCAAACCGGTCAGCATAAAGCCCGCCGAGACGCCGAGCGTAAAACGCCGCAGCGACAGGGTGACGGCAAACCAGGGCGCGATCATCATGGCGGCGACTTCGGCCGCCTGATAACCGGAAATAATCCAGCTACCCTGATCGTAACCGAGGCCAATAGCGGCACGGATATCGGCCAGGGCAATATCACTGACGCGATCGTTCAGCCCGGAGGTCAGTGCGGCGATAAGCACGCCAATCAGACCGAGTGCCAGTCGCAGTGTAAAAGGATGGGGGGCCGGCGCAGGCGCAGGCTGGGTAGTCATGGCAGGCGATCTCGTTATTATGATGCAGTGTACTGCAATGTGATACAGCGCGTAATATTACATCCCGGTATGCTGTATTGCAATGTGGTACAGGGTGTAAAACGTGCGCCATTCGCGCTACAGTAAGGCAGCTCAAACAGGACGACGCTATGGCACATCAACCCTCCAGCCGTGAGGATGAAAAATCGGGCGGTATTCAGGTCATTGCCCGTGCGGCAAAAATTCTTAATGCCCTCGGCGAACAGCCGGGCGGCATGAGTCTGGGTGAGATCGCCCAGGCGGTCGCGCTGCCCCGCTCAACGGTTCAGCGTATTGTCGCTGCGCTCGACAGCGCAGAACTGGTGCGCAGCACCGGTGCGGGCGGCCTGCGCCTGGGACCGGCGCTGTTAAAACTCATCTCCAGCGTTCATACCGATGTGGTTGATCTGGTCAGCCCGCTGCTGGAAAAACTCTCCTCTGACACCAACGAAACCGTCTCACTGGCACGCGCCAGCGGCAGCCAGCTGGCGATAATCCATCATGTGGTGGCGTCGCGTGAACTGCGGGTGGTGCCGCATATGGGCCTCAATCTGCCGCTCTACAGCACCTCCGGTGGCCGGGCATTACTGGCGCTGGAGTGCGAAAAAGATGTGCAGACGATCGTTGGCGACGCCTGGCAGGAGTTAACCGATATGACGGTAAAAACGCTGCCGCAGTTGCTGGAATTGATCAGGGAGGTGCGCGAAACCGGTATCGCCGTGGATCGCGGTGAAACGCTGGAAGGTATCTCGACTATGGCGTTTGCGCTGGATACGCTGTTTGGACGTTTTTCTGTCTCTTTGCTGGTGCCCTCTGCCCGTTTTCTGCGTCATGAAGCGCGTTTTCGTGACGAGATGCTGAAGTGCAAAGAGGCGCTGGTGCGTGAAATCGGCAAAGTCGCCGCGATTGAAGGATAAGCCCCTGATGAAAACTCTGCTGATGGCCATCGACCACTCTCCGATCGCCGAAAAAGTGGTCGCGTTAACGATTGAAGAAGCGCTGGCGCATCGCGCCGGGGTCGTAGTGCTCTGCTGTGTCGATCCTGCCTACTCCGCCTGCAATCAGCCGATGGAGATCGATGCGGGTGAAGATCCCACTGATTTTGTGGCGGCACAGGATGAGCAGAATACGGCTGAGATGGCGGTACGCCATGCCCTTGCACCGCTGCTGCGCGCGGGTATCGATGCGCGTGGCATGATTCTGGCTGGCGAAGCGGCCGATACCATCGTCGCGCAGTCGCAACAGCTCAAGGCCAGTATGATTATCATGGGCCGACGCCATCTCTCCTCGTTCAACCGGCTGTTAAAAGGCTCAGTTAGCGCGTCGGTCATCGAACGCGCTCACTGTCCCGTGCTGATTGACGTGCGTAAGGATTAACTCCGCAGCATGAACTTACTGCCTGTTATGACGCTGGCGGCGTTTGCGCTGCTGGCACTGATCGTCATTGTGTTGATCAAAACTACCCGGCTGCGTCTCTGGCAGGGGCTGCTCATCTTCCTGCTGCCGCTGATCGTGGCGAATCTGCTCTGGTTCAGCTGGGTTGCGCCGCAACAGAGACAGGCCGCTCAGCGTGAGCAGGCGGTCAGCCAGCTGTCAGCGATGCCCGGCTTCCGGGTGCTGCAGACGCAGGAACCAACGCTCTGGCTGCTGCTGACTCAGGAGCTCACGCGACGTATCCGCGCCGGAGAACCGGCGGATAAGGCCACGGGCGAGCTGCGGGGCTGGCTGATTGAGGTGATCAATCAGCGGCTGATGCGCGGTACAGATGCCGCCGTTGTTGATTACATCAGCGTCTCGGTCGAAGAGATGCAGGCGCTGAACCAGATCGATCCGGGCCTTTGCTTCCGCTATCTCTATCCGCAGGTGAGCGGGGGCATTAATCTGCAGACCACGCTGTCACCGGCGCTGAACCGCAGAGAGGCGGAAGCGATGGAGCAGCTGCTGCTGAACAGCCCGCCGCCGGAGCAGCCACTGGATAAAACGCAGGCGCAGGCCGATCTGCAACAGATCACAGGCCAGCTTTATCAGAAGTGGGGCGACAGGCTGCAGCAGCTGAATATGCCTGCCGACACCGCCGTGGATCGCTCATCGCTGTGTGCCATGTCAATTGACCTCTACAGTGCGATTCTGGCATTACCTGACAAGCGCGCCGCAAACCTGTTACGTAGAATGATTGCCCTGACTGGCCAGTAACCGGCAGCGATAGCGGGCGAAAAAAAGCCCGCTAAGCGCGGGCAGGGAAGAGAGAGAGGCAGACTCTTATTATTGGCATTTCCTGGTGTGGTGCACTTTTCGTATCGTCTGAGTGCATACTGTCATGCCTGACACGATAGTAAAAGCCATTTAATCATATTGAATTAATCGGTAAAAGCTTCGTAATTTTTCGTTTTTTCGCGCATTTATCCTATGGATGCGTGACAGGCTGCGTCTTAAACTGCGCGGCAACGTGAGGACAATCTGATGAAAAAACTCATTACCGGCGCGGTAGCGCTGATATTGCTGACAGGCTGTACTGCCAGCAAACCCGGGGCATTTGAACGTGTTGATGAAGATCCGACCTCAAATACTGTGCAGTATCGTTTTGATCCGCTCAAGGTCAATCGTGATGCGATGGATATCGATCTGGCGAATTACTGCAGTAATAAAGGATTCGATAAAGTCGAGGCGCTGCCAGCGCAGGAAAGTCATATTCCGGGACTACAGAAAGCGTGGTTCCAGTGTAATTATGCGTTGAAAAGTTAAATAAATCGGGCGGGATAATTATCCCGCCCTTAAAGTGTGTTTCTTTTATTTTATGCTGTGTGACATCTTTGCCCGTCAGTGGCGATGGTGACCGCCATGATACCCACCGTGATAGCCTCCATAGTAGCCTCCGTGATACCCGCCGCCACCTCCGCGGTGCCAGCCGTTATCATGTCTGGGAGTGATGATACATCCGCTTAATAACGTCATCAGCGCAATGACCGAAGCGACTTTTATCAATCTCTTCATAGGAATTCTTCTCCTCTTTTCCCATGAGGACGACACTACGCTGAAAAAGTGGAGTAAAGATGCAGGCTTTGTAGAGTTATTTTATCAGATATGACGAAATATTTCAGAATGCGGATTTTTGCAGCGGTTCGAAATAAGAGAATCAGAATGGGCTGAATAATAAATACTATCAGAGAGAATAGTCTCAAAATCAAGCGAAAATAATCTTCCTCTGAAAGTTTTTACAACTACATTATTAGCATGTCAGTTCAACAGGAGAGAAACATGGCGCACGACGTGAAACATAGACTGGCTTTGCAGGCAGAGCTGGGCGAATGTCCGCTCTGGTCGGTCAGGGAACAGGTGCTGTGGTGTGTCGATATTCTGGCACCCGCCATTCACCGGTTTGACCCGGTCAGTGGCGAGCTGCAAACCTTTCCGCAGGCGGAGCATGTGGGCTGCATCGGTCTGCGTGAGCAGGGAGGGCTGATCGCCGCTCTGCGTAGTGGTGTCTGGCTGCTGGATGCGCAGGGTAAACCGGAGAAAAAGATTGCAGACAACCCTGGTGAGGCCGCGCAGAGCCGCTTTAACGATGGCCGCGTCGATCCGTGGGGCAATTTCTGGTGCGGCAGCCTGTGGGAACCACAGGATAAAAATGGGGGGCTGCTGTGCCGCGTAACACCCGACCTCAGGCTGGAGGTGAAAGCGCGCGACATTAAAATCTCCAACGGACTGGCCTTTTCGCCTGACCGGCGCTGGATGTATCACAGCGACACGCCGAATGCGGCGCTCTACCGCTATCCGTTAGATGAACAGGGCGAACCGGGTGAGCGCACGCTGTTCCGCCGTTTCGACGCCAAAGGCGGCTTACCGGATGGCGCAGCGGTGGATAGCGAAGGTTTCTACTGGTCAGCACAGTTCGATGGCGGGCGCGTGGTGCGTATCGATCCTCAACGTGGAGAGATCGTCGATGAGATCCTGCTGCCGGTGAAGTGGCCGACGATGGTGGCTTTTGGCGGTGCCGATCTGAAAACGCTGTTTATCACCAGTTCGCGGGAAGATCGCACGGTAGAGGAGCTGGCGCGCTATCCACACTCCGGCGATATTTTTGCGGCGGAGGTCGCTGTCGCAGGTATGGCAGAGCCGCTGTTTCGCGGCTAGAGAGAAGCGGGCCACGTAAGGCGGCCCGCGCTGTTTAATGACGTTGCAGAACCGGCGCCGTCGTGACGGAACTCTGTGGTAAGCGGATGGTGAGTGACAGGAACAGGGAGATAACCAGCAGCGTCATGATCAGGCTGAAGGTGACGGTGAAACCGCCAGACAGCGAGGCGACCAGGGAACCCAGCACGCTGCCGATACCAAATCCCAGATAGAGCAGACCGTAGTTTTTGGTCAGATTGTTGAGACCGAAAAAGTCACTGACCAGCGACGGGAACACCGTGATGGTTCCGCCAAAGCTGAAGGCGACACAGGCGAGCGAGAGGAAAAAAGTCACCTCGTTCATCCGGGTAAAGAGCAGCACGCTCATGCCGATCAGTGAGACGATCTGCGCCAGCGAGATAACCCGGATACGCAGCATTCTGTCAGACAGCACTCCAAGCACCAGACGGCCGCTCAGGTTAGCGATCGCTATCACGGTGACGGCGCTGGCGGCACTCTGAGTCGAAAGATGCACCAGACCTTCGCCGATATCTTTGGCGACACCGATAACGTAGAGCCCGCTCATGCAGGCGGTCAGAAACATCAGCGCCAGCATCCAGTACTGCGGCATACGGACGGACTGGGCCAGTGTGTAATCCCGCGCAGGCTGTTGTCCCTGATGACGGGAACTTTTTTCCTGAACGGGCGCGTCACGCATCAGCAGCGCACCCAGGATGATCATCGACATCGCTATCACGCCCCAGATCATAAAAGTCTGCTCCAGACCGATCGTCGCCAGCAGGGCCCCGCAGATAAATTTGAAGCCCAGGCTGCCCAGACCATACGCGCCAATGGCGCAGGCGGAGATCATCCCTTTGCGTTCCGGGAACCACTTCACACAGTTAGAGAGCGTCATCAGATAGCCCGCGCCATCGGCCAGACCGACCAGCAGACCGGCGCTGAAATAGAGCATCATCAGGTTATCCGCCTGCGACGTAAGCCAGAATCCCATTG
Organism: Pantoea sp. Ep11b; assembly: GCF_040783975.1. Taxonomy (NCBI): domain Bacteria; kingdom Pseudomonadati; phylum Pseudomonadota; class Gammaproteobacteria; order Enterobacterales; family Erwiniaceae; genus Pantoea; species Pantoea sp. Ep11b. The sequence goes on along the minus strand of NZ_CP160631.1, from coordinate 3,159,633 downwards.
CCATCAGGATCCCGGCGCCAATCGTCACGCGGCGTACCCCAAACCGCTCCTGCAATTTACCGGCCAGCGACGAGGCAATAGCCAGACCCAGACTCAGCAGGCCAAACGAAAAAGCAACCTGACTGATGGGTGCATCCAGCTTCTGCGACAGCTGGCCGTTGAACAAACTCCATGTATAAACTGACCCCAGTGCGAACTGAGTGATGACGGTGCCGAATAATGTCAGCCAGCGTGAACGCTGGTAAGAAACCTGCTGAGTCTGGTTCATCATTTATCTCTCCCATCCGGGAATCTGGAAACTGCGGTCAGCATAAAGCAGTCGCGTGCGCGGGCAGGCGGCAAAGGTATGAACGGAACGGATCGGGGAATGAAATGCCTTTCATCGGGTATGAATGGCATTGCGTCGTAAATCGCGGCACGGCGGTGCTGCGTGAAAAGTAACCAAAAAGGCAGCTTAATCAGGAAGCGTAACCACCCGTAAGATAATGTTTCAGCGCGTCGGTTAGGTGTGCAGGTTTGCGGATTATTTGCCAGGCTAATAGTTCACTTAACAGGAGGAAATATGAAAGACCGGACATATGAATCCACCACCAGTGAGGATGAAGTTTGCTGCATCATCGGTCAGGCCGTGATTGAACTGAGTACAGAACAACAGCCTGTGACCAAATCGACGCTGGCATTGAAACTGCTATCGATGGCCGATCGCGACAGCGATGATGAGCGTGTTCTGCTCTACTGGATCGCCCGTAAGGCGATCAATCAACCACAACAACTTCTTCAGCAGCAGTGGGCATAGTGCCTCTCCGGATGCGGGCCACCGCACACTCTCTTGTCAGACGGTGACCCGGCGACGGCTTGCCGGCCAGCGGGCAAACATCACGATATTGCCCAGCAGAATCATGACAAGGCCAGGGATGGCGCTGGCATGCCATTCATATCCTTCGTAACGGGTAGAGAGTGCCAGCGCCACCAGCGGAAACAGAACCGTCGTATAGGCTGCCCGACTGGCGCCAATCCGTCCCACCAGTGTGAAGTAGGCCCCGAAACCGACCACCGATCCTACGATAGCCAGATAAGTTAACGCCCCCAGCCACTGCGTATTCCAGGTCGGTTGCAGTGAAACGCCCTGCAACAGCGAAACCAGTGCCATGATCAGCGCACCGTACAACATGCCGTAACTGTTGGTGGTCAGCACATCGCGTTGTAACCGCTGATGCCGCTGGCTGATCATATTGCCGAAGGAGAAGCCCAGCGTGCCCAGCGCACTCAGACCGATGCCCCACATCAGTCCGGCCGAGGCTTCCGTACTGCGCAAATCGTGCCAGAACAGCGCAACGATGCCGGTCATCCCCAGTACGATGGCCGGGATCAGGCGTACGGAAGGGCGCTGACGGAAGAACAGCCAGCCGTTGATGGCGTTATACATCACGGCCATCGAAAAAATGACCGATTCCAGGCCACTGCTGATATAGCCTGAAGCGTAATAAAAACAGACAAAATTAAAACCAAAGACGCAGCAGCCCTGCAACAGACAGAAAAGATGGTCCTGCAGCGTCAGCGTGTGAAGGCGTCTTATCAGCTTAAGCAGCACTAGCATCACCAGCGAAGCCAGCAAAAAACGCCAGAACACCGCGACGGTAACCGCGCCGATGCCCGCAGACTGTTGCGCGTAGATCGCAATCCAGGTCGTTCCCCAGATCAGCACGACAGAGAGATACAAAAACAGGTTCATCGCCAGGTCTCCTCCATAAAACACTGATTTTGCCCCTGAAGCCGCCTCTGCGCTTGCAACGGGTTGCGCCGGTTTTGCAAAATCTTGCGCATTTTTACCCTCTGTTCCGGTGTGGTCTGTTTTCTGGCGAGCGCAACCCGTAAACTGGCACCCTGTTTAATCTGAACTGACACGCCGATGAGCCGATACCAGACCTTTGACATGCTGCAGCGCCACAAAGCCCAACTGCGTGATCAGGTGCAGCTTCAGAGCGGTATTCAGCTGGCAGCCTGGTTTAACAGCGGTGACCGCGTAACCAACCACAGCGATCACCATACGCTGAGCCTCTATGTGGCGGGCGGTTACGACACCTGGCACAAAACACCGCATGGCTGGCGCAACGGTGGCGCGCCGGATCGTTTCTGCCTGATGCCCGCCGGTACAGAATCTACCTGGGATCTGCGCGCCGATCTCGCCTTTGTGCATCTCTACTGCAGCGAGGCCTATCTGCGACAGATGGCCGAACGGGTCTGGGATCGCAGTCCGGCGCAGTTAACGCTGGATGAGAAAATCTTTTCTACGGACGATCGCATCACCCAGCTCTATCGGCACTTTCTGTTAAGCAGTGACTGGCAGCAGCCCGCCAGTCAGTTAATGCTGAGCAGCGCCTCCACGCTGCTGCTGACCCATCTGCTACAGCACTACAGTGAAGTGAACTGGCAGCTGCCTCCGGTGCGGGGAGGGCTGGCGCCGGTGGTATTACGCCGGGTGCTCGACTTTATCGATGCCCATCTCGACCAGCCTTTAACGCTCTCCGTGCTGGCGCACGAAGCGGCGCTGAGTGAGTTTCACTTTGCCCGTATGTTCCGTCACACTACCGGCGAAGCACCGCACCAGTTTGTGATGCGACGCCGTATGGATCGTGCCCGGATGCTGCTTGAACGGCCCGACCTGACCCTGACCGCCATCGCCTTACAGTGTGGTTTTCACTCGTCAGCCCACTTCAGTCACCGTTTTCGCCAGGTGTATGGAACCACACCCTCTGCCTGTCGCCGGGCACTCAGCTAAGCATTCTGTCCTGCGTAACGGTTTTTTCTTTCTGCGTACAGCCTCAGGCCTGAGCGGAAAGCATGAATGCCGGGAGCGTCAATAAAAGGCTCTGCCGTCAGGCCTCGTTTCTGACTCTTCTTACCTGCTTCTGATTGCTGTTAATCCTCCTCTCATCTGACAGCATCAACCCGGTAAGGGTAAAACAGATTACCTGATTGTATATTCCGTAATATAAGTGTTAAAAAAATCAGTCATGGTTGACTCTGGATTTAAATCATTAATCTGGATCAATTTAATTATTTTTTATCACCCATCTGTTGTTTAATTTATCAATCCCGACATAAATGTTTGCCTGATAGATATAGAACAGTTCAATTAGCTAATATAGCAGAACTTTTCTCCTTTCTTTCGTGGCATAAAACGCTTGAGAAAATTCTTATTGAAGTTTAATGATCTGTATGTTTGATCTTTCGTCGATCATTATTCTATTATCGCGTGCAGAGAGCCCAGGGCTGAAAATATCTATGGCGATAAGAAAAGGACGATGAAATGGCTGAAAGTTTCCAGAACGAAGTGCCAAAAGCACGTATTAATTTAAAGCTTGATCTTCATACGGGAGGCGCAGGTAAGAAAACAGAACTTCCTCTTAAATTACTGGTTGCAGGTGATTTCAGTAATGGACAGGATGCTTCACAATTATCGGAGAGGAAAAAGGTTAATTTAGATAAAAATAATTTTGATTCTGTTCTTTCCGAATATTCCCCAAAAGTGAACCTTACCGTTAAAAATACACTCGCGGGTGACGGCAGTGAAGAAAACATCAGTCTGACATTCCGCAGCATCAGGGATTTTTCTCCGGAACAGATCTCCCGGCAGATACCTCAGCTTAAGGCGATGCTCTCCATGCGCAATCTGCTGCGTGATCTCAAGGCCAACCTGCTGGATAACCAGGCCTTTCGCAAGGAGCTGGAAAAAATCCTGCTCGATCCGGCCTTAAGCGCAGAACTCCGGGCCGAACTCTCCGCGCTGGCCCCTCAGCAGCCATAACTTTCGCGATGAATTAATGGATTAATAAGGAAGATGTTGATGTCTGTACAAAATGAGAACGCCACGGGTGGCGACTATGCGGTGACTGAGCGTCCTGCTGCGGGTGGGGTTTATGCCTCTCTGTTTGAAAAAATTAACCTGAACCCGGTTTCAGAGCTGAGTGCGCTGGATATCTGGCAGGACGCACAGGCCATGTCGGATGCCACCGCAGATGAACGAATCACGGCCGGTATGCAGGTCTTTCTCGAATGCCTGACTAAATCAGGCTCTAAGGTCGAAAAACTCGATAAAAACCTGATTGACCAGCATATCGCCGAACTGGATTACCAGATCAGTCGTCAGCTCGATGCCGTAATGCATCATGAAACTTTTCAGGCGGTAGAAAGTTTGTGGCGCGGCGTAAAGTCACTGGTCGACAAAACAGATTTCCGTCAGAACGTAAAAATCGAACTGCTTGATATGTCCAAAGAGGCGCTGCGTCAGGACTTCGAGGACAGCCCGGAAATCATTCAGAGCGGGCTCTATAAGCAGACTTATATCGATGAGTATGACACGCCGGGCGGTGAACCGATTGCTGCTCTGATCTCGGCATACGAATTTGATGCGTCGGCACAGGATGTGACCCTGCTACGCAATATTTCGAAAGTGTCCGCTGCAGCGCATATGCCATTTATCGGCTCTGCAGGCCCGGCATTCTTCCTGAAAGATTCCATGGAGGAGGTAGCGGCCATCAAAGATATCGGCAACTATTTTGATCGTGCCGAATACATCAAGTGGAAATCCTTCCGCGAAACCGATGATGCCCGCTATATCGGGCTGGTGATGCCGCGCGTTCTGGGTCGTCTGCCGTATGGTCCGGACACCGTTCCGGTGCGCAGCTTTAACTACGTCGAAGAGGTGAAAGGCCCGGATCACAACAAATATCTGTGGACCAACGCCTCCTTTGCCTTTGCGGCCAATATGGTGCGCAGCTTCATCAACAACGGCTGGTGTGTGCAGATCCGTGGCCCGCAGGCGGGCGGTGCCGTTCAGGATCTGCCGATTCATCTCTACGATCTGGGCACCGGCAATCAGGTGAAGATCCCGTCTGAAGTGATGATCCCGGAAACCCGTGAATTTGAGTTCGCCAGCCTGGGGTTCATTCCGCTGTCGTACTATAAAAACCGCGATTACGCGTGCTTTTTCTCTGCCAACTCCGCCCAGAAACCTGCGCTGTATGACACGGCTGACGCGACCGCGAACAGCCGCATCAACGCGCGTCTTCCCTACATTTTCCTGCTGTCACGTATCGCGCACTACCTGAAGCTCATTCAGCGCGAAAATATTGGCACTACCAAGGATCGGCGTCTGCTGGAGTTAGAACTCAATACCTGGGTTCGCAGTCTGGTGACCGAAATGACCGATCCGGGCGATGAGCTGCAGGCTTCTCATCCGCTGCGCGATGCCCGGGTGGTGGTGGAAGACATTGAGGATAATCCGGGTTTCTTTCGCGTGAAGCTGTTCGCTATTCCGCACTTCCAGGTGGAAGGGATGGACGTCAACCTGTCACTGGTTTCCCAGATGCCGAAGGCGAAATCGTAATAACAGGCAGGAAGCCGATGAAAACGGAACAACCGTTATGGGGTAGGGGCATTATGGTCGCTCCCCAGCATTTTCAGCAACAGGTCGCTTATGCGGCCTGGTCTGCTGAGTGTATTGCCCGGCTGGGCCTCTCCTGCCCGTGGGGGGTTATAAATGCTACCTTCGAGCCGGAAGCTCTCAGGCGTGGACGTCTGCAGGCCCGTCATCTGCATGTCCGTTTTCAGGACGGTACGCTGATTGATACAGACAATGCTGATTCGCTGCCACCCGTACTGTCGCTTGAAGGCGAATCGCATGAGGTGACGGTGGTGCTGGCGCTCCCGCTACTGCGGGCGAACGGCGGCAACTGCCTGAAACCCGACGAGGTGGCCGAGCGTCCGGTGCGATATCGTCAGCGCTGGCGGGATGTACGTAATACCTTCGGGGAAGACACCCGTCAGATTGCCGTGATGCAGCCGGAACTGACGCTGCGTTTTGCCCATCAGAACAACAGCGATTATCTGGCTTGTCCGGTCGCCCGCCTGCATCAGGATTCACAGGGGGTGTGGTTGCTGGATGAGACGTTTCTCCCTCCGCTGTTGACTCTTCATGGCAGCCGTTGGCTGGTAACTCAGCTGGAACAGCTGTTGACCCAACTGCGGGCCCGACTGTGCCGTCTGATGGCAATGCGGCGTGAAAGTAATGAGCGTATGGCAGACTTTGCCGTGGCCGATGTATCACTGTTCTGGCTGCTCAACGCGCTGAACAGCGCTGAGCCCGTGCTGGGTCAGTTCCAGCGTAATCTGCAAAGCCCACCGGAACGTCTGTATCCGGAACTTTCCCGCCTGGCGGGAAGCCTGCTGACTTTCTCCCTGGAGCATCAGGTGAGCGCCATTCCGGCCTGGCATCATGAGCAACTCAATGCCGTGTTTCCACCGCTGTTTGATTTGCTTGGCGATCTGCTTGAAGCCAGCCTGCCGTCCCGCGTGGTTGCACTGGCACTCGACTATGACTCACGGCTGCACTTCTGGCAGGCTCGTCTGCATGATCCGCGTCTGCGCGAAGGGGCGGATTACTACCTCTCCGTGCGTTCCCCGATGCCGGTGGCACAGCTGCAGGAACAGTTTCCGCGTCAGTGTAAGGTCGGCAGCCCTGACCATGTCAGGAGCATCGTTAATTCATCGCGGGTGGGGGTGCCCCTGGCACCACTGCGCCATGTGCCAGCTGCCATTCCGCTTCGGCTGGAAAATCAGTACTTCAGCCTTGATCTCTCCCATCCTCTGGCGACTGAGATGCTCCAGAGTGGGACATGTATGTTTTACGTCCCGGGGATGCTCGGCGAGCCTGAACTTGAACTCTTTGCGGTATTGAGAACATGAGTGAACGTAAACACGGCACGGCCGTGTCTGTTGATATTGACGCACTGCTGCAGGATACCTGGCTTCAGGTCATCAGCCTTCGCCATGGCCCGCAGTTTCAGGAAGGCGAAGGTCGACTCTTGTGGGAGCGCTGTATCGCTGATGTGGAATGCGTTCAGCGTGAGCTGAAAGCGAGTGAACTCGATGAAGCCAGCTGTAAGCATATCCTCACTGCACAATGTGCATTGCTTGACGAGGCGGTCAAAGGGCGCGGTGTAGATGATGATGCCTGCGTACAGTGGTATGACATTCCTTTACAGGGATACTTCCTCGGCACAATGGACGCCGGTGACACTTTGTGTGACAGGATGCGCGATGTGCTGCGTGAACCTGCACCAGACAATGCCGTACTGACCTGCTTCCAGCGGGTAATGATGCTCGGATTTCTGGGAAGCTTCCGTGCGCTAAACGATCCAGAACGACAGAGGCTGGTCAGCGCCCTCAATGAACGTGTTACGCCGTTCACCTACCCGCAGACTCACCCTGTTCTGGCCGAAAGCCGCACCGGACGCGGGGCGGGAGGCTGGCTGGCGTCATGGCCTGTGCGTATAAGCCTGAGCCTAGTAGTTATTATCGCGCTCTGGTGGGGACTGGATCGCTGGCTCGATCAGATGCTGCTGACCCTGTTGCCGGGAGTCGTAAAATGAGCCCTGTACAACAGCGCGGGCTTGCGCTGTGGGCCGCCCTGCTGAGTGCAGTGGTCTGCCTGGATTTCCTGCCGGTTGCCCGACTGGTTTCGGTGCTTCTTCTGCTTATCGTTCTGGGGGGATCCTCGCATTCTGGACTGTCGCCAGTCGTCGTGCGGAGCATGACGTTACCCTGTGTCCGGATGACCTCCCGGAAGCCACTTACTGTCAGCCCGTGGTGCTGGTCTGTGGCGATCTGCCGCTGGCCTGGCCGCAGCCGTCACCGGTGCTTACTGTCACACAGGGTTGCTGGATCCGCGTGGAGAATGGTCATGATCTGGGGCAGGCAGCCCGCCAGGTGCTGTGGTTGCGGCCTGACTGGGGTCGCCAGTTGTCGGTAATGATCAGTGTATGCCCGCAGAAACACGCCGACAGCGAAGCACTTACTAGCCGTCTGCTGTCCCTGCGCTGGCAAATCAGCCAGTTACGTAAAGAGACGGGCCATTCTGTGCCGCTGGTGCTGAATGGGCAGGTTGGTAGCGCGATGACAAATGACATGCTCTGGCAGGCAGCGTTGCCGGGAGAATGCGTAAGGGTCTGGCGTGAGTCTTCCGCACCGGCCTCAATTGCTGCATGGGTCACCCCTGGCGGTGCGCCTGTGATGCAGCAGCAGGTGCTGATGAACAGCCTGATGAGCTGGCTGCATCAGCATGTTCTGGCGGTATTCATTGATGATAATCCTGATGTTCCGGCCGTTGCACCTGCAGCACTGCTGTGGGGGATGGGGCCGATTCTTGCCGGAAGCCTTGCGTCATCAGCCTGGACGGCGTGGTTATCGCGTCATACTGCCATACCTCAGGTGACTGGCTGGCAACCAGTGGGAACGGACAGTACGGTAATCTCATCCTTACCGGATTTCATCCTGCCGCTACTACCTGAGGGAAGTGGACTCACTCCCCGGGCTCGCACCTGGCGCAGTGTTCTTGGTCTTTTCACCCTGGCGGCCATCGCCGCGCTGCTCAGCAGTGGCTGGAACAATCGCCAGCTGCTGCATCGCGTGAGCTTCGATATAGCCCGTTACGACAGCCTCTCCATCGATGACTATGGCCCGAAGGCTAACGCCGTTGCTGTCCTTCGTCAGGATGCGGCGATGCTGGATGACTATGCACGTAACGGTGTACCGGCCCGGTTGGGTCTGGGGCTTTATCTGGGTGAACGTCTACGAATGCCCCTTCTGGAAGCGATCCGCTCGTATGTGCCGCCGCCGCCTGAACCGCAGCCATCCCCAAAACCGGTTCCGAAAATAGTCAGGCTCGACAGCATGTCGCTGTTCGATTCCGGCAAGTTCGAGCTGAAAGCGGGCTCTACCAAAATGCTGGTGAATTCACTGGTTGGCATTAAAGCGAAGCCGGGCTGGCTGATTGTCGTGTCGGGGCATACCGATAATACCGGCAATCCGAAGCTGAACCAGACGCTTTCACTTAAGCGTGCCGAAGCGGTGCGCGACTGGATGCGTGATACCGGTGATGTACCGGAAAGCTGTTTTGCGGTGCAGGGTTATGGCGAAAGCCGTCCGATCGCAACCAATGACACCCCGGATGGGCGCGCGCTCAACAGACGTGTCGAAATCAGCCTGGTACCACAGGCGAACGCCTGTCAGATACCCGGCATACACCCAGCGCCATCGCAGGATGATGGCGCTTCACTACACAATGGAGAGTAATTTCATGGCAATACCTGTTTATCTCTGGCTGAAGGACGACGGCGGCGCGGATATCAAAGGGTCTGTTGACGTTCAGGATCGTGAAGGCAGCATCGAAGTGGTAGCTCAGGAACATAACCTGTACATCCCGACCGACAACAACACCGGCAAGCTGACCGGCACCCGCATCCACACGCCGTTCCTGTTCACTAAGGAAATCGATTCCTCCAGCCCGTACCTGTACAAGGCGGTGACCACCGGTCAGACACTGAAATCCGCTGAATTCAAGTGGTACAAAATCAACGATGCAGGTCAGGAAGTGGAGTACTTCAATACCAAACTGGAAAACGTAAAGGTAGTGAAAGTGAATCCTGAAATGTATGACATCAAGGATCCTTCTAAAGAGAAACACAACCACCTTGAACGCGTTGAACTGCGTTACGAAAAAATCACCTGGACCTACAAAGACGGCAACATCATTCATTCCGATTCCTGGAACGAACGCGCCACCGCGTAATCCTGATGCGGGCAGGTTTTTCCTGTCCGCAGTTTTTTGCTGAGTGCCTGAGATGCGGGCACTCAGCAAAGAAAAAACAATCTGCCTGCCTGACCTTATGCGCTTGGGTGAACAGCGAGGGGCGGTAGCGTGTCCAGGAACCGACAAAGTGAGAATCTTATGGAAAATCCAGCCATCCTGTTACGTCGTCTGAATCCTTACTGTGCCCAAGCGATGGAAGGCGCAGCTTCACTTTGTCAGACACGTGCCCATGCCGAAATTCTGCCGGAGCACTGGCTGCTGAAGCTGCTGGAGCAGGGAGAAGGGGACCTGACGGTGCTGGCGCGTCGCTATGAATGGGATATGGATAGCATCTGGCAGGATTTGCTTGACTGGCTGGACAGACAACCTCGCTCTGTGCGCCATCGGCCCCAGCTCTCAGATGACATTCAGACTTTGATGCAGCAAGCCTGGCTACTTGCTTCACTCAATGGTGAAGAGCAAATCCGCAGCATCCATCTGCTGATGGCCCTGGTGGAAAAACCAAAACTGGCACGTTGTGACGGCCTTTGGCCGTTGTTAACACTTGCTCAAAGCCAGCTGGAGCGCCTGCGACCTTTGCTGGATGCGCAATCGGATGAGCGTCCTGAAATGCAACGCGAAGCTAAGCTGGCACAGAGTCATGGTGGTGAGGTGGAGTTTGTCGGGCGTCCGGCTGGCGTGGAAATGACAGGGGGGGAACTGAGCCCTGCACGGCAGAACGCGCTGGATAAATTCACCCTTGATGTCACCGCCAAAGCGAAGGAAGGAAAAATCGACCCGGTGTTCGGCCGTGACACAGAAATCCGCCAGATGGTCGACATCCTCTCTCGTCGCCGTAAAAACAACCCGATTCTCGTCGGTGAGCCGGGCGTGGGGAAAACCGCACTGGTTGAGGGGCTGGCGTTGCGTATTGCCGAAGGTAATGTGCCTGAATCCCTGAAAACCGTCACTCTTCGTACCCTTGACCTGGGACTGCTACAGGCCGGTGCAGGCGTGAAAGGCGAGTTCGAACAGCGTCTGAAAAACGTCATTGAAGCCGTGCAGCAATCACCGTCCCCGGTCCTGCTATTTATTGATGAAGCGCATACCATCATCGGTGCGGGCAACCATGCGGGTGGCGCCGATGCAGCTAACCTGCTGAAACCGGCGCTGGCGCGTGGCGAACTGCGTACCATTGCGGCCACTACCTGGTCTGAGTACAAACAATATTTCGAGCGCGACGCGGCCCTGGAGCGTCGTTTCCAGATGGTAAAAGTCGATGAGCCTGATAATAACACCGCCTGCCTGATGCTCCGTGGTCTGAAATCCCGCTATGCCGAACACCATAATGTACATATCACCGACGATGCGGTTCGCGCGGCAGTTACGCTTTCCCGCCGCTATCTGACGGGCCGCCAGTTGCCGGACAAGGCGGTTGACCTGCTCGACACCGCCGCAGCGCGTGTCCGCATGAACCTCGACACGGTGCCGGAACAGCTGACCTGCATTCGCTCGCAGATTACTTCTCTTGAAATAGAGAAGCAGGCACTGCTGGAGGATATTGCTGTCGGCAATCAGAGCCAGAGTGAACGCCTGACCGTCATTGAACAGGAAGAGAATGATCTTATTGTTGCTCTCGATAAGCTTGAAACTCAGTACGGGCAGGAACTGAAACTTACCGAACAACTGCTGGAAAGCCGTCAGGATACCGCCCGTCAGAGTGAGGCGCACATGCTGCAGCAGGAGCTGAACGACATGCAGCACAGCAACCCGCTGCTTTCCGTAGATGTGGATGTACGCACGGTTGCCAACGTGATTGCGGACTGGACAGGCGTACCGTTGTCATCGCTGATGAAAGATGAACAGACCGAGCTGCTGACCCTGGAAAATGAAATGGGTAAACGTGTGGTCGGACAGGATGTAGCGCTCAAAGCCATCGCCCAGCGCCTGCGTGCGGCGAAAACGGGTCTTACGTCCGAGAATGGCCCGCAGGGCGTATTTTTGCTGGTGGGGCCAAGTGGCGTGGGTAAAACCGAAACTGCGCTTGCGCTGGCCGATGTCATGTACGGCGGTGAGAAGTCACTCATTACAATTAACCTTTCAGAATACCAGGAGCCGCATACGGTTTCCCAGCTGAAGGGTTCACCTCCGGGCTACGTCGGTTATGGTCAGGGGGGGATCCTGACCGAAGCCGTGCGCAAGCGACCATACTGCGTGGTGCTGCTTGATGAAGTCGAAAAAGCCCACCGCGATGTCATGAACCTGTTCTACCAGGTCTTTGACCGCGGCTTTATGCGCGACGGCGAAGGGCGCGAAATCGATTTCCGCAATACTGTCATCCTGATGACCTCGAACCTCGGCAGCGATTACCTGATGCAGTTGCTCGACGAACAGCCGGAAGCCAGCGAAGGCGAACTCCATGAGCTGCTGCGCCCGATACTGCGGGACCATTTCCAGCCGGCGCTGCTGGCCCGCTTCCAGACTGTGATTTATCGCCCACTCGCCGAAGCAGCCATGCGTACCATCGTGGAAATGAAACTCTCACAGGTCAGCAAGCGCCTGCATCGACATTACGACCTGAGCACGCATATTGATGCGAGCCTTTATGATGCGTTGACTTCAGCCTGCCTGCTGCCGGACACCGGCGCGCGTAACATCGACAGCCTGCTGAATCAGCAGATCCTGCCGGTGCTGAGTCAGCAACTGCTAACCCACATGGCAGCCAGACAAAAACCACAGTCATTACGCTTTAGCTGGAGTGAAAAAGGGGGAATCGGGCTGGAATTTGATGTGACACAGGGAGTGGACGCATGAGTAATAATCCTCCATTAAGATTCAGCCATAACCACCACCTGCTGGCGGTGAAGGGCTGTGAGTCCGCGCTCGACGTGCTGGCGTTTGAAGGCGATGAGGCCCTGAGCGCGCCGTTCAGTTACCGCATTGAGTTCACCAGCGGTGACCACGCCATCAGCAAGGAGATGATGCTGATGAAGCCCGGCTCGCTGACGCTGCAGGCCCCGGCTGACCGGGGCTACGGCCTCAGAGTGCAGCAGGCCGTGCGCACCCTGCAGGGGGTGGTGACCGGCTTTGAACGCCTCAGCACCTCGAAGGATGAAACCCATTATGCACTGACGCTCCGGCCGCGCCTCGCGCTGCTCGGCCGCTCGCACCAGAACGCCATTTATCAGGACATGCCGGTCCCGCAGATTGTCGAAAAAATCCTGCGCGAGCGCCACGGCATGCGCGGCCAGGATTTTCTGTTCTCGCTTTCAAAAGAGTACCCGCGCCGGGAGCAGGTGATGCAGTACGGCGAGGATGACCTGCACTTTATCACCCGCCTGCTGGGTGAGGTGGGCATCTGGTTCCGCTTCACCACCGACACGCGCCTCAACATTGACGTGGTGGAGTTTTACGACAGCCAGCAGGGGTATGAAAAAGGTCTGACGCTGCCGTCGGTACCGCCATCGGGCCAGCATTCAAAAGGCGTGGATTCGGTCTGGGGAATGGAATGCCGTCACAGCGTGGTGCAGAAGCAGGTCAGCACCCGGGACTACAACTACCGTCAGGCCACGCAGGACATGGACGCCCGGGTGGATGTGACCCGCGGGGATGTCACCACGTACGGTGATGCCTATCACTGGGCGGATAACTACCTGACGCCGGGCAGCGCGCATGACCGCAATCCGGCCCCGGAGTCCGGGGCGTTTTATGCCCGCATCCGTCACGAACGCTGCCTGAATGGCCAGACCCGGGCGCAGGGTATCACCAGCTGCCCGACCCTCTCGCCGGGTATGCGGCTGAAAGTCACCGGCGGATACGAAGTGGCGGACGTGTTTGCGCAGGGCGTGGTCATCACGGCGATGCATACGTATGCCCGCCGTGATAAGGACTTTGCGGTTGATTTTGACGGCATTCCGGACAGCACCGATTTTGGTTTCCGTCCTGAGCCCGGCTCACGCCCGGTGATGGCCGGCACCCTGCCGGCACGCGTCACCAGCACCACCGAGAACGACACCTACGGGCATATCGATAAGGACGGTCGTTACCGCGTCAGCATGCTGTTTGACCGGGAGACCCGGGAAGCCGGGTTCGAGAGCCTGTGGGTGCGCCAGTCCCGCCCGTACGCGGGGGACACCTGCGGCCTGCACCTGCCGCTGCTGGCGGGCACCGAGGTGGCGATTGGCTTTGAGGACGGTGATCCGGACCGGCCGTACATTGCCGGCGTGCTGCACGACTCGGCCCACGGCGACCACGTCACCATCCGCAACTACAAGCGCAACGTGCTGCGCACCCCGGCGAACAACAAAATCCGCCTCGATGACGAGCGCGGGAAAGAGCATATCAAGGTCAGCACGGAGTACGGCGGCAAGAGCCAGCTGAATCTCGGGCATTTAGTGGATGCTGAGAAGCAGAAGCGCGGCGAGGGGTTTGAGCTCAGGACGGACAGCTGGGGGGCGATACGGGCGCAGAAGGGGATATTTATCAGCGCTGACGGGCAGGCCGGGGCGCAGGGTCAGGTGCTGGAGATGCAGGCGGCGGTCAGCAACCTCGGCGATGCCCGGGAGCAGATGATGTCCCTTTCGGATGATGCGCAGAAGGCGAGCGCGAACCCGGCCGATCTCCAGGCGCAGATTAACCTGCTGGAACAGCAGCTGACGGACCTGAAAAAATCGGTGCTGCTGATGAGCGCGCCGGACGGTATGGCGCTGACCAGCGGACAGCACCTGCAGGTATCTGCCGGGCAAAACCTGATAGCTACGGCCGGTAAAAATGCCGACGTCAGCGTGGTGAAAAATCTGTTCATCGGGGTAGGCAAAGCCCTGAGCGTGTTTGTCCGCAAGCTGGGGATCAGGCTCATCGCGAACCAGGGGCCGGTACAGGTACAGGCGCAGAACAGCCTGATGGAATTGCTGGCGCGAAAAGAAATCAGCATCGTCAGTACTGAGGATGAAATCAAAATTATTGCGAAGAAGAAGCTGACGGTAAACGGCGGGGGGAGTTACATCACTCTGGATGTTAATGCTATTGAATCAGCCACGTTGGGTGATTTCAGAACATGGGCTGGGCATTATGCCAGACAGACACGAGCGAAGCACAAGCCTGATATTTCACCTTTAGCTAATGCTATAGATGATGGAAGTCATAATATTCGCTTCCTGTGTGCAAATGATAATGGGGTACCGATGCTGAATACCCCTTACAGGGCATTTTTGGCTGATGGCTCAGTACTGGAAGGTATAAGTGATGGTCAGGGGTATACAAAACTGTTTACTTCTGCACAGGCTCAGGATGTTTACTTGCATATGATGCCAGGAGTTATTAATGCCTAAGTATAAGATCTATACAAAAGTTGAATCGAATGTTCCGGTATCAAATCTGTTTTACGATCTCGATGTATATAAAACCGATGTCAATAATAAAAAATATGTTCTGCTGTCAGTGACGCAACAACCAATAGACCCGAGTTATTATACTCAGCCTCATGATACGAATGAGACCGATGATGATTTTTCAGTGATCTACATTTTAGAAATTAACTTATACCGTAAACACAGTGGTAAGCTGATTCCGGTGCTTTTATCCCCAGCTAAAAAAATGTACACCCTTGGTGAGTTGGCATCAGGGAAAGCATTTTCTAAAAGTAAACGAGAGAATGTCTGTTATTTTGAGAGTAAAGCACAGACAAAACCAGTTAATAATAAGGGTGATGATAATATACATACTGTGCAGATTACCTGTCAGGAAAGAGTGTTTATTGCAAAAGAGTATCCCGTAGGTAGTCCTGATGATCCATTTGACAGAAGTAAATTTGAAACTCAAATCTCATTAAGAATGAATTACAGTAGTTTTCCTGATCAGGGAAGGACAAGTTTATGTGGGCCAGCCTCCTTCTTTTATTGCTTGCAAATGGACAGGCCGGATGTATATAAACAAGCTGCAATTGATCTATGGATGCATGGAAAAACGAAGATAGGAACTTTAGATATAACTCCTGGCGATGGATGTAAACATCCAAAGGGCAGTTTTTATTCTGGTGGTAGTGAGAGAATTTCAGGTTTGGACTGGATAACACTTGCCAGTTTGAGAGACTCTGAAAATTCAATTATGAGTTATGATGATATAGACGATGAAGTTGCCGGGATTACAATGTGGGGAAAAATTACCGAGTGGTTTGAAAAGAGTGGCTATGTAAAAGTTTATAGCAATGTTGGCTTAAGCCGGTGCAGTATTGAGGATGTTGCGCGGCTCAGTGAATATGCTGACAACGGATTTAAAGTTATTTGTCTGATTTCCGCTGGGATGCTATTTGATTTTGGCTCTGACGATACCTCCTCTAAAAATCACTGGGTTGTTTGGGCCGGAGCTTTAAAAAATGCTGATGGCAAAGCCATAACAAAAAAATCGCCGCCTGATGAAATCGTTAACTTAAAATTATTCTCATGGGGGGCGGTAAAAAAACAAATCAAGTTAAAAAAAGACTTTGAATATGTCCGCAAGCACATTTTTGGAGGAGTGGTATTTAAGCCACTGAGCTGAATGAAATATTTTATCTGTATTTTGATTGTTATTGTATCTGGGTGCTCTGTTACTTATTCAACAATCCTTCCTGAAAAGAAAGAACTTAAAGTTGCAACAGTTAATCATAAGTACCGAGATGTCATTGAAATAAAAGGTGGGGCTGTTAGTGAGTCCAGTATATCGGTGAGTATAATCCCGAACGACTCAGGGTTAGTATGGGGTCCGGAAGACATAAAATATAGTTTTGGAGGAGAGGATGGAGTAAACAAAGATTACCATCGCATCATCATATCTGGGATCCCGAAAAAACCAGGTGATTATCGCGTAACTATTTCTGGATTTACTCTTGGCACAATGTATTCCGGTAAAGATTTTTATAAGCAATATACGATAAAGATCAAGTAGTAACTGACTTAATGCATATTTTTTCCAGAGCATAATTTCTCTGCCGATGTGAAGGAATACTATGAGCACCAATCCTCCGTTAAGATTCAGCCATAACCACCACCTGCTGGCGGTGAAGGGCTGTGAGTCCGCGCTCGACGTGCTGGCGTTTGAAGGCGATGAGGCCCTGAGCGCGCCGTTCAGTTACCGCATTGAGTTCACCAGCGGTGACCACGCCATCAGCAAGGAGATGATGCTGATGAAGCCCGGCTCGCTGACGCTGCAGGCCCCGGCTGACCGGGGCTACGGCCTCAGAGTGCAGCAGGCCGTGCGCACCCTGCAGGGGGTGGTGACCGGCTTTGAACGCCTCAGCACCTCGAAGGATGAAACCCATTATGCACTGACGCTCCGGCCGCGCCTCGCGCTGCTCGGCCGCTCGCACCAGAACGCCATTTATCAGGACATGCCGGTTCCGCAAATCGTGGAAAAAATCCTGCGCGAGCGCCACGGCATGCGCGGCCAGGATTTTCTGTTCTCGCTGTCAAAAGAGTACCCGCGCCGGGAGCAGGTGATGCAGTACGGCGAGGATGACCTGCACTTTATCACCCGCCTGCTGGGTGAGGTGGGCATCTGATACCGGCACGGAAAACGGTCTTTCCGCTGCAATGAAGTTCACGTTACGCTCAATAATAAAAATGGCCGGAGAGGTCCCCTCATGAAGGTAAGGCATTTATGGATGGGATTAGCTGTTGTCGTCCTTATTCTCTCTGCAGTTTTCTGGTTGCTCACCCGTTCATGGCCGGCAGCCCCTTTAACGGCAAAGGAAAAACAAATGACGGATAAACTGTTTGAACAGACCCGACCTCAGTGCATTGGCCGCTATCGGTTTGATGTGCCCGCTTCATTTAATAACGTTGCGATGGGGCAGGTGAAAATTAATGAAATGAGAATTGTCAGCAAGCGGCTGTATCCTCCGGCGTTTGCACAACGTATCCGGTTACGTGAACAGGAGTTAAACAACAGTCCAGCAGTTGATCCTAAAGACCTTCCTTATCTGAAACAGGTATACCGGATAAATAATAATACGGTCATCTTTGATCACAATATAAACGAGACTGTTCCTGGATTCGGACGAGTACTTGAAGGCCACTTATACAATAATGGAGTGGCATTTATAGTGACAACCCAGATACGGGACTTATCTGATCCTAAATATAAAAAAGACAAAGAAGATTATTTGAATAGTGGGACTTCTGAAAATGCACTGAACAATAAAACTCAGAAGCTGGCGGAGATGCAGAGTCTGTTATCCAGACTACAGGGGAGAAGGGATGAAGAAGTGCCAACGCTGCCTGGTATCTGTATTCCGGAAGGATTTATCAATGATACGGGAGTGATGTCGAACGATGTTATCAATATTATATATAACAGTGATGACTTTGGCCTTATTGTTAACAGTGATAATACGCTTCGGAAATCTGAATCGCTCTTGAAAAGATCTGATGAAATCAATGCTGCCATCATCAGACTTGGCGCACACACTCTGAAGAAAGGGACGGTAAAATTACCGGAAATCAATGCCGAAGAGTGGCTGATTAAAAGTAAACAGGATATCTATCATCCACAAGAGAAAACGGTTACTGCCTACAGATTCGCTTTTTATGGCAATGAGGATATTTCCGACTCAAAGCACCCGGTATTTTCCGTTGAGTTGAATAATTCTGGTCTGGAAACAAAAAAATATACGGATTCACAGCTGGTTGACATCTGGGACAGAATCACCAGAACGTTCAGGTATCGAACTGGATCAACTCCGGGAAACACCAGGCAGTAAGTGTATCTTAAATAAGACAGAGGTCTGAACATACCTCTGATGCTGGTTTTAATTTTTTGAGACAACCACCCGCTGCTAATCTGCAGGATCCCATAAATTGAAACTGAAATTACTGATGTCTGGCTGAAGTGACAAAAAAGCCGCGGGCTGGAATTTGTTGTGACACAGGGAGTGGATGCATGAGTAATAATCCTCCGTTAAGATTCAGCCATAACCACCACCTGCTGGCGGTGAAGGGCTGTGAGTCCGCGCTCGACGTGCTGGCTTTCGAAGGCGATGAGGTCCTGAGCACGCCGTTCAGTTACCGCATTGAGTTCACCAGCGGTGACCACGCCATCAGCAAGGAGATGATGCTGATGAAGCCCGGCTCGCTGACGCTGCAGGCCCCGGCTGACCGGGGCTACGGCATCAGAGTGCAGCAGGCCGTGCGCACCCTGCAGGGGGTGGTGACCGGCTTTGAACGCCTCAGCACCTCGAAGGATGAAACCCATTATGCACTGACGCTCCGGCCGCGCCTCGCGCTGCTCGGCCGCTCGCACCAGAACGCCATTTATCAGGACATGCCGGTTCCGCAAATCGTGGAAAAAATCCTGCGCGAGCGCCACGGCATGCGCGGCCAGGATTTTCTGTTCTCGCTGTCAAAAGAGTACCCGCGCCGGGAGCAGGTGATGCAGTACGGCGAGGATGACCTGCACTTTATCACCCGCCTGCTGGGTGAGGTGGGCATCTGGTTCCGCTTCACCACCGACACGCGCCTCAACATTGACGTGGTGGAGTTTTACGACAGCCAGCAGGGGTATGAAAAAGGTCTGACGCTGCCGTCGGTACCGCCATCGGGCCAGCATTCAAAAGGCGTGGATTCGGTCTGGGGAATGGAATGCCGTCACAGCGTGGTGCAGAAGCAGGTCAGCACCCGGGACTACAACTACCGTCAGGCCACGCAGGACATGGACGCCCGGGTGGATGTGACCCGCGGGGATGTCACCACGTACGGTGATGCCTATCACTGGGCGGATAACTACCTGACGCCGGGCAGCGCGCATGACCGCAATCCGGCCCCGGAGTCCGGGGCGTTTTATGCCCGCATCCGTCACGAACGCTGCCTGAATGGCCAGACCCGGGCGCAGGGTATCACCAGCTGCCCGACCCTCTCGCCGGGTATGCGGCTGAAAGTCACCGGCGGGTATGAAGTGGCCGACGTGTTTGCGCAGGGCGTGGTCATCACGGCGATGCATACGTATGCCCGCCGTGATAAGGACTTTGCGGTTGATTTTGACGGCATTCCGGACAGCACCGATTTTGGTTTCCGTCCTGAGCCCGGCTCACGCCCGGTGATGGCCGGCACCCTGCCGGCACGCGTCACCAGCACCACCGAGAACGACACCTACGGGCATATCGATAAGGACGGTCGTTACCGCGTCAGCATGCTGTTTGACCGGGAGACCCGGGAAGCCGGGTTCGAGAGCCTGTGGGTGCGCCAGTCCCGCCCGTACGCGGGGGACACCTGCGGCCTGCACCTGCCGCTGCTGGCGGGCACCGAGGTGGCGATTGGCTTTGAGGACGGAGATCCGGACCGGCCGTACATTGCCGGTGTGCTGCACGACTCGGCCCACGGCGACCACGTCACCATCCGCAACTACAAGCGCAACGTGCTGCGCACCCCGGCGAACAACAAAATCCGCCTCGATGACGAGCGCGGGAAAGAGCATATCAAGGTCAGCACGGAGTACGGCGGCAAGAGCCAGCTGAACCTCGGGCATTTAGTGGATGCTGAGAAGCAGAAGCGCGGCGAGGGGTTTGAGCTCAGGACGGACAGCTGGGGCGCCATCCGGGCGCAGAAAGGGATATTTATCAGCGCTGACGGGCAGGCCGGGGCGCAGGGTCAGGTGCTGGAGATGCAGGCGGCGGTCAGCAACCTCGGCGATGCCCGGGAGCAGATGATGTCCTTTTCGGATGATGCGCAGAAGGCGAGCGCGAACCCGGCCGATCTCCAGGCGCAGATTAACCTGCTGGAACAGCAACTGACGGACCTGAAAAAATCGGTGCTGCTGATGAGCGCGCCGGACGGTATGGCGCTGACCAGCGGACAGCACCTGCAGGTATCTGCCGGGCAAAACCTGATAGCTACGGCCGGTAAAAATGCCGACGTCAGCGTGGTGAAAAATCTGTTCATCGGGGTAGGCAAAGCCCTGAGCGTGTTTGTCCGCAAGCTGGGGATCAGGCTCATCGCGAACCAGGGGCCGGTACAGGTACAGGCGCAGAACAGCCTGATGGAATTGCTGGCGCGAAAAGAAATCAGCATCGTCAGTACTGAGGATGAAATCAAAATTATTGCGAAGAAGAAGCTGACGCTAAACGGCGGTGGGAGCTATATCAGGATTGATGCAAGTGGGATCGAATCCGCTACAGCAGGTGAATATCGTACGAAAGCAGGACACTATGGGCGTAAAACGGGTGCATCAGAAAAGGTCACGCTGCCTGTCTTCCCTGTAATGGAACCTGGCGAACAAAGCTTACGTTTTGCTTTCCCTGGTGCCGATAGCGTCAGCCAAAGTATGGATTGGATGATAAATCAGCCATATAGCATTACTGACAGTAATGGGAAAATCCTGTCGACCGGCACGGTAGACAGTTCAGGTCGCTTCCCGAAAATAGTACTTTCTGAAAGCGATACATTGAATTTAATCATTGGGCGAGAAACCTGGAGTAAAGAGGAGCTTTCTGTTTCATCTACTGAAGACGACAGTATGGAATATTTTGATGATGAAGCTCCTGATGTCGATCTTTATTTAAGTGAAATGGATTCTGAAGAGCATAGAACATCAGCATTGACTGAATCAATGATTGCAACTTTATTAAATCTAACAGAGATTAGCTGATAATGTTAAACATGCTTATGAAACTTACATTGAGCGTAGCCATCATATTATATAACTGCGTTGTATATTCGGCATGTCTGAAAGAGGGGGATAAGATTGTACTCACAGGAGTAATCAAAGAAGAGTTATTTTACGGCCCCCCGAACTGGGGGGAAGATAGGGAGCATGACGAAAAACTACTCTACTGGATCCTGCATTTAAATAGTCCGCTAAAGTGCGTGGTTGATGCTAATACTGAGCAAAAAGGTTGGGGCAGCAAGGTCCAGCTCATTGTGAGCGGTGATAATTATAAAAATAAACGCAATTTACTCAATCACCATGTCACTGTAAATGGAAAAGTTATGCTTGCTGTCACAGGCTATCATATGACTTCAGTTTTACTAAACGACACAAGTTTTGAATCAACGAAAAAATAAAAAAGGATGATTTATGAGATTTGTAAAAGCGACATATCATTCTGAAACCAAGACGGTTGAGTACGAAGCTGGTGATGGGACTCGTTTGCTAAAAACTGCAGGAACATTGAACTGGAGATTTAACAATCCCGGCAATATTATGGCATTGCCTGATGCAAGTAAGCAAAAAGGCCGGATAGGGGCCGGAACCGTATATAATCCAAAAAAAAATACATTTGCGATTTTTTCCAGCATTGAAGCTGGGGAACGTGAAAAATGTGCATTATTGAAGCGAAAATATCGAAATAACACCATCTCTGAGATGATGTCGCAGTATGCGCCTGAAACTGCAGGCAACGATCCCGTAGCTTATTCCAACTTTATAAGTTCAGAAAGTGGCGTTGCAAAAGATAAAAAAATATCTGAACTGGATGATAATGAATTCGGAAAAGTCGTAGATGCAATCAGTAAAAAAGAAGGTGGCCTGAAGGCCGGTACTGAAAAATGGGTGTATGTGACAAACTTGACGGTTTCAGACGGATCCCGCCCGGTTGCTGATGTGCCATTTGAGGTGACCCTGGGAAGTACCAGCTATGAGTGGAAAACAGACGCTTTCGGCAAGCTCAAAACGATTATTCACATGAAACCCGGAATGGCTATCGTCGTCAAATATACTAATTCTGTTGGGAAAAAAGATATTGTTTATTCAGCAGTTGCTGGAGATGAAACAAAGAATATACTGCTCACGCGAAACTTTTCTCAATTCTCTGCAAAAACACTTCCCGAAACTCCCAAAGTGCCACGTGAGAAGAGTGCTCAGAAACCGATAGAGTATATAGTCATGTCAGGAGACTCTCTATCAAAAATTGCCAAGCGTTATAAGACAAGTACTGATGAAATTGCAAAAAACAATAATATAAAAGATGTGAGTAGGATTTTCCCCGGTCAGAAATTGACAATTTATGGTGTCAATACTAGCGGTCCTTCAACATATATAGTCGCGCCGGGTGATACTCTGGCGAAAATTGCAGCGCAGAGCGGCACAACTGTCGATAAACTTGCGAGTCATAATAATATTGCAGATCTAAACAAAATCTATCCCGGTCAGTCGATATTGATTTCAAGTAATGCAAACGATTCAAAAGGGAAGAACTCTGTCTCAGCCTCTGACAAACAGGCACCCAAACCTCAGGCCCCAGTTAGCAGAACTTCATCCAATGCCCGAACGGTCAATTTGAATAAAAAAAAGCTGGAATCAGTGGGATCTAAAAAATCGAATAAACCGTTGGCCTTGCTTCCCCATGAGCAGAGAGAGGCGCCATGGATGGCGATTGCAATCCGAGAGGCTACAAAATGGCACGGAACAGGAGAGAAAAAAATAACTGACAATTATCATAAGCTTACAGGTTCTGAAGCGTCTTTAGGTAGTACGGCATGGTGTGCTTCGTTTGCTAATTATTGCTTGAAAGAATCAGGATATGACTACTCTAAGAGTTATACAAAGTCTTCTCAATTCCCTGTTTATGATAAAACTAAGTTTATCGAGATAAAAAATCCTGTATATGGTGCATTGATGGTATTTCGTACTTATGTCGAATCTGGTAATGAATTTACAGGCAGCGGGCATGTAACATTTGTGTATGGAAAAACGAGTAACGGTGATATTGCTGGATTAGGTGGTAATCAAGGAGGTAAAACATATGGTGGAGGTACTATCAAGTTATCGATGTATAGTACCACAAAACCAACATCCAGATTCAGAATGACTGTTAGAAAAAAAACGAATACTCCTGTGTATCAAATATTTTATAAATACTATATACCAGTCGCTTACAAAGAATGTTATTCAAAAATTTCAGCGGAGTTACCTATAGTTGATGTTGACTATGTGAATAACAATTTATTCAAGTTTGATAGCAAAAGTAAATCTGTGAAAGATGAAGGGGGCGGTCGATGAAAAACTTTATAACTATAGTTTTGTTACTTTTGTTGTCATTGAGAGTGATGGCAGGAGACGCTGGAGGAATATCCTTACTTGTCAAGGCATTGCCTTCTGCAAGAGATTATAAATATGTACTTGATGGGTTTTTCAGAAATTATTATGGTGTGGATAATCCCCACACTCCTTCTTGCGATAAAAATGATTATACGCCTTATATTGATAATGCATATTTGAATACGCTTCCAGAAGGTATTAACGACAATATACTAATGAAATCTATAACAGATGTATCAACCAGAAATCAGATTGCTAAAATATTATCATCTTATTCTGACGATCAAGTTTCTGGATTCGATGGAGTTCTTTTTTATGCAGTAAAAAATAATAGATTGTTTATTTATACCTTCGACTCAAAAGCCCCTGAGCATATCTTTACGAATGAGTTGAATGTTTATGGGATTATTAGCTACAAGCTTTTAGGAGAGTCCATTTGCCAGTCGATAAGATCAAAGATACTCCCTTCCAGCCCTTAATAACATCAAGGTAGTAGGTTTTTTTAGATGCTTTTCATTAGTCATGCGTACGCTATTTTTTAAATTACTATTCATGGGGAAAGAATTTTTTTTATTTGTGGGCGGCAATGAGGAGAGGAGGGCAGGGAACTATACCAAAACTATTTGAGTGGAAATAAAATATACAAAAAATCGTGTTGGCAGAACTGTTCTGGATCAGAGATCTACATCTCTTATGTTAAAACTTTTACTGCAGATATTACTTCTCAATTGAGTGATAATGCAATGAATGGTAAAAGTTCAATCCCAGAGACTTTGAGGTGCAAACTTTCATCATTTTATGATGACAAGATAGCGCATTAGCTTGATGCAATAATAATTATAAAAAAGAGCAGTGCAATTTTAAAGTTGGGGCCATTTAAAGTTGAAGTAATGTTTGAGAAAGTGACTCCAGGTGATATTCAGTCATTACATTTAGAGTTGTGCAAAAGCCTGTTTTCGATTGATAATTATTTTACTCGATGATTTAAGAGATAGAATGTATAGAGAACATGGGGGCAGGTGCTGAACATATGAAGTTATTGTCGAGAAATTGCAGGTGTATGTATCCTATGAAAATAACATGTGAATTATTCAGGTGAGTAGCTTAATTTTAATAAATTTGACATTAACAAAATAACATTCCTTAAAATGATGATTTTTTATTGGTTGCGGCCTTCTGCAGCGTGATAGTTATAATAAGTTTTGAGCTACCCTTATTTTAATTATAAATCAATATATCTATTTTGTAATATGAGAGAATGAATGTCATATACACTTAAGCATATGCCAGAGTGCTACCCCAGACCTAAACCCCTGAAGTTTTCTCGTTGGGTTATTGTTCTGATTGTCATGCTTTTGGTCAGTGTTATATTAATGCGTATATTTGGGCGGTATGTTGAAAGTCTGCATTTTTGGATAATTGCTTTAGGTGTGCCAGTTGTTTTATGGAGCGTTCCGTTTGCTTATTATCTGCTTCTGTGGGCATTGCAGGATAGCAAAGCAAATGCTTTTAATAAAGAACGAGAGCAATGGATTCTTCAGGAGACTCGCAAGGCGCGGCGTGCACTACAGGTGCTGAATACAACATTTATTACCGGCCATTCATCAGTTTCTCAGAAGAATACGGCCATTGCTATGCAAAACAACGATAGCATTATTGTTTCACAGGTCGACCGGGATGGTAATGAAAGCTCCAGAATGAGCCAAATTTATTCCAGCCCGCAGGACTCGCTAAAATTTGTGATAACAAATATTTTTTCGCAGTTAATTGCTGACATTCCTTTTGCAAAAATCCCTGACAACGTGCCGCTGGTAGTATTTTTTGATGTAACAACATCGCTGCCTCTGGAGAGTATTCGCCAGTACTGGGATGAGGCCTGGCAAAAGAACAAAATTACTCTTCATGTTGAATATGGTGAAGGGAGTGGACTCAGTGTAATTGAACGCTGGTTGAATCAACGTATTGAAGATAAAGCGATGCTATTGATTGTGGGCCTCCAGTTTAAGCCTGCCGAATCTGACAATACAGCTGAGGCCGGTGTCGTCCTGCTTCTTGGCAACCGCCTGACTCAGGAGGCACTTGAGCCTCTCGCGCTGCTACACCGGCCAGATGCTGCGCCAGTCGGTGAACTCAGGGAGGGGATGAACATGGCTGCCTGGAACGTCCCGCTAAAAGAAAATATCGTGAAAAATTTATGGCTTGCCGGGCTGACGGCTCAGCAGCGCGCAGAAGTTATCGCGTGCCAGAATGCACACCCTGCTCAGTCTGTAGAGGGTGAAGCCGTTATTTCACTCGATACATCCATGGGTCATGCCGGCGCCGCGGCTCCCTGGCTGGCTATCGCTGCCGCCACCGAAATTGCCCGACAAACGCAGTTACCCCAGATGATTATCTGCGGTAATACCACACCGAATGTGCTGTGGAGCACGCTCATTACCCCGATTGCTTCCCGACAGGAGATGGATCCGTGAAGCTACCCTTAGCACCGAAGACTACGGAAGGCCGCTATCTTGCTGTCGCATTGATTTTCTTTTTGCTGTTAGCCGTTATAACGTTCATGGTCTGGAAGCATCCGGGCATGGCAGGGATTGAGGAGGGAAGTCAGCAGCAAATTTACTGGCTGATCGCCAGCGGATGTATTTCAGGTAGCGCCCTTATCGTATCCGTAGTGCTCCTGGCGGCCGTACGTAGCGCCGGTAAGCAGGAGTTTAATGCGCTTATCGACAACACCAACGGTGATGATGAGAGAAAAAAACGGGAAAATGATAAAGCGTCTGTTCACCCCGCGGTGGCCATGTGTAACAAGATTCGGGATCATCTTCGCTCCCGAACTGGCCTCCTCTGGCGTCGCAAAGTCCGTCTGCTGCTGGTCACCGGCGATGATATGGCAATCGAACAGCTGGTGCCTGGCCTGCAGAAAAACCAGTGGTTTGAAGGCAATCGTACCGCTCTGATTTACGGCGGCAGTCTGACTGCTGAACCTGATAAAGAAAAATACACCGCGCTGCGTAAACTACGCCGCGGGCGTCCACTGGACGGTATTGTTCGTGTCATGCCGCAGTCGCTTAATCTGACGCCACAAATCAGCGACAACGATTTACGCGGGCTGGAAAAAATTAGCGAACTGCTTGGTTATTCCGCGCCAGTCTGGCTGTGGCAACTGTGTGACAGCAAATGGCCGCAGGAGAAACGCACTGAACAGGCGGTAGGTGCCAGTTTCCCGCTGCGTGCTAAGCCTGACGACATTACCCGCCAGCTAGAGCTGATGCTGCCTGCATTGCGGGCGCAGGGGATGAGTCAGGTCGCTGAGAACAACGGCCACGACTTCCTGCTGCGTCTGGGGCAGCATCTCAAAGATGGCGGTATCGTTCGCTGGACTCAACAATTAGTGCCCTGGCTGTTTGACTCCCAGCAGCGTGTTCCGCTTCGAGGTCTGATATTCAGCCTGCCGGACAGTTACCCTGCTCAGACGTCTGAAGGAACAGCCGACCCTGAGAACTATATCTCCGAATCACAACGCCATGCTCTGACCTTGCCCGTAACCTGGCAGGGAATTGTAGATGACTGCACCCGTATACGTGGCCGCCGTGTCGGTATGGTCTGGGAACAGACTCTGGCCTGGACACTGATGACCATCATCGGTGTCTGGGGGGCTGGTACACTGCTGTCGTTCACGGTCAACCGCCTGCAGATTGTCTCTGTTGCCGGGCAGGCGCGTGCTCTGGTTGAACATCCTTCCGTTTCGGATTACCAGCTGACGGCTTTGCATACTCTTCGTAATGACGCCGGTCGCCTGCAGCACCGTATTCAGGAAGGTGCGCCATGGTATCAGCGCTTCGGTCTGGACCATAACCAGCAGTTGCTCGACTCGATGCTGCCTTGGTACGGTGTGGCAAACAACCGCCTGATACGCGACCCGGCGAATGCGGCCCTGACGCAAAAACTCAACGCTTTAGCAAACTCAGCCCCCAACAGTGATCAGCGTGCACTGATGGCAAAGCCGGGTTATGACCAGCTTAAAGCCTGGCTGATGATGGCCCGTCCGGATAAAGCCGACGGCGCGTTTTATGCACAGACCCTGAAAACTGTGCAGCCGACGCGAATGGGTGTTTCCACCGGCCTGTGGCAAAGTCTGTCGCCGGATTTATGGGCCTTCTACATCAACGAACTGCCTGAGCAGCCACAGTGGAAAATCACACCGGATGCGCAGCTGGTCAGCCAGAGTCGACAGGTGCTGTTGCAGCAGATTGGCCGACGCAACGCCGAAAGTACGCTCTATCAAAATATGCTCAAATCAGTGCGTCGTAACTTCGCCGATGTGTCCCTGGAGGATATGACCAGCGGTACCGATGCGCGTCGTCTGTTTACTACCGACGAAGTGGTGCCGGGCATGTTTACCCGCCAGGCCTGGGAAGGGGCCGTTCAGCAGGCCATTGAGAGGGCGGCAACGTCGCGGCGCGATGAAATTGACTGGGTACTGAGTGATAGCCGGAAGGCGGTCTCCTCAGACCTGTCACCGGAAGCCTTGAAAGCACGTTTGACGCAACGTTACTTCACCGACTTTGCCGGCAGCTGGCTGAGCTTCCTTAACAGCCTGCGTCTTAACCCGGCGAACAATATTGCGGACGTTACCGACCAATTGACGCTGATGAGCGATGTGCGCCAGTCGCCACTGATTGCCCTGATGAATACCCTCGCCTGGCAGGGACAGACAGGCCAGCAAAGCGAAGGTCTTTCGGACTCCATCATCAAATCGGCCAAAGAGCTGGTGGCTGGAAAAGACAAACCCGCAATTGACCAGTCAGCGACAGGTCCCCAGGGACCACTGGATGAAACTTTCGGTCCGTTGCTTCAGCTTCTGGGTAAAAACACGGGCAGCAACGTCATGTCGGCGGACAACTCCCTGAGCCTGCAGACGTATCTGACCCGTATCACCCGCGTGCGTTTGCGACTGCAACAGGTGGCCAGCGCTTCTGACCCACAGGCAATGATGCAGACTCTGGCGCAGACCGTGTTTCAGGGCAAAAGCGTGGACCTCACCGACACCCAGCAGTATGGCAGTCTGATTTCTGCAAGCCTCGGGGAAGAGTGGAGCGGTTTTGGCAGCACGATGTTTGTTCAGCCGCTGACCCAGGCCTGGGAGACTGTGCTTCAGCCGTCGGCGGCAAGTCTGAATGACAAATGGAGCCGGTCCGTGGTGGCGAACTGGCACACCGCCTTTGATGGACGTTTCCCGTTTGCGGCCAGCAAAAGTGATGCCTCCCTGCCAATGCTGGCTGAATTTGTGCGCAAGGACAGCGGACGTATTGAACGATTTCTGACGACAGAGCTCAGCGGGGTACTGCACAAAGAGGGCAGCCAGTGGGTACCGGATAAGGTCAACAGTCAGGGGCTGAGTTTTAATCCGGCTTTCCTGCGGGCGATTAATCAGCTAAGCCAGTTGTCAGACATTCTGTTCACCGATGGCAGTCAGGGCATCAGCTTTGAGCTGCAGGCGCGTCCTGTGCCGCAGGTGGTGGAGACGCAGCTCACCATAGACGGGCAAAAGCTGCACTACTTCAACCAAATGGCTGACTGGCAAAGCTTTCGCTGGCCGGGAGAGACTTACAAGCCGGGGACGATGCTGACCTGGACCGCGGTCAACGCTGGCGCGCGTCTTTACGGAGATTACAGCGGGACCTGGGGCTTTATTCGCTGGCTGGAACTGAGCAAGCGTCAACAGCTTGATCGCAGCCAGTGGATGATGAGCTTTACCGCCCCGGATGGTCGCACCCTGCAGTGGGTGCTGCGCTCCCAACTCGGAAAAGGCCCGCTGGCGCTGCTGGATCTGCGCGGTTTCACGCTGCCGGATCAAATTTTCAGTGTCGACAGCGCGGCAACCGCGCAGGCGCGGATGGTCAACACCGGAAACAGTGACATGGATGGAATCGAATAATGAGCACACTGCAGAGCCTGGTCGCGGCCTGTCACGCTGACGACTCGCAGCTGCGGCAACAGGCGCAGACACGCACGAAAAACTGGCAGCTCTGGCTTGCACCGATAAGTGACGCCATTCCGAGCGGAGAAGACCCCCGCTATGACGACGATTTTCAGCGTATCCGCGAAGAGGTCAATAAGCTCTCCGGCATTGATACCGGGCTGATATGCACGCTTGCCGAAAAGTTACTGACCACCGGGGCCAAAGATCTCCGGGTTGCGACATATTACTGCTGGGCCCGCCTGCATCAGGATGGCGAAGCTGGCTTTGCCAGCGGGCTCGAACTGCTGGCGGGACTACTGCAGCGCTACGGCATGCAGCTTCACCCGCAGCGGGACCGTAGTCGCAAGGCCGCACTGGAATGGCTTGGCGGTACCCGTGTGCTGGACAGTTTGTCACTGTACCCGGAGGTCGTACGCGACGATGCACAGCGTACCGCCGGGGCGTTGCTGCTGATTCACGACAGCCTGGAGACTGAGCCGGAGGCTTCGCGGCCGGAACTGAATGTCCTGTACAGTGCGCTGGAGTCCCGCCTGATGAAGGCCGGTGGTGTGGATTCCGTGGTGCCGCAGAACGCCGCTAATAAAGCTCAGACACAGACCTCCACATATACGACCGAGTCTGACGCGTCGGTCCTGAGCCGCATCACCTCCGGCCAGGATTTACTGGCTCAGGCCCGCACCCTGACGGAATATCTGCGTGAGCAGGCCGATGGCTGGCTTGCCGCACACCGGCTGATGAAAAGCCTGCGTCATGACACGCTGAGCACTATCCCGGCTCCGGATGCCCAGGGGAAAACCCGAATAGAACCGCCGCGGGCTGATCAGCGGGCCATGCTTAAGCGCCTTTACCTGCAGCAGAGCTGGCTGGAAATACTGGAGCAGACAGACAGCGCTTTTTCGCGTGGTGCCAATCATCTCTGGCTGGATTTGCAGTGGTATATCCATCAGGCGCTGATGAAGTCAGGGCAGCATGTCCTGGCTGACATCATCACCGCAGACCTGAAAGGGTTGCTGAGCCGCCTTACGGGGCTTGAAACCCTGGCATTTAACGATGGGACACCGTTTGCGGATGAAGTAACGCTGAACTGGATAAATCAGAGCGTGCTGAACGATATGTCCGGCTGGCGCGATGAGCCGCTCAGCGCCGCCAGTGTGGGAGACAACGATATTCTGGCACTTGAGCCTGAAGCGCTGGAGAAAGCGGACAGCGACGGTCTGGATGCCACTCTTCACTGGCTGCAGACCCGCCCTGGAGCGGATTCCGCGAAAGACAAATGGTTGCTGCGTCTGTTAATGGCCCGAGTGGCTGAGCAGAAGGGCAGGAATGAACTGGCCCTGCATCTGCTGGGTGAGCTCGACAGTACCGCACAGTCAATTACTCTCACGCAGTGGACACCGGCACTGCTGTTTGAAGTGAAATCGCGTCGTCTCAGATTGCTGCGCATGAAAGCCACACGCAGTGAAGCCGATAAATCACGCCTTCAGCCCGAGATGGAGCAGCTTCTGTCCGGTCTGATTGCGCTCGATCCGGCCAGTAGTGCAGTGCTTTGCGGATAAGCCGCACTGAATTCAGCTAAAGTGACAAATATGGCAGCAGAAGGCTTTTACCTGGTGCAGAGCGACAGGATGACCTGCGGGCAAGTCGGGCTGTTCAGGATAGCCGGTGGCATCGACAACGAAACCATTCATGGCTGACGAATGGCCGGAGCCCCGACAGCGACAGCACCTGTTCCTGTAAGGCGAAGTTTATTCCGTCGATGATGGATGATACGCAAGAGAAGAGCAGAGGAGCTTCCGCTGGAGAATCGGCATCAGGTTTTACTGCGGCTCCTGCACAGTCATCTCCTGAGCTACCAGGTTAACTGACCGATGAGCATAAAACATCGGGTTTAGGGCCAGATGATCCGGTATTACGTAACGCACGTAACTCCCCGGATAATAAACTAAGGGTCATGCTGCCGGCTGATAGCCAGGAAGTAATGCTACTTACTCGCGGCGAACTATATGAAATACTGTTATTAGGGGGCTAATAAAAATATCCGGAGGGGCTGATACAAGGTCGGACGCAGTAGATTGCGGTAAATTATAGGCTGGATTTTAAAGAAACCATTCCAGTAATCATGCCTGTTGCTGGTTTGAGAATTTATAATATTCATTCTACGGTGTGCGTAGATAAATGGAACGCAGTTCATAAAACTTACTGGATATGCAGGGGGGAAGAATATTAAATGCGCCTGTCTAAGCCCCTGAAAATCCCGGGTGCGTCAGCCTGGGGGCGGGAGGTTTGGTGTTAAAAGTGCTGTTGTTGCAGGCATTGTTAGAACGGTTTATTTCTCTCTTGCGTATCATACCATTGATTTCATAATGGATGATGATATCAGACTGGCTGAATTTATAGGTTTGCTGGCAACAAGTGCCGTAAAAATCGGTATAGCGCCCGCTGTCAGTTGGGGGGGCGGTGCCTTATTGACAATGACTTCTTTTGTTATTGGCCTGCTTGTGGCTGTCGTACCTGCTGGTCTGGAGGGGAGTATCGCATTAAACGTACCTGACAAACATTTTAAAATCACTCGTAAATTTTTTGAATTGATTAAGAATATACAGCAGGCGTTTTAGATAAAGCTCTCGAAATTGAGGAAAGATCCTGGCGGTATCTCTCTGCATGAGAAGCTACGAACCGGGATAGAGTTGGTTGTTGCAGAAACCAGGAAATACCTGCATGAAGCACTGCAGAAAATTATTTCAATGGATAAATGACTATGTATCTTATTGAAAGGTTTGTAATTGAATTTTCTGGATTGGCATTCGACCTGGCAATTTTAGTTGTAATTTCTAAACGCGGTGTTTTTAAGTTTCGCGAATGGATTTCTTACCCCGGTGTTGTTGGTTTCGATTTTTATATTATTTTTTTCCGTATCTTTTCTCATCGCTAATGATGATGATTTGCCCTGTTATTTAACAGGAGAGAAGATAAGCGTTAAAGCCGGTGGGATTTTAACGAAAAGTACGTTTATCCTCTCAGGAGTCACTGTGCTGGAAATATTCATCTTTTCAGAAAGATAGTTAACCTCTTTAATGCACACAGGTTACACGGAATGCCAGGGTATCCCTTCGGGCTGGAGACCTGGTATGGAAAGATATCTCTTAGCCCCGTCTTTTTGTACTCAGCATTGATGGTTGTCACTGCTCTGTAATTACCCATGCCAGACTCCCGGAGTCTGCTTCAGTGTTTAACACGCAATAAATAACTAAACAGAAACTATTATGGATGATTTAACCCTGCGTTATTATGACGCTGAAATGCGTTACCTGCTGGAAGCCGGTGAAGAGTTTGCCCGTGCTCACCCCGAGCAGGCGGCAATGCTCAATCTCGATAAAGCGGGCGCGCGCGATCCTTACGTGGAGCGTCTGTTTGAAGGCTTTGCTTTCCTGATGGGGCGTCTTCGCGAAAAGCTTGATGACGATCTGCCAGAACTGACAGAAGGGCTTGTCAGCCTTCTATGGCCGCATTACCTGCGCACTATTCCCTCAATGTCGGTGGTGGAGTTCACTCCCGACTGGCGTGAGATGAAAGAGGCGATGTGCATCGTCAAAGGTTTCGAGGTGAACTCGCGACCGATCGGTGAGAAGGGCACGCGCTGTCGGTACACCACCA
Source organism: Pantoea sp. Ep11b (assembly GCF_040783975.1). Taxonomy (NCBI): domain Bacteria; kingdom Pseudomonadati; phylum Pseudomonadota; class Gammaproteobacteria; order Enterobacterales; family Erwiniaceae; genus Pantoea; species Pantoea sp. Ep11b. The sequence goes on along the minus strand of NZ_CP160631.1, from coordinate 3,126,361 downwards.
CCAAAGAGATCACCCTTCAGCCGTTGTTGCTGGAGCACGCCCGCTTGTCGACTGACCCTGACGGGCGTTCGGTTATCAGCCTGCGCTTTAACTGCAGCCTGCTTGCCGACTGGAGTCGTGTTGATCTCAGTCAGTTACCGCTCTACTTCAATGCAGACGCACCGCTGGCCTGCGCCATGCATGAAGCCTTCACCATGAACACGGCGCGCCTCTGGCTGCGGATGCCAGGCGACGCGGACAGAAGACCGCTTAATGGGTATTTCACCGCGCTGGGTTTTGGCGATGACGATGACCTGTGGCCAAAGGGAAGCAGCAGCTTTAGCGGCTATCAGCTGCTGCTGGAGTACTTCTCCTTTCGTGAGAAATTCATGTTCACAGGGCTGCGTGGGCTGGAGACCGTGGTCTTTCCGGCTGAACTCCCCTGGTTTGAAATCGACGTAGTACTGGCGGAACGCTGGGAGCACGATTTCAGCTTTACCGAAAAGCATCTGCGTCTGAACTGTGTGCCGGTGATAAACCTGTTCCTGCTGGAATCCGACCCGCTGACGCTCAATTCATTGCAGACCGAATATATGCTGCGCCCGATGCGCGTACAGGACGGTCATACCGAGATATACGCCGTGGATTCGGTGATGTCATCGAACCATCATACCTACGTACCGTTCTCCAGCTTTCGCCACAAGGGGGGGATGATGCGCCATGAGGCCCCGGAATATTACTACCACACCCGCGTGCGTCGCGGTCCGTCCGGGCTGCATGACACCTGGCTTATCCTCGGCGGAGAAGCGTTTGATCACCATACGGTGCCCGAGGATGAAAGCCTGTCGCTGACGCTTACGGGCACTAACGGACAGCTACCTCGCCGTGCATTGCAGAGCACCGTACTTGATACGGTAATGAAAACCACCTCGACCAGTATTGCCGTCCGTAACCTGTGCGCGCCGACGTTACCCTGTTATCCCCCGGCACAGGATCGTTTTCACTGGCGTGTGCTGAGTCATCTTGGCAGCAGCTTCCTGTCGATGATGGACAACGCGGAGGTGTTACGTGGAACCCTGGCGCTGTACGAGTGGACTGACAGCGAGATGAACCGTCGTCGTCTTGAAGCCATCACGGATGTGAAACACAGTGAAACGGAACGCTTTGAGCAGGGGTATCTGGTGCGCGGGGTGCAGATTGAAGTGACGCTGGACAGCCATGGCTTTGCCGGGCGCGGCGACATCTGCCTGTTCGGCGAGATGCTGAGCCGTTTTTTTGCGCTGTATACCGATATCTATCTGTTTAACCGCCTGATTATCATCCTGCAACCGACCGGAGAACGCCTGGAATGGGAAGAGAAGCACAACCGCCGTATTCCCGGCTGACTCCACGGCTGGAGGCTGAGCTTAACCGGATAAATTTTTACCGTTTTTGCCAGCTACTGGAAAAACTGAATCCGAACCGACCGCTGATGGGCGCAACCAGCCATCCCTCAGATGATCCGGTGCGGTTTGCGCCACATCCGGGGATGGGCTTTCCGGCGAGTGAACTCAAAGCCGTGGAGTATGACGAAGAGGGTGACAATAAACCACCGCTCATCCGCACCACTTTTATGGGAATGTACGGCGTTGATTCGCCGCTGCCAACCGCCTATCTCGACGACATCACCCAGCGCCGGGAAGGACATGAGGCGCTACAGGGCTTTCTGGATATCTTCAGCCACCGCATCCTGACGCAGTTTTACCGCATCTGGCGAAAATATTCCTACCCGGCCACGTTTGAGCCGGGGGGGACCGACAGCATTTCACAGTCGCTGCTGGGGCTGGTGGGGCTGGGCATTCCCGGTACGGCAAACCTGATTGCCACGCCGGTATCCCGATTTCTTGCATTGCTGAGTGTGCTGCAGCAACCGGGCAAAACCCAGGAGGGCATGCAGGCGCTGGTGACTTTGCTGGCCCCGGATACCACCGTCAGAGTCAGCCCTTATTCTCTGCGACCGGTAGAGGTCAGTCGGCCTCTGGGCTTTTATGACGATGACGATTTTCTCCTGGACGGCAATACGCCGCTTGGTGACGAAGCCATGGATGCCAGCAGCCAGTTGCTGATTGCCCTGTCCACCGATAACGAACAGGAGTCACAGGACTGGAAACCGGATGGCCTGCTGTATCAGGACTTTATGGTGATGCTTCGGGTGTATCTGGGCTGGCGCTTCAGGGCAAAAATCACCCTCACCACCCGTACCCGCCTGCTGGTCGCTCCGCCGCTTGGTGAAGGCCCATTCTGGCTTGGGATGAATGGCGTGTTGGGGGCGGAAGACGAAACCCTTCCGGACGATATTCCACAGACCTTTACAACTGAACTGGGTTACTACACCGGGCTGGAGCCTGCGACATCACAACAAGGAAACCGACGTGTTACATACAAGTTTAACTAAGACCGCGCGCTGGCTGTTACCACTGTTTGCATTCAGCCTGGCAGGCTGCGGGGTGACGCAGAGCATTACCGATGGCACCAAATCGGCATTTAACGCCGTGTTCTACAAAAAGATTAAGGTACTGCACCTGGATTTCACTGCCCGTGAAGCGCTGAACACCGATTCCCGCGAGAGTAACTCGCTGTCAGAGCCGGTGATTATTCGTGTCTGGCAACTGAAAGACCGCAAAACCTTCGACAAAACGGTCTACCAGCAGTTGCTGCAAGACGGAGAGAGCACTCTTAAAGCTGACCTGCTGGCGAGCCGTGATGTGGTGGTGAAGCCGGGCGGTGATGCGAACCTGAATATGCCGATGGAAGCCGATGCACAGTTTGTGGCGGTTGTGGGGCTGTTCCGTCATCCTGATATGGTCAACGACACCTGGAGGCTGGTGATAGAGCGCGAAGCCCTTGACCCGGATAAACCGCGCATTCTGGAAGCCGGTAATAATGATCTGACACTGCAACCGCTCAAGGACGACTGATGCCCCAGGGACACAACACACCTTCACTGTATGAAATGCTGACCGGCAACTTCACCGGCGGCCTCAATCTCCACCAGGTCAGTGAACAAAATCAGGTCATCCTGTCGGTGCTTGATAACATGCAGCGCATCCTGAACAGCCGTGCCGGTACGCTGGCACACCTGCCGGACTACGGCCTGCCGGATATGACCCGCATCCTGCAGGGTATGCCGGGAACGGCCCATGAGCTGATGGGCACCCTGTCGGCTGTTCTGCTCAAATATGAGCCGCGTCTGAAAAAAATTACGGTTGTCCTGCTGGAGCAGAACGTCCCCGGCGAGTTGCGTTATGCCATTGATGCTGAGCTTAAGGGCATTGGCCTTGTCCGCTACGGCACGGAGTTTATGCCGGAGGGGCGCTTGTTACTGCGACATCTGAAGCAACAGCACTATCTCGACACGACAACCCGTCTGTAAGGCCAAAAACACCATGTCAGTAAAATCACAGTTCCTCGAAAAACTGCAGGCCAGTAAGCCCAGCCCTGTCTCCTTTACCAGCAAGACTCAAAGCGATATTGCCGCGTTTCGTCTGCGTATGACCCAGCTTCAGGAGCAGATGGAGATATGGCTGACAGATACCGGGCTGAAGGCAGAGACATTTACGGCACAGGTTTCGGATTTGCTGGTGGAGGGCGGCACTTTCGGGATAACTGGCATCGTTCTGAGTTATAACGACCAGGTCGTCACTTTTACGCCGATCTTTCTCTACGGCCAGCATGTGACCGGGTGTGTGGAGATAACCGTTCATCACCGAGGGAAGGGGAGCCTGCTGGGACGTTTATTCATGCGCTCAGGCACGTTAAATGACTGGACCTTTACTCCGCCTGACGCACTCCCCTGTACCGGGAAGCCGCTGGATGAAAGCCGATTTTTCAACCTGATTATGGTGCTGCTGCCCTGACAGCCAGAGCGTCAGGTGAATCCGCCTGCAACCTTCTTTTCCCTCTCTTCTGACAGAACAACTGGACAACTGGTCATGCATGACACCCTCCCTCGTCAATTAAAAACCGGCGGTGACCCGCGCACGCTACCGGATTATGTCGCCCTGCGTGATGAACTGAATAAGCTGACGCATCCGGCGCGTCCGGATGTGGACTGGCATCATGCCGAAAAATGCTGTCTTTCCCTCTTTGAGCTGAACGGTGTGGAGCTGCAGACGGCTGCCTGGTACACGCTGGCACGAACAGAGCTGGCCGGACTGCCCGGGCTGAATGATGGTCTGACAATACTGGCAACGCTGATCAGCCATCACTGGGGGGCGCTGTGGCCGCAGCCCGTTCATGCCCGCCTGACGATCCTCAGCAGTCTGAGTCAGCGCCTGCAGCAACGGATGCGTGCGATCCCGCTCCGTTACAGCGATCTCAGTCAGCTATATCTGGCCGAACAGCAGCTTACCGCGCTGGGCGAGACGCTGCAGCGCCTCGAACTCAGGCATCTGAGTCAGCTTGATGGGCTACGTATTCTGATGCATAACAGTGCTGCCCGGCTGGAACAGACCGAAGGCGATTCCGTTTGCCGGCAAAATATCACTTTGCCGGCGATCACAGTGAAGGAGGTCAGAATATCCGACAGGGCACACTGCGACATCCCGGTTAAAGCACAGCACTGTCCCGCTGATACCCAGACGAGCATGCCGCTCTTACAGCCTGAAGAGCAGAGGCAGGCGACCACGGCTGGCCCGAAGAGGGCGTGGAAGTCTTTCGCGGCCGGGATGGGCACTATGCTGATAACAGGCAGTTTTGTCATAGGGGTCGGGCACTATCTTCACCAGACTGACTCCCTGCAGACGCAGTTTGCAGCCTCGCTGGCGGTGTTACCCGCCGCGCTCACGCCGGAACAACTCGATGCATTACAGCACCGCAATCCGCTGCCGCAGGCTCTGCTGGCAGAAACAGCGCAGCAGCTTACCCGGCTGGACCGGCTGCCGCCTGACTGGAATATTCGCTACAGCCAGCAGCTGGCAGAACAGGCGCAGAAACTCTGGCCGGAACAGGCAAAACCTCTGATGCAACGGTGGCAGCAGCAACTCAGCGCGGCTGCCCTGCCAAAAGAGCAGCTTAATGGCTGGCATCAGGGGATGTCATCGCTTCAGAAGCTCAGCGACAGACTTAACGGCCTCGACGAGCAGAAGGGAAAATATATGACGGTCAGCGAACTGAAGTCGGCAGTTTTTTCCACCATTCAGGCGTTTAATCAGTCGCCACCGGCTGAAGAGCAATTGCGGATCCTGTCGCAAATGCCAGCGGATGAACCCCTGCCTGATGCAGCCAGCGCGCAGCTGGAGATGCATCTGAAACAGCTGATTGCCCGCTACGCCGAAATCAGGCAGCGAGCATCCAGATAAGAAAGGTTTTTCAGCCCCCGACGCTGGCGGATGATAACCGCCACGCTTCCACCGCTCAGACGGACAATGTCGCGCATTTGCGGAGCGCGCTGCGCTTTCCTTCAGAAGCGAACGGGTACCAGCCCGGACATCGTTTTGCTCTGCCGGTAAACAGTCAGCATCATCAGTTCGTGTCGGGTATTGATAAGTTTCAGGGTTGAGCAAGAGAGAAGGGTGGGGCGATGAAGGTGGATGGCGATCAGAGTGGTGTCCCCTGCAGGAATCGAACCTGCAACTAGCCCTTAGGAGGGGCTCGTTATATCCATTTAACTAAGAGGACCGCGGCGCGCAGTATAGCGCAAACAGGCCGGGAGATTCACTACATCGGTGTGCGTTTGCTCATTCCGCCAGCAATCGGGTAATTTGCCTGAGCATAACAGGGCACCACGTGGCGGAAACCGTTACATTCTGGCGCGGGATGATGCTCAGTTGCAGAGGCGGTGGTAACCGGCAGAACAGTGGCGCGTGCGGCCAGGGCGGGTGCAGGCGTTGCTGCACCCGTTAAGTTCCCGCTGGCGGCGCAAACGCTCAACTGCTGCACTATCTCAACGCAGAAAGCAGACCGGTCCGCTAAAGTGGCGCTGTCTGCCAGAGCGTTACTCTGCGTTTTCCTGCTCTTCGCGCTGACGGCGCTTCTCCTGCTTACGCTTCTCCGCCTTCGCTTTAGCCACGGCAGCTTCACTCATGTCATTGCGGATCTGCGCATGACTGATCAGGGCAAAAATCAGCGTGCCGCCGGTAATGTTGCCGAGCAGGGTCGGCAGGGCAAACGGCCAGAGGAACTCATGCCAGCTTATGCTGCCACTGAACACCAGATAGAGCACTTCTACCGATCCTACGACGATATGCGCCAGATCGCCCAGCGCAACCAGCCAGGTCATCATCACAATCACCAGCAGCTTGGCCCCGCCCGCAGAGGGGAACATCCAGACCATAGTGGCGATAATCCAGCCGGAGATCACCGCATTGGCAAACATCTCGCCAGGCGTGTTCTCCATCACCTTCTTACTGATCTCCGTAAATGCCTGACGGGTCGCCTCGTCGAATATCGGCATCTCATTAAAGGCCAGCGCACCCAGCGCTGTGCCAATCAGGTTACCCAGCAGCACAATCCCCCACAGCCGTAACAGCAGCCCGCCATTACCCCAGGTGGGCTTATGCATCACCGGCAACACGGCGGTCACGGTGTTTTCGGTAAAGAGCTGCTGCCGGGCCATGATGACGATGACAAAACCAAAGGTATAGCCGAGGTTCTCCAGCAGGAACGCACCCGGAACGCCATCAAGGTGGACCTGGAATATACCTTTCGCCATCAGTGACGCACTCATAGAGAGGCCCGCCGCAATCGCAGACCAGAGCAGCGCCATGCCGTCGCGCTCCAGCTCTTTTTCCCCATCCTGGCGGATCTCTTCATGGATTGCCGCTGCACGGGAGGGCAGCGCCTCCTCATCGACTTCAATATCAGTGCCCTGTTCCTTCTCTTCACTGTCTACGTCATTAGGACCCTGTTCATTACCTGATGAAGGCTTCATATTTTCTCCTGGTGATAGTGCTGCTGCGTAATAAGCGTAGCCCTTTTTTATTTGCCGATAATGTTACGGCTGATGCGAATAAGCGTAACAACCTTTTTCAGAACTGCATTTTTATTCAGATGCCAGGCAATACCGCACGAATAAGCCGCTGAGAGCAAAACTGAGCGGTAGCTCACACTTCGGCCCGCAGCAACATTGTGGTAATATCCCGGCCACTTTTTAGCTGGTGTGACTCCCCCCTCGATGTTGGAAATCATTACGCTCACTTGTGCTTATGACGAACGTTCGCTGTTCCGTCGGCTCTCATTTCGCGTTTCCGCAGGTGACATTGTGCAGATTGAAGGGCCCAACGGGGCGGGCAAGACGTCGCTGCTGCGCCTGCTGGCGGGCCTGAGCCGTCCGGAGGAGGGTGAAATACGCTGGCAGCAGCAGCCGATTCAGCGGCAGCGTGAAACCTGGCATCAGGCGATGCTCTACCTGGGTCATCATCCGGGCATCAAAGGCGTGCTCACGCCACTGGAAAATCTGCGCTTTTATCATCCCGACCGCAGTGACGCACAGATCTTTGCGGCGCTGGAGGCGGTGGATCTTACGGGGGAGGAAGAGGTGCCGGTCAGCCGTTTATCCGCGGGGCAGCAGCGCCGCGTGGCGCTGGCGCGACTCTGGCTCAGCCCGGCGCGCATCTGGATCCTCGACGAGCCACTCACCGCCATCGACAAAGCGGGTGTTGAAAAATTAATGGCACAATTTGCCCGCCATGCCGATAACGGGGGCGCTGTGATCCTGACCACCCATCAGGATCTGCCTGCGGAGGCGGCACGGGTGCGCAAAATCCGTCTCGGCGATGAGGAGGCTGACTGATGCTGTTTCGCCTGATCCAGCGTGAACTGCGCATCGCCTTTCGTGGCGGGGCGGATGTAATTAATCCGCTCTGGTTTTTCCTGATCGTGATTACGTTATTCCCGCTGGGCATTGGACCCGATCCGCAGCAGCTGGCGCGCATCGCCCCGGGGGTGGCCTGGGTTGCCGCCCTGCTGGCGTCGCTGCTGGCGCTGGAGCGGCTGTTTCGTGACGACTTCAGCGATGGTTCGCTGGAGCAACTGGCGCTGCTGCCAACGCCGCTGCCGGTCATCGTCATCGGTAAAGTGATGGCGCACTGGCTGGTGACCGGCGTGCCGCTGATTGTCCTGTCACCGCTGGCCGCACTGCTGCTGTCGCTGGATATAAACGGCTGGTGGGCGATGGCGTTAACGCTGCTGCTGGGCACACCGACCCTCAGTTTCCTCGGGGCGATTGGCGTGGGACTGACCGTAGGTTTACGGCGCGGCGGTGTGCTGCTCAGCCTGCTGTTACTGCCGCTGGCGATTCCGGTTCTGATCTTCGCCAGCGCGGCGATGGAGGCGGCCAGTCAGGGATTGCCGGTCGGCGGTTATCTGGCGATTCTCGGCGCGATGCTGCTGGGCAGCGCCACGCTCTCGCCGTTTGCCACGGCGGCGGCGTTACGCATTACTTTGCAATAACCGGTGTGGGAGTAACGCGCGTAAAAGACGCGGCAACCCTTTTTTATCGTTAATGTGAGCACTTGATATGTGGAAAGCGTTACATCAGCTGGGCAGGCCCGAACGGCTCTATCAGTTGTCAGGGCGACTGGTGCCCTGGTTCGCCATTTCAGGGCTGGCGGCGTTGCTGCTGGGCTGGGTCTGGGGATTTGGATTTGCACCCGCTGACTATCAGCAGGGCGACAGTTTTCGCATCATGTACATTCATGTGCCCGCCGCGATGTGGTCGATGGGCATCTACGCCTCTATGGCCATCGCCGCTTTCATCGGCCTGGTGTGGCAGCTGAAAATGGCCGATCTGGTCTCTGCCGCGATGGCACCAGTGGGCGCGATCTTTACCTTTATTGCGCTGGTCACCGGGGCCGCCTGGGGCAAGCCGATGTGGGGCACCTGGTGGATCTGGGATGCACGCCTGACTTCGGAGCTGGTGCTGCTGTTTCTCTATATGGGCGTGATTGCGCTCTATCACGCGTTTGACGATCGCCGCACCGCAGGCCGGGCCGCGGGCGTTCTGATTCTGGTCGGCGTGGTGAATCTGCCCATCATTCACTTCTCGGTGCAGTGGTGGAATACCCTGCATCAGGGATCGTCGGGCATTCTCCAGCAGGCGATTGCGCCGGTGATGCGCACGCCGCTGCGCTGGGCCATCATCGGTTATCTGCTGCTGTTTGTGACGCTGACCCTGATGCGGCTGCGCAACCTGATTCTGTTAACGGAACGTCACCGCCCCTGGGCCCTGACGGTTGCAACACGGGGAGAGCAGGGATGACGCCAGCCTTTTCCTCCTTGCACGCCTTCTTTGCGATGGGGGGCTACGCCTTCTACGTCTGGCTGGCGGTGGCCTTCACGCTGCTTCCGCTGATCGGTCTGACGCTGCACACGCTGCTGCTGCGCCGCCGCCTGCTGGCTGAGATCCGCCAGCGTGAGGCGCGTGAACGTCGTATCCGGGCAGCAAAAACTAAAAAAGCCGCAGCTGAAGCGGCAGGAGAGAGATTGTGAATACCCGTCGACGCAACCGCCTCTATGCGGCGGTGGCGATTCTGCTCGGCCTTAGCCTGGCGACCGCGCTGGTGATGTATGCGCTGCGCTCAAACATCGATCTCTTCTATACGCCGGGTGAAATCCTCTACGGCAAAGGCGAGTCACACGAGAAGCCCGAAGCGGGCCAGCGACTGCGCGTGGGCGGCATGGTGATGCCGGGCAGCGTCCGGCGCGATCCGAAAACGCTGGCCGTCTCCTTCAAACTCTACGATGCCCGCGGCGTGGTCAGTGTCACTTTCGAGGGCATCCTGCCGGATCTGTTCCGGGAAGGGCAGGGCGTGGTGGCGCAGGGCGTTCTCACGGCGGGTAACCGGGTTGTCGCCAAAGAGGTGCTGGCGAAACATGATGAAAAATATACGCCGCCGGAGATCGAAAACGCGATGAAGAGTCATCCGGGTGACCCGCAGTCGCCTTACCTGGCAGGAAGTAAATCATCATGATGCCAGAAATTGGAACCTTTCTGCTCTGTCTGGCGCTGGGCCTCGCGCTGCTGCTGAGCAGCTATCCGCTGTGGGGGGCCGTGCGTCAGGACGCCCGCCTGATGGCGATGGCGCGACCGCTGGCCGGTGGCCTGTTTGTCTGCATCGCGGCGGCGTTTGCCCTGCTGGTCTGGGCCTTTGTCAGCAACGATTTTACCGTTGCCTACGTTGTCACCAACTCGAACAGCCTGCTGCCGGTCTACTACCGTATCGCCGCCACCTGGGGCGCACATGAGGGGTCGCTGCTGCTGTGGGTGCTGCTGCTCAGCACCTGGACACTGGCGGTGGCGATCTTCAGTCGCGGGATGCCGCAGGATGCGCTGGCGCGGGTGCTGGCGGTGATGGGGATGATCAACCTCGGCTTCCTGCTGTTTATCCTGCTGACCTCCAATCCCTTTGCCCGCACGCTGCCGGACTTCCCGATCGACGGGCATGACCTGAATCCGATGCTGCAGGATATCGGCCTGATCTTCCATCCGCCGCTGCTTTACATGGGCTACGTCGGCTTTTCCGTGGCGTTCGCTTTTGCCATCGCCTCGCTGATGGCCGGACGGCTGGACACCGCCTGGGCGCGCTGGTCGCGTCCCTGGACAACGGCAGCCTGGGTCTTTCTGACCATCGGGATTGTGCTCGGCTCTGCCTGGGCCTATTACGAGCTGGGCTGGGGAGGCTGGTGGTTCTGGGACCCGGTAGAGAACGCCTCCTTTATGCCGTGGCTGGCGGGAACGGCCCTGATACATTCGCTGGCGGTTACCGAAAAGCGCGGCACCTTCAAGGCCTGGACCGTGCTGCTGGCTATCACCGCGTTTTCACTCAGCCTGCTGGGCACCTTCCTGGTGCGCTCCGGTGTGCTGGTGTCGGTGCACTCTTTTGCCTCCGATCCGGCGCGCGGGATGTTTATCCTCGCGTTTCTGGTGATTGTGATCGGCAGTTCGCTGCTGCTCTACGCCATTAAAGGCGGTCAGGTGCGTGGCCGGGTGCAGAATGAGACCTGGTCGCGCGAATCGTTTCTGCTGGGGAACAACGTGCTGCTGATTGCCGCGATGCTGGTAGTGCTGCTCGGCACGCTGCTGCCGCTGGTGCACAAACAGCTGGGCCTGGGCAGCATTTCGGTTGGCGAGCCGTTCTTCAACACCCTGTTCAGCTGGCTGATGGCACCCTTTGCGCTGCTGATGGGGATCGGCCCGCTGGTGCGCTGGCGGCGTGATGAGCCGCAGAAACTGGCTAAGCGCCTGGCGCTGGCGCTGGTCGTCACTCTGGCCTGTTCCATCATCATTCCGTGGTGGCTGCAGGATCGCATCGCGGCGATGAGCGTGGTGGGTCTGCTGATGTCCCTCTGGATTATCATCCTGACGCTGCTCGAACTGCACGAGCGCGCCACGCATCGCCATCGCTTCTTTGCCGGTTTACGGCACCTGTCGCGCAGCCACTGGGGAATGGTGCTGGGGCATCTGGGCGTGGGCGTCACGGTTATCGGCATCGCGTTCAGCACGCAATACAGCGTGGAGCGCGATGTCCGCATGAAGGCGGGCGACAGCATTGATATCCATCACTATCACTTTGTTTTCCGCGGCGTGCAGAATCTGCAGGGGCCTAACTACAGCGGCGGCATGGGGATCATCGAAGTCACCCGCGACGGCAAACCGGAAGCGACACTGCAGGCAGAAAAGCGCTTTTATACGGCTGCCCGCACCATGATGACCGAAGCAGCGATTGATGGCGGCTTCAGCCGCGATCTCTATGCGGCGCTGGGTGAAGAGCTGGATGACGGCGGCTGGGCCGTGCGCATCTACTACAAACCCTTTGTGCGCTGGATCTGGGCCGGTGGCGTGCTGATGGCGCTGGGCGGCCTGTTCTGCCTGTTTGATCCCCGTTACCGTTCGCGCAAAAAAGCCGAACGTGAGGAGCGGACGTGAACAAAAAAATTCTGTTTATTCCCCTGATGCTGTTTCTGCTGCTGGCGGCGGCGCTGCTGTGGCAGCTGACACGCAACGCAGAGGGCGACGATCCGACCCGTCTCGAATCTGCCCTGATTGGCAAGCCAGTGCCGCTGTTCCGGCTGGAAGCACTGGATCAGCCGGGCCAGACCTACGATCAGCGCGTGCTGACGGAGGGTAAACCGATCCTGCTGAACGTCTGGGCAACCTGGTGCCCGACCTGCCGCGCCGAACATCACTACCTGAACAGCCTGGCGGAGCAGGGGATTCGGGTGGTGGGACTGAATTACAAAGACGATCGTCAGAAAGCGGTGAACTGGCTGAACACGCTGGGGAATCCCTATGCGCTGAGTCTCTATGATGGCAACGGCATGCTGGGGCTGGATCTTGGCGTCTATGGCGCGCCGGAGACCTTCCTGATCGACGGCAAAGGCATTATCCGTTATCGCCACGCGGGCGATCTCAATCCGCGCGTCTGGGAGCAGGAAGTGAAACCGCTGTGGGTGAAATACAGCGCGGAGGCGGGATCATGAGAGCGCTGATAGTGATCTGCGGCCTGCTGTTCAGCTTCTCACTCTGGGCCGCCTTCGACACGTTGCAGTTTGACTCGGTCGTGCAGGAGGAGCAGTACCGCGATCTGACCGCCTCGCTGCGCTGCCCGAAGTGCCAGAACAACAGCATCGCCGATTCCAATGCGATGATTGCTGCCGATATGCGCCTGAAGGTCTATCAGCTGATGAAGCAGGGCCAGAGCCGCCAGCAGATCATCGACTATATGGTGGCGCGTTACGGCAATTTCGTCAGCTATTCGCCTCCGGTCACCCCTGCAACGCTGATTCTGTGGGTAGGGCCTGCGCTGTTTGTGCTGCTGGGCGGCGCGGTGATTATCGTGCGCAGCCGTCAGCGCAAAACCCGCAGTGAGCTGAGTGAAGATGAACAACAGCGTCTTGATGCGCTACTGAAATCTGACAGGAAGCCGTCATGAGTGCATTCTGGATCACCCTTTTTCTATTACTGCTGGCGGCCTGTACGCTGTTTCTGGCCGCAGGCTGGCGGCAGCGTGAGGCCAGCCCGGGCGATCGCGACCGTCTTAACCAGCGTTTCTACCATCAGCGGGTTGAAGAGCTGGCACAGGATGAGGCGCAGGGCGTCGTTGCTGAGCGACCGCTGATGGAGCGGGAACTGCAGCAGACGCTGCTGGCAGATATTCCGCCAGCAGAAGCCCAGGCCTCACACCGCAGCCACCGCTGGATTCTGCTGCCGGGCGTTGTCGTGCTGGTTGTGGTCTCGCTGGGCACTTATCTGAAAACCGGCGGCCTGGCACAATTCTCCGGCTGGATGCAGGTCCGGCAGGCGTATCCTGAACTGCGGGCTCGCCTGATGGACCCTGGCGCGAAACCGCTGAGCATGGAGGAGCTGGCGCGTCTGCAGCTCGGATTGCGTACCGCACTGCAGCAGGAACCGGATAATCTGGCCGACTGGACGATGCTGGGACGGCTCGGCATGGTGCTCAACAATGCGGAGATCGCCAGCCAGGCCTTTGAGCGCGCATTGCAGCTCGCTCCCAACGATCTGGCGCTGAAGCAGGATTATGCTGAGGTACTGACGCGATCTTCCGATCCGCAGGATAACCGTCAGGCGACCCTGCTGCTGCAATCGCTGCGCAAAGCGGATCCGCAGAACCTGCGCACCCTGAGCCTGCTGGCGTTTAACGCCTACGGGCAGCAGCAGTACGATCAGGCTATCGACGCCTGGCAGACGCTGCAGGGGCTGCTGCCAGCGGGCGATGCGCGCCATGCGATGATCGCCCGCAGTATCGAAAAGGCCCGGAGTGCGGCCGGACAGCAGGGGCGTCAGCTGGCGCTTAAGGTGACGCTGACGCCGCAGGCAGAAAAAATGTTACCGCAGGACGGAGTGTTGTATATTTCGGTTTCTGACGGGGTTTCACCGGTGCCGGTGGCGGTTAAACGCCTGCCGCTCAGCCACTTCCCGCTGGCGCTGACGCTGGATGACAGCAACGCCATGATGCCGGATCGTCTGCTTTCGGCGCTGCATCAGGTGGCGGTCCGGGTGCGGATCTCCCGCGACGGCAGCGCCACTCCTCAGCCGGGCGACTGGCAGGGCCAGAGCGCGGTAACGCCCTGGGACGGGCAGCAGCCGATAGCGGTAGAGATTAGCCAGCAGACCCCCTGATGAGGCTCTGCGACAACATTAATAACCACAGGTGCCATTGCCTGCTGCCTCTGGCACAAAGTCAGCTATGCTCATCGGGTAAGCCGCTTCGATACCCGGCCGTAACCTGAACGATGGGTAGACCTTTTTCATCCGCACAGGGAGATTGGAATGAATTTTCGCCTGACCAGCCTGGCTGTTGCCAGCGTCCTTCTGGTGGGTTGTGCCAGTTCAAAGCCGGCGAATAGCGATCCTGCTGAACGCAGCGATCCGTTCGAAGGCTTTAACCGCACGATGTTTAACTTTAACTACAACGTGCTTGACCCCTATCTGCTGCGTCCGGTAGCGGTGGCCTGGCGTGACTATGTGCCGGTCCCGGCGCGTACCGGCCTGAGCAACTTCCTGGGCAACCTTGAGGAGCCAGCCAGCATGGTCAACGCCATTCTGGTAGGGGATGGACGCGATGCGGGCATTCACTTTACCCGTTTCTTCCTGAACAGCGTGCTGGGCCTGGGCGGTTTCATCGACGTTGCCGGTAAAGCGAACCCGGCGCTGGCGCGTGAAGAGCCGCACCGTTTCGGGACCACGCTCGGCCACTATGGCGTCGGCTATGGCCCCTACGTCGAACTGCCTGCGTACGGCAGCTTCACGGTCCGTCAGGATGGCGGCGACTACGTGGATACGCTCTATCCGATCCTCGGCTGGCTCACCTGGCCGATGTCGATCGGTAAGTGGACGCTTGAAGGGATTGAGTCCCGTGCGCAGCTGCTGGATTCCGATGGCATCCTGAAACAGCAGCGCGACCCTTATGCCTTTATCCGCAACGCCTACTTCCAGCGTCACGACTTCCTGGCGCGCGGCGGTAAGCTGAAGCCGGAAGATAATCCTAACGCGGCGGCGATTCAGGATGACCTGAAGGATATCGACGCGCCGTAGTTGCAGGCGAGCAGGCTGCGGATCCGGTATGCGATCCGCAGCCATAAAAAAAGGGCGACTCATCCGGGTCGCCCTTTTTTTCATGCCGTCTGTCAGAACTTATAGTTAAAGTTTGCGCCGTAGAGCCACGCCTTACCTTCAGAGGTAAAGGTATAGGGGCCTTCTTTCACCGTCACTTTCTGTCCATGCATGTAAGAGATGCCTACATCCACCGAGGCATCATCGTTAAAGGCATAGGAGGTCCCGGCGCTCAGCCACAGACGATCCTGGTCGGGAATGGAGATGGAACGCTTGTCGGCGGGCACCGGACTGTCGTCAAACGCGATACCGGTGCGGAAAGTCCAGTTTTTGTCGTAGGAGTAGGTGGTGCCCAGCGCGATGCGGTAGGCATCGTGGAAGCTCTCATCTTTATAGAACAGCGTCTGGCCATTCGATCCGGTCGCTTTCAGCTCCTGGAACTGACTCCAGCTGGTGTACGCCATGCTGTAGTGCACCGCCCACTGCGGCGCCACTTTATGCCAGCCCGACACTTCCCACATCTCCGGCAGGTTCAGCGTTAACGCGCCCGGAACGGTGGTGCCGCTGGTGCCATAAGGGATGCCGGTCACGGTCGGATTGTTCACCGCATTCAGGCGCGATGAGAGGCTGCTCTTATAATCGCCATCGAAATCGACTTTGACTTCTGAACGGTAGGTAAAGCCGAAGCGGTTATTCTCATCCACTTCATACAGGACACCAGCGTTCCAGCCGTAGCCCCACTCGTCGCCTTTCAGATGGGCCACCTGCGTGTCTGCCGGTACGCCCAGTCTCGCGCCGGATTCACCCGCATAACGTTCAATTTTAGCTTTTGCATAGACCGCATCAAAACCGACGCCCACGCTGAAATGTTCATTTAACCGGTAGGCGGTGCTCAGATTGAAGTTGCCGGTGACCAGGTCGGTCTTGCCGCCATAGCCGCCTGCGGTGTAACCATTATTAAACTCTGTTGCTAAGCCGTAGTTAGAGGTGGCTGACGCCCCGATCCACCACTGATCGTTAATAGGCTGAACGTAATGAATATTCGGCACCCACTGATTCGGGGCAATATTATTCGCATCCAGGCTGCGTCCGCTGGGACTGCGACCACTGATATTGACGTCCGGCGCAATATACACCGCACCGATAGAAAACTCTGGGCGATCCATTAACGCCATGGTTGCCGGGTTACGGCTGGCGGAGGCTGCCGTATCACCCATTGCCCCTTCGCCTGAATATGCGCGACCTAAACCAATCGAAGAGAACTCATTTAACTGAAACCCAGCTGCGTAAACGTGTGAAGAGACAAGCGCCACTGCAGCCGCCACGGCTGACTTTGCAAACAGGTTTTTATGGTTCATGACCACAACCTCATGTGAATTATTATTTAACGCTATAACGTCGCGTAACAAAGGACGGCGGATTGTAGGGACTGACGTAAAGCGCACATATCAGACCAGTGCGGAGAGTATAGGTCCGACCTGTGTGCAAGTTGCAATATTGTTTTTAAAATATTTCAGGTTTGATCGTTTAAAAGTCGATCTGCATAACAAAACTGACCTGATTCTGCACAGCATACCGATTCCAGTTTGTTCTGGATCAATTTTTATTGTGATATTCGTCACTTAGCGCCAGGCGCGTGGCACATCCTCAGGCAAGCAGGTAAAATTTCGGCCATAAAATCGCTCAACCACCCGATTGCGGGTCAGGAGAATGAAATGACTGATGCCATTAAAAAATGCAGTGCGAATGAAACCGCCGCCTGCTGTTGTGTCGATGTGGGTACGGTGATGGATAACACCGATTGCACCGCCAGCTGGTCTGAGTGGTTTGCCAGCCGCGCGGAAGCGGACGCTAAATTAGCGCAGCTGACCCGGCGCGCCCGCGAGGTAGAGTCGGAACCCTGTGTCATTGCAGCCCGCTTCAGCGACGTGAATCAGGGCGTGCAGCTCGACATCGATTTCACGTTCAGCTGCCAGGCAGAAACCCTGATTTTCCAGCTCGGTTTGCGCTAAATCCCCCGACGCCGCGTCACTGCGGCGTTTTTCATTTTCGTGTTTCTCTTCGCACTTTTTCCTTTCCGGTATTGGCGGCTCACCCGCTTGTGGTTAACACTGATCAGGTCAGACCTCTTCAGGCAATGATGCCACAGTCCCAGCCACAGGTGAGAACAATGAGCAAAGCGCAGCCGCTGCTGACGCGCGATGGTGAACGCATCGCAATAACCCACGGGTTACGCACCCCTTTTCTGCGCCAGGCGACCGGCTTTCATGGCATCCCCGCCATTGAGCTGGGGCGAATGGTGGTCAGCGAATTAATGGCGCGCAGTGAGCTGCCGCCGGAGGTTATCGAACAGCTGGTCTTTGGTCAGGTGGTGCAGATGCCGGAAGCGCCAAACATTGCGCGCGAGATTGTCCTGAGCAGCGGGCTCGGCGTGCAGACCGATGCTTACAGCGTCAGTCGCGCCTGCGCCACCAGTTTTCAGGCGGTTGCCAGCGTGGCGGAGAGCCTGATGGCGGGCACCATCTCGGCGGGCATCGCCGGTGGCGCGGACTCCTCGTCCGTGCTGCCGATTGGCGTCAGCAAAACCCTGGCGCGTGCGCTGGTGGATCTCAACAAAGCCCGCAGCGTCGGACAAAAACTGCAGATCCTGCGCCGTCTGCGCCCGCGCGATCTGCTGCCGGTGCCGCCCGCCGTGGCGGAGTACTCCACCGGGCTGCGGATGGGCGACACGGCAGAGCAGATGGCGAAAAGTCACGGCATTACGCGGCAAGCCCAGGATGCGCTGGCGCTGCGTTCTCATCAGCGTGCCGCCCGAGCCTGGCAATCCGGCGTTCTGCAGCAGGAGGTGATGGCAGCCTTTGTGCCGCCGTGGAAAAGCGCCATCGATCAGGACAACAATGTGCGCATGGACGCGAAAGCTGAAGATTACGCCCGGCTGCGTCCGGCGTTTGACCGTCAGCACGGCAGCGTCACCGCCGCCAATAGCACGCCGCTGACCGATGGTGCGGCCGCGGTGATTCTGATGCGCGAAGGCCGTGCCCGGGAGCTGGGCCTCAGCCCGCTGGGCTATCTGCGCAGCTACGCCTTTACGGCAATTGATGTCCAACAGGATATGTTGCTGGGGCCTGCGTATGCCTCGCCGCTGGCGCTGGATCGGGCCGGGGTCACGCTGGATGATCTGACGCTGATTGATATGCATGAAGCTTTTGCAGCCCAGACGCTGAGTAACCTGCAGCTGTTCCGCGATGAGCGCTTTGCCCGGGAGGTGCTGAATCGTCCGCATGCGCTGGGCGAAGTAAATGAAGAGCGCTTCAACGTGCTGGGCGGATCGATTGCCTATGGTCATCCGTTTGCCGCGACGGGCGCGCGCATGATCACGCAGACGCTGAACGAACTCCGGCGGCGCGGCGGCGGGCTGGGACTGGTCACGGCCTGCGCGGCGGGTGGTCTGGGTGCGGCAATGGTTCTGGAGGCCGAATAATGGAGCAGAAAGCGTTTCATCTGACGATGCGCGGCGATCACGTCGGCATCATTACTATTGATGTTCCCGGCGAGAAGATGAACACCCTGAAAGCGGAATTTGCCGCAGAGATCACGGCCATTATTGCGGAGGCGCGGCGCGATCCGCAGCTGGCGGGGCTGGTGCTAATCTCCGGTAAAACGGACAACTTTATCGCTGGCGCAGACATCAGCATGATCGACCGCTGCCAGAGTGCGCAGGAAGCCGAAGCGCTGGCAAAGCAGGGCCAGGAGGTGATGGCCGCCCTGGATGCGCTGCCGTTTCCGGTGGTCGCGGCGATTCACGGCGCCTGTCTCGGTGGCGGCCTGGAACTGGCGCTGGCGTGCGATGCGCGCATCTGCTCGCTGGATGATAAAACCCGGCTCGGGCTG
Source organism: Pantoea sp. Ep11b (assembly GCF_040783975.1). Classification (NCBI taxonomy): domain Bacteria; kingdom Pseudomonadati; phylum Pseudomonadota; class Gammaproteobacteria; order Enterobacterales; family Erwiniaceae; genus Pantoea; species Pantoea sp. Ep11b. The sequence goes on along the minus strand of NZ_CP160631.1, from coordinate 3,107,439 downwards.
CCGGAAGTACAGCTCGGCCTGCTGCCGGGGTCAGGCGGTACCCAGCGATTGCCGCGGTTGATCGGCGTCCGGCAGGCGCTGCCGCTGATCCTGACCGGCAAAAGCGTGCGGGCGAAGCAGGCGCGCAGGCTGGGGATCGTTGACGACGCCGTGCCCCGGTCGATTCTGCTGGAAACCGCCATCGCCAGGGTAAAGAAAGGCAAGGTCAGCGGACGAGCGCTGCCGCTGCGTGACCGTCTGCTGCAGGGTCCAGCCGGTCGTCAGGCGCTGTTCACGCTGGCGGCCCGCCAGACGGCCGCGAAAACCCAGGGTAACTATCCGGCGGCACAGCGCATCATCGATGTAGTGCGCACCGGGCTGGCGCAGGGCAGCCGGGCCGGTCACGAGGCGGAAGCGCGCGCCTTCGGTGAACTGGCGATGACGCCCGAATCAGTCGCACTGCGCGGGATTTTCTTCGCCACGACCGCCATGAAAAAGGAGCGGGGCGGAGAGGCGGAACCCGCCAGCGTCAGACATGTTGCGGTGCTTGGCGGCGGTCTGATGGGCGGCGGTATCGCCAGCGTCACCGCCATCCACGCCGGCTTGCCGGTGCGCATCAAAGATATCAGCCTGGAAGGGGTTAACCACGCGCTGAAAAGCAGCTGGGAGCTGCTGAGCAAAAAGGTCAGGCGACGTCAGATTACCCCGGCACAGCGTCAGCAGCAGATGGCCCGCATTACCGGCGGCATCGATTATCAGGGCTTTGCCCGGCGCGATGTGGTGATCGAAGCCGTCTTTGAGGATCTGGCGCTGAAGCAGCAGATGGTTCGCGAAGTGGAAGCACACTGCCAGCCCCATACGCTGTTTGCCTCCAACACCTCCTCGCTGCCGATTGCGGAGATCGCCGCAGGTGCGCAGCGCCCGGAGAATGTGATCGGGCTGCACTACTTCAGTCCGGTAGAGAAGATGCCGCTGGTGGAGGTGATCCCCCATCTCAATACCTCCACCGCGACGCTGGTGACCACGGTGGCACTGGCGCGCAGCCAGGGCAAAACGCCTGTTGTGGTGGCGGACAAGCCTGGCTTTTATGTTAACCGTATCCTGACGCCCTACATCAATGAGGCGATGCGTTGTCTGCTGGAAGGGGAGCCGATCGACCATATCGATCGCGCGCTGGTGAAGGCCGGGTTCCCGGTAGGGCCGCTGCAGTTGCTGGATGAGGTCGGTATCGACGTTGGCAGTAAAATCAGCCCGATTCTGGAGCAGGCTTACGGTGAACGCTTTGCCGCGCCCGCCGCGTTTGATGCGGTGCTGAAGGATGGGCGCAAAGGCCGTAAAAACCGCAAAGGCTTCTATCGCTATGACCAGCCTCGCTGGCAGCGTAAAAAACCTGATGCTTCGCTCTATGCGCTGCTGAAGGTGACGCCGCAGGCCCGTCAGAGCGAAGCGGAGATTGCGGAACGCTGCCTGATGATGATGCTCAATGAGGCGGCTCGCTGTCTTGATGAACAGGTGATTCGCTGTGCCCGCGATGGGGATATTGGCGCGGTGTTTGGCATCGGTTTTCCGCCTTTCCTGGGCGGTCCGTTCCACTACATCGACCGGCTGGGGGCGGCAGAAGTTGTTAACCGATTAACCCGGCTTACGCAGCGTTATGGCGACCGGTTTACCCCCTGTGACGCGCTGATTCAGGCGGCCAGAAAATAGACGAAATTTTACATTTCTGCTGAAAGTGGAATAACCAACCCAATTCAGCGGGTTAGAAATGCGCCGCCAGAGTGTGCGGCGCAGCATGATTCTGAGAAGTGCTTATTTAATAAACAACCGGTTGACTATACTGAAGTCATTAGGGTAAAACACAGCGTTCACTCGCAGAGTGAAGAGTCTGGCGCGACGCGCCGGGCGATATCGACAAACAACAGCGGTGCTTTATGCAAGTTTTTATCATGCGTCACGGCGATGCGGCTCTGGAAGCAGCCAGTGATTCTGTCAGGCCTTTAACCTTATGTGGCTGCGATGAATCCCGTCAGATGGCTCACTGGCTGAACAGCCAGACGCCGGAAATTGAGCGTGTCCTGGTGAGTCCCTATTTACGCGCGCAGCAGACGCTCGCTACCGTGCGTGAAGCCTTCTCCCTGCCTGAAAATCAGGATGTGCTGCCGGAGTTAACGCCGGGTGGCGATCCCGAACGCGTCGGCTGCTATCTGCAGATGCTGGCGAACGAAGGCGTGAAATCGGCTCTGGTGATCTCACACCTGCCGCTGGTTGGCTATTTAGTCTCTGAGCTCTGCCCGCAGGAAGCACCGCCGATGTTTGCCACGTCTGCGATCGCCTGCGTAGAGTTTGACCCTGCAGAGCATGCCGGCAAACTGCTCTGGCAGGTCAGTCCGAAAAAGCTGGCCAAAGCTATCTGATCCCGCCGGGCCGCTAACACCGGCCCTCTTCTTAAGGCAACACGGGCGGTTGCCACTCCTCAATTTCAATCAGCACCAGCAGCGCGGCGTCGCCGCCGAACAGTTTCGGTGCCTGATGAAAAGCCATCACCCACGGATGCTGGGCCAGCCAGAGCGGCGTCTGCTGCTTCAGAATATGTTTTCCATGACCGGTCATAACGCTGGCGCAGAACAGATGTTCACGGCGGCAGGCGGCGATCAGAGCGCCCAGCTCCTGCTTGGCCTGCTGCTGTGTCAGGCCGTGCAGGTCGAGGAAAATTTCCGGCGTGTAGTCGCCGCGCCGCAGTTTTTTCAGCTCAAAGTGGCTGACGTCGGCGCGCACATAGCGGGTTGCGCCTTCGGTCGACAGCAGCGGCTGAAACTCATCCGAGAAGTAGTGGCTGTTGTCCGCCTGCTCTGAAAGCAGACGTTTTATCGGCACCTGGCGCGTTTTTACTGGCGCTTTATGGACAAAAGTGTCCTGTTTTAACTGACGCGTGCCAGTCATTAACTGGCGAAACAGCGCCTGATCATCCGGGCTTAAGGGCGTTTTTTTACTCATGGCAGGTCAGTCATATCAGAAAAGGCTGTCACACAGCAGAGCCGATACCTTACCGTTAAGTATGATTAATTGTCAGCTTTTTCACCTCGCTGCGCTGAATTCTCTCCGGCTTCATGGCACACTACTGGCCGATTTAGCAAAAGGCCTGCGGAGGGCTACGTGGACAAAATTTTCGTCGATGAGGCAGTGAACGAACTGCACACTATTCAGGACATGCTGCGCTGGGCGGTCAGCCGCTTTTCCGCTGCCGGAATCTGGTACGGGCATGGCACAGATAACCCCTGGGACGAAGCCGTTCAACTGGTCCTGCCGTCACTCTGGCTGCCGCTGGATATTCCTGAAGATATGCGCAATGCGCGTCTGACCGCCAGCGAACGTCTCTTAATCGTTGAACGCGTGATCCGTCGCGTCAACGAGCGCATCCCGGTCGCCTATCTGACCAACAAAGCCTGGTTCTGCGGCCACGAATTTTTTGTGGATGAGCGCGTGCTGGTGCCGCGTTCACCCATCGGCGAACTGATAGAGAACCGCTTTGCCGGTCTGGTCAGCACACCACCGCGTCATATTCTTGATATGTGTACCGGCAGCGGCTGTATCGCGATCGCCTGCGCCTACGCCTTCCCGGAAGCGGAAGTCGATGCGGTTGATATCTCTACCGGTGCGCTGGCGGTGGCCGAGCAGAACATCGAAGAGCATGGCCTTATCCATCAGGTTACGCCAATCCGCGCCGACCTGTTCCGTGAACTGCCGCCGCTGAAATATGATCTGATCGTCACCAATCCGCCTTATGTGGATGCGGAAGATATGGACGATCTGCCGAACGAATATCGCCACGAGCCGGAGCTTGGTCTGGCGGCCGGCAGCGACGGCCTGAAGCTGGTGCGCCGCATTCTGGCCTGCGCGCCTGACTACCTCAGCGAGCAGGGCGTTCTGGTCTGCGAAGTGGGCAACAGCATGGTGCACATGATCGAGCAGTATCCTGATGTGCCGTTCACCTGGCTGGAATTCGACAACGGCGGGGATGGTGTCTTTACCCTGACGCGCCAGCAGATCGTCGACGCACAACACCATTTCTCTTTTTACAAAGACTAAAAGTGGGGCGACGCCTCGCCCGCCGAACTCTGACAAGGAAACAGCATGGCCGGAAACAGCATCGGGCAATTTTTTCGAGTAACCACCTTTGGCGAATCCCACGGTCTGGCGCTGGGCTGTATCGTTGACGGCGTGCCGCCGGGCATTCCGCTGACGGAAGCCGATATCCAGCACGATCTCGATCGTCGTCGTCCTGGCACCTCGCGCTACACCACACAGCGCCGCGAGCCGGATCAGGTGAAAATTTTGTCGGGTGTTTTTGAAGGGGTCACCACCGGCACCTCCATCGGCCTGCTGATTGAGAACACCGATCAGCGGTCGCAGGATTACGGTGCCATTAAAGATCTCTTCCGTCCGGGCCATGCTGATTACACCTACGAACAGAAATATGGTCAGCGCGACTATCGTGGCGGTGGCCGCTCGTCAGCGCGCGAAACCGCGATGCGCGTGGCGGCGGGGGCGATTGCCAAAAAGTATCTGCAGATGAAGCATGGCGTGGTGGTGCGCGGCTATCTGGCGCAGATCGGTGACGTCGCCTGCGAGCTGAAGGACTGGAGCATTGTTGAACAGAACCCGTTCTTCTGCCCGGATGCCGACAAGCTGGAGGCGCTGGATGAGTTGATGCGTGGCCTGAAAAAAGAGGGCGACTCCATTGGCGCAAAAGTCACGGTGATGGCGGACAACGTGCCGCCGGGCTTGGGCGAGCCGGTGTTTGATCGTCTGGATGCCGATCTGGCGCATGCGCTGATGAGCATCAATGCGGTGAAAGGGGTCGAAATCGGTGACGGTTTTGCCGTCGTGAACCAGCGCGGCAGCCAGCATCGCGACGAAATCCGCCGCGAGGGTTTCCAGAGTAACCATGCGGGCGGCATTCTGGGCGGCATCAGCAGCGGCCAGACCATCAGCGCCAACCTGGCGATGAAACCGACCTCCAGCATCACCGTACCGGGCAAAACCATTACCCGTGACGGCGAAGAGGTGGAGATGATCACCAAAGGCCGCCACGATCCCTGCGTCGGGATCCGCGCTGTGCCGATCGCCGAGGCGATGATGGCGATCGTCCTGATGGATCATCTGCTGCGCCAGCGGGCGCAGAACGGTGACGTCAACAGCACCGTGCCGCGCTGGTGATGGGATGAAGAGACTCCTGCTTATCCTGAGCGCGCTGCTGGTCAGCGCCTCCAGCCTGGCAGCCACGCCGTGGCAGCGAATTCAGCAGCCTATCAGCGGCGCACCGCAGTCCATCGGTGGCTTCGCCAACGGCTGCATTGTCGGCGCCGAGGCGTTGCCGCTCAATTCGCCTCACTATCAGGTGATGCGTCAGGATCAGCGTCGCTATTTCGGTCATCCCGATCTGATTCAGTTTATTCAGCGACTCAGTAACCAGGTGCACAACCTGCAGCTGGGCAATGTGCTGATCGGCGATATGGGGATGGCAGCAGGTGGCCGCTTCAGCAGCGGTCACGCCAGCCACCAGACCGGGCTCGACGTCGATATCTGGCTGCAGCTGCCGAAAACCCGCTGGAGCGCGCAGCAGCTGCTGAAGCCGCAGCCGCTGGATCTGGTGGGGCCGGGCGATCGCAATGTGATTGCCCGCCACTGGCAGCCGGAAATCGATAGCCTGATCAAACTGGCTGCGAAAGATGATGAAGTCACACGCATTTTCGTCAATCCGGCGATCAAAAAGCAGCTGTGTGCCGATGCCGGAAGCGACCGGGCATGGCTGCGAAAAGTGCGTCCGTGGTTCGCGCATCGCGCCCATATGCATGTGCGGCTGCGCTGCCCGGCGGGCAGTCCGGGCTGTGAAGAGCAGCCAGAACCGCCTGTGGGTGACGGCTGTGGTGCCGAGTTGCAGAGCTGGTTCCTGCCGAAGCAGCCGGGTTCCGGTGCGCCCGTGAAACGCGAGCCGCCACCGCTTCCGCCTGCCTGTCAGGCCCTGCTGGATAAACATCTACTGTAAGGGATTCCATGGATTGGTTTGTGGTCAGCCCGCTGCTGGTCGGGCTGCTGTTTTTAATCGCTATGCTCGCCGGTTTTATCGATTCCATCGCGGGTGGCGGCGGGTTACTGACCGTGCCTTCGCTGCTGGCTGCGGGTCTCTCTCCGGCTCAGGCGCTGGCGACCAATAAACTGCAGTCGGTTGGCGGATCGTTCTCCGCCAGCCTCTATTTTGTCCGGCGCGGTGCCGTCAAACTCAATGAGCAGTGGCTGAACATCGCCATGACGCTGCTGGGCTCGGTGCTGGGGGCGATCCTGATCCAGCGCCTGCAGGCTGATTTCCTGCGCCAGATGCTGCCGCTGTTTTTAATCGCTATCGGCCTGTGGTTCCTGCTGATGCCCCGCCTGGGGGAAGTGGATCAGACGCGCCGCCTGCACGGCCTTGCCTATGCGCTGGTCGGCGGCGGGGCGATTGGATTTTACGACGGATTTTTCGGACCCGGAGCAGGCTCCTTCTATGCGCTGGCGTTTGTCACGCTCTGCGGCTACAACCTCGCCAAAGCGACTGCCCATGCCAAGGTGCTTAACTTCACCTCCAACGTGGGCAGCCTGCTGTTCTTTATGTTTGGCGGCAAAGTTGTCTGGGGAACCGGTCTGATTATGATGCTCGGTGCGTTCTGTGGCGCACGCATGGGCGCCCGGCTGGTGCTGAGCCGCGGACAGAAACTGATCCGCCCGATGGTGGTGATTGTCTCCGCCGTCATGAGCATGAAATTATTGTGGGACAGCCACGGCAGCGCCGTTATGGCCTGGCTTGCCACGCTGCAATCGTAACTTTTCGCGTGATACCGTCATGAACCCGACCCATCATTACGAACAGCTGATTACGCTGTTCGATCGCTGCTTCAGCGATGAATTTCAGACCCGTCTAATTAAAGGCGACGATGAACCCATCTATCTTCCCGCTGACGAAACGTCGCCGTGGAACCGGGTGGTCTTCGCCCACGGCTTTTACGCCAGCGCCCTGCATGAAATCTCTCACTGGTGCATCGCCGGGGAAGCCCGTCGCAGGCTGGTCGATTTTGGCTACTGGTATTGCCCGGATGGCCGCGATGCACAGACGCAGAGCCAGTTTGAAGCGGTCGAAGTGAAGCCGCAGGCGCTGGAGTGGATGTTTTGTACCGCGGCAGGCTTTCCCTTCAACGTGAGTTGTGACAATCTCGATGGAGATTGTGAGCCGGATCGCATTGCGTTTCAGCGTAAGGTACATGCTCAGGTGATGAGTTATCTGGCGTCGGGCATTCCCGCTCGTCCCGCGCGTTTTATTACCGCCCTGGCGGAATTTTATGGCAGACCGCCATTAACCGCGTCACAGTTTCCCTGGCCGGACGATCTGTGATGCAGCAAGGCATGATTAAAAGAGGAATTGAGATGATCGCAGAATTTGAAGCGCGTATTCTGGCCCTGATTGACGACATGGTTGATCATGCCAGCGACGATGAGCTGTTCGCCAGCGGTTATCTGCGCGGGCACCTGACTCTGGCGGTCGCGGAAGTCGAGCAGCTGGATGAACACACCCCGGAGGCGCTGCAGATCCAGGTGTCACGCAGCCTGCAAAATGCCATTGCCGCCGGTGAACTCTCGCCGCGCGACCAGGCCCTGGTCGTCGGCATGTGGGATAACCTGTTCGTTCAGGCTCGTCAGATTTCCGCGTAAATCGTGTCGGGCGGCGTGCCGCCCGATGCGTCTGTCAGACTGCTTTTCCCTTCAGTAATTTTCTGACCCAGTAACGATTCGGATTGAGCGCCGCCAATGTCGCAGCATCCAGCGGCTGCGGTTCGCCCGCCAGCTGGGCTGCCAGCACTTCGGCCACCAGCGGTGCACTGCACAGGCCGCGTGAACCCAGCGCGCCAGCGATAAACAAGCCCGGCAGATCGGGTGCCTCAGCGACCTCACCGCCGCTGGCCAGTGTAGCCTGCAGGTCGGCATACTGCGCCAGCGTCGCCGCATAATCGGGTACGCTGCCCACCATCGGCAGGTGATCGCGCGATGCGCAGCGCACGCCCATTCTCGCTTCGCCGTCACTGACATCGACGGTTCTGGCCCACTCGCCGTCCGGCAGACAACGCACCAGGCGACTGCGGTTCTCCTGCTGATCCGCTTCGCGATAATCGGTGGCCGTCTCGCCCCGACGGTAGCTGGCACCAATGCAGTGCGTTCCAAACTGCGGGCTGACAGGCGTCAGATAGCCGTCGTAGCAGAGCACCGTCTGCAGCGCATCGAGGCCCGGCGTAGAAGGAACGTGGCTGACCTGACCGGCCACCGCATAGGTCGGCAGCGGGGCGCTTTGGATAAAGTCAGCAATCGTGTGACCGTTCGTCAGCACGACGCTGGTGTGGCGAACCGCCGGACGATCGCGGAAGGTCAGCGTCCACTGTTCATCTTCGCGTGAAAGCGCCTCGACACGGTGCAGCCAGTGAATGCGCAGACCCTGGGTTTCGCCCCAGGCCAGCATCGCTGTGGTCAGTTCAGCCGGTGAGAGCCAGCCGCCCTGCGGATAGAAAATACCCTCATGACCATGTTTAACATTCGCCAGCCTTTCTGCCTCAGCGACATTGACACGATGGGCGATCGTCTCAGGCAGCCCCATCGACAGCATCTGATCGATCTTTTTACGGCTCTTCTCATCCCAGCCCAGCTGTAGCACGCCGCTCCAGGCGTGTTCATAGCTGACGTTCAGCTGGTCATAGCACCGCCGGGCGAAGCCAAAGGCCGCCGGAAAGAAGGTCGCCAGGGCTGGATCGTGCTGGTTAAGAAGCGGATAGAGCGCCCCCTGACGGTTGCCGGAGGCACCCAGTGCAGGCGCTTCATCGGCACAATAGAGCGTCACCCGCCAGCCACGACGCAGCAGCGCCAGCGCCAGGGTGGCACTGGCAACGCCACCGCCAATCAGGGCCACCTCGCGCTGTTCAGCGGCGCGACGGTGATACCACGGCTGCGGGCAGCGCAGTAAAGGCGCATCCTGCAGTGTGCCGCACAGCATCTCCCGCTTGGGGCCAAATCCTTTGCGACGGATAACCTCAAAGCCCGCCTGCTGCAGCCCGCGCCGCACAAAACCGGCGGCGGTGAAGGTAGCAAAGGTCGCCTGCGGCCGCGTCAGCCTTGCCATCATGCCGAACAGCTCTGGCGTCCACATATCGGGGTTCTTCGAGGGGGCAAACCCATCCAGGAACCAGGCATCCACCTGGCGATGCAGACTTTCATCCAGCTGATCCCTCAGCGCGTTTATATCCCCCAGCCAGAGATCCAGCGTGACGCGGCCGCCATCAAACAGCAGCCGCTGACAGCCGGGCAGGGCGGCAGGCCACTGCGCCTGCAGCGCCCCGGCCCAGTGTGCCAGTTCAGGCCAGTGCTGATGGGCCGCCGCCAGATCGGCGCGGGTCAGGGGGAATTTTTCAAAGCTGATAAAATGCAGCCGTCGGAGGGTGGCATCCGGCTGTTCACGCTGGAAGGTGTCAAACGCCTGCCACAGTGTCAGAAAATTGAGGCCGGTGCCGAATCCGCTTTCCGCCACGATCAGCAGGTCGCGTGGATGCGCAGCAAAACGTTGGGGAAAACCGTTCCCGCCGAGGAAGACATAGCGCGTCTCCTCCAGACCGTTGTCATTGGAGAAATAGACGTCATCAAACGCTCGGGAAACAGGTGTACCCTGTTCATTCCAGTTTAGCTGTGCATGTTCAACCGGGGTTAATTTCACGGCAAAGGCTCATTTTTCAGGCAGTGGCGCGATTCTAACGACCCGCGTGACATGACGCAAATTTACAAAAGGAAATAGCTGATCGGACTTGTTCGGCGTACAAGTGTACGCTAGAGTGCATGCCAATTAAGAAGAAGTGGATGAGGAAGATTGAATGAAACGTGCTGTGATTACTGGCTTAGGGATCGTTTCCAGTATTGGTAATAACCAGCAGGAAGTGCTGTCATCTCTGCGTGAAGGACGCTCTGGCATCACCTTTTCTGAAGAGATGAAAGATTCCGGCATGCGTAGTCACGTCTGGGGTAACGTTAAATTAGATACCACCGGCCTCATCGATCGCAAAGTTGTGCGTTTTATGAGTGATGCGTCCATCTATGCTTATCTCTCCATGGAAGAAGCGATTAAAGATTCCGGTCTCAGCGCTGAAATGTATCAGAGCAACCCGCGCGTGGGTCTGATTGCAGGTTCAGGCGGCGGTTCGCCACGTTTTCAGGTCTTTGGTGCCGACGCCATGCGCAGCCCGCGTGGTCTGAAAGCCGTGGGTCCCTATGTCGTGACTAAGGCGATGGCTTCCGGTGTCTCTGCCTGCCTCGCCACGCCCTTTAAAATTCATGGCGTAAACTACTCGATCAGCTCCGCCTGTGCCACCTCTGCGCACTGCATCGGTAACGCGGTTGAGCAGATTCAGCTGGGCAAACAGGATATCGTTTTTGCCGGTGGCGGCGAAGAGCTGTGCTGGGAAATGGCCTGTGAGTTCGATGCGATGGGCGCACTCTCTACCCGCTACAACGACACGCCAGAAAAAGCGTCACGCACCTATGATAACGAGCGCGACGGCTTTGTTATCGCCGGTGGCGGTGGCATGGTTGTGGTTGAAGAGCTGGAGCATGCGCTGGCCCGTGGTGCGCACATCTATGCCGAAATCGTCGGTTACGGTGCAACCTCCGACGGTGCAGACATGGTTGCGCCGTCAGGCGAAGGCGCAGTGCGCTGTATGAAGATGGCGATGAACGGTGTGGATACCCCAATCGACTATCTGAACAGTCACGGCACCTCCACGCCGGTGGGTGACGTGAAAGAGCTGGGTGCCATCCGTGAAGTGTTCGGCGACAACACGCCATACATCTCTGCAACCAAAGCTATGACCGGTCACTCACTGGGTGCGGCGGGCGTGCAGGAGGCGATCTACTCACTGCTGATGCTGGAACATGGCTTTATCGCGCCAAGCATCAACATCAGTTCACTCGATGCGGCGGCGGAAGGCATGAATATCGTCACCCAGCCGATGGAAAAAGAGCTGACCACGGTGATGTCCAACAGCTTCGGCTTCGGTGGCACCAACGCTACGCTGACCATGCGTAAATATCAGGCGTAATCGTTACGTCAGGACAGAGAAGGGCCGGCCTGCCGGCCCTTTTTATTTGCCCGCCGCCGCGCGCTTCGCTGTCACATTGACGTTTCACCTGGCGTAGGGCGCATCCGTCTGAACGCTCCCTCCCCGCACCTGTTTCACGCTCCGCCTTAACCCGCCTGCAGCAGCTCTGACAATTTTTCGCATCCTGCCACGATCTCGTCCGGCGTCAGCGCCGCAAAGCCCAGGATCCAGCCCTGCTGGGGCATGGGCCCGGCATAGAGCGGGCTCAGACGCGGCAGCAGCAGACCCCGTTGTGCCGCCAGCGCCGTGAGTCGCACCTCCTCCTTTGGTGCCTGCTGCTGCAGTTTCACCGTGACCTGCAGGCCGCCGCCGCTGGCCATCGGGGTGAGCCAGGGTGACAGCCGCTGCGTAATCTGCGCCAGCAGAAGATCCCGACGACTGTGATAGAGCTGCCGCATCAGCCGCAGATGGCTGGCGAAGTGTCCCTGTTGCAGAAAAGCGGCGGTGATCGCCTGTGACAGCAGGGCACTGTGGCCGTCCAGCACGCTGCGCGCCTGGCCGAGAGGGGTAATCAGCGCGGGCGGAACCACCATCCAGGCCAGCCGCAATGAAGGAAACAGCGACTTAGAAAAGGTGCCCAGCGTGATCACCCGCTGACAGCGATCCAGGCCCTGTAGCGCCGGAATGGGACGTTCGTCGTAATGAAATTCGCTGTCATAATCGTCCTCGATCAGCCAGCTCTGGTGGCGCTGCGCCCACGCCAGCCACGCCAGACGTCGTGGCAGGCTCAGCGTGACGCCCGTGGGATAGTGATGCGAGGGGGTCAGGTACATCAGCTTTGCGCTGCCGCTGGCGGGCAGGGCACCTTCAGCGTCCACCTCAATGCCGCGCACCTGCGCGCCTGCGGCCAGAAACGCATTGCGGGCGCCGGGATAACCGGGCTCCTCCATCCACACCTCATCACCCGGATCGACCAGCATCATAGCCAGCAGCTGTAGTGCCTGCTGCGAACTGGTTAGAATGATGACCTGCTCCGGCTGGCACACGACGCCCCTGGCAAGCGACAGATAATCGGCGAGGGCGCTGCGCAGCGGCAGATAGCCGCACGGGTCGCCATACCCCATGGCAGCACTGCCCAGGCTGCGCTGCACGCTGCTGGTTAACCGCCGCCAGAGATCGTGAGGAAACGCGCGCAACTCCGGCGAACCGGCGGCAAACGCATGGGGAAAAGGGGGATCCTGACAGCCGCCGGTCGCCAGCACCTGCCGGCCTCGCGCCGAGAACCGGGCAGGCTGAGGGCGGACCGGCGACGACGGCGGGCTGACGGGAACGGTAATGGCAACAAAGGTGCCACGGCCTGTCTCGCGTCGCAGATAGCCTTCACTCTCCAGCTGCCCGTAAGCCGCCTCCACCGTGACGCGGGAGAGTCGCAGGTCCTGCGCCAGCTGTCGGCTGGAAGGCAACTGCTGCCCGGCGTGCAGATGGTGACGGTGGATTGCCAGCCGCAGTGTGGCGCAGAGACGTTCCCGCACGCCGCCGCTCGTCTGATGCTGAAAAAGCTGTAACAGCGGAGAGCTCATATGGGTCTTATACCTGATGGGGAATGGGTATCAGAAAGCAGTCCAATTTGCCCTAAACTGGTCGTTCACCACAACAGGAGAAGCGCGATGTCATCAGTTTTACGCACAGCGGCCGCAACGCCGCAGGAAAGCCTGGCGTATTTACAGGCAAAACTCACTTACTACACCGATGCCTGGGATCTGGCGGAAGACTTAGGGCAGCAGTGCACCGGGATCGTGGTGATCGATGCGCGCGCCCCGGACGCCTATCGCGCCGGGCACATCAGCGGCGCGATTAACTTCCCGCATCGCAGCATGAACGCGGAGACCACGGCCCGGCTCGACCGCAGCAAAGTCTATGTCACCTATTGTGACGGCATCGGCTGCAACGGCTCGACCAAAGCGGCCCTGAAGCTGGCTTCGCTGGGATTTCAGGTCAAGGAGCTGACTGGCGGGCTGGATTTCTGGAAACGGGAGGGTCATCCGCTGACGTGGGGGGAGGCGGCGGGCGAATGGCCCGTTTCCGGGCCTGCGGCATCCTGCGGCTGCTGATTCAGAACACCAGCCAGAGCAGGAAGATGACTAACAGCGCGACAAACAGGCCCAGCAGGGGACGCTGAGCCAGAGGTTGCAGGCCCGCGGGCAGGGAGGCGACAAACGGCGACCAGATCGGCTGCGGCCTGATCTCGCCGGGCGCCAGCGGCTGCTCATGCAGCTTTTCTGCCCGCTCAGCGCGACGGCTGAACAGGAAGTTAAGCAGATCCTGCGTCTGGGTCACGGTGAGCACAGTCTGCGGCGTCGCCTGGAAACGCTGCTGGCTGTACTCCTCCAGCTGACTCTGCTCCTGCTTATCCAGCGGCTGTTTCAGGGACGCTTCCAGCAGTTGCAGCGTCGGTGCGCTCTGCTGGCTCAGCGTCTGGCGCACCTGCAGATACTGGGTCAGCAGCGGAAAGTGGCGCGACGGGATCGGGTCGCCGCTGGTCAGATTCACCAGCTTCAGTGCCGCCGACCACAGCTTGCCGGTTGATTCACCGGTAGCAGCCGCCAGACGAATGACCTGCTGGTTCAGCGTATGGTGTTCAGCAGGCAGCAGGGTGCGATCGCTGACGCGGATCTGCTGCGGCTGCGGGATCGTCATCTGCCCGTTCTGCAGCATGGTCAGCACCTGGCGCAGCTGATCCTGACTCAGTGCGCTCAGCACGGTCTGACCAAACTGCTGACGGATAAAATCGCTGACCGCCTGACGGTTGTTGCCTTTTGGCAGCAGTTCGGTGAGCTGGGTCATCAGCTGACGCGTGGCATGCCCGTTCTGGGCCTGGGTCAGACGGCTGTTAAGGTACTGTTCCGCTAGGGGAAAGTGGCGCGACTGCAACTCAGCTTCGCTCTTCACGCCGACCTCATGCCGCACACCCGCCCAGAGTTCAGGCGCTTTGAGATTGCTGAGCGAAGAGATACGCACGATCAGACGTTCTAAGGTGGTGCGCTGAGCAGGGGAGAGCGGCTGCTCACCAGCCACCGAACCGTGACGTGACGCGCCGGTTTGCGGATTGACAGATGAACGATCGCCGACCGGCACACCGGGGCCGCTGAGAGGTTGCATGGCGGATTCCTTGGAAAAACAGAACAGCGTGGGGTGCGCCGGAATAAGAATAGGCCATGATAGCAAAAGCCCCCGTGAAATCCCACGGGGGACATCTGTTTGATGCGAGATTTACTCTTCCGCCAGCTTCAGGCGATGACGACGCCAGCGTTTCCAGAGTGGCGGGACAAGCAGGACTGCAATCGCCAGCACCAGCAGCACTTTGCAAATCAGGCTTTCCCACAGGATCACCAGATTGCCGTTACTGATCGACAGGGCGCGGCGCAGGTTCTGCTCCAGCATTTCACCCAGCACAAAGCCCAGGATCAGAGGCGACATCGGGAAGTCCATTTTGCGCAGGATATAACCGAATATCCCCAGGCCGACCATCAGCAGCAGATCGAAGGTGGTGCTGTGCACGGCATAAACGCCCACGGCGGAAATCGCGGCGATGGCTGGCACCAGGAACCAGAGCGGGATGCTCAGCATGCGGGCGAAGACGTTGATCATCGGAATGTTCATCACCAGCAGCATAACGTTGCCAATCAGCAGTGCCGCGATCAGACCCCAGACGATATCCGGCTGCTCGACAAACATCGCCGGCCCCGGCGTGATGTTATAGAGCGTCAGGGCGCCGACCATCACCGCCGTCGTGCCGGAGCCAGGGATCCCCAGCGTCAGCATCGGGATAAAGGAGCCACAGGCGGAGGCGTTGTTTGCCGCTTCCGGGGCGGCCACGCCGCGAATATCACCTTTACCGAACTGGTCACTGCCGCTGATTTTTTTCTCCGTCATATAGGCGATGGCGCTGGCGATGGTCGCACCGGCACCCGGCAGAACGCCGACAAAAAAGCCCAGGAAGGAGGAGCGCAGCGTTGCACCGGTTGCCATCGCCGCCTCTTTCATGTTGAACATCATGCGGCCGCTGGCCCGCACCGCCTTCTGACCACTGCTGGTGGATTCCAGCATCAGCAGAATTTCACTCACCGAGAACAGGCCAATTACGACGACCACAAACTGAATGCCGTCGGAGAGGTGGACGCTTTCGAAGGTAAAGCGGTAGACGCCGGTATTCGCATCCACCCCGACCGTCGCCATGCCCAGGCCGATTAAGGCGGCAAGGAACGACTTCAGCGGATTGTGGCTCATCATGCTGCCCAGGCAGGCGATGGCGAACACCATCAGGGCAAAATATTCTGCCGGGCCGAACGCCAGCGACCAGCTGGCCAGCAGCGGAGCAAACAGAATGATCCCCAGGATAGCGATGGTGGAGCCGATAAAGGAGCTGACCGCCGAGATGGAGAGGGCAACGCCCGCTTTGCCCTGTTGCGCCATCGGGTAACCATCCAGCGCGGTCATGATGGCTCCGGCATCGCCCGGCACGTTGAGCAGAATCGAGGAGATTCGCCCTCCATATTCACAGCCGATGTAAACCGTTGCCAGCAGGATCAGCGCCGATTCGGCCGGCAGGTGCAGCGCAAACGCCAGCGGCATCAGAATCGCCACCCCGTTAATCGGGCCGAGACCAGGCAGCAGGCCGACGATGGTGCCGATAAAGCAGCCGATCAGGGCAATCAGCAGATTCTCTGGCGTCATGGCGACGGCAAAGCCCTGCATTAAAAAGGACCAGGTATCCATGATGCTCTCCTTAACTCAGCCAGCTGCCGACCGGAAGCGTGACTTCCAGCAGACGGTCAAATGCGTAAAACAGTGAGGTGCCCATCACCAGCCCGGCCAGCGCGGCGGCCCACCAGCGCGCGCCAAACAGCAGGCCAATGCCAAAGGTCAGCAGCGTCGTGCAGATGGCAAAGCCCAGCGTCTCGAACAGCCAGCCATAGAGCATCATCATCACCGCCAGCGCCGCCAGCCGTTTCAGGGTGCCGCTGGCAGGCCACTGAATAGTGTCCGGTTTACGAAAAAGCATCAGCACGGCGCAGATAGCCATCAGGCCCAGGATCGCCATCGGGAACGGACGCGGCCCCACCGGTTCGTAACTGTATTCACTCTGAATCTGCCAGGCCACCACCATGCCGCCGAGGCACAGTGCCAGCCACAGGGCAGCAAAAATACGATCGCTCATCATCTGCTCCCGTTATTTGTTATTTGGCCAGGCCAAAGGATTTTGCCTGCTCACGGTAATCTGCCACCTGCTTCTTCACGTAGCTGTCGAGCGCCTGACCGGTCAGGTTAAACTCGAACAGGCCGCGCAGGTCGCGCTGCTTTTTGAACTCCGGCGTCTCTGTCATCTTTTTGAACGCCTCTTCCCACCACTGATAATCGGCATCGCTGACTTTGGGACCCAAGTAGTAGCCGCGGATCACCGGCCAGACGATGTTAAAACCCTGCTCTTTGGCGGTCGGCACCTCCGCCAGCTGGCCCGGCAGACGCTGATCGGACATCACGGCCAGCACCCGCATTTTGCCGCCCTGCAGGTGCGGCACCATTTCACTCATGTCACCGGAGACCACCTGAATGTGGTTGCCGAGCAGCGCCGTCACCGGCTCACCGCCGCCCTCAAAGGCGACATAGCGCATCTTGCGGGGATCGATACCGGCTTCGCGTGCCAGCAGCGCGGTCTTCATCCAGTCCTGGCTGCCGATGGACGCTCCGGCACCCACCACCACTTTGGTGGGATCTTCTTTCATAGCCGCCATCAGCTCACCCAGGGTTTTCCACGGCGCGTCATCACGCACCGCCACCATGCCGTAATCGGTGCCGACGGCCGCCAGCCACTTCACGTCGTCAACGGTATAGCGGCCAAATTTGCCCTGAGAGAGGTTAAGCAGCGAGCCGCCGGAGAAGGCGACAACGGTGCCCGCTTCGGCCGGACGCTGGGCGATAATGGCGTTATAGGCGACCGCACCGACGCCGCCGGGCATGTAGGTGACGCGCATCGGCGTCTTAATCTGGCCGGTTTCCTGCAGTGAGACCTGCAACAGTTTGCAGGTCAGATCAAAACCGCCGCCGGGTTTCGCGGGCGCGATACATTCGGTGCGGCCCGGCCCCTCTGCGGCGACGGCATGGGTCGCCATCAGCGTCAGCAGGGTGGTGGCGAGGGCGGCAGGCATTAATTTTTTCATTGCAGGCTCCATTCATTCATCCAGAGTGTGATTGCTGCTGAAACATCAGCGTTATCGAATTGTTAAGACAGCTACCTTTCATTTACCTTTCAGGGAGCGGATTTAATAACAGGATGTGATATGCGTCTCTTACTGGTGGAAGATACGGCTGACCTGGCGCGCTGGCTGCAGAAGGCGCTGACGCAAAAAGGGTTTGCGGTTGACTGGGTAGCGGATGGCGTGGCGGCCGATCACGCGTTGCAGTGTGAAGCCTATGCGCTGGTGGTGCTGGATGTCTCTCTGCCTCGGATCGATGGCCTGGAGGTGCTGACCCGTCTGCGGCGGCGGGGTCAGAGCGTGCCGGTGCTGTTGCTGACCGCGCACAGTGCGCTGGACGATCGGGTGCGCGGCCTGAACCTGGGCGCGGATGACTACCTGACCAAACCCTTTGAGCTGGATGAGCTGGAAGCGCGGCTACGGGCGCTGCTGCGGCGCAGTCAGAGTCAGACCCCGCAGAATCAGTCGCTGGGCCAGCTGAGGCTGGACAGCGAAGGCTATTTCCTGCTGGCCGACAGGCCGCTGGCGCTGACGCCGCGCGAATCGAGCGTCCTGACGACGCTGATGCAGCGTCATGGCCGGCCGGTCTCCCGGCAGTTTCTCTATGAGCAGACCTTCAGCCTGGCGGATGAAGCCAGCCCGGAGAGTATCGAGCTTTACGTGCACCGCGTCAGAAAAAAACTGGCAGGCAGCGATGTGGCGATCGTGACGCTGCGCGGGCTGGGCTACAGCCTGGAAACGCTGCCATGCGGCTGACGCATTCGCTGCGGGGTGAGCTGCTGGCCTGGTTTGGCCTGCCGCTGCTGTTGCTCTGGGCGCTGTCGGTTTACACCCACTATCAGAGCGGGCTGGCGGCCGCGAATCAGGCTTACGATCGCTCGCTGCTGGCGTCCGCCCGGACGGTGGCGGAGCGGCTGGTGGTGCGGCGGCAGCATCTGGAGGTGGATGTCCCCTGGGTCGTGCTCGACAGTTTTGAGCGCAACATGAACGATCAGCTCTTCTACCAGGTGATCTCCCCGGAGGGCAAAACGTTATCCGGTTACAACGACCTGCCGCCGATCCCCATCACCAGCAAAATGTCCACTGCCTATCCGGCGCTGGTGCACTTCTATGACGGCCGCTATCACCAGCAACGCATCCGGGTTGCAGCACTCTGGCAGCCGGTGAGCGAGTCAGGTGTGGATGGCATGGCGCTGGTGCTGGTGGCCGAAACCATTCACTCCCGGCAGGAGTTTGCCCGCGGGCTGATGCGAACCGCGCTGATCAGCCAGAGCGGACTGGTACTGATGACACTGCTGCTGGCGGGCCTGATGCTGCGCCGGGTGTTGCGCCCGCTGCGGCGGCTGTCCCGCACCGTGTTACAGCGCGACGGCGGTGAATTGACGCCACTTCCCTCGCTGCCCTGGTCGGAACTGCAACCGCTGATCATCGCCTTTAACCGCTATCTTGCCCGGTTGCGGGGGCTGCTGGCGCGCCAGGATCGTTTCAGTGCTGACGCGGCGCACCAGCTGCGGACGCCGCTCACCATCCTGAAAACGCAGGTCAGCGTTGCGCTCAGCAGTGAACGTCCCGAAGCCTGGCAGGAGAGTCTGCTCGGTATGCGCCATACGCTGGATGAGACTATTGTCCTGACCGATCGGCTGTTGCAGTTAGCCCGCATCAAAGCGCGTCACGGCGAGGATAAACCGATGACGCGGGTGGATCTGGCGGCCATCGTGCGCGACGCCTGCTTCAGCCGCTATACGGCGGCCCGCACCCGGCAGATCGATCTGGGCTATGAAGGAGAAGAGAGCAGCCTGATCGCGGGCGATGGCGTGCTGATTGGCGAACTCTGCGCCAATCTGCTGGACAACGCGATCAAATATACCCCCTGTCACGGCATTGTCACCGCCCGGGTAAGGGCGGGCGGGCTGGAAATTGAGGACAGCGGGCCGGGCATCGAGGGGGCGGAGCAGCTGAAAGCGTTACAGCCTTTTCAGCGGCTGGACAATGCCGGGATGCAGCCGGGCGCCGGTATCGGCCTGGCGCTGGTGCAGGATATCTGCGCCTGGCATGGCGCGACCCTGCAGCTGGATCGCAGTCCGCAACTCGGCGGACTGCGGGTGACGGTACGGTTTACAACGGATGCAGGTTAGTCGCTTTTCGCCGGGTGAGGGGAGTACGCAGCCGCTGCGCCAGGATCACACCAGCGAGGGTCAGACCGCCACCAATCCAGTGGTAGCTGTGCAGATGTTCATGCAGAAACAGCACGGCGATCAGGGCGGTAAACAGCGGGATCAGATTCATAAAGATACTGGTGGTGCTGGCCCCCAGGCGCTGCACGCCGTGGATCCACAAAAAGGGCGCGATGATCGAGGCGAACAGGCCGGCAAACAGCACCAGCGGCAGGTTGTGCAGGTTCAGTGCGATCGTCGGTGCCAGCAGGAAGCCTGGCAGTAACAGCAGCACACCAAAGAAAATCTGTACGTAGAGGCTGTGCCAGATCGGCAGCGGCAGCGCCCAGCGGCGGGTCAGCACGCCATAGAGCGCATAGGCAGTCGAGGCGGCCAGCATCATCAGTTCTCCCTTGCCCAGCCCCTGGCTCAGCAACCGGGTGACGTTGCCCTCGCTCACCAGCCACACCAGGCCGGTAAAGGAGATCACACTGCCGAGCAGGATCCCGAGCGTCGGGGCAATCCGCAGGATCACCACGCTCAGCAGCACCGTAAACAGCGGGATCAGCGCACCAATAATCCCCATAAAGAGCGCGCTGACGCTGTGCGCGGCGTAATAGGCCAGGCTCTGATAAAGTGCCATTCCCAGCAGACCGAGCAGTGCCAGCCGCCACAGATGCGGCTTAATCGTCTGACGCGTGCGCCAGACGCCAGGCAGCACAAACGGCGTCAGCACCAGCAGCGCCAGCAGCCAGCGATAGAATGAGATCGCCGAGGGATCGATCGCGCTGGCCGAAAGCTTGCTGACAATCGAGTTAATCGACCAGATCACGACCGCAACAAGCGGATAAAGAAAAAACATGCTGACGCTCCGGAAACCTTAAAGAGGCGCAGTGTACGCTTCTGCGGATTTATTCCGATAGTGAATATCGGACAAAATAATGTGTCAGGGGGACAGAATGATCCTGCAAGTCACCAGGCAGCCGCCGATGGATACGCCGCAGTCAGGCTACGTTCTGCGTCATGAGCAGGCAGGCACACCGTCAGATCGCTACCGCGCGCGGTTAGGCTAACGCGCCGCTTTGTGCCAGAATAATCCCCCTCATATGTAACTGACAGGAAAGCCGTGGTGAAAATTCTGGTCGATGAAAATATGCCCTATGCCCGTGAGCTGTTCAGCCGGACCGGCGAGGTGGTTGCGGTGCCGGGGCGTCCGCTGCCGGTGGCAGAACTGGCCGACGCTCAGGGGCTGATGGTGCGCTCCGTCACCCAGGTTAATGAGGCGCTGCTGGCGGGCACGCCGGTGAAGTTTGTCGGCACCGCCACGGCAGGCACCGATCATATCGACGAGGCGGGACTGCAGCGGGCAGGCGTCGCGTTCTCCGCAGCGCCCGGCTGCAACGCCATCGCGGTTGTGGAGTATGTCTTCTCCGCGCTGCTGCTGCTGGCGGAACGTGATGGGTTCCAGCTGCGCGATCGTACCGTCGGGATTGTGGGGGTTGGCAATGTTGGCGGGCGGCTGCAGAAGCGGCTGGAAGCCTGGGGCATCCGCACCCTGCTGTGCGATCCTCCGCGCGCCGATCGCGGTGATGAAGGCGAGTTTCTGTCGCTGGACGCCGTGGCAGCGCAGGCCGATATCCTGACGTTCCACACGCCGCTGTTTAAAGAGGGCCCCTACAGGAGCTGGCATCTGGCCGATGCGGCGCTGCTGATGGGGCTGAAACCCAATACTATTCTGATTAACGCCTGTCGCGGCGCGGTGGTGGACAACGCCGCCCTGCTGGAGGTGCTGAACATGCGGCACGATCTGAGCGTGGTGCTTGATGTCTGGGAGCCGGAGCCGGATCTCTCGCTGGCGCTGCTGGACAAGGTCGATATCGCCACGCCCCATATCGCGGGCTACACGCTGGAAGGCAAGGCGCGCGGCACGACCCAGGTGTTCGAAGCCTGGTGCGACTTTATCGGTCAGCCGCAGCAGGTGCCGCTCAGCACTTTACTGCCGGTGCCGGAGTTCAGCGAGATCACCCTGAATGGCCCGCTGGATCAGCCAACGCTGAAACGCCTGGCGCATCTGGTGTATGATGTGCGCCGCGATGATGCCCCCTTGCGTAAAGTGGCGGCAAAACCCGGTGAGTTCGATCGCCTGCGTAAGCAGTATCAGGAGCGCCGCGAGTGGTCATCGCTGCAGGTAAACTGTGATGATGCCGCCACGGCGGCGATGCTGAATCAGCTGGGCTTTAATGCACTCTTCTCCCCAACATAATACCGGCTGCGGGCCTGCCAGCTGTTTCCGTATGGAATAAGACGGAACGGTCGCGGTGCGCAGTGCTGACGCCCCATCGGACGGCGGGTTAAAGGGGGGGATAAATCTGAATCCCCGGGCGGTGAATATCACCGCCTTCTGTTTTTATGTCATTGTCTGGAGTAAACCAACATGTCTGACGGCTGGAATATTGCGCTACTTGGCGCGACAGGCGCAGTAGGGAACGCTGTACTGGAACTGCTGGCGGAACGCCAGTTCCCGGTTGGTGAATTATATTTACTGGCCAGCGAGAACAGCGCGGGCGAAACGAAACGCTTCGAGGGCCGCTCGCTGCGGGTTGAAAATGCAGAGTCGTTCGACTGGTCACAGGCGCAGCTGGCCTTTTTCGTCGCGGGACGTGACGCCTCCGCGCGCTACGCCGACGACGCGGCCAACGCGGGCTGTCTGGTGATCGACAGCAGTGAGCTGTTTGCGCTGGAACCCGACGTGCCGCTGGTGGTGCCGGATGTAAACCCGCATGTGCTGGCGGATTATCGCAATCGCAACATTATCAGCGTGGCCGATAACCTGGTGAGCCAGCTGCTGACCGCCATTAAACCGCTGGTGGATGCGGCGGGCCTGGGGCGTCTGCAGGTGACGAATCTGCTCTCCGTCTCCAGCTACGGCAAAGTCGCCGTGGATGCGCTGGCGGGTGAAAGTGCCCGTCTGCTGAATGGTATTCCGGCCGATGAGCACCATTTCGGTCGCCAGCTGGCCTTTAACCTGATGCCACAGCAGGCCGATGCCGAAGGCAGCGTGGAGAGCGAGCGCCGTCTGATCGATCAGGTGCGTAAGGTGCTACAGGACGAAGGCTTACCGATTGCGGTCAGCAGCGTGCAGGCGCCGGTGTTTTACGGCAATGCGCAGATTGTCCACATCGAAAACCTGCGTCCGCTCTCGGCGGAAGAAGCGCGTGCCGAACTGGCGCTGGCGGCAGATATCCGTCTGAGCGAAGAGGATGAGGTGCCGACACCGGTGACGGATGCGTCGGGCAATGGCGAGCTGAGCATTGGCAGCGTGCGCAATGACTACGGTATCCCGGAGCTGCTGCAGTTCTGGTCTGTAGCGGATAACATTCGCTTTGGTGGCGCGCTGATGGCGGTGAAAACCGCCGAGAAACTGGTTCAGGAGTACCTGTAACCATGTCAGAAGGTCAGACGCACAAACTGGCGCTCGGCATCGAGTATGACGGCAGCCACTACTATGGCTGGCAGCGTCAGAACGAAGTCCGCAGCGTGCAGGAGAAGGTGGAGCGCGCCCTGTCGAAAGTGGCTGACCATCCGGTCAGCATTTTCTGCGCGGGCCGGACCGATGCGGGCGTGCATGGAACCGGGCAGGTGGTGCATTTCGACACCACCTCGCAGCGACCGGATGGGGCCTGGACGCTGGGCGTCAACGCCAATCTGCCGCCGGATATTGCAGTCCGCTGGGTAAAGGCGGTGCCGGACGATTTCCATGCCCGTTTCAGCGCCACGGCGCGACGCTATCGCTACCTGATCTACAATCAGCGCCTGCGTCCGGCTGTGCTGGCGAAGGGCGTGACGCATTTTTATCATCCGCTGGATGCGGAGAAGATGCATCGAGCCGGGCAGTGCCTGCTGGGCGAGAATGATTTCACCTCGTTCCGCGCGGTGCAGTGTCAGTCACGCACGCCGTGGCGCAACGTGATTCACCTCAACGTCACGCGCCTGGGCGCTTACGTGATTGTGGATATCAAAGCCAACGCCTTTGTGCATCACATGGTGCGCAATATCGTGGGCAGCCTGATGGAGATAGGCTGCGGCAATCAGCCGGAGTCATGGATGGCAACGCTGCTGGCGGCGAAGGATCGGACATTAGCTGCAGCCACAGCCCGGGCAGAGGGGTTATACCTGGTGGCGGTGGATTATCCATCGCACTTTGCGTTACCACAGCCGCCGATGGGACCCTTGTTCCTCGCGGATTAATTCACTTTCAGGACTTTAAAGGGCGCGCTATGGAGTTTCTCCATTTTCTGGTTGATTTTATTTTGCACATTGATGTGCATCTTGCCGAACTGGTTGCGCAGTACGGTGTCTGGATTTACGCTATTTTGTTCCTGATTCTGTTCTGCGAAACCGGACTGGTGGTCACGCCGTTCCTGCCAGGTGACTCGCTGCTGTTTGTCGCGGGCGCGCTGGCGGCGCTGCCGGGCAACGATCTCAATGTGCACCTGATGGTGACATTGCTGGTGGTGGCGGCCGTGCTGGGCGATGCGGTGAACTACACCATTGGCCGTCTCTTCGGTGAGCGGTTGTTCAGCAACCCGAACTCGAAGATTTTCCGTCGCAGCTATCTGGATAAAACCCATGCGTTTTACGCCCGTCACGGCGGAAAAACCATTATCCTGGCGCGTTTTGTACCGATTGTCCGGACTTTTGCGCCGTTTGTGGCCGGAATGGGCCATATGTCTTATCGCCACTTCGCGCTGTTTAACGTGACGGGTGCGCTGTTATGGGTGCTGCTGTTCTCCTATGCCGGCTACCTGTTTGGCGATCTGCCGGTGGTACAGGAAAACCTGAAGCTGCTGATTGTGGGCATTATCCTGGTCTCTGTTCTGCCGGGTGTGATCGAAGTCTGGCGTCATCGCCGTCAGGCTAAGCAGCAGAAGCTGCCATAACGTTTCGCTCAGGGGTAAGACCAGATTTTTATCCACAGTCTGAACAGGTTGTGGTTTAATGAGCGACATTTACCGTCTGCTGAAGCGGTTTTCAGCAGTATCAAGACGACTGGACCAGGTCAGTTTTAAACAGAAAGGTCATCAATGAGCTGGATTGAACGCATTCTTAATAAAAGCACCACGACGCCTGCGCGCAAAGCTAGCATCCCGGAAGGGGTGTGGACGAAGTGTGACAGCTGTGGACAGGTGCTGTACCGCGCTGAACTGGAGCGCAATCTTGAGGTCTGCCCGAAGTGTGACCACCACATGCGTATGCATGCCCGTGAGCGCCTCGGCAGTTTCCTCGATCAGGGCACTATGGTTGAGCTTGGCAGTGAACTTGAACCCAAAGATCTGCTGAAGTTCCGTGACTCGAAAAAGTATAAAGATCGTCTGGTTGCAGCGCAGAAAGCGACTGACGAGAAAGATGCGCTGATCGTGATGAAAGGTCAGCTGCACGGCATGCCGGTTGTGACAGCCGCCTTTGAATTTGCCTTTATGGGCGGCTCAATGGGCTCTGTCGTCGGCGCCCGTTTTGTCCGTGCCGTTGAGCAGGCGCTGGAAGATAACTGCCCGCTGATCTGCTTCTCCGCCAGTGGTGGCGCACGTATGCAGGAAGCACTGATGTCGCTGATGCAGATGGCGAAAACCAGTGCGGCGCTGGCAAAAATGCAGGAGCGCGGTCTGCCTTACATTTCTGTGCTGACCGACCCGACCATGGGCGGCGTCTCCGCCAGTTTTGCCATGCTGGGCGACCTCAACGTCGCGGAACCGAAAGCGCTGATCGGCTTTGCCGGTCCACGCGTTATCGAGCAGACCGTGCGTGAAAAACTGCCGCCGGGCTTCCAGCGCAGTGAGTTCCTGATTGAGAAGGGCGCGATCGATATGATCATTCGCCGCCCGGAAATGCGCTACAAACTGGCGAGCCTGCTGGCAAAAATGATGAACCTGCCGGCACCGCTGCATGACGGTGAACAGTCCGTTCCTGCGACGACTGAATCGGAAAGCAACGAGGCCTGACAGGAGATAGAGAGGCACGCCCGTCGTGCCTCTTACCAATGCACCGTATACCGCAGCATCAGTCTGACGGGTATCAATAAGCAAAACGGGACATATGGACAATCTTCACCTTCCTCAAGCCACGTCGCCTTTGGCCGCGTGGCTTTATTATCTTGAGCACCTGCATACTCAGGCTATCGAACTGGGTCTGGACCGTATTCGCCAGGTGGCACAACGTCTCGACCTGCTGAAACCCGCCCCTTTCGTCTTTACCGTCGCCGGAACCAACGGCAAGGGCACCACCTGCCGCACACTGGAAGCGCTGCTGATTGCCGCAGGCTATCGCGTGGGCGTCTACAGTTCGCCACATCTGGTGCGCTACACCGAACGCGTCCGGGTGCAGGGTGAGGAGCTGAGTGAGGCGCAGCACTGCGCCAGCTTCGCGGAGATCGAGGCCGGACGTGGCGAAATCTCGCTGACCTACTTTGAATTTGGCACGCTCTCGGCGCTGAACCTGTTCCGCCAGGCGCAGCTCGATGTGGTGATCCTCGAAGTCGGTCTGGGCGGACGGCTGGATGCCACTAATATTGTGGATGCCGATGTCGCCGTCATCACCAGCATCGCGCTGGACCACACTGACTGGCTTGGCCCGGATCGCGAAAGCATCGGGCGCGAAAAGGCCGGTGTCTTTCGAGCCGGCAAGCCGGCCGTCGTCGGCGAAGCCGATATGCCGCAGAGCATTGCCCGCGTTGCGCAGGAAAAGGGCGCCCAGCTGCTCCAGCGCAACATTGACTGGTCATGGCATGCGCAGGCCGGGAGCTGGTCGCTGCGCGACGCGATCGGTGAACTGAACGATCTGCCACTGCCGCAGGTCCCGCTGCCGAATGCGGCGACCGCGCTGGCGGCGCTGCGGGTTTCCGGGCTGACGGTCAGCGAGGCGCAGATCCGCGCCAGCCTGCCGCTGGCGATGCTACCGGGGCGCTTTCAGACCCTCAGCGAGTCACCGCGCGTGATTCTGGATGTTGCTCACAATCCGCACGCAGCGACCTATCTGGCGTCGCGGCTGGCGGCGCTGCCGAAAAAGGGCAAAGTGCATGCCGTTGTGGGCATGCTGCATGATAAAGATATCGCCGGTACGCTGGCGGCGCTGGCACCGGTCGTCGATGCCTGGTACTGCGCGCCGCTGGAAGGACCGCGCGGCGCTACGGCTGAGCAGCTGCTGGATGCGCTGCCGCAGGGCGAGGCGTTTGGCTCGGTTGAGCTTGCCTGGCAGCAGGCACGTCAGCGTGCCGCGCCGCAGGATATTGTGCTGGTCTGTGGTTCATTCCACACCGTAGCACAGGTCATGGAATCGATTAAAACGGAGAAAGGACGTGGCGAGTAAGTTTCAGAACCGTTTAGTCGGTACCATTATTCTGGTGGCCGTGGGCGTGATTGTGCTGCCCGGCCTGCTGGATGGTCAGAAAAAGCATTACAAAGAGGAGTTCGCCGCCATTCCGCTGGTGCCCAAACCCGACGATCAGCAGGATAGCGAGATGGTGCCGCCGGTCACGCAGTCGTTACCGGCTCAGCCGCCGGAAGGCGCGGGCAGTGCGGTCAGCAGCAGCAACAGGAGTAACGCTACGGCGGAGCAGGGGCGGACGCAACCTGAAGAAGAGAGCGAGCCGGTTGTGGTGTCGCCACCGCCTGTGCATCAGTCTGTGCCTGCACAGACGGTGACGAAGCCGAAAGCGGAAGAGACGCGCAAGCCCAAAGTGACCGAGCAGACGAAGCCGAAAACGGTCGAGCAGCAGAAGCCAAAAACGGCAGAGCAGCCTAAACCGAAGCCGGTCGAACAGCCAAAAGTGGTGGAGCAGCCGAAGCAGGAGCAGCCGAAGCAGGAAGAACCGCCGAAAGCCGCAGAGAGCACGGCCCCGGCAGGGCAGGCTTACGTTGTACAGCTGGGTGCGCTGAAGAACGCCAGCAAGGTGAATGAGATCGTCGCGCAGCTGCGGCTGTCGGGCTACCGCGCCTTTACCGTGCCTTCCACGCCGGTACAGGGCCAGATCACCCGCATTTATGTGGGACCGGATGCCTCCAAAGCCAAAATGCAGAGCGCGGTGGGCGAGCTGAAAAGTATCTCCGGGCTGGGCGGCGTCGTGAAGCCGTACAGCGCACGCTAAGGGATCATTGACGCTGCCGATAGCAGTAACAGGCAGCGTCTTTGCGCCGCCAGACTCACCGGTTAAGCCGGTCTCTGGTCTGAAAATATGAAGATTTTCAACGGATTGTCTGGCTGAAAATCACCCGGGCGATGGTCTTTTTTTTCATCGCCCTTTTTATGGATGCAGAAAAAGAAAACCGCTACGCAAACGTTTTCTTTTTCTGTTAGAATGCGCCCCGAACTGGATGCAGGGGTGCAATTGCACTGGCGCTGGAAAAGTTCATGATCTGGATTGATTACGTCATTATTGCGGTAGTTGGTTTTTCGGCTCTGGTCAGCCTCGTTCGCGGGTTTGTCCGGGAAGCCTTATCTCTCGTTACCTGGGGATGCGCGTTTTTTGTCGCCAGTCATTACTACGCCTACCTTGCAGTCTGGTTTACAGGCTTTGACGACGAACTGGTTCGTAACGGTATCGCCATCGGTGTGCTGTTTGTGGCTACCCTGATTGTGGGGGCTATCGTGAACTACGTTATCGGCTCGCTGGTGGAAAAAACCGGCCTGTCGGGAACCGACCGGGTGTTGGGCGTCTGTTTCGGGGCGTTGCGGGGTGTGCTGATCGTAGCCGCTTTGCTGTTCTTCCTTGATACATTCACTGGCTTTTCCAGAAGTCCGGACTGGCAGCAGTCCCAACTCATTCCCGAGTTCAGTTATATCATCAGGTGGTTTTTTGATTACCTGAAAAGCACGTCGAGTTTTTTACCCCGGTGATGTGACCGGGAGTGCGGCTTAATGAGGAAATGACAACATGTGCGGTATTGTCGGTATCACCGGTTTCATGCCGGTCAACCAGTCGATCTATGACGCGTTAACGGTGCTCCAGCACCGCGGGCAGGATGCCGCAGGCATTTGTACTATCGATGCGCTGAAATGTTTTCGCCTGCGAAAGGCAAACGGCCTGGTCAGCGACGTTTTCGAAGCACGCCACATGCAGCGTCTGCAGGGCAACATGGGGATTGGTCACGCGCGGTATCCCACAGCGGGAAGCTCCAGTGCCTCTGAAGCGCAACCTTTCTACGTAAACTCGCCGTATGGTATTACCCTGGCGCACAACGGTAACCTGACTAACGCCCATGTGCTGCGTAAGCACCTGTTCGAAAAGGGCCGTCGTCACGTTAACACCACATCAGATTCTGAAATCCTGCTGAATATCTTTGCGCAGGAGTTAGACCGTTTCCAGAACGACCCGCTGGAAGCCGACAACATTTTTGCGGCGGTCGCCGCCCTGCATCAGCAGGTGCGTGGCGCCTACGCCGTCGTCGCAATGATTATCGGTCACGGTATGGTCGCCTTCCGCGATCCGAACGGCATCCGTCCGCTGGTGCTGGGTAAGCGCGTCATCGCGGATGGCCGCACCGAATACATGGTCGCCTCCGAGAGCGTGGCGCTGGATACGCTGGGCTTTGAGTTCATTCGTGACGTGGCACCCGGCGAAGCGGTCTATGTCACCGAGCAGGGCCAGCTCTCGACCCGCCAGTGTGCGGAAAACCCGAAGAGCAATCCGTGCCTGTTCGAATATGTCTATTTTGCCCGTCCAGACTCCTTCCTGGACAAAATCTCGGTCTACAGCGCCCGCGTTCGCATGGGGACCAAGCTGGGCGAGAAGATTGCCCGCGAATGGGAAGATCTTGATATCGATGTGGTGATCCCGATTCCGGAGACCTCAACCGATATCGCGCTGGAAATTGCCCGTATTCTCGACAAACCCTATCGTCAGGGCTTTGTGAAGAACCGCTACGTGGGCCGTACCTTTATCATGCCAGGTCAGCAGTTACGCCGCAGCGCGGTGCGCCGCAAGCTTAACGCGAACCGTGCCGAATTCCGTGATAAAAACGTGCTGCTGGTGGATGACTCGATCGTGCGCGGCACCACCTCCGAGCAGATTATCGAGATGGCGCGTGAAGCGGGCGCGAAACGGGTCTATCTGGCCTCTGCGGCCCCGGAGATCCGTTTCCCGAACGTCTACGGTATCGATATGCCGAGCGCCACCGAACTGATCGCACACGGTCGTGAAGTGGAAGAGATTCGTCAGTTGATCAAAGCCGATGCGCTGATCTTCCAGGATCTGGACGATCTGATCGAGGCGGTGCGTGAAGAGAACCCGGAGATTGCCCAGTTTGAGTGCTCCGTGTTCAACGGCGTCTACGTCACCAAAGATGTCGATCAGCAGTATCTGGAGTATCTCGAATCGCTGCGTAACGATGATGCCAAAGCGCTGCAGCGTCAGAACGAGGTCGAGAACCTTGAGCTGCACAACGAAGGCTGATGCGGTGTTAAGCCGGGTCGC
Organism: Pantoea sp. Ep11b; assembly: GCF_040783975.1. NCBI lineage: Bacteria > Pseudomonadati > Pseudomonadota > Gammaproteobacteria > Enterobacterales > Erwiniaceae > Pantoea > Pantoea sp. Ep11b. Next base: position 3,077,432 of record NZ_CP160631.1, on the reverse strand, counting down.
ATAGAGCAGGGCGGGAGCAATCCCGCCCTGTTTGTTTTCAGAATCCCGCTGGCCGCGTATGATGGCGCACTGGCAGACATAAGGTTGGACTATGAAACGACTCATCATTGGCATCTCTGGCGCAAGCGGGGTGATCTACGGCGTGCGCATGCTGCAGGTGCTGCAGCAGGTGGAAGGGGTGGAAACGCATCTGGTCATGAGCAACGCGGCGCGTCAGACCCTGGGGCTGGAGAGCGACTATTCGCTGCGCGATGTGCAGGCGCTGGCCGATGTGGTGCATGACGTGCGCGATATTGCAGCAAACATCTCGTCCGGCTCGTTTAAAACCCTGGGCATGGCGATCTTACCCTGCTCGATGAAAACGCTGTCGGGCATCGTACATAGCTACAGCGATTCGCTGCTGACCCGCGCCGCTGATGTGGTACTGAAAGAGCAGCGCAAGCTGGTGCTGTGCGTGCGGGAAACTCCGCTGCACGTGGGACACCTGCGGATGATGACGACCGCGGCAGAGCTGGGGGCGATTATCATGCCGCCCGTGCCGGCGTTTTATCACCGTCCTGAAACCATCGACCAGCTGATCGATCAGACCGTAAACCGGGTCATCGACCAGTTTGATATTGAACTGCCGGAAGATCTTTTCACGCGCTGGCAGGGTGCATAAAGTTCCGCTGGCGCACTTATTTAGTGCATAAGCGCGCCACGGATCACTCTTCGTGCATTTGATGCACCAAAAGTTAACAACGTCGCTTTTTCTCTTTTACTTCGCTGCTATATTCCCCTCACAAACACAGCGTTTTCACCTGTCTGACATCACGCTAACTGCGTGGATTACTTGCAGAACTGGCATGAAACATGCAGATTAATTTGCGCAAGCACATCATGAACCACATAACAAAAAGCACTTTACTTGAGGGTAATCTATGAAAAAGCGTGTTCTGGCTCTTTCCCTGATGCTGGGCTTATCCAGTGCTGCCAGCGTTTTTGCGGCGGTACCGGGTTCCATCCGTATCGGCACAGACCCAACTTACCCACCGTTTGAGTCGAAAAACGCGCAAGGCAAGTTAGTGGGCTTCGACATCGACCTCGCTAACGAAATCTGTAAACGCATTCATACCCAGTGTACCTACGTGGAAAGTGACTTTGATGCGCTAATCCCGTCGCTGAAAGCGAAGAAAATCGACGCCATCATCTCCTCACTCTCGATCACCGCCAAACGTCAGGAAGAGATCGCCTTCTCAGAAAAACTCTACGCGGCAAATGCGCGTTTAGTGGCACCGAAAGGCTCTAAAATCGAACCGACCATCGAGTCGCTGAAAGGGAAAAATATCGGTCTGCTGCAGGGCACCACGCAGGAAACCTATGCCAATGAGAACTGGCGGCCAAAAGGGGTGACCATCACGCCTTACGCCAACCAGGATCTGGTTTATCAGGATCTGAATGCCGGACGTATCGATGCGGCCTTCCAGGATGAAGTGCAGGCCAGTGAAGGTTTCCTGAAGCAGCCGGTCGGTAAGAACTACGCGTTCGCCGGTCCTGCCGTGAAAGATGACAAGATTTTTGGCGTCGGCACCGGCATGGGTCTGCGTAAAGATGACAGCGAGCTGAAAGCGGCCATCGACAAAGCGTTTACTGAAATGCGTAAAGATGGCACCTACGACAAGATTGCGAAGAAATACTTCGACTTTAATGTGTACGGCGACTAACCATCCTGTCGCTTTATCCGCTCTGCAGTACGCCGTTCTGCCCGCCTGAGCCGCTTCGCTCAGGGCAGAGGGTGTCTGCAACCACGAGATAGAGCTAAACTGCCCGTCGGACGCTGGCGGGCAGCGTTTCGTTTTCACCCCACGACAGGACCCTCTCGATGCTGTATGGCTATTCTGATGTAATTCTTCGGGGCACCCTGGTGACGCTGGAGCTGGCGCTGACCTCTGTGCTGCTGGCAGTGCTGCTGGGCCTGATAGGCGCTGGCGCAAAACTGTCGCGCAACCGGCCACTGGCGTTCGTCTTTGAAGGCTACACCACGCTGATTCGCGGCGTACCTGACCTCGTACTGATGCTGCTGATCTTCTATGGTCTGCAGATTGTCCTCAACCAGGTTACCGATGCGCTGGGCATGGCGCAGTTTGATATTGACCCGATGGTGGCCGGTATCATCACGCTCGGCTTTATCTATGGTGCCTATTTTACTGAAACCTTCCGTGGCGCCTTTATGGCGGTGCCAAAAGGGCAGATCGAAGCGGCCACCGCGTTTGGCTTTACCAGCGCGCAGGTGTTTCGTCGTATTCTGTTCCCCGCCATGATGCGCTATGCGCTGCCGGGGATCGGCAATAACTGGCAGGTCATTCTGAAAGCCACCGCACTGGTTTCGCTGCTGGGGCTGGAGGATGTGGTGAAGGCGACCCAGCTGGCAGGCAAAAGCACCTGGCAGCCGTTCTACTTCGCCATTGTCGCCGGTGTGATCTATCTGGTGTTTACCACCCTCTCCAACGGGGTGCTGTGGTGGCTGAACCGGCGCTATACCGTCGGCGTGAAGAGGGCGAGTTATGATTGATATTATTCAGGAATACTGGAAATCGCTGCTCTGGACCGACGGCTACCGTTTTACCGGCGTCGCCATCACCCTGTGGCTGCTGATCCTGTCGGTGACGCTGGGCGGATGTCTGGCGATTCTGCTGGCGATCGCGCGGGTTTCGCCTAACCGCTTTATCAGTTTTCCGGTCTGGCTTTTCACCTATGTGTTTCGCGGTACGCCGCTCTATGTCCAGCTGCTGGTGTTCTACTCCGGCATGTATACGCTGGAAGTTGTGAAGGGCTCGGAACTGCTGAACGCCTTTTTCCGCAGCGGACTGAACTGTACGCTGCTCGCGTTTACGCTCAATACCTGCGCCTATACCACGGAAATCTTCGCGGGAGCGATTCGCTCGGTGCCGCACGGCGAGATCGAAGCGGCGCGGGCCTACGGCTTCTCCACCTTTAAACTCTATCGCTGCATCATCCTGCCCTCGGCGCTGCGGACGGCGCTGCCGGTTTACAGCAACGAAGTGATCCTGATGCTGCACTCTACGGCGCTGGCCTTTACCGCCACGGTGCCGGATCTGCTGAAAATCGCGCGGGATATTAACTCCGCAACCTATCAGCCGTTTACTGCTTTTGGTCTGGCGGCTGTGCTCTATCTGATTATCTCTTACGTGTTGATCAGCCTGTTCCGCCTGGCGGAACGCCGCTGGCTGGCTCACGTGAAACCCTCTTCATCGCATTGAGTAGAACTATGGCTGACAACAAATTAAGCGTCACCGAATTGCATAAGCGTTACGGTGAACATGAAGTGCTGAAAGGGGTCTCGTTGACGGCTCAGGCGGGCGATGTGATCAGTATCATTGGCTCGTCCGGTTCAGGGAAAAGTACCTTTTTACGCTGCATCAACTTCCTCGAAAAACCGAGTGAAGGCGCCATCGTGGTCAATAATCAGCAGATCACGCTGGTACGCGACAAAGATGGCCAGCTCAAAGTGGCGGACAAGGAGCAGCTGCGGGCGTTACGCACCAGCCTGACCATGGTGTTCCAGCACTTTAATCTCTGGAGCCACATGACGGTGCTGGAGAATGTGATGGAAGCACCGATTCAGGTGCTGGGGCTGAGTAAAGCGGACGCGCGTGAACGCGCCATACGCTATCTGGATAAAGTGGGCATCGATGCGCGCGCCCAGGCGAAGTATCCGGTGCACCTCTCAGGGGGCCAGCAGCAGCGCGTGTCGATTGCGCGCGCGCTGGCGATGGAGCCGGAGGTGCTCCTGTTCGACGAACCGACCTCTGCGCTGGACCCGGAGCTCGTCGGTGAGGTGCTGCGTATCATGCAGAAGCTGGCGGAAGAGGGCAAAACCATGGTGGTTGTTACCCACGAGATGGAGTTCGCCCGTCACGTCTCCAGCCATGTGATTTTCCTGCATCAGGGCAAAATCGAAGAGCAGGGGCCGCCTGCCGAGCTGTTCGGCAATCCGCAAAGCCCGCGTTTACAGCAGTTCCTGAAAGGGTCGCTGAAGTAAGCCACTGCCCGCGTCGGATCGGCGCGGGCAGAAGCTTAAGCCTTCACCACATCCTGCAGCGCCTCCTGCAGATCGTACCAGCGGAAGCCAAAACCAGAGGCTTCCAGCCGCTTTGGCAGCACATGCTGTCCGCCCAGCACCAGAACCGACGACTCTCCCATCATCAGCTTAATGGCGCTGGCCGGCGTACGCATAAAGGCCGGACGATGCATCACCCGGCCCAGCGTGGCGGCGAACTGCTCATTGCGCACCGCGTAGGGCGCGACCATGTTGAACGGGCCGCGCAGATCGTCATGATCCAGCAGCCAGAGGATGGCGTTGACCATATCATCCAGATGGATCCACGGCATATACTGCTTGCCGCTGCCGAGCGGGCCGCCGATCCCGAGCTTAAAGGGCAGTTTCATCCTGCTGAGCGCGCCACCTTCGGGGGCCAGCACGACGCCGGTGCGCAGCAGGCAGACGCGGGTTCGTTCGCTCTCCGCCGCCAGCGCAAGCTGCTCCCAGCGGGCGCAAAGCTGATGGGTAAACTCATCGTGACCCTGATCCTCTTCCGTCAGCACCAGATCGCCGGTATTGCCGTAATAGCCGGTCGCCGATCCTGAGATCAGTACGGCGGGCGGCGTACTGCTGGCGTTGATCAGGGAGGCGATCTGCTCGGTGATCTGCCAGCGACTCTCGCACAGTTGCTGCTTGTGAGGCTCCGTCCAGCGTTTATCGGCGATCGGTTCGCCCGCCAGATTAATTACCGCATCGATATTATTCAGGTCCGGCTGCTGTGCCAGACCGGACCAGAGCGCGACCTGATCGCCCAGTTTCTCACGCGCGCTGACCACATCCCGCGTCACCACGCTGATCTGATGCCCCAGCTGCTGCAGGCGCGGAATCAGGTGACGGCCAATCAGTCCCGTGCCACCGGTAATGAGAATGTGCATGTTGCGGCTCCCTTGATGTTTTTGTTATTTGCACCTTTCAGCATAGAAGAGTCGTGCCACTCTATCGTGCGTCGCGTCGCGCTTTCTTCTTCCGGCAGCAGAGATCGGATGAGCCCGCCGTTGCCTTCCCAAAAAAAAATCGGTAAACATGATGCAACCCTGACAGCCAATTGAGGTAACCGATGAATTATCCGCCCATCACCCTGTGGTCCGATTCATCATTTTTCAGTCCTTACGCCATGTCGGCCTATGTTGCTCTCTCCGAAAAAGGGATCCCCTTTCAGCTTAAACGCGTCGATTTGTCTCAGAATCAGCAATATGCCGAGGCGTACCGCGCGCTGTCGCTGACCTGCCGGGTTCCGACCCTGCAAATCGATACTTTTCTGTTAAGCGAATCTTCGGCAATTACCGAATATCTCGAAGAGCGGTTCCCGGCACCCGAATTTGAACGCCTGTATCCCCGTGACCGGGAGAAGCGCGCCCGCGCCCGGGAAATCCAGGCCTGGCTGCGCAGCGATTTTCTCTGGATCCGTCAGGAGCGACCGACCGAGGTGCTGTTTGCCGGAGAACGCTTTGCGCCGCTGACGGCCTCTGCGCAGCAGGCGGTGGATAAACTGATTATCGCGGTCGAGCGCCTGCTGCCGGACGGGCAGCAGAACCTGTTTGGCGAGTGGTCCATTGCCGATACCGATCTGGCGGTGATGCTTAACCGGCTGGTCCTGCATGGCGACCCCTTGCCCGCTCGTCTTCGGCATTATGCTGAGTTTCAGTGGCAGCGAGCCTCGGTACAGCTGTGGTTAGCAGAAAGTGGTAAAAATCGGTAAGCGCCAGGGCTTGCTCAGGCTGGCGGAAGTGATTACCTTACGCCACATAAAAATAACGACGTGGCAAACTGCGTACCCAGGTGTACGCCAAACTGGAAAGGGTTACTGATGGTGGATCAAACCGCGGGTGACGGCATCGAGTGGGTCGATATCGTTAACGAAGAGAATGAAGTCGTTGCTCAGGCGACACGCGCGCAGATGCGTGCTCAGTGTCTGCGTCATCGTGCCACCTATATCGTGGTTCATGACGGCATGGGCAGGATTCTGGTGCAGCGCCGCACTGAGATAAAAGATTTTATGCCGGGCAAGCTGGATGCGACCGCAGGCGGCGTAGTGCAGAGCGGTGAAGATATGCTTGAATCTGCGCGCCGTGAAGCAGAAGAGGAGCTGGGGATTGCCGCGGTGCCGTTTGCTGAGCATGGCAAATTCTACTTCGAAGATCAGCACTGCCGCGTCTGGGGCGGTCTCTTCAGCTGCGTCTCGCATGGGCCTTTCGCCATGCAGGAGTCGGAAGTCGATGAGATTATCTGGATGACGCCCGATGAGATCACTGCGCGCTGTGACGAGTTCACTGACGATTCGCTGAAAGCGCTGTCACTCTGGATGAGCCGCAACGGCGATAACCGCGCCTGAGTGAACGCTCCCGGTCGCGTGACCGGGCGTATTGCCGGCTAACCGGCAAAAAAAAGGCATGCCCTGCGGCATGCCTTTTTCGTGAGCACCAGAGGTTAGCCTTCCGCCTGCTGGGACTGAATGGCGGTCAGAGCGATGGTATAGACGATGTCATCTACCAGTGCGCCGCGCGACAGGTCGTTGACCGGCTTACGCATACCCTGCAGCATCGGCCCGATAGAGATCAGGTCAGCTGAACGCTGTACCGCTTTATAGGTGGTGTTACCGGTGTTGAGATCCGGGAAGATGAACACCGTTGCGCGACCGGCAACCTGCGAGTCTGGCGCTTTCGATTTCGCCACATCTTCCATGATCGCGGCGTCATACTGCAGCGGACCATCAATCACCAGATCCGGACGTTTCTCCTGAGCGATACGGGTCGCTTCACGGACTTTCTCCACATCGCTGCCTGCACCTGATGTGCCGGTAGAGTAGGAGATCATCGCCACGCGCGGATCGATGCCAAAGGCTTTGGCAGAATCGGCTGACTGAATAGCAATCTCTGCCAGCTGCTCAGCCGTTGGATCGGGGTTAATCGCGCAGTCACCGTAGACCAGCACCTGCTCCGGCAGCAGCATAAAGAACACGGAGGAGACCAGTGAGCTGTTCGGGGCGGTTTTGATCAGCTGCAGTGGCGGACGAATGGTGTTGGCGGTGGTGTGTACTGCACCGGACACCAGACCATCGACTTCGCCGCTCTCCAGCATCATGGTGCCCAGCACCACGTTATCTTCCAGTTGCTCCTGAGCGACCACTTCGGTCATGCCTTTATTCTTACGCAGTTCGACCAGGCGCGGCACGTAGTTTTCACGCACCTGTTCAGGATCAACAATCTCTACGCCTTTACCCAGTTCAACACCCTGAGCCGCAGCGACGCGCTGGATCTCATCCGGGTTGCCCAGCAGAACGCAGGTCGCGATACCGCGTTCGGCACAGATGGCGGCGGCTTTCACCGTACGCGGCTCATCGCCCTCTGGCAGCACCACGCGTTTGCCCGCTTTACGCGCCAGCTCGGTCAGCTGATAGCGGAAGGCTGGCGGTGAAAGGCGACGGCTGCGCTCTGAGGTGGCGGTCAGGGACTCAATCCACTCCGCGTTGATGTAGCCGGCGACATACTCCTGCACCTTCTCGATGCGCTGCGTATCGTCAGCCGGCACTTCCAGGTTGAAGCTCTGCAGGCTCAGTGAGGTCTGCCAGGTATTAGTTTTCACCATAAACACCGGCAGGCCGGTCTGGAAGGCGCGTTCACAAAGACGGGCGATGCGGTCGTCAATCTCGTAGTTACCGGTCAGCAGGATGGCACCGATCTCAATGCCGTTCATGGCGGCCAGACAGGCGGCGACCAGCACATCGGGGCGGTCGGCTGAGGTGACCAGCAGTGAGCCCGGACGGAAATGTTCCAGCATGTGCGGGATACTGCGCGCGCAGAAGGTAACCGATTTTACCCGGCGGGTCTGAATCTCACCTTCGTTAATGATGCGGGCATCCAGATGGCGGCACATATCGATCGCACGGGTTGCGATCAGATCAAAGCTCCACGGTACGCAGCCCAGCACTGGCAGCGGGCTGTCCGAAAAGAGCTGTTTAGGATCGATGTTGGCGATGCTGGCTTTGGACGAGTCATCGAAAATCTCTGACAGGTCAGGGCGGGTACGCCCCTGATCGTCAACCGGCGCGTTGAGTTTGTTGATGATCACGCCGGTGATATTTTTGTTCTTCTGGCCGCCGAAGCTGCTCTGTGTCAGCTCGATGCGCTCTTTGAGCTGTGCCGGAGAGTCATTGCCCAGCGCCATCACGAAGACGATTTCCGCGTTCAGGGTTTTGGCGATTTCATAGTTCAGCGCGTTGGCGAACTGATGTTTACGGGTCGGCACCAGACCCTCAACCAGCACCACCTCAGCATTCTGGCTGCTGGCATGGTAACGGGAGATGATCTCTTCCATCAGCGCATCCTGCTGGTTCGAACCCAGCAGCGATTCCACGCGTGACATCTGCAGCGGTTCGGCGGCAGGAATGGAGGAGTTTTTACGGATGATGGTGGTGGTCTGATCCGGGTTGTCGCCGCCGCTGCGTGGCTGGGCAATCGGCTTGAATACGCTGAGGCGGACGCCTTTGCGCTCCATCGCGCGGATCACACCGAGACTGACGCTGGTCAGGCCGACGCTGGTGCCGGTCGGAATGAGCATTATTGTACGTGACACGTTTAAACCTCTCAGTCATGGCTGGGTGTCAGAAACAACGCCGTCAGCCTGGGCTGACGGCGAAAAGGACTCAGGCGGTCAGACGCGCGGCGTCCTGGGCGATGACCAGCTCTTCGTTGGTCGGGATCACCAGCGCCGGGCGGGTGCCTTCCTTATTGATGTAGCCTGACTTGCCGAAACGGGCTGCCAGGTTGCGATCGTGGTCAACATCAAAGCCGAGCAGCGCGAGCTTTTTCAGTGAAAGTTCACGCACCATCGCGGCGTTCTCACCAATGCCGCCGGTAAAGACCACGGCGTCAAGGCGGCCATCCATCAGCGCAGTGTAGCTGCCGATATATTTCGCCAGACGATGACAGAAGACATCCATCGCACGCTTCGCATCTTCTTTAGTGGCGTAGTTATCTTCCACGTAACGGCAGTCGCTGGTCACTTCGGTCAGGCCCAGCAGGCCGGACTCTTTGGTCAGCAGTTTATTGATGGCGTCGACGCTCATGCCCAGGGTGTCGTGCAGGAAGAAGACGATGGCCGGGTCGATGTCACCGCTGCGGGTGCCCATGACCAGACCTTCCAGCGGGGTCAGACCCATGGAGGTGTCTACGCACTCGCCGTTGCGAATCGCGGAAACGGAACCGCCGTTGCCGAGGTGACAGGTAATGATGTTCAGTGACTCAAGCGGCTTGTTCAGCATTCTGGCGGCTTCGTGGGTCACGTAGAAGTGGCTGGTGCCATGCGCGCCATAGCGACGGACGCCATGCTCTTTATACAGTTTGTACGGCAGGGCGTAGAGATAGGACTCTTCCGGCATTGTCTGATGGAAAGCCGTGTCGAATACCGCCACATTCTTATCTGACAGGTGAGGGAAGTTTTTCATCGCTTCATCAATCCCGATCAGGTGAGCCGGATTATGCAGCGGTGCAAAAGAGGCGGCATCTTTAATGCCCTGAACTACCTCTTCCGTAATGACGACAGACTGCGTCAGCTTCTCGCCACCGTGAACGATGCGATGACCGATTGCAGCAATTTGTGCCGACAGCTCAGGTTTTTGTGCCAGAATGGTTTTAACGATAAAGTTCAGCGCTTCGCTATGCGCTGCGCCAGCACCCAGAGGCGCTTCCTGTTTTTCGCCTTCCAGCTTCCATTTGATGCGGGCTTCAGGAAGGTGGAAACATTCTGCCAGGCCCGACAGGAATTCTTCACCGCTTGCAGGGTTAAGGATGGCAAACTTGAGGGAAGAGCTGCCACAGTTCAGGACCAGAACTAACTTACTCGACATGGAAGTACCTATTTTTTGAGAGTGGCTAAATAAAACGCAATCAGACTAACAGCGTAGCCCATGAAAGCTGGTAGATTAATGACAAACATCATGCGGTAGACAGAATTCTGCTTTTCCGCAAAAAATTTCGTTAATCTTACGTGAAAATTTGAAAATTGCCTTGTCGAAAATAGGGCTCAGGCCTCTTCCCAAAGGCGCATTCCGCATCCGAAGGGTATCGGAGCGGCGTCAGGATAGCCGGAGTCCCCTTTAAAGACAAAAATAATTGAAGGATGTCACGTAAAGTTGTGTAGTTGTAACTATTTTTTAATCTTTGCAGTATTAGTTGAGGTGAGCCATGGCGAATGAATCTGGCAGTACCAGTTGGTTTCGGATATTTCAGCGCGGCCAGCACTATATGAAGACCTGGCCTGCTGATAAGCGCCTGGCTCCCGTGTTCCCGGAAAATCGCGTTTCAACGGCGACCCGTTTCGCCATTCGTTTTATGCCGCCTCTGGCGATCTTTACGCTGACCTGGCAGATTGCGATGGGCGGGCAGTTAGGTCCGGCCGTGGCGACGGCGCTGTTTGCCTGCAGCCTGCCGATGCAGGGGTTGTGGTGGCTGGGTAAACGCTCTGTCACGCCACTGCCGCCGACGCTGCTGAACTGGTTTCACGAAGTGCGTACCCGGCTGGAAGAAGCGGGGCAGGCGATCGCTCCGGTAGAGGGCAAGCCAACCTATCAGGCGCTGGCCGATCTGCTGAAGCGGGCGTTTAAACAGCTCGACCGCACTTTCCTCGACGATCTCTGATCTTTCCCGGGGTGGCGGTAAAATATTTACCGCTGACCTGCGGCCAAATCAATGAAAGGCGATACGGCGATGTCCGTGTCGCTGACGCTATGCAATCATCACGCTATTGTCGGTTAACTGCGCGGTCTCTGACCGGGAGCGAATGATGGAAATGACCCATGCACAGCGTTTGATACTCACCAACCAGTATAAAATCATGGCCATGCTTGAACCGGAGAATGCCGAGCGCTTTCGCCGCTACCAGACCATTATCGAACGCGGTTACGCGCTGCAGATGCGGGAGCTGGACAAGGAGTGTGGCGAACTCAGCGAAACGGTCTGCCGGACGGTTATCGACATCATGGAAATGCATCACGCGCTTCACGTCTCCTGGTCGAATCTCAAAGAGCGCCCGCAGCTGGATGAAAGGCGGCTCGCTTTCCTGGGCTTCGATGCCGTCACAGAAGCCCGCCTGCTGGGCTATGTACGCTTCATGGTCAATACACAAGGGCGTTACACTCACTTCGATTCCGGTACGCACGGCTTTAATGCGCAGACCCCGATGTGGGAAAAGTATCAACGCATGCTGGCTTTATGGCAGACTTGTCCGCGCCAGTACCATTTGAGTGCAAATGAAATTGCGCAAGTGATTAATGCCTGATGAGGAGGAGCGCGTGACCTACAGAGGTTTTCTTTTTGATTTAGACGGCACGCTGGTGGATTCCCTGCCAGCCGTTGAACGAGCCTGGAGCCAGTGGGGTGCCCGTCATGGCATCGCGGCGGATGAGATTCTGGATTTCATTCACGGCAAACAGGCGATTACCTCTCTGCGTCATTTTATGGCAGGCCAGCCGGAAGCCGCGATTCAGGCAGAGTTTATCGCGCTGGAACAGGCGGAGGCGGCGGACACAGAGGGCGTGCAGGCGCTGCCAGGCGCAGCATCGCTGCTAAACCAGCTGAATGCGCTGCAGATCCCCTGGGCGATCGTCACGTCCGGCTCAATGCCGGTGGCGCAGGCGCGTCATCGGGCTGCGGGCTTACCGACGCCTGACGTGTTCATTACGGCGGAGCAGGTTGCAAAAGGAAAACCCGAGCCCGATCCCTATCTGCTGGGCGCGGAGAAGCTCGGCTTAGCGGCATCATCCTGTGTGGTGGCCGAAGATGCTCCCGCAGGCATCGTATCCGGCCTGAGCGCGGGCTGTGCGGTGGTCGCGATCAAGCCCTCCGCGCACACGCCACGCCTGGATGAGGTCGCGCTTCAGCTCGACTCACTGGCCCAGCTGGCGATAACCCGTAAGTCTGACGGCAGCTTCAGCTTCGGTCAGAAAGAGTAAGCAGAGCCCGGCGGCCTGGCCGTCGGGTTACAGCGGTGTCTCCTGCGAGATCTCATCCAGTGACAGGCTGAAACTCGGAATAAATACCTCAACGAAGTAATCCATCTCCGGTGAACGCCGCTGCGCCAGCGTCTTCTCCAGCCGCGCTTTGGCCAGTAAGAACTCGTTGTTCCCGGCAGAGAGCTCCTCAAGGCATTTTACATAAGCACAGAGCGCATCCGCCTGCTTTACGACGGCCTGCTCCTCTTCGCTGTGCTGATGCTCGTCGATCAGCGGCGCATAGATCGCCTGAAACTCTTCGGGCAGCATCGCGATCAGCTTCTGCTGGGCAATCTTCTCGATCTTCTTATATTCGTGGGCGATCTGCGCGTTGTAATACTTCACCGGCGTTGGTAAATCCCCGGTGAGTACCTCACTGGCGTCGTGATAGAGCGCCAGCATCGCAATGCGATCGGCATTGAGCGTTCCGCTGAACTTAAGGTTTTTGATCACGGCCAGGGCGTGCGCCACCATGGCGACCTGCAGGCTGTGCTCGGACACATTTTCGGTACGCACATTGCGCATCAGGGGCCAGCGATTGATCAGCTTAAGACGGGAGAGGTGAGCAAAGAAATGGCTTTGAGTCATGCGCGTTCCTGTTGGCCGGCAGGGGAGAGATCGGCTCTCCCCAAATAGCATCAGTATACGCGCGCGTGATTACTGACGATAGCCTTGCAGGAAACGGCCAAACTTATTGATCGCCATCTCCAGATCGTCCACACGCGGCAGCGTCACGATGCGCAGATGATCGGGCCACGGCCAGTTAAACGCGCTGCCCTGAACCAGCAGCACTTTCTCCTGCAACAGGAAATCCAGCACCATCTTCTGGTCGTCGAAGATATTGAATTTTTTTGCGTCAATTTTCGGGAACATATAGAGCGCACCCTGTGGCTTCACACAGCTGACGCCCGGGATGTCGTTAATCAGTTCCCACGCGCGCTGGCGCTGCTCATAAAGACGACCGCCCGGCATGATAAATTCGCTGATGCTCTGATAGCCGCCCAGTGCCGTCTGAATAGCATGCTGTGCCGGCACATTGGCGCAGAGACGCATAGAGGCGAGCATCTCAAGCCCTTCAATGTAACCTTTTGCATGCTTTTTCGGCCCATTCAGCACCATCCAGCCCTGACGGAAACCGGCAACGCGATACGTTTTGGAAAGGCCATTGAACGTAACCGTCAGCAGATCGGGTGCCAGTGCCGCAATAGAGTGATGCTGGGCCTCGTCATAGAGGATCTTGTCGTAAATCTCATCGGCGAAGATGATCAGGTTGTGCTGACGCGCAATCTCCACCACTTCCAACAACAGCTCTTTGCTGTACACCGCGCCGGTCGGGTTGTTGGGGTTGATAATGACGATCCCGCGCGTGCGGGGAGTGATCTTGCTGCGGATATCATCCAGATCCGGGAACCAGCCTGCTGACTCGTCACACAGATAATGCACTGCTTTACCGCTGGAGAGCGAAACGGCGGCGGTCCATAAGGGATAGTCCGGGGCGGGCACCAGCATCTCATCGCCGCTGTTCAGCAGCGCCTGCATCGCCTGTACGATCAGCTCTGAAACGCCGTTACCAATGTAGATGTCCTCTACCGTGACATCGCGCATCTCGCGTGCCTGGTAATGCTGCATGATCGCTTTACGGGCGGAATAGAGACCCTTGGAGTCGCAATAGCCCTGCGCGCTGGGCAGATTACGAATCACATCAACCAGAATCTCATCGGGCGCTTCGAAACCAAACGGCGCGGGGTTGCCGATGTTCAGTTTAAGAACTTTGTTGCCTTCTTCTTCGAGGCGCTTCGCCTCTTTCAATACCGGACCACGGATGTCATAGCAGACGTTATCGAGTTTTCCGGATTTATCAATTTGAAAAGTCATTGTTACCGCCTTAATGGGCAGCATCCTTTCGGCTGCCACAGAAATCGAACCAGCACAATGTACTCTCCTCACGGACACAAAAGAAGGGCGGTGCCCCGTTTTGGCGGGTTCAACAACTTTTCGCCCGGCGCACAGCGTAAAAATGATAGAGTGGGGAGAAGGGCGGTTAATAAAACCACTATTGATTACTGTTTCGATATTTTAATCTGGTGAAAGCCGAGCCCAGCCCACATATCGCTTTGCAGATGGTCGGGCAATAAAGAGGGTACGCCGCAACGTTTTTCCCGGAACAGGAAATACCCACTTAGTGAAATAGTTAAAATATATTTTACAAACGATCAATTTTCAGGCGTTTTTGGGCTATCCGCCAGGATGACGCCTTAACAGCGCTTAAGGGTCGCCATTTTAAGGCCACGCAAGCGCGGAAAAAGTGCCTGAAGAAGAGGCGCATATGAGACTCAGGTCGCACGATTGTGAGCCGCACTTAACACTTCCTCACTAAATTTCAGAATGCTGAAGGCTTAAAAAGTGATCAGTAATGTGGCATAAGGGTCCGTAAATGCCTTTGGCACAAAATTTACAGCGCTTTTCACAAAATCATTTCCATTTTGAAGTCAAAAATGATTAAGTATAATTTATTATTTAATGCACTTTGCCGCATCGTTCTGCCAGCGAGCAAAGCGTTATTTTTGTCCCGTCCGACACGTCCGGAGGGAATTGAGACAATTACGCAGCTTCCTGCATTTCCGCACCCAGTGCCATTGGTTCAGAAGTTGTCTCTGTCTTGAGGCGCATTGTGACCCCGTCAGGAGCGTCATCAGTGCAGGCTCCACATGAAAATTTCTTTGTGCCAGTCTTCACACAGGACTGTCATTGAGCACCATTACTGCTTATCACTTTGATAAGCCTGTAATAACACCAGGGTAGTAGTTCGTAAAAATCTTATAAGTGAAGAAAAAACATGACTAATGCAAATCGTCCGATACTGAATCTCGACCTCGATCTGCTGAGAACTTTCGTTGCCGTTGCGGATTTGAATACCTTTGCAGCTGCCGCTGCAGCGGTCTGCAGAACCCAGTCAGCAGTCAGTCAGCAGATGCAGCGTCTGGAACAATTGGTAGGTAAAGAGCTGTTTGCCAGACATGGACGTAATAAGTTGCTGACAGAGCACGGGATCCAGCTTTTAGGCTATGCCAGAAAAATCCTTCGTTTCAACGATGAAGCCTGTACCTCTCTGATGTACAGCAATATTCAGGGTGTCCTGACCATCGGTGCCTCTGATGATACCTCAGACACGATTCTGCCGTTCCTGCTGAACCGGGTGACCTCGGTTTATCCGAAGCTGGCAATCGATGTGCGGGTCAAACGTAATCCATTTATGATGGAGATGCTGAATCAGGGGGAAGTGGACCTGGTTGTGACCACCTCCAGCCCGGGCAACTTTACCTATCAGGTACTGCGTACTTCACCCACATTGTGGTACTGCGCCGCAGACTATATCTTCCAGCGCGGCGAAGCCATTCCGCTGGTGCTGCTGGATGAGCCAAGCCCTTACCGTGACATGGCGATCGACCACCTCAATGAGGCGGGCATTCCGTGGCGTATCTCCTATGTGGCTTCGACCCTGGCTGCTGTTCGTGCCGCGGTGAAAGCAGGCCTGGGCGTCACCGCACGTCCGGTAGAGATGATGAGCCCGGAACTGCGTGTGATGGGGGCGGCCGAAGGTCTGCCGGTACTGCCGGATACGCAGTATCTGCTGTGCCGCAATCCTGACAGCGACAATGAGCTGGCGCTGGCTATCTTTAATGCCATGCAGTCCACCAACGATCCTTATAACCTGAGCAACAATCCGGACGGTGCGCTGCTGCTGGATGACGAAGAGTAATATCGTTAACGTGTTCTCCTCGATGTCCGCCGGGCTGTCTTAATAAACGCTTATAAATAAGCCTCTCATTCCCTGAAGAGAACGAGAGGCTTTTTTATGCCTGATTCCCTCTTTTTACCTTTTTTCAGTTAACCCTCCTGCCTTTATCCTGTCTGTAAATTCCACTCAAGCCTGAACTGAAATTTATCAGCCGAAAAAATGAACGCGCTGTTTCGTATCGCCATTTGAAGTGGAGAATTTTCACGCAAAAAGGGCAAAAGTGTGTTCTGGATCAAGAAAATACCCCTGGTAAGGGGAAGGAAAACAGAGTGATACCTGTCAAAATATGTTTGTTAAATGCACGATCCATGCATGTGAATACCCGCTACACTAAAATTAACCCTACAGACTGAAGCGATTTAGCTGGAAAGCGGGGCATCATTTGTTAATAATATGATGCAGGTGTGAAATAATGTTTGGATACTTTTGTCAAAGTTGACAAAAGGTTATAGAAAGGAGTAAAAAACCCCATAAAATTGCTGTTTATTAAATAATAACAGCAACATTTAAAAGGTTTTTACCCTTCCCTTGAATCGATGTGGTCAGTTTGCTGCGGGAAACGCGTGCAGGATGCCAGCGCCACTTTTGATGAGTAAGCAATGAGTATGTCAACTACCACCGAAATCATCGCTCAGCACTGGGCGTTTATCGTCTTTATCGTTATTGCCTTTGGCCTGTGTGCTTTCATGCTGACCGGAGGATGGCTGCTTGGCGGCAGAGCACGCGCACGCTACAAAGATACGCCATTCGAATCGGGCATCGAATCCGTTGGTGATACCCATATCCGCCTGTCGGCAAAATTTTATCTGGTTGCGATGTTTTTCGTCATCTTCGACGTCGAAGCCCTCTTTTTATACGCATGGGCGACCTCGATCCGTGAAAGCGGATGGGTCGGCTTTGTGGAAGCCGCAATTTTCATTTTGGTGCTCCTGGCGGGTCTGGTCTATCTGGTACGCATCGGCGCACTGGACTGGGCGCCAGCTCGCCGTCGCGTAGTGGTGAAAACGACTACGGTCAGTCACACCAATCCTCATAAGCAGTAAAAGAGAGGCAATAAGATGGACTATACGCTCACCCGCATAGACCCGAACGGTGGTGAGAACGACCGTTACCCTCTGCAAAAGCAGGAAATCGTCAGTGATCCGCTGGAGCAGCACGTTCACCGCAGCGTTTACATGGGCAAACTCGAAAATGCCCTGCATGACATGGTGAACTGGGGACGTAAAAACTCACTCTGGCCTTATAACTTCGGCCTGTCCTGTTGTTACGTGGAAATGACGACCTCGTTCACCGCGGTTCACGACGTCGCCCGTTTCGGTGCAGAAGTTATGCGTGCCTCGCCACGTCAGGCTGACTTTATGGTCATCGCCGGCACCCCTTTCACCAAAATGGCACCAGTGATTCAGCGCCTCTACGATCAGATGCTGGAACCGAAATGGGTCATCTCCATGGGCGCCTGTGCGAACTCCGGCGGCATGTATGACATCTATTCGGTTGTGCAGGGCGTCGATAAATTCCTTCCGGTTGATGTTTATATTCCAGGCTGCCCGCCACGTCCGGAAGCGTACATGCAGGCGCTGCTGCTGCTGCAGGAGTCGATCGGCAAAGAGCGCCGTCCGCTCTCATGGGTAGTGGGCGATCAGGGCGTTTATCGCGCCAATATGCAGTCGGAGCGTGAAAGAAAACGCGGCGAGCGCATCGCAGTCACAAACCTGCGCAGCCCGGACGAAGTTTAACACCGTATGGATGGACAATCGCGCCTGCAGCAGAACATCACAATTTAATGCATGGCCCCATCCTGACGCCTTCATTTGAGTGCCTGAGACCAGGCCGGAATGGTGAGTAACGTATGACAGATTTGACCACGCAAGATCTCGCTCAGCCATCATGGCAAACCCGTGATCACCTCGATGACCCGGTGATCGGCGAGTTGCGTAACCGTTTTGGGCCGGATGCCTTTACCGTTCAGCCAACCCGTACCGGTATTCCGGTGGTGTGGGTAAAGCGTGAACAGATACTGGAAATCACCGAATTCCTGCGTAAATTACCCAAGCCTTACGTCATGCTGTATGACCTGCATGGCGTCGATGAGCGTTTACGTACCCACCGCGCAGGCCTGCCTGCAGCGGATTTTTCCGTTTTCTATCACCTGCTGTCGATTGAACGCAATCGCGACATCATGCTCAAGGTGGCGCTGTCTGAAAATGACATGCACCTGCCCACCATTACCCGCCTGTTCCCGAATGCCAACTGGTATGAGCGTGAAACCTGGGAGATGTTCGGGATTACTTTTGACGGTCACCCGCACCTGACGCGCATCATGATGCCGCCGACCTGGGAAGGGCATCCGCTGCGCAAAGATTACCCGGCGCGCGCGACCGAATTTGATCCCTTTACGCTCACCAAACAGAAAGAAGATTTAGAGATGGAGGCGCTGACCTTCAAGCCCGAAGACTGGGGCATGAAGCGCAGTACCACCAACGAAGACTTCATGTTCCTGAACCTCGGGCCTAACCACCCGTCGGCGCACGGTGCGTTCCGCATCATTCTGCAGCTGGATGGTGAAGAGATCGTCGACTGCGTTCCCGACATCGGTTATCACCATCGTGGTGCCGAGAAGATGGGCGAGCGCCAGTCCTGGCACAGCTACATTCCTTACACCGACCGTATTGAATACCTCGGTGGCTGCGTCAACGAGATGCCTTACGTTCTGGCGGTGGAAAAGCTGGCCGGTATCGTGGTGCCCGATCGCGTTAATGTGATCCGCGTGATGCTCTCCGAGCTGTTCCGCATCAACAGTCATCTGCTCTACATCTCCACCTTTATTCAGGACGTCGGTGCCATGACGCCGGTGTTCTTTGCCTTTACCGATCGTCAGAAAATCTACGACGTGGTCGAAGCCATTACCGGTTTCCGTATGCACCCGGCCTGGTTCCGTATCGGTGGCGTGGCGCACGACCTGCCGCGCGGCTGGGAACGTCTGCTGCGTGACTTCCTGGACTGGATGCCGAAGCGCCTGAAAGAGTATGACAAGGCCGCACTGCGTAACTCGGTGCTGATTGGCCGTTCTAAAGGCGTCGCCGCTTACAATATGGAAGAGGCGCTGGCGTGGGGGACCACCGGTGCCGGTCTGCGCGCCACCGGTCTGGACTTCGACGTGCGTAAATGGCGTCCCTATTCAGGCTACGAAAACTTCGATTTTGAAATCCCGGTCGGATCGGGCGTCAGCGATGCCTACAGCCGTGTTCAGCTGAAGATGGAAGAGATGTGGCAGTCGCTGCGTATTCTTGAGCAGTGCCTCAACAATATGCCAGAAGGGCCGTTCAAGGCGGACCACCCGCTGACCACGCCGCCACCGAAAGAGCGCACGCTGCAGCACATCGAAACCCTGATCACGCACTTCCTGCAGGTTTCGTGGGGACCGGTCATGCCCGCCAATGAATCCTTCCAGATGATTGAGGCGACCAAAGGGATCAACAGCTACTACCTGACCAGCGACGGCAGCACCATGAGCTACCGCACCCGCGTGCGTACGCCAAGCTTCCCGCATCTGCAGCAGATTCCTTCGGTAATCCGCGGCAGCCTGGTATCCGACCTGATCGTCTATCTGGGTAGTATCGATTTTGTTATGTCAGACGTGGACCGCTAATTATGCACGATCAACACATTGCCATTAAAACGATCGACCCTAACGAGGTCTTCGTGCTGAGCGCGGAAGAACATCACGCCATCGAGCACGAAAAACACCACTATGAAGATGCGCGTGCAGCCTCAATCGAAGCGCTGAAGATCGTGCAGAAGCAGCGCGGCTGGGTGCCGGATGGCGCTATCAACGCGATTGCTGAGGTGCTGGGCATTCCGGCCAGTGACGTTGAAGGCGTGGCGACATTTTACAGTCAGATCTTCCGTCAGCCGGTTGGCCGTCATGTGATTCGTTACTGTGACAGCGTGGTCTGTCATATCACGGGTTATCAGGGCATTCAGGCTGCGCTGGAGCAGCAGCTGAACATTAAACCAGGCCAGACGACGGCCGATGGCCGCTTTACGCTGCTGCCAACCTGCTGTCTGGGCAACTGTGACAAGGGGCCAACGATGATGGTGGATGAAGATACGCATGTTCATCTGACGCCGGAAGGCATCCCGACTTTGCTGGAGCAGTATCAATGACAATGAAAACGATCATTCGTACTGCTGAAACCCATCCGCTGACCTGGCGGATGCGTGATGACAAACAACCAGTCTGGTTTGACGAATACCGCAGCAAAAACGGCTACGCCGGTGCGGATAAAGCGCTGAAGACCATGTCACAGGATGAAATTGTCGCAGCCGTTAAAGATTCCGGCCTGAAAGGGCGCGGCGGTGCAGGCTTCTCTACCGGACTGAAGTGGAGCCTGATGCCGAAAGATGAGTCGATGAACATCCGTTACCTGCTGTGTAACGCCGATGAGATGGAGCCGGGCACCTATAAAGACCGTCTGCTGATGGAACAGATGCCGCACCAGCTGGTGGAAGGCATGCTGATCAGCGCCTTTGCCCTGAAAGCGTATCGCGGCTACATCTTCCTGCGCGGCGAATATATCGAAGCTGCGGTGCATCTGCGTCGTGCGATTGCCGAAGCGACCGAAGCGGGCTATCTGGGGAAAAATATTCTCGGAACCGGTTTCGACTTTGAGCTGATCGTCCACACCGGTGCGGGCCGTTATATCTGCGGTGAAGAGACGGCGCTGATTAACTCGCTGGAAGGCCGTCGTGCTAACCCGCGTTCCAAACCGCCATTCCCGGCGAGTGCGGGCGCGTGGGGTAAACCGACCTGCGTCAACAACGTCGAAACCCTCTCCAATGTCCCGGCAATTCTGGCTAACGGCGTGGAGTGGTACAAAGGCATCTCGAAAAGCGAAGATGCCGGCACCAAGATGATGGGCTTCTCCGGACGGGTGAAAAATCCCGGCGTCTGGGAGCTGCCATTTGGTATCACCGCGCGTGAAATTCTTGAAGATTATGCCGGTGGCATGCGCGACGGACTGAAGTTTAAAGCCTGGCAGCCCGGTGGCGCCGGTACGGACTTCCTGACCGATCAGCATCTGGATCTGCCAATGGAGTTCGCCAGCATCGGTAAAGCCGGAAGCCGTCTGGGTACCGCGCTGGCGATGGCGGTGGATCACGAAATCAACATGGTCTCGCTGGTGCGCAATCTGGAAGAGTTCTTTGCGCGCGAATCGTGCGGCTGGTGTACGCCTTGCCGTGATGGTCTGCCGTGGAGCGTAAAAATTCTGCGTGCGCTGGAGCAGAAGCAGGGTCAGCCTGGTGATATCGAAACGCTGCTGCAACTCTGCCGTCAGCTTGGCCCGGGTAAAACCTTCTGTGCGCATGCGCCGGGTGCGGTTGAGCCACTGCAGAGTGCCATCAAATATTTCCGTGAAGAGTTTGAAGCCGGCATGGCACCGCAGGTGTTTGGTAATACCCGCGCAATTGGCGGTATTCAGCCTAACCTGCTGAAAGCACGCTGGTAATCCGCCGCAGAACACGGAACAGGCCTGGTGCCGCCGCCCCGACAATGTCGTGTGTCGGGGCAAGAATATGATTAACGCTCGTCTCTGACGAGCCTTACGGAAGCATGTCACTATGGCTACAATTCATGTAGACGGTAAAGAGTATGATGTGAACGGAGCGGACAACCTGCTACAGGCATGTCTTTCTCTGGGCCTTGATATTCCTTACTTTTGCTGGCATCCGGCGCTGGGAAGCGTTGGGGCCTGCCGCCAGTGTGCGGTAAAGCAATTCCAGAATGCCGAAGATACCCGTGGTCGTCTCGTCATGTCCTGCATGACGCCGGCCTCTGACGGCACATTCATCTCCATCGATGATGGCGAAGCGAAAGAGTTCCGCGAAAGCGTGGTGGAGTGGCTGATGACCAACCACCCACACGACTGCCCGGTGTGCGAAGAGGGCGGTAACTGTCACCTGCAGGATATGACAGTGATGACCGGCCACAGTTTCCGCCGCTATCGCTTCACCAAACGTACCCACCGTAATCAGGATCTCGGTCCGTTTATCTCCCATGAGATGAACCGCTGTATCGCCTGCTACCGCTGCGTGCGTTACTACAAAGATTATGCCGACGGCAAGGATCTGGGTGTCTACGGTGCGCACGACAACGTCTACTTCGGCCGCCCGGAAGATGGCACGCTGGAGAGCGAATTCTCCGGCAACCTGGTGGAGATCTGCCCGACCGGCGTCTTCACCGACAAGACCCACTCCGAACGCTATAACCGTAAATGGGACATGCAGTTTGCGCCGAGCATCTGTCAGCAGTGCAGCGTCGGCTGTAACACCAGCCCGGGTGAGCGCTATGGCGAACTGCGCCGTATCGAAAACCGCTACAACGGCAGCGTCAACCACTACTTCCTCTGCGACCGTGGCCGCTTCGGCTATGGCTACGTGAACCGTAAAGATCGTCCGCGTCAGCCGATGCTGCTGCGTGGCAACGACTGGGTCACGCTGAACGCCGAACAGGCGGTCAACGCCGGTGCCGATCTGCTGCGTCAGGCGAAAAAAGTGATTGGTATCGGCTCGCCGCGCGCCAGCATCGAAAGCAACTTCGCGCTGCGTGAGCTGGTCGGTGCAGAAAACTTCTCGACCGGGATGCCCGCCGATGAGCAGGCACGTCTGGAACTGATGCTGAAAGTGCTGCGAGAAGGTGGGATCTATACGCCATCGCTGCGCGAAATTGAAAGTTACGATGCGGTGCTGGTGCTGGGTGAAGATCTGACGCAGGTCGGCGCCCGCGTCGCCCTGTCGGTGCGTCAGGCGGTGAAAGGCAAAGCCCGCGACATGGCGGCGGCGCAGAAAGTGGCTGACTGGCAGATCGCTGCGATCCTGAACATCGGTCAGAACGCGAAGCATCCGCTGTTTGTCACGCACGTCGATGAAACCCGTCTGGATGATATCGCCGCGTGGAGCTATCGCGCGCCGGTTGAAGATCAGGCGCGTCTCGGCTTCGCGATCGCCAGCGCGCTGGATGAATCCGCGCCTGCGGTTGCCGATTTCGACAGCGCGCTCAGCGGAAAAATGGATGTGGTCGTTCAGGCGCTGGCCGGAGCGAAAAAACCGTTAATTATCTCCGGCACCCACGCGGGCAGCACGGCGGTAATTGAAGCCGCAGCGAACGTGGCCAGAGCCCTGAAAGCGCGCGGCGCGGATGTCGGCATTACCCTGCTGGCCGATCACGCTAACAGCATGGGCCTGGGCATGATCGGCGGTAATCCGCTGGAGCATGCGCTGGAGCAGCTGAGCAGCGGTGAAGCGGATGCGCTGGTCGTGCTGGAAAACGATCTCTATCGCCATGCGCCAAAAGCGCAGGTGGACGCCGCCCTGGCCCAGACCACCAACGTTATCGTGGTTGACCATCAGCGCACTGCAACGCTGGAAAAAGCCGGTCTGGTGCTGTCGACCGCCAGCTTCGCGGAGAGCGATGGCACCTCGATCAACCATGAAGGTCGCGCTCAGCGTTTCTTCCAGGTTTACGATCCGGCGTACTACGACAACAGCGTGGTGATGCTGGAGAGCTGGCGCTGGCTGCATTCGCTGCACAGCACCCTGGAAAGCCGTCATGTGGACTGGACGCAGCTCGATCATGTGATCGATGCCGTGGTGGCCCGTCTGCCGCAGCTGGCTGGCATTAAAGAAGCGGCACCGGATGCCAGCTTCCGTATTCGCGGTCAGAAACTGTCGCGCTCGCCTATTCGTAACAGCGGACGCACAGCGGCACGCGCCAATATCAGCGTGCATGAACCGCGCCAGCCGCAGGATCAGGACACGATGTTCGCCTTCTCTATGGAAGGGAACAACCAGCCTTCGGCGCCGCGTTCGCAGATTCCGTTTGCCTGGGCGCCAGGCTGGAACTCACCGCAGGCGTGGAACAAGTTCCAGGCCGAAGTGGGCGGCAAACTGCGTCACGGCGATCCGGGCGTGCGCCTGTTTGACGCCAGCAGCGCTCAGCTGCCGTGGTTCACCACCGTTCCGGCTGCCTTCAGTCGTGATGCGCAGTGGCGCGTAGCACCGCTTCATCGCCTGTTCGGCAGCGAAGAGATGTCACAGCGTTCACCGGTCTTCCAGCAGCGTATGGCCGAGCCTGCGCTGGTGATTAACCCGGAAGATGCAGCGAAACTGGGCCTGAACCAGGGCGCAGCGGCAGAGTTCAGCTGTGCCGGTGAAACCGTGCGTCTGCCGGTTCGTCTCTCGGCGTCACTGCAGGCGGGACAGATTGGCCTGCCGCTGGGCATGCCGGGCGTTCCGCCATTCCTGGCGAACGGTAAAATTGAGACTCTGCAGGAGGCGGCGCAATGAGCTGGTTAACACCGGACGTTATCGACATTCTGCTGGCCATTGTTAAAGCCATCGTCATTCTGCTGGTGGTCGTGGCCTGCGGCGCGTTCATGAGCTTCGCCGAGCGTCGTCTGCTCGGCCTGTTCCAGAACCGTTACGGACCTAACCGCGTAGGCTGGGGCGGCTCGCTGCAGCTGGTCGCGGACATGATCAAGATGTTCTTTAAAGAGGACTGGGTCCCGCCGTTTACCGATCGCTTTATCTTTACCCTGGCGCCGGTTATCGCCTTCGTTTCACTGCTGCTGGCCTTTGCTATCGTGCCGGTGTCGCCGACCTGGATGGTGACAGACCTGAACATCGGTCTGCTCTTCTTCCTGATGATGGCGGGCCTGGCCGTGTATGCCGTGCTGTTTGCTGGCTGGTCGAGTAACAACAAATACTCGCTGCTGGGTGCTATGCGCGCCTCGGCGCAGACCCTGAGCTATGAAGTGTTCCTGGGGCTGTCGCTGATGGGCGTCGTCGCACAGGCGGGCTCGTTCAATATGAACGACATCGTTAACAGCCAGACGCATCTGTGGAACATCATCCCGCAGTTCTTTGGTTTCGTGACCTTCTGTATTGCGGGCGTGGCGGTGTGTCACCGTCACCCGTTTGACCAGCCGGAAGCGGAACAGGAGCTGGCAGATGGTTATCACATCGAATATGCCGGTATGAAGTTCGGCCTGTTCTTTGTCGGCGAATATGTGGCTATTACCACCGTATCAGCCTTGATCGTGACGCTGTTCTTTGGTGGCTGGCACGGCCCATTCCTGCCGCCGTTCATCTGGTTCGCCCTGAAAACGGCGTTCTTTATGATGATGTTCATCCTGATCCGTGCTGCGCTTCCGCGTCCACGTTACGATCAGGTGCTGTCATTCGGCTGGAAAGTGTGTCTGCCGTTGACGCTGCTGAACCTGCTGGCTACGGCCGCAGTGATTCTCTACACAGCGTCGTAAGGGGTTAACAAATGACTTTGAAAGATATTGTCGTAGGCTTTGGCACGACAGTTCGCAGTATCTGGCTGATCGGCCTGCACGCCTTCGCCAAACGTGAAACTCAGATGTACCCGGAAGAGCCGGTTTATCTGCCGCCACGTTACCGTGGTCGTATCGTGTTAACCCGCGACCCGGATGGCGCCGAGCGTTGCGTCGCCTGTAACCTCTGTGCGGTGGCCTGTCCGGTCGGCTGTATTTCGCTGCAAAAAGCAGAAACCAAAGATGGCCGCTGGTATCCGGAGTTTTTCCGCATCAACTTCTCACGCTGCATCTTCTGCGGCATGTGTGAAGAGGCCTGTCCGACCACGGCGATTCAGCTGACCCCCGATTTCGAACTGGGTGAGTTCAAGCGTCAGGATCTGGTGTACGAAAAGGACGATCTGCTGATTTCGGGACCGGGTAAATATCCGGAGTACAACTTCTACCGCATGGCGGGTATGGCGATTGACGGCAAAGATAAGGGCGACGCGGAAAACGAAGCGAAGCCTGTCGACGTCAAAGGCTTATTACCTTAAGGAGCAAGGCATGGAATTTGCGTTTTATCTTTGCGGACTGGTAGCGGTGCTGACGACGTTGCGCGTCATTACCCATACTAATCCGGTACATGCGTTGCTGTACCTGATCGTGTCGCTGTTATCGATCGCCGGTGTCTTCTTCTCAATGGGTGCCTACTTTGCCGGTGCGCTGGAGATCATCGTTTACGCCGGGGCCATTATGGTGCTGTTCGTCTTCGTGGTCATGATGCTGAACCTGGGCAAACAGACTGAGAAGCAGGAGCGTGAATGGCTCAGCCCGTCACTGTGGATTGGACCGGGTCTGGCTTCGATGCTGCTGCTGGTGGTGATGGTCTATGCCATTCTGACGGCAAATGATCAGGGCATCGATGGCACCGTCATCGACGCGAAAGCGGTCGGCATCAGCCTGTTTGGTCCTTATGTCCTGGCCGTTGAGCTGGCTTCCATGCTGCTGCTGGCGGGGCTGGTCGTGGCGTTCCACATTGGTCGTGAAGAGCGTCAGGGTGAAGTTCTGAGCAACCGTCCTGCTGACGCCGCCCAGGTGAAAAAGGAGAGCGCATGATCCCGTTACAACATGGATTGATTCTTGCCGCCGTGCTGTTTGTCCTCGGACTGACATCACTGGTGATACGCCGCAATCTGCTGTTTATGCTGATCGGCCTTGAAATCATGATCAACGCCGCCGCTTTAGCTCTGGTGGTTGCCGGAAGCTACTGGGGTCAGGCCGATGGACAGGTGATGTATATCCTGGCGATCAGCCTGGCGGCAGCGGAAGCCAGTATCGGTCTGGCACTGCTGCTTCAGCTCTATCGTCGTCGTCAGACGCTGAACATTGATACTGTGAGCGAGATGCGCGGATGAATCTTCTCTATTTAACTGTCTTGTTTCCGCTAATCGGCTTTCTGCTGTTAGCGTTTTCGCGCGGTCGCTGGTCTGAGAACCTGTCGGCCACGGTAGGTATGGGATCGGTGGGTCTGGCGGCCCTGACTACGGCGATGATCGGTTTCGACTTCTTCGCTAACGGTCAGCAGGCTTACACCCAGTCACTCTGGACCTGGATGCATGTCGGCAACTTTGACATGAAAGTTAACCTGACGCTGGATGGCCTGTCGCTGACCATGCTGTCGGTCGTGACCGGCGTCGGCTTCTTCATTCATATGTTCGCCTCCTGGTACATGCGTGGAGAGGAGGGCTATTCCCGCTTCTTCGCCTATACCAACCTGTTTATCGCCAGCATGGTGGTTCTGGTGCTGGCCGATAACCTGATGCTGATGTATCTGGGCTGGGAAGGGGTAGGGCTCTGCTCCTATCTGCTGATCGGCTTCTACTACAGCAACCCGGAAAATGGCAAAGCGGCGATGAAAGCGTTCATCATCACCCGCGTCGGCGACGTCTTCCTGGCTTTCGGCCTGTTCATACTCTACAACGAGCTGGGCACGCTGAACTTCCGTGAGATGATGGAACTGGCACCGGCACATTTCGCTGCTGACAACCATATGCTGCAGTGGGCAACGCTGATGCTGCTGGGTGGCGCGGTCGGTAAATCGGCGCAGCTGCCGTTACAGACCTGGCTGGCGGATGCGATGGCCGGTCCGACCCCGGTTTCGGCTCTGATCCACGCCGCGACCATGGTGACGGCGGGGGTTTATCTGATCGCCCGCAGCCACGGTCTGTTCCTGCTGACGCCGGAAGTGCTGCATCTGGTGGGCATTGTCGGCGCGATTACGCTGGTGCTGGCAGGTTTTGCGGCGCTGGTGCAGACCGACATCAAACGCGTTCTTGCGTACTCCACCATGAGTCAGATTGGCTACATGTTCCTGGCGCTGGGTGTTCAGGCATGGGATGCGGCGATTTTCCATCTGATGACGCACGCTTTCTTCAAAGCGCTGCTGTTCCTCTCGTCGGGCTCCGTCATTCTGGCCTGCCATCACGAGCAGAACATTTTCAAAATGGGTGGCCTGCGCAAGAGCATTCCGCTGGTCTACACCTGCTTCCTGGTCGGTGGCGCGGCGCTGGCGGCACTGCCGCTGGTGACGGCGGGCTTCTACAGTAAAGATGAGATTCTGTTTGGCGCACTGGCTAACGGTCACATCAATCTGATGGTGGCGGGTCTGGTCGGGGCGTTCCTCACCTCCATCTACACCTTCCGCATGATCTTTATCGTGTTCCACGGTGAAGAGAAAATCCACGCGCACGCCGGCAAGGGTATTACTCATCACCTGCCGCTGATCGTGCTGCTGCTGCTCTCCACCTTCATTGGTGCGCTGATCACGCCACCGCTGGCGGGCGTTCTGCCAGCCAATGAATCTGGTGAAGCGGGCAAAGTGGGACTGGAAATCACCTCTGGCGTTGTCGCAATCGTCGGCATTCTGATCGCGGCTGCGCTGTGGCTGGGCAAACGTGAGCTGGTTACCCGTATCGCAAACAGCGCACCGGGCCGTTTCTTCGGCACCTGGTGGTTTGCGGCCTGGGGCTTCGACTGGCTCTACGACAAAGTGTTCGTCAAACCTTATCTGGGCATTGCGTGGCTGCTGAAGCGCGACCCACTGAATGGCGTGATGAACCTGCCTGCGCTGCTGTCGCGCGTGGCTAACAAAGGCCTGGTGGTCAGTGAAAACGGCTATCTGCGCTGGTACGTGGCGTCAATGAGCGTCGGTGCCGTGCTGGTGCTGGCTCTGCTGCTGGTGATTTAAAGATTGATGAGCGGGGTGAGTTCGCTCACCCCAATGAAGAATGTCAAAATAACCTGAGTAATGAGCGTTATCGACGCAGCCCGTTTCATCACCGCCAGCGCACAGCGACCGGAGCATACTAAGGTATGTGAGGGTTGCCAGCACTGCCGGGGGTGAAAATGGCGAGTAGGGTAGCTCAGAAAAGGAAATATAAGGGAAGTGTGCCGTGTTATTACCTTGGCTAATTATCATACCCTTCGTCGGCGGTCTGATCTGCTGGCTCACTGAGCGCCTCGGCGCGAAGGTGCCACGCTGGATCGCGCTGATTACCATGGGGCTGACGTTGGCGCTTTCGCTGCAACTCTGGTTGCAGGGAGGCTATTCACTGACGCAGGCAGCGGGCATTCCGCAGTGGCAGTCAAGTTTCTCCGTTCCCTGGATCCCACGCTTCGGCATCAGCTTCCATTTAGCCATTGATGGGCTGTCGCTGCTGATGGTGGTGCTGACCGGCCTGCTGGGTCTGATGGCGGTGCTCTGCTCCTGGAATGAGATCTCAAAGTATCAGGGCTTTTTCCACCTGAACCTGATGTGGATCCTGGGCGGCGTGATCGGTGTGTTCCTCTCCATCGACCTGTTCCTGTTCTTCTTCTTCTGGGAAATGATGCTGGTGCCGATGTACTTCCTCATCGCGCTCTGGGGTCATAAAGCGTCAGACGGTAAAACCCGTATCTCCGCGGCGACCAAATTCTTCATCTATACCCAGGCGTCGGGTCTGGTGATGCTGATTGCGATTCTGGGACTGGTGTTTGTTCACTACAACGCGACCGGCGTCTGGACATTCAGCTATGAGCAGCTGCTGCAGACTCCGATGTCGAGTGGCGTGGAATACCTGCTGATGCTGGGCTTCTTTATCGCCTTCGCCGTGAAGATGCCGGTGGTGCCTTTGCACGGCTGGCTGCCGGACGCGCACAGTCAGGCACCGACCGCGGGCTCCGTCGACCTGGCCGGTATTCTGCTGAAAACCGCAGCGTACGGTTTGCTGCGCTTCAGCCTGCCGCTGTTCCCGAACGCCTCCGCCGAGTTTGCGCCGATTGCCAACTGGTTGGGCATCATCGGTATCTTCTACGGCGCCTGGATGGCTTTCTCGCAGACCGATATCAAACGCCTGATCGCCTACACCTCGATTTCGCACATGGGCTTTGTGCTGATTGCCATCTATACCGGCAGCCAGCTGGCGCTGCAGGGTGCGGTGATTCAGATGATTGCGCACGGCCTCTCCGCCGCCGCACTCTTCATCCTGTGTGGTCAGCTTTATGAGCGTCTGCATACCCGCGATATGCGTCAGATGGGTGGACTCTGGTCGCGCATCAAGTGGATCCCGGGTCTGTCGCTGTTCTTCGCGGTCGCCAACCTCGGTATGCCGGGTACCGGTAACTTCGTCGGCGAGTTTATGATCCTGACAGGCAGTTTCCAGGTGGTGCCGACGATTATCGTCATCGCGACCTTTGGTCTGGTGTTCGCCTCCGTTTACTCGCTGGTGATGATGCAGCGCGCTTACTACGGCGAAGCGAAATCGAAAGACCCGCTGCCAGGCATGTCCCCGCGTGAGTTTATGACCATCGGTGTTCTGGTGGTGCTGCTGGTGCTGCTGGGCGTCTATCCACAGCCGATTCTGGATACTTCGCACGCTGCCATGAGCAATATTCAGCAGTGGTTTACCGCTTCAATTTCAACTACAAGGCCGTAATTCGCCATGACAATAACTCCTCAACAATTGATTGCGTTGCTGCCGCTGTTAATCGTCGGATTGACGGTGGTGGTTGTGATGCTCTCCATTGCCTGGCGACGCAACCACTTCGTTAACGCCACGCTAACGGTGGCTGGCCTGAACCTGGCGCTGCTCTCGCTCTACTTTGTCGGGCAGGTCGGCGCGATGGATGTGACGCCGCTGCTGCGTATCGACGGCTATGCGATGTTCTATACCGCGCTGGTGATGCTGGCCAGTCTGGCGACCTGTACCTTTGCCTATCCGTGGCTGGCAGGTTATCCCGATAACAAAGATGAGTTCTATCTGCTGGTCCTGATTGCGGCCCTGGGCGGCATCGTGCTGGCCAGCGCTAACCATCTGGCCTCGCTGTTCATCGGGATTGAGCTGCTGTCACTGCCGCTGTTTGGTCTGATTGGCTACGCATTCCGCCAGAAACGTTCGCTGGAAGCGGCGCTGAAATATACCATTCTGTCGGCGGCGGCCTCCTCATTCCTGCTGTTTGGCATCGCGCTGATCTACGCGGACTCCGGCAACCTGAGCTTTGTGGCGCTGGGCAAAAGTCTGACTGACAGCATGATCCATGAACCGCTGCTGCTGGTAGGGCTGGGCATGATGATCATCGGTCTGGGCTTTAAGCTCTCGCTGGTGCCGTTCCATCTCTGGACGCCGGATGTCTATCAGGGTGCGCCTGCGCCGGTCTCCACCTTCCTGGCCACCGCCAGTAAGATTGCGATCTTCGGTGTCATCATGCGCCTGTTCATGTATGCGCCGGTGACCGACAGCGAAGCCGTTCGCACCGTGCTGGCAGTGATCGCCTTCGTATCGATTCTGTTCGGTAACCTGATGGCGATTTCGCAGAGCAACATCAAGCGTCTGCTGGGGTACTCCTCGATTGCGCACCTCGGCTATCTGCTGGTGGCGCTGATCGCGGTAAAAGATCATCAGCTATCGCTGGAAACCTCCGGCGTCTATCTGGCAGGTTACCTCTTCAGCAGCCTGGGCGCCTTTGGCGTGGTGAGCCTGATGTCCAGCCCGTATCGTGGCCCGGATGCCGACTCGCTCTACTCCTATCGTGGTCTGTTCTGGCATCGTCCAATCCTCTCTGCGGTCATGACCGTGATGATGCTGTCGCTGGCCGGGATCCCAATGACGCTGGGCTTTATCGGTAAGTTCTACGTCATCGCATCAGGCGTCAGTGCCCACCTCTGGTGGCTGACCGGTGCCGTGGTGGCGGGCAGTGCGATTGGTCTCTACTACTATCTGCGCGTGACCGTGAGTCTCTACCTCAGCCCGCCGGAACTGCATACCCGTGACACTCCGGCGAACTGGGCGTTTACGGCCGGTGGTGTGGTGGTGCTGATCTCCGCCATTCTGGTGCTGCTGTTAGGGGTGTACCCGCAGCCGCTCATCAGACTGGTGCAGCTGGCCCAGCCACTGATGTAAACCGCACTCTGCGACGAATTAATCAGGCCTTCGGGCCTGATTTTTTTTATCTGCAGTTCGGGGCACCGGCAGGTGCGGGGGATGGCGCGCTCAGGTAATGTATCCCTTTCATTCAGCAGGGAGAGACCATGGACATTGAGTGGCAGGACAGACATCACAGTGAACTCACGCCGCATGAACTCTATGCGCTGCTGGCGTTGCGCAGCGCCGTGTTCGTGGTGGAGCAGCAGTGCGCCTATCTGGACGTGGATGGTAACGATCTGCGGGCAGACAACCGCCATCTGCTGGGCATGGCCGGGGGACAACTGGTGGCCTATGCGCGACTCCTCTCCCCGGAGGATGAGAGCAGTCCGGTGAAGATCGGACGCGTCATCGTTTCGGATCGGGTGCGGGGTGCACGGCTGGGCAACCGTCTGATGGAGCAGGCCATCGCCCGCTGTCAGCAGCACTGGCCGGGGCGAGACCTGTTTCTCTCCGCGCAGGCTCATCTGGAAAACTTCTACCAGCAGCACGGCTTTATCGCGGTGGGGGAGACCTATCCGGAGGATGGTATTCCGCACGTTGATATGCGAAAGCGCGCGCCATAAGACATAAGAAAAGGCGAGACCGGAGTCTCGCCTTTTTTCATCAACCCACCGTCATCTGACGGTCGTCGACATATTTCCGCTGATCCGGCGCAGGCGGGTGGTACTGATAGAGCCAGGTTTCGCTCAGCGTCTCCTCTTTGCTGCGCAGGAACAGGCGCATCTCCACCGGCTGCGTGGAGTCGCTGTTCGGATACCAGTCAAACAGGATGCGATAGCCTTTCAGCGGATCGACATAGAGGATCTCAACCTGCTTCACGCTGCCGGATGAGACGGTGATCACCGGCTCAATGCCTTTGGGGGCCGCGGCCTGCAGGTCACCACCAATAAAGTCGATAGCGAAGCGGCGGCACCAGGTTTCCGGGAAGTGTTCGCCAGGCGCCCAGCCTTCCGGGAAGCCACCGATACCGGTACGGGTGGCGTCAACGCGCGCCAGACCGCTGCGCACCGGCGGCAGACCGCTCCAGTAGAGTTTATAGGCGAAGCTCAGCTCGCTGCCCGCTTTGACCGGCTCAGATGGCTGCCAGAAGCAGACGATATTATCCAGGGTTTCACCGGTGGTCGGGATCTCCATCAGGTTGATCGCGCCTTTGCCCCATTTGCCGACCGGCTCCACCCACAGGCTTGGCCGTTTGTCATACCAGCCAATCACATCCTGATAATCTTTGAAGTCGTGATTGAGCTGCAGCAGGCCAAAGCCACGCGGATTCTCATCTTCGTAGGCGTTGAACTGCAGACGCTGCGGATTGTTGAGCGGACGGGCAATCCATTCACCTTTCCCGGTCCACATCGCCAGGCGATCGGAGTCGTGGATCTGCGGATGATAGGTGTTGCACATGCGGCGCTCGTTGGTGCCGCAGCTGAACATACTGGTCATCGGCGAGATACCAATCTGACGGATCTCTTTACGGGCGAACAGGTGGTTCTCCACCTCCATCACCACGCGCTTCTCTTCGCAGTGGATAATAAACTTGTAGGCGCCGGTGAGGCTGGCACCATCCAGCAGGGCGTAACAGGTAAAGGTGGTGTCCTCCGCTTTTGGCGTTTCAAACCAGAAGGCGGTGAAATCCGGGAACTCTTCCTGTCCATTGCTGAAGGTGTTGATGGCGACGCCGCGTGCGGAGAGGCCATACTGGAAGGTTTCGTCAACCGCGCGGAAGTAGCTGGCACCGAGGAAAGAGACGATATCGCGACGAGCCAGTTCTGGTTTTTTAAAGGCGCGGAAACCGGCGAAGCCGAGATCAGTCTTGCCCTCCAGCTGCTTTGTGTCGACACCGGCATTGTTGTAGTTGAACAGCTCCGGGCGGAAGTGAATTTCGCGCGCCTCACGGCTCTCGCCATCCACAGAGAACATACGGATGCGCCGCTTAAAACCCATGCCTACATGGAAGAACTGCACATCCAGCTGACGGTCCGGCAGATTGTTCCACAGCGAGTGATTCGCATCATACTGAATTTCGTTGTACGCCTGCGGCGTCAGCGTGGCCAGGGTCTCCGGCAGTGCGCCAGGCGCGCCGCCCCAGGGCTTTTTCGCCAGTGCCGCCGCGTTTTTCTTCAGTACGTCGAAATCGAAGCGCACGGCATTCCCGTCAGCAATGCCATCTTCTGCCCATGCGGATTGCGCAAACAGCGTGGAGAGGCCGGTCATGCCGCTGACGGCCGAGAAGGCCATTGACGCTTTCATAAACATTCTTCGATTCATGCCAGAAATCATTCCTTAGCTGTTCGAGGGTGTCGTGACTGTCGTGCAGAATGCACTTTCATGGCCCGATAATCACAGGCAACAGAGGGGTACGACAGCAGGGTTACTGGAAAATTCAGTCACGTTAAAATTTATCAGATTAATCAAAGAAGCGAAGCGAAATTCAGGGGCGGCGGCCGGGTCTTACACTTCTTTGCGCAGCGAAGCGGCAGGCCGCCGGGATCGTCCGCTTTTAGCAGATGAAAAATCAGGGGATTCCTGGCGCAGGAAATCAGCAGTTCGCCAGATTGTGACTATAGTTAATGAACTGCTTTGCAATTCACACGGAGGAAACGATGGTAAATCAGACAAATCAATTCGAAACGGGCCTCGATGACGATATTGCGTTACTGACTGAAACGCTGGAAGAAGTGCTTAAATCATCAGGCGATCCGGCCGATCAGAAGTACATTGAGCTTAAAAGCAAAGCCGAACAGGCGCTGAACGACGTGAAATCCCGCGTCAGCCAGGCGTCCGACAGCTACTACTATCGCGCGAAACAGGCCGCATACCGGGCTGACGACTATGTGCACGAGAAACCGTGGCAGGGTGTCGGTATCGGCGCAACGGCTGGCCTGGTTCTGGGTCTGCTGCTGGCGAGTCGCTAATCGCGACCGGCTGACACCATGAACGTGAATAAATAAACGGCGGGGCGATCCCGCCGTTTTTGTTTTCCACTCCTGCGCCATTCCCCGGTTTTATACGCTACGTGCTGCTCCGGACGTCACAGCCATATTCGCTGACGCGACCAATTGTGTTTCTCTGGCGGACTTCCTACAGTTAAGCAAACGTGAAAAGGAGAACCCGACGTGATTAGAGTAGAGATGCTGTCAACCGGGGATGAGGTGCTGCACGGCCAAATCGTCGATACCAACGCCGCCTGGCTGGCGGATGTGCTGTTTCAGCAGGGGCTGCCCATGACCAGCCGCACCACGGTAGGCGATTCACTGGAATCGCTGATTGCCACGCTGCAGTCACGCAGCCGCGAGGCCGACGTGCTGATTGTGAATGGCGGGCTGGGACCGACCAGCGACGATCTCAGTGCGCTGGCCGCCGCCAGAGCCTGTGGCGTGGCGCTGGAGATGCAGCACGAATGGCTGGCACAGATGGAAGCCTGGTTCGCCAGCCGGGGGCGCGTCATGGCTGCCAGCAATCGCAAGCAGGCTGAGATCCCGGCTGGCGCGGAATTGATCGATAATCCGGTTGGCACCGCCTGCGGTTTTGCTTTGCAACTTAATCGCTGCTGGATCTTCTTTACGCCCGGCGTGCCGTCGGAATTTAAAGTGATGGTGGAGCAGCAGATCATCCCGCGACTGAAAGCGAAATTCTCGCCGCCTGAGCCACCGATCTGCCTGCGGCTCACCACCTTTGGTCGCGGTGAAAGCGACATCGCCGCGGAGCTGGAGCCGCTGTCGCTGCCGGAAGGGGTGGTGATGGGTTATCGCTCCTCTATGCCGATCATCGAGATCAAGCTCACCGGCCCGGCGAGCCAGCGGGTGGCAATGGAGCAGGTGTGGCAGCAGGTTCGTCTGCAACTGGCAGAGTGCACGATTTTCGAAGGTACGGAAGGGTTACCGGCGCTGCTGGCCCGCGAGCTGGTGCAACGGGGTGAGCTGCTCGCGGTCAGCGAGCAATACACCGCCGGGCTGCTCTGCTGGCAGCTGGCGTCGGCCAGCGTACCGCTGCGCGGTGGAGATATTCTGCCGCCGCAGACGGAGACGCTGGAGCAGCAGGTCGCCCGCACCCGCCAGCTTGCAGCGCAGCAGCAGGCGACCCTCGCGCTTTCGGTGGGCAGTCTGGATCAGGAGGCGATTTCAATCGCGCTGCACACGCCGGACGGCAGCGTGGGTCAGCGTGTGAAGTTCAGCACCGGTCGCCATAATCTGGAGACGCGGCAGAAGGTGGTGGCAATGATGGCGATGAACATGCTGCGCCGCTGGCTTCACGGCAGTGAGGTTAGCACGGGTCACGGCTGGATTGAGGTAGTGGAAACGGTCCGGCAGTAACATCTGCACATTAAAACGGGCGCCTGAGGCGCCCGTTCTGATTCTGACCTTTGCCTGCGCTGACGCGACTTCACGCAGCGCGAGATCTCCTGGCCAGCCTTATAACTCAAGCTCAATCTCGCCTTTGGCTTTGCAGCAGCAGGGCAGGATCTCATCCTGCTGCACAAAAGCCAGTGGCTGCTGCGGGTAGTGTACTTCGCCTTTCAGCAGCCGCATCCGGCAGGAGCCGCAGTAGCCTTCGCGGCACTGAAACTCCACACAGAAGTTATTCGCCTCCAGCAGCGTCAGCAGGCTGGTGTGCTCGTCCGTGCATTCCAGCCGGGTGCCGGAACTGCGCAGAATAACAACGTCGCGGCTCATAATCAGAGCTGGAAGTCGTCGAAGTCGTTAGCGCCCACTTCAGAATCGATCTGACCCACCAGATAGGAGCTCACTTCCACTTCCTGTGGCGCGACCTGCACGTTGTCAGAGACCAGCCAGGAGTTGATCCACGGAATCGGGTTTGAGCGGGTCTGGAACGGCAGATCCAGGCCCACTGCCTGCATACGGATGTTGGTGATGTACTCGATGTACTGGCAGAGGATATCTTTGTTCAGGCCGATCATCGAACCGCCACTGAACAGATAGTCCGCCCACTCTTTCTCCTGCAGTGCGGCTTTCTTAAACAGCTCGAAGCACTCTTCGCGGCACTCTGCGGCAATCTCTTTCATCTCGGGATCGTCTTCGCCGCTGCGCAGCAGGTTCAGCATGTGCTGCGTGCCGGTCAGGTGCAGGGCTTCATCGCGGGCGATCAGTTTGATGATTTTGGCATTGCCTTCCATCAGCTCACGCTCAGCGAAAGCGAACGAACAGGCGAAGCTGACATAGAAACGGATCGCTTCCAGCGCATTGACGCTCATCAGGCAGATATAGAGCTGCTTCTTCAGGGCGCGCAGGCTGACGACGACCTGTTTGCCGTTAACCTGATGTGTGCCTTCGCCCAGCTGATGCCAGTAGTTGGTCATCTCAATCAGATCGTCGTAATAGCGCGAGATATCCTGCGCACGCGCCAGGATCTGCTCGTTGGTGACGATATCGTCGAACACCAGCGCCGGATCGTTGACGATGTTACGGATGATGTGGGTGTAAGAACGGGAGTGGATCGTCTCGGAGAACGCCCAGGTTTCAACCCAGGTTTCCAGTTCAGGAATTGAGATCAGCGGCAGCAGTGCCACGTTCGGGCTGCGGCCCTGAATCGAATCCAGCAGCGTCTGGTACTTCAGGTTGCTGATGAAAATATGTTTTTCATGCTCAGGCAGTGCCTGGTAGTCGATGCGGTCGCGCGAAACGTCCACTTCTTCCGGGCGCCAGAAGAAGGAGAGCTGCTTTTCAATCAGCTTTTCAAAGATGTCATATTTTTGCTGATCGAAGCGCGCCACGTTTACCGACTGACCGAAAAACATCGGCTCTTTCAGCTGATCATTTTTGTTCTGTGAGAAAGTGGAGTAAGCCATAAATGTTGTCCAAAAAAGTAGACGAAGCCAGGCCTCGTGAAATGAATGAGGCGGGAGGGATCTCCCGCCTGACCATTAGATCTTACAGGCGCCGCTCTCGCAGCCATCATCCTGGATAGAAGGTGCCAGGTCATCCTGCGCATCTTCTGCACCGTCACGGGTGTTCTGATAGTAGAGCGTTTTCACGCCGAACTTATACGCGGTCAGCAGATCTTTCAGCAGCTGCTTCATCGGCACCTTGCCGTTGGCAAAGCGTGACGGATCGTAGTTGGTGTTGGAGGAGATCGCCTGGTCGATGAATTTCTGCATCAGACCCACCAGCTGCAGGTAGCCGTCGTTGTTTGGCATTTCCCACAGCAGCTCATACTGATCTTTCAGACGGTCATACTCCGGCACCACCTGGCGCAGGATGCCATCTTTGGAAGCCTTGATGCTGATGTGGCCGCGTGGCGGCTCAATGCCGTTGGTGGCATTGGAGATCTGCGATGAGGTCTCAGATGGCATCAGTGCCGACAGCGTGGAGTTGCGCAGGCCGTGCGTTTTGATCGCTTCACGCAGCGCTTCCCAGTCGAGATGCAGCGGTTCATTGCTGATCGCATCCAGGTCTTTCTTGTAGGTGTCGATCGGCAGAATGCCCTGCGCATAGGTGGTTTCATTGAACCACGGGCAGGCACCTTGCTCTTTCGCCAGTTCGTTTGAGGCTTTCAGCAGGTAGTACTGAATGGCTTCAAAGGTTTTGTGCGTCAGGCCATTTGCACTGCCGTCGGAGTAGCGCACACCATGTTTCGCCAGGTAGTAGGCGTAGTTGATGACGCCGATACCCAGAGTACGACGACCCATTGCACCACGCTGTGCAGCCGGAATCGGGTAGTCCTGATAATCGAGCAGGGCATCGAGGGCGCGGACGGCCAGGGTCGCCAGCTCTTCCAGGTCATCGAGGCTTTCGATCGCACCGAGGTTGAAGGCGGAAAGCGTACAGAGGGCGATCTCACCATTTTCATCGTTAACGTCTTCCAGCGGTTTGGTCGGCAGGGCGATTTCCAGGCAGAGGTTAGACTGGCGAACCGGCGCGATGCTCGGATCAAACGGGCTGTGCGTGTTGCAGTGGTCAACGTTCTGGATGTAGATACGGCCGGTTGAGGCGCGTTCCTGCATCATCAGCGAGAAGAGATCGACCGCTTTCACGCGCTGTTTGCGGATGCTCTCATCCTGCTCATATTTGGTGTAAAGGCGCTCAAATTCATCCTGATCAGCGAAGAAGGCGTCATACAGGCCAGGCACGTCAGACGGGCTGAACAGCGTGATATCTTCGCCTTTCAGCAGGCGCTGATACATCATCTTGTTGAGCTGGACGCCGTAGTCCATGTGACGCACGCGGTTGCCTTCAACACCACGGTTGTTTTTCAGCACCAGCAGGCTTTCGATTTCCAGATGCCACATCGGGTAGAACAGCGTAGCGGCACCGCCACGCACGCCGCCCTGAGAACAGGACTTCACTGCGGTCTGGAAATGTTTGTAGAACGGGATACAGCCGGTGTGGAACGCTTCACCGCCGCGAATCGGGCTGCCCAGCGCACGGATACGGCCCGCGTTGATGCCGATACCGGCACGCTGAGAAACATATTTCACGATGGCGCTGGAGGTGGCGTTAATGGAGTCGAGGCTGTCGCCGCACTCGATCAGCACGCAGGAGCTGAACTGACGCGTTGGGGTACGCACGCCGGACATGATCGGGGTCGGCAGCGAGATTTTAAACGTCGAGATCGCATCATAGAAACGCTTGATGTAATCCATACGTGTGTCGCGCGGATAGCCGGAGAAGAGGCAGGCCGCGACCAGAATGTAGAGGAACTGCGCGCTCTCGTAGATTTCACCGGAGACGCGGTTCTGTACCAGATATTTGCCTTCCAGCTGCTTCACGGCGGCATAGGAGAAGTTCATGTCGCGCCAGTGGTCGAGGAACTCGTCCATCTGTGCAAACTCTTCCTTGCTGTAATCTTCCAGCAGGTGGCGATCGTATTTGCCCAGATCAACCATTTTAACCACCTGGTCGTAGAGCTTCGGCGGCTCAAACTGACCGTACGCTTTTTTGCGCAGGTGAAAGATAGCCAGGCGGGCGGCCAGGTACTGATAGTCAGGGGCATCGCGAGAGATAAGGTCTGCTGCGGCCTTGATGATGGTCTCATGAATGTCAGAGGTTCTGATGCCATCATAGAACTGAATGTGAGAGCGCAGTTCCACCTGTGAGACAGAGACGTTGTTCAGCCCTTCGGCAGCCCAGTCCAGCACACGGTGAATTTTGTCGAGGTCAATGCGCTCCTGGCGGCCATCGCGTTTAGTAACGAGCAGACTCTGGTTCATGTCGCGTTTTTACCTTTGCGTGAGTATCCAAAAATTAAAAGAAATCCCGGTTTATACACAGCCTATTCATTGTGAATAATATGTGGATAAACACTACATCTAGGGGGTGATGGGAAAAGCTACAACTACATGGAGGCATATTTTAGTATTTTGCGGCGGGTTAACAAGAGCAAAAAATGATGGCGGGAGGGGTTGTAATTCTGCCGAAAATTCTCAGGCCACGCCTTGTAAGGGCTGCCATCGTGTCAACCAGATCACACTTTTTTTTCTAACTTTGATCGGGCGCGTATTTCTTATTCAATCCTCCCGATTCTTCGCCAGCGGGGAGGAAAAATAGTCAAAAGCCGCTAGCAGGGTCATCGGCAGCCTGAAATCCGGCGGTCGCAAACGTGGCCTGAGCGCCGTAACCTGTTGGTAAGGCTCAGAATAGCGCGGGATGAAAAGCGGGCGGGGAGATGATGAGGCCCGCCCGGATTCGGGCGGGCGGCTCGCTTACACGGCGCGGTGGGTGTGGACCATGTAATTGACGTCGGTCCCAGGTGCCAGTTTGAAACGGTTGGTCACCGGGTTGTAGTGCAGGCCAATGATGTGGCGTTCGCGCAAAGCGGTTTCATCGACCCAGCCCAGCAGCTCAGAAGGGCGGATAAACTTTTTCACGTCATGCGTTCCGCGCGGCACCATGCGCAGCACATATTCTGCGCCAAACACCGCCAGCAGCCAGGCTTTTGGATTGCGGTTCAGCGTAGAGAAAAAGACGTCGCCGCCCGGTTTGACCAGCTTTGCACAGGCGTGAACCACCGAGCGCGGGTCCGGGACGTGCTCCAGCATCTCCATGCAGGTCACCACATCATATTTCCCGGCATGCTCTTCCGCGTGCGCTTCCACGGTCTGCTGCACGTAGTCCAGCGTGACGCCGCTCTCCTGCGCATGCAGGCGCGCCACGGCCAGCGGTTCCGCGCCCATGTCCAGGCCGGTGACGATCGCGCCTTCACGCGCCATGCTTTCGGCTAAAATGCCGCCGCCGCAGCCGACGTCGAGCACGGTTTTACCAAACAGGCCGTTGCTGTGCTCGGCGATATAGCCCAGGCGCAGGGGGTTAATACGGTGCAACGGTTTAAATTCACCCTCCAGATCCCACCAGCGCGAGGCAACGGCCTCAAACTTGGCAATTTCCTGCGCATCGACGTTCTGCTGATGATTCTGCGGTTGTGCATTCATTGAATCGTAACTCCTGACAAAATGTGCCCACAGTATAAACGCTTAACCGCAGATGGCACACCTTTCAGGCGGAAGGAAAAGCGGGCGATATCGGTGGTTAACGTTCACCAGAGGATTGCAGTG
Source organism: Pantoea sp. Ep11b (assembly GCF_040783975.1). NCBI lineage: Bacteria > Pseudomonadati > Pseudomonadota > Gammaproteobacteria > Enterobacterales > Erwiniaceae > Pantoea > Pantoea sp. Ep11b. The sequence goes on along the minus strand of NZ_CP160631.1, from coordinate 3,036,261 downwards.
TGATATACTTTCGCACCTTTAAAATCCGGGATTAAGTAGAGGGATAGCGGCTCCATGAGCGACCTTGCGAGAGAAATTACACCGGTCAACATCGAAGAAGAATTAAAAAATTCTTACCTCGGTTACGCCATGTCGGTCATCGTTGGCCGAGCTTTACCCGATGTGCGTGATGGCCTGAAGCCGGTTCATCGTCGTGTACTTTATGCGATGAGCGTACTGGGTAACGACTGGAACAAACCCTATAAAAAATCTGCCCGCGTTGTCGGTGACGTTATCGGTAAATATCACCCGCATGGTGATTCCGCCGTTTACGACACTATCGTACGTATGGCCCAGCCTTTCTCCCTGCGTTACATGCTGGTGGACGGACAAGGCAACTTCGGTTCCATCGACGGCGACTCCGCCGCGGCGATGCGTTATACCGAAATTCGCATGTCGAAAATCGCCCACGACCTGTTAGCTGACCTGGAAAAAGAGACCGTCGATTTCGTGCCGAACTACGACGGCACTGAGCAGATCCCTGAGGTTCTGCCGACCAAAATCCCGAACCTGCTGGTGAACGGCTCTTCCGGTATCGCCGTAGGTATGGCAACCAATATCCCGCCGCACAACCTGCGCGAAGTGATTAACGGCTGCCTGGCTTACATTGAAGATGAGAATATCAGCGTTGAAGCGCTGATGGAGCACATTCCGGGGCCTGATTTCCCGACCGCCGCCATCATCAATGGACGCCGTGGCATCGAAGAGGCGTACCGCACCGGACGCGGTAAAATCTATATTCGTGCGCGTGGCGAAGTCGAGGCCGATGCGAAAACCGGCCGCGAAACCATCATCATTCATGAGCTGCCCTATCAGGTGAACAAAGCCCGCCTGATCGAAAAGATTGCGGAGCTGGTGAAAGAGAAGCGTGTCGAAGGCATCAGCGCACTGCGTGATGAGTCTGACAAAGACGGCATGCGCATCGTGATTGAGATTAAGCGTGATGCGGTCGGCGAAGTGGTGCTGAATAATCTCTACTCGCTGACGCAGTTGCAGACGTCGTTTGGCATCAACATGGTTGCCCTGCATCAGGGTCAGCCAAAGATTATGGCGCTGAAGGAGATTCTGGACGCCTTCGTTCGTCATCGTCGTGAAGTGGTGACGCGTCGTACCATTTATGAACTGCGCAAAGCCCGTGACCGTGCCCATATCCTGGAAGGTCTGGCGATTGCGCTGGCGAATATCGATCCGATCATCGAGCTGATTCGTCGTGCGCCAACGCCGGCAGAAGCGAAAGCGGGTCTGATCGCACAGGCGTGGGATCTCGGTAATGTGTCCGCGATGCTGGAGCGTGCAGGCGATGACGCTGCGCGTCCGGAGTGGCTTGATGCGCAGTTTGGTATCCGCGACGGTCGCTACTATCTGACCGAGCAGCAGGCTCAGGCGATTCTGGATCTGCGTCTGCAGAAACTGACCGGCCTTGAGCATGAGAAGCTGCTGGACGAGTACAAGGCGCTGCTGGAGCAGATTGCCGAGCTGCTGCACATTCTGTCGAGCGCCGAGCGTCTGATGGAAGTGATCCGCGAAGAGCTGGAGCTGATGCGCGACCAGTTTGGCGACGATCGTCGTACCGAGATCACCGCGAACTCTGCCGATATCAATATCGAAGACCTGATCAATCAGGAAGACGTTGTGGTGACGCTGTCGCATCAGGGCTACGTGAAGTATCAGCCGCTGAGCGACTATGAAGCGCAGCGTCGTGGTGGTAAAGGCAAGTCGGCCGCACGTATCAAAGAAGAGGACTTCATTGATCGTCTGCTGGTGGCCAATACCCACGATACGATCCTCTGCTTCTCAAGCCGGGGCCGTCTCTACTGGATGAAGGTGTATCAGCTGCCGGAAGCCAGCCGTGGCGCGCGCGGACGTCCAATCGTCAACCTGCTGCCGCTGGAAGCCAACGAGCGTATTACGGCGATTCTGCCGGTACGCGAGTATACCGAAGGCTTCAATATCTTCATGGCGACCGCGCTGGGAACCGTGAAGAAGACTGCGCTGAAAGAGTTCAGCCGTCCACGCAGTGCGGGCATTATTGCCGTGAATCTGCGTGACGACGATGAGCTGATCGGCGTGTCGCTGACCAACGGTAATGATGAAGCGATGCTGTTCTCCGCAGCCGGTAAAGTGGTGCGCTTTGCAGAAACCGCTGTCCGTGCGATGGGCCGTACCGCCTCGGGCGTACGCGGCATCAAGCTGGCGGAAGGCGATCGCGTCGTGTCGCTGATTGTGCCGCGTGAAGAGGGTGCCATCATGACCGTGACGCAGAATGGTTACGGTAAGCGTACGGCCAACAGCGAATATCCGACCAAGTCGCGTGCGACGCAGGGTGTGATTTCCATCAAAGTGACCGAGCGTAACGGTCCGGTGATTGGCGCGGTTCAGGTTGTCGATAGCGATCAGATTATGATGATCACCGATGCCGGTACGCTGGTACGTACCCGCGTGTCAGAAGTGAGCGTCGTGGGTCGTAATACCCAGGGTGTGATTCTGATTCGTACCGCAGAGGATGAGAATGTCGTGGGTCTGCAGCGTGTTGCTGAGCCGGTTGAAGAAGAAGAGCTGGATTCCATCGACGGCAGCGTAGCGGAAGGCGAAGATGATATTGCGCCGGAAGCAGAGATCGATGATGAAGAGATTGCACCGGAAGAGGATGCTGACGGTGAAGACGACGCGGCGGAAGACGAAGAGTAATTTGTCTGGAATAAGCTAAGGTCGTTGCAGAAACGGCAGGTCAGGGGAAACCCGGCCTGCCGTTTTTTTTGGCTGTCGGTAGAGGAGGGGTAAATCGCTTTGAGCCGGGCGCTGCCGAAAGACCCGCTATGCCCGATTGCCAGGGAGGCCCGCATCCCTGCGGATCGGCCACGCCCTCACTGGCGTGGACGCTTTGCTCCTGGGGCATGGCGGCTCTTGCCCGTTTAAAGGTGGAGTTGCTTAAGATTATTGTGAACAGGTGTTGGTTTATGGAGCAGAAGCGACCCTCCGGGGCAGGCGTTAACGATGTTGTTACGCTGTCCTAAAAGCGTCTCAAATCCCGCGCTAAGCCTGCGGCTGGCTGGCTTTTTACGCCCGATAAAGCTAGTGTATGAGCATTAAAAATCGACGATGCGACTAACCTTGCCAACTGCGAGTTACCTTTGAAATATCCTGTCTCTTTCCGCACCACGCTTCGCATCTCGCGTTATCTTTTCCGCGCGCTGGCGCTGCTAATCTGGACGCTGGGCGCCGTTCTGACGGCGTTTTACATCATCAGCGTGCTGCACAATAAAGAGACGCAGGTTCGTCAGGAGTTTGCCAGCAACTACGGCACGATACAGTGGTATGTGCGCCATTCGGCGGACATGATGCGTGAGCTGAAATATATCACCGAGAATCGCCTGACCAACGCCAGCAGCGGGCTGGATGTCCTGACGGGCATGATGCCGGGCAAAACCACCCAGCCGCAGTTTACACCGCTGTTTTCTGATGGCGACTGCACCGCGATGAGCAACACCTGGCGCAACTCGCTCGATTCCCTGAGTTACTACATCAATTACTGGAAAAGCAATTTCGCCTCGTCATATGAACTGAATCGGGTGTTCTTTATCGGTGGCGAGAGCCAGTGTCTGGCCGACTTCACCATCGGCAGCAGCAATGCTGACCGGGAGCGCAGCCTGAAATCGCTGCGTGAAAATGTGCTGCGCTACCGCAACAACAGCGAGGAAGAGCGCCGTAATCCGATGTACTGGATCAACAGCAGCGCGCAGCCCGGCGTCGGCACTTTCTATATGGTGGTGCCGGTTTACGTCGCGAATAAACTGCAGGCGCTGCTGGGTGTTGAGCAGAACATCCGGCTGGATGAGTTTATCCAGCCTGGCAGCCTGCCGATTATCGCCTCCATTACCGATGAAAATTACCGTCCGCTGCTGAACTCGCGGCGCGGCGGGCTGGGCTTCTCGCTCGATAGTCTGCCCGACGATAAAACCTGGTTCGGCTACCTGAACGGTTATCGTCAGCTGGTGCTGAAAAAGCCGCTGCCGCCTTCAGATCTCAACGTGGTCTGGTCGATACCGACCGACGTGATGGTGGATCAGCTTAAGCTGATGATTATCAATGCGCTGCTGCTCAACATTTTCAGCGCCGTGATCCTGATTACACTTGCCTGGATATTTGAGCGCCGGATGTTCCTGCCGGCAGAAGAGAACGCCCATCGGCTAGAGGAGCATGAGCAGTTCAACCGCAAGATTGTCGCCTCGGCGCCGGTCGGGATCTGTATCTTACGCACCAGCGACGGCACCAATATTCTGAGTAATGAGCTGGCGCATAACTATCTGACGCTGCTGACTCAGGAAGATCGTCTGCGGCTGAATGAGATCATCGGCGGGCAGCAGGTCAACTTTGTCGATGTGCTGACCGGCAGCAATACCAACCTGCAAATCAGTTTTGTTCATTCGCGCTATCGTAACGAGAACGTGGCGATCTGCGTGCTGGTTGATGTTTCGGCGCGCGTGCGGATGGAGCAGTCTCTGCAGGAGATGGCGCACGCGGCAGAGCAGGCCAGCCAGTCAAAATCGATGTTCCTTGCCACGGTCAGCCATGAGCTGCGAACGCCGCTCTATGGCATTATCGGTAACCTCGATCTGCTGCAGACCAAAGAGCTGCCCAGCGGGATCGATTCGCTGGTAACGGCGATGAACAACTCCTCCAGCCTGTTACTGAAGATCATCAGCGACATTCTCGACTTCTCGAAAATCGAGTCGGAGCAGCTGAAAATTGAGCCGCGTCCGTTTGCCCCGCGTGAAATTGTCACTCACATCGTCGGCAACTATCTGTCGCTGGTGGTGAAGAAGCGGCTGACGCTCTACTGCTTTATTGAACATGATGTTCCACAGGTGCTGGATGGCGACCCGCTGCGCCTGCAGCAGGTGATTTCGAACCTGCTGAACAACGCCATCAAGTTCACCCACACCGGCTGTATCATCCTCCACGCCTATGTGGAGCAGGGCTATCTGGCGTTTCGTGTGCGTGACACCGGCGTGGGGAGCCCTGCCAAAGAGCTGCCGCGCCTGTTTGACCCCTTCTTCCAGGTGGGAAATGGCGTACAGCGTAATTTCCAGGGCACCGGGCTGGGGCTGGCGATCTGCGAAAAACTGATCAATCTGATGGATGGCGATATTGAGGTCGACTCCGAGCCGGGTATGGGCAGCCAGTTCATCGTGCGCATTCCGATTTACAAAGGGCAGAAACCGTCACTGCTGCTGCTGGAAGATTTACAGGATAAGAAGATCTGGCTGGCCATGCGCAACGACTATCTTGCCGCCTTCATTACGCGGCAGATCCAGCAGCAGGGTATACAGGTGGCGGAGTACAACGGTAAGTCTGGCCCCGACGATGTGGTGATGACCGACTACGATTTCGAACCCGAACTGCCGCTGCGTGCGCTGGTCACCTTCGACGGATCGCATGTGGATATGCCGCGTGAACGTCAGCCCGGTCACTGGGTCCACTCTACCGCCACGCTGCATGAGGTTCCGGCGCTGCTGGCGCGCATTTACCGGATCGCGCTGGGACAGGATGCAGCGGATGCGCTGCTGCTGGCCGCACCGGTCGAAGAGAAGGTGCATAACGATGACATCATGGTGCTGATTGTTGATGATCATCCAATCAACCGTATGCTGCTGTCGGAACAGCTGGGTACGCTGGGCTATCAGGTGAAGACCGCCCAGGATGGCGTCGATGCGCTGAATGTCCTGAGCCGTAATGAGATCGACATCGTGCTCACCGACGTCAACATGCCGAACATGGATGGTTATCGTCTGACACAGCGGCTGCGCCAGCTGGGTCACCTCTTCCCGGTTATCGGTGTCACAGCGAATGCGCTGGCGGAAGAGAAGCAGCGTTGTATGGATGCGGGTATGGACAACTGCCTGTCGAAACCGGTGACGCTGGATGTGCTGAAGGGAACGCTGGCAATCTATGCGGAGCGGGTACGTAAAACGCGGGCAGGATAGGGCAGGCGAGGAGAGAGGCGGTACGGGCTGTACCGCCTCAGAAACACGTTAGTCTCTTTCGACCTGCGTCTGGCTGACAGATGACAGATAGTTCAGCAGTGCGATATCGTTATCCACGCCCAGCTTCATCATCGCTGATTTCTTCTGGCTACTGATAGTTTTAATACTGCGGTTCAGTTTCTTGGCGATTTCGGTCACCAGGAAGCCTTCGGCAAACAGGCGCAGCACTTCGCTCTCTTTCGGTGACAAACGTTTGTCGCCGTAACCGCCCGCACTGATCTTCTCCAGCAGTTTCGCCACGCTTTCCGGCGTATATTTTTTGCCTTTCTGCAGTGCAGCCAGGGCTTTTGGCAGATCCGTTGGCGCACCCTGTTTCAGCACGATCCCTTCGATATCGAGATCCAGCACGGAGCTGAGGATAGCCGGGTTATTGTTCATGGTCAGAACAATAATCGAGAGATCAGGGTAGTGACGTTTAATATATTTAATCAGCGTAATGCCGTCGCCATACTTCTCACCTGGCATAGAGAGATCGGTGATCAGGACGTTGGCGTCGAGCCTGGACAGATTATTGATCAGTGCTGTTGAGTCTTCGAACTCACCTACAACGTTGACCCATTCAATTTGTTCCAGAGATTTTCGGATACCGAAAAGGACAATTGGATGGTCATCGGCAATAATTACATTTAAGTTATTCATCTTATTGGTTACCTTGCTGCAGCAGTTGATTGACGTAAGCGTCAATATCACTGGTGGTATTTGTAATGTTTGAATCGTCACACGCTTTAATGTGGTGTTCTAACTCTTCACAAAGCTGTTTGCCGGGAGTCAGATTGAGCATGGCAAACACGCCCTTCAGGCGATGCGCTGTCTGAGCAAGCGAAGCGTAGTCCTTTTCCGCCGACTCAGTATACAGTCTCTTCACATCATCCGGTACTGTCTCCGTAAACAGCTGGAAATAGCCACCGCTCATCAATGGCGTGGCTGCGTCGTCTTCCGTGTCGTTATCCATCACATCATGCGACAGTTGCTTCTCAATCAGGGCCAGCAATGCATCAAGCAGCGCATTACTGAGATTGAAGTTAACCCGATACTGCTGGTCGTTGAGGGCATGATGCCCCAGTTCATCCCCGGCCAGCAGCAGTGCCCAGCCGCTGAGCTTTGAGGGATCGTCGGTGACCAGCACATCGTGATCCTGACCGGAGATACGCTCGTCAGGCGTCAGACAACGCGCTCCCCAGTTTTCCAGATGCCGGCAGACGATCTTATGCACGTCCTCCACGGTGATCTCCACCAGCGCGGTCACGCCATCCAGAATCTTTTCCTCTTCTTCTTCCTGCTTCTGCTCCAGGGCCAGCGGCAGCTGCATGTTGTAGCGCGTGCCGATATCCGCTTTGGCCACGATATCGAGACTGCCGCCCATCTGCTTGCAGAGCTGCTTACACAGGAAGAACGCCATGCCTGACGCCTGCCCGTAGCGATCCTGACTGGTGTCGCCCAGGAACGGGAAGTCAACGTTAGCCAGCTCATCCACCGTCAGTCCGGCCCCGGTATCGACCAGTTCGATGATCAGTCTGTCGGGCTGCTTTTCTGTCGTCTTCACTTCCAGGGTGATTTTTCCCCAGCGGGTGGTGGTCAGAGCATAGTGCATCAGCGTGGTCAGCACCTTGCGCAGGGCGCGACGGTCGCCAAAGCGCGTCTCGTCATTCGCCCGATGGTTGTTCACCACCAGCGACAGCCCTTTGCGGCGCATCAGCGGCAGGCTCTCCAGCGCAATCTCATCCAGCAGATCCTGCAGGTTAAAGACCGTCGCATCCGGTGACCAGTCGTGCGCCTCCAGACGGTTGAGCAGAACGATATCATCGACCAGCCGCGCCAGCCCCTGGCTCTCATCGAGCAGGTCGAGCACGGTTTCATCGGCATCGCGCTGACTCAGCTGCACCAGTTGCGCCACCATCTTCTCCAGCGGCTGATTCAGCGCATGGCCCAGATTGTGCAGCAGCTGCTGCCGCATCTGGTGGTTGCGATCCAGCACCTGCTGCGCCTTCTGCAGTTTTTTGTTCACCAGCAGCTCGCGATCCTGATCGCGCATCATAAACAGCTGCGTATGCGGCGACAGCACGCTGCGGGCGTGGCGGATCTCATACACTTCATTGTTGATCGTAGCCTGAAGCACGCCCTGATGCTGGTCGGACATATTAATAATCTTCTGCAGATTGAGGTGAGGCAGAAGATGTTCGGCAATTTTATTGCTCAGCAGGGTGCGGTTGCTGGCGAAGTCATAGACCAGCAGGCCAACCGGCAGGCTGGCCACGATCTCTTCATTCAGTACCCGCAGCGAATCGAGTTCCGCGCTCTGGTTTTCGCTGGGGCGCAGCGACTGCTGACGCAGCAGCACAATCCCGGCCAGCGACAGCAGGAACAGCAGCAGGTTGATCAGCAGCGGCCAGAGCAGGTTGTAGAGGCTGTCGAGGAGCAGACGGGTAATCGGCACCTGATAAACCAGCTGCAGCGAGGTGCTGGGCAGGGTCGCTGTGATTTCGATGTTCGGGTTCACCAGCGAGATGCGGGTGTTTTCCACCTCCTGCTGATCGCTGCTGCTGGCAGGCAGGCTGCTGTCCTGGCGCAGCTGGAAATTCTCCAGCGGCATGTTCTGCGGAATCAGGTCGTTGACTGGCAGATCGAAGGCGACCACCGTCGCCAGGTGGCCCGGCTGGTTAAAGGTCGTGCGCAGCGTGAAGTAGTGATCGTTCTGGAAAGCGAGATGGCGAAGCGGCGAGAAACTTTCCCGCTCATCCAGCGCATTGGCCTGCTGCAGCATCTCCGCGCGGCGCCCGTCAACCATAGAGCTGATGGCGCTCTCTTTGTAGCGCGTTGCCATATCTTTCAGCGGCAGGGTCGAGATCATAATCAGGCTGTTATCCTGACCGTTGAGAAAATACATCGACCAGGTGGGATTTTCCGCGCCCCACAGGGTATCGAGATAGTTCGACATCCGCATCGTCATATCCAGCGTGCTGCTGTCGTGTGAGCCGAAAATCAGTGCTTCGGTTTTACGCCGGGTTTTTTCCAGATAATAGACATCAGGACGCAGCCGCGTCTCCTGCAGATTATTGCCGGGTGTCGCACCTGCCGCGCTGGTGGAGAGATTTTCATAGATCTGCCAGGTCGCAAAGCGATAGGCGTCGATGCGCTTCTGTACGTCGCGCGCCAGATCGTCCATGGCATAACGTTTCCCGGTCAGCCAGGCATTCACCGAGTTATGCACCATAAAGCCCAGCGCCAGCAGGAGCACCAGATTGAAAACCACAAAAAAGCGGGTGACGTTGCCGGAGGTCAGTGGAAACTTATACAACATAGCGTGTCAGGTACCTGAATTATCGCGCAACTTTTCGCGCACTGGCGGCTACCGCTAACAGCAACAGGGCGATCACTAAAAATGCACCACTGAGGCTAATCCATTGCGAAATGAATCCGATTAAAGCCGGACCTGAGAGAATACCCGCATATCCCAGCGTTGTCATGGCAGAAATCGCCAGGTTCGCAGGCATATCCCGTTGATTCCCGGCAGCATTGAACAACATCGGCACCGTATTAGACAAACCAAAGCCGACCAGCAGGAAGGCGAGCAGGGCGATCTCCGGCCACGGCAGCCAGACGGCCAGGCTCATGCCCGCCGCGGCGGTCAGCGCACCCGTCAGCATCACCGGATAGCGGCCAAAGCGTGCGATGACCTTATCGCCGCTGAAACGACCCAGTGTCATTGCCACTGAGAAGATCGCATACCCCAGTCCGGCATAGGCCGGAGTCATAGCCGGGTTCTGCAGCAGCAGCAGGGCGCCCCAGTCCAGGACGGCGCCCTCCGCCAGAAAGAGAATAAAGCAGAGCAGGCCAAGAAATGCGACCCAGCCGCGCGGGATCACCAGCCAGGGCTGGTCGGGCTGGTGCAGGCGTTCGTTCATTAACACCGGCAGCCGCCACAGCAACAGCAGCAGCATAACGGCCATCACCACCAGCGTGGCGGCCAGCGGGGTAAAGGACCGGCTCAGCAACAGGCTGACCGTGCCCGCGCCCAGAATGCCGCCCAGACTGAAGAAGCCATGAAAGCCGGACATCATCGGTTTGTCAGCGGCCTGCTCGACCTGCACCGCCTGATAGTTCATCGCCACATCCAGCATGCCCAGCCCGGCACCAAACAGCATCAGCGCCGCCGCCATCACCAGATGCGAGTCAGCCGTTGCCAGCAGCGGCATCATCATCAGCACCAGCAGCGTCGAAAAGGCCATCACCCGGCGGCAGCCAAAGCGTGCCACCAGCGTGCCGGTTACCGGCATGGCGGCGAGCGACCCGATTCCCAGACAGAGCAGCAAGGCACCCAGCGAAGCGCCGCTGAGCTGCAGGCGATCGCGGGCAAACGGAACCAGCGGTGCCCAGGCGGACATCCCTAAGCCATTGATCAGAAAGATGGTGCGCGTGCCCCAGTTCAGGCGGCTCTGCTGTTTATGTTGTTGTGCAGCGTCCAGTGCGGTCATAGGTCAGATTCATCAAAGGTAAAGCGGAAAAGTGTAGCACTTGCCGTGAGTGAGCGGCCCTTGCACCTCTTATCAGAAGTCGTGCAGCAACATCGTATAAATCATAAAGCCGGGAGTTTACCGACTTTTATTGCGCCGCGAATTTTTTCCAGAACTTTCCTGGCATCAGTCGGCGGTGCGCCTGTCGACTTAACGCAAATTTCCTGCTCGCTTTGAACGGGTTAACGGCGGCCAGCGAAAAAAGGGCCACCAATAAATGCTGGCCGACTCGCATATTTAACAAATTTTTTAACGCGCCATAAAGTTTCTGAAACGCGGGTTTGTTCACCTTTTTACATCATTTATGGAAACAGTCAGCAATAAATTGACATGAAAAAACAATGGGGAAGCGCATTTTCAGAAAACGCTTTTCCACGTTTCTCTTATGTAAAAAGTATTAAATCATAATGAAATCTGCACATTGAAATTGATTTTTCATCGGGCTACGCTAAAAATCAATCTGTCAGAACCGTTACGTTTCCCGCGAGTCTGTACGAAAACTCCAACAAAAAAATAGCGACACTTCCCGTGATGATTCGGGTCTTTGCCGTAGTTTTGCTGCGCCGTTTATCCGGCCACCAGGTGGATATGCCTTCCGTTTCCGGGAGGATAACCTACATGTGAATTTCATAAGCATAAAAATAATTTATGTTTATGGATTCAGTATATTAGCCAGTCTGGTGGAATAGAGGTTAAAAATGGCAGAACTCACGCAAGGCCGTGTAGACATTATCTCGCGCGAAAATGGCACGCTCATCTCGCAATCTGTTGGCGGTTCATCACAATCCATTAACCTCACCGAGCCCAGCGTCGTGCGCATCAATGGCACGCGCGCCCTGGTGACCCAGTATGAACGTCAGGGCAACGACCTGGTGCTGCACATGCGCGATGGCAGCACCGTTCGCTATCAGAAATTCTTTCTGGACGACGCTGATGGCCAGCACAGCGAGCTGGTGTTCGACGATGGCGTCAATCCGCCGGAACATGCGCTTTTCCCGCAGACTGCCGAGAGCGCTGAACTGGCATCCAGTTCGGTTACGCCTACCTATGAATCCCTGGACAGCGTAGAGCCGCTGCTGCTGGCCGATAACACCAATACCTCGATGGGCGTGATCACGGCGGGCGGTCTGGGCGTGCTGGGCTTAGCCGGACTGGCCGTGGGCTTAGGCGGTGGTGGTGGCGGCGGCGGTGGCGGGGGGAACGGTGGCGGCAGCGATCCCGGAACCCCGGTCACGCCAGGCACCCCCGCCATCACCCTGAACGCCTTTGCCGGCGATGGCGTGCTGGATAACGCCGAGAAAACCAGCGATCAGGTGGTGAGCGGCAGCACCAGCAATGTCGAAGCGGGCCAGATTGTCACCGTGACGCTGGGCGGTCAGACCTACAACACTACCGTCGGGGCGGACGGCAGCTGGAGCGTCACCATTCCGGCCGCCGCGCTGGCGGCCCTCCCGGCGGGCGCCACCACCATCGATGTCAGCGTCACCAACGGCGCAGGCACGACGGCGAATGGCAGCCTGCCCGTCACCGTGGCCGCACCGGATCCCGGCACGCCCGCCACGCCCGCTATCAGCCTCAATCCGTTTGCCGGCGACAATCTGCTGGATAACAACGAGAAAACCTCACCGCAGACCCTCTCCGGCAGCACCAGTAACGTCGAGGCCGGGCAGATCGTGACGGTCACCCTGGGCGGTCAGACCTATAACGCCACCGTGGGCGCAGATGGCAGCTGGAGTGTCTCCATTCCGGCCGCCGCGCTCTCCGCGCTGGCCGCAGGCAGCAGCACCATCAACGTCAGCGTCACCAGCGCCGCCGGCACCACGGCGTCCGCCAGCCTGGGCATTCAGGTGCAGGCCCCGGATACCACGCCTGGCGTGCCAGCCCTGACCATCGCGCCGTTTACCGGCGATGACGTGCTGAGCAACGCCGAAAAAACCACGCCGCAGACGCTCTCCGGCAGCACCAGCAACGTCGAGGCCGGACAGATCGTGACGGTCACCCTGGGCGGGCAGAGCTACAGCGGCAGCGTCGCGGCCGACGGCAGCTGGAGCATCACCGTGCCTGCCGATGCGCTGGCGGCACTCGCCTCCGGCACCACCACCGCCACGGCCACCGTCACCAGCCAGGCGGGCACCGTCGCCAGCGGCAGCCTGACCTTTACCGTCGAGGCACCGGTGACGCAGCCGGGCACGCCGGTTATCACCATCGATCAGTTTGCGGGGGATGACATCCTCAGCAACAGCGAGAAAAACAGCGACCAGCTGCTGAGCGGCAGCACCGCCAATGTGGAGGCGGGGCAGGTTGTGACCATCACGCTGGGCGATCAGACCTACAGTGCGGTGGTGGATGCGCAGGGCAACTGGAGCGTCACGCTCTCGTCTGCGGCGCTGAATACGCTGGCCGCCGGATCGCTCGCAATCTCCGCCGTCGTCACTAACCAGGCAGGCGCTCAGGCCAGCGAAAACCGCACCATCAGCGTTGATACGCCGGTGGTGACTGGCCCGCCAGCGATCACGCTGGATGACTTTACCGGCGACAACCAGCTGAGCAATGCCGAGAAGACCACCGACCAGACCGTGACCGGCAGCACCAGCAACGTGGAGCCGGGTCAGCTGGTGACGGTAACCCTGGGCGGACAGACATACAGCGGCACCGTGGACGCGCAGGGCAACTGGAGCGTGACGCTGCCCTCAGCGGCCCTGAGTGCGCTGGCGGCGGGCACGACGACCCTGACGGTGTCGGTCAGCAATGCGGCCGGTGACACCGCGACCAACAGCCTGCCGCTGAATGTCGAGGCCCCGGTCACGCAGGCGGGCGATCCTGTGATCACTATCGGTCAGTTTGCCGGGGATGACATCCTGAGCAATGACGAAAAAGGCACCACCCAGACGCTCTCCGGCACCACCACCAACGTCGAGGCGGGTCAGACGGTGACCGTCACCCTGGGCGGCCAGACTTACCTGGGCACCGTGGATGGCGATGGAAACTGGAGCGTGAGCATCCCGGCCGCCGCGCTGGGGGAGCTGCCTGCAGGTTCCAGCGCGATCGACGTATCGGTCAGCAACGCCGCGGGCGTCATCGCCACCGAAACCCGCGACATTGCGGTGGAGGCTCCGGCCACGCAGCCGGGCGAGCCGGGTCTTATCCTTGATAACTTCGCGGGCGATAACCTGCTGAGCAACGAAGAAAAAGCGGTCGGTCAGCCGGTCAGCGGCACGACCATCAATATTGAACCTGGTCAGATTGTCACGGTCACTCTGGGCGGGCAGACCTACAGCGCCAGCGTACAGAGTGATGGCAGCTGGAGCGTCACGGTGCCTTCAGAGGCTCTCAGCGCGCTGGCGGCAGGCAGCACCACGCTGACCGTTTCGGTCGCGAATGCGGCGGGCGACAGCGTTACCGCCACACTGCCGATCACCGTCGAGGCCCCGGCAACGCAGCCGGGCGCCGCTACCCTCACCATCGACGCCTTTGCCGTGGATGACATCCTCAGCAACAGCGAAAAAGCCAGCGATCAGCTGCTGAGCGGTGGCACGACCAACATCGGCGAAGGCCAGCAGGTCTCCATCACCCTGAACGGAGAACTCTTCACGGCTACGGTTGGCGCGGATGGCCGCTGGAGCGTCACGATCCCGGCCAGCTCGCTGGCGGCGCTGAACGCTGGCAGCGCAACCCTGAGCGCCACGGTCAGCGATCAGAACGGCACGGCGGTCAGCGAAACGCGTGACTTCCTGGTCGAGGCATCCGGCACCGCGCCCGGCGCGCCGACCCTGGTCATCAACGTTTTTGCCGGTGATAACATCCTCAGCAACGATGAGAAGCTGGAGGCGCAGGCAGTCTCCGGCAGCACGACTAACGTCGAGGCGGGCCAGCTTGTCACGGTGACGCTGGGCGGTCAGAGCTACAGCGGCACGGTCAACGCCGACGGCAGCTGGAATATCGCCATCCCGGCGGATGCGCTTGCCGCCCTGGCCGCCGGAACGGCCACTCTGGTGGCCACGGTCAGCAACGCGGCGGGAACCGCCGTCAGCGACAGCCTGCCGATCACCGTTGAGGCGCCGGTGACCCAGCCGGGCGAGCCCGTGATCACCATCAATCCGTTTGCCGGTGATGATGTGCTGAACAACGATGAGAAGAACAGCGAACAGCTGCTCAGCGGCACCACCTCGAATGTCGAGGCTGGTCAGATCGTGACGGTCACGCTGGGCGACCAGACATACAGCGCCACGGTCAACGGGGATGGCAGCTGGAGCCTGAACGTTCCCCCCAGCGCCCTGGCCGCTCTGGCGGCGGGAAGTGTGACCATCAGTGCCAGCGTCACCACCCAGGCCGGGATCGTAGCGAATGAAGATCGGGCGATTGTGGTAGAGACCCCGTCACAACCGGGCACACCGGCGATCGCGATCGCCATCTTTGCGGGTGATGACCTGCTCGATAACAGCGAGAAAGCGCTGGATCAGACCCTCTCCGGCAGCACCAGCAATGTGGAGGCGGGCCAGACGGTCCTGATAACGCTCGGCGGCCAGAACTACAGCAGCACGGTCAACGCCGACGGCAGCTGGAGCCTGTCGATCCCCTCTGCGGCGCTCAGCGCCCTGGCGGCGGGCACCGCCACCATCGCGGTCAGCGTTTCGACGGCAGCGGGGCTTCAGGCGACCAACAGCCGCGACATCAATGTGGAGCCCGCGCCAGGACAGCCGGGTGTTATCACGATCACCGAACCTGTCAGCCTGGATGGCTTCCTCAACCTGCAGGAGCTGAGCAGCGACCTGGTTATCAACGGCTCTGCGGTGGGTGTCAATCCGGGACAGGCGGTGCTGGTTGATTTCAACAACAGCACCTACAGCGCGGTGGTGAATAGCAACGGGTTCTGGAGCATCACCGTACCGGCGGGCGATCTTGCGGGGATCACCGACGGCATCAAACTGATTTCGGCGACGACCACCGACGCCACCGGCGCGCTGCTGACTGACGCCGCCCAGCTGAACGTGGTGGTGAACACGCTGCCACAGATTACGCTGGCAGAGAGCGCGATCAGCGATGGCGTTCTCAATCAGCTGGAGGCGGGCAGCGATCTGCTGATCGGCGGCAGCACCGGGAAAGCCGTGGCGGGCCAGCGGGTCGAGCTGCAGCTTAACGGCAGAACCTACAGCACCACCGTCAACGATGACGGAAGCTGGAGCCTGTCGCTGCCAGCGGGCGATCTGGCTCTGCTGCCGCAGGGTGCCAACAGCCTGACGGTCACGGCGATCGATGAGGCGGGCAACCGCGTGGACGAGACGCTGAACTTCAGCGTCAATACGCTGCCGCCGGTTCTGATTGTGGGGGAGATCGCGGGCGGCGATGGCATCCTCAACAGCCTTGAAGTGGCGGCAGGCGTGCCGGTCAGCGGTTCAGGTGCCCGGCCGGGCGAGGTCGTTTCTGTTTCGCTTAACAACCAGACCTACACCGCTACCGTGGATGGGGAAGGCAGCTGGCGTGTGGATTTGCCTGCGAGCGCGCTACAGGCGCTGGCCGATGGCAGCAGCTATCCGCTGACCATAACGCTGACCGACGCCAGCGGTAACACGGCTTCGCAGACCGAAACCCTGACGGTCAGCACGCAGCTTCCGGTGGCGACCGTTAATGCGCCGGGCGGCGATGGCGTACTGACCAACAGTGAACTGACGGTGCCCCTGCAGATCAGCGGCACCGGTCAGCCAGGCGACAGCGTGTCGGTGACGCTCAATGGCAAAACCTACAGCGCCCTGGTCGGCGATGACGGCAACTGGAACGCCGTCGTGCCAGTTGCCGATCTGGCTACGCTGCCGAATCAGACCCTGCCGGTGACGGTCACAGTGACCGATCCAGCCGGGAACAGCAGCACCCGGAGCAGCGAACTGCGGGTGGCGACGGCGTTGCCGTCGCTGACGCTGAACGATCCCGCCCCGGATGGGGTGATCAACGTCGAAGATGCCCGGCAGCCGCTGATCGTCAGCGGAACCGGCGATGAAGGGGATATCGTTCGTGTCACCCTGAACAACCTGACCTACTCGGCTGTCGTGGCACAGGATGGCAGCTGGAGCGTGACCCTTCCGGCCGCCGACCTGACCCGTGTGCCTGACGGCACGCAGCTGATATCGGTCGTGGCGACAGACGCCGATGGCAACAGCACCCAGACCGGCAGTTCGCTGACCTTTGCGACCACACCGCCGCTGCTGGAGCTTTCTGTGCCAGCCAGTGATGGCTATATCAACATCGTGGAACACACCCAGGATCTGGTGATTGACGGACGTGGCGGCGCGCAGGGCAACCTGGTCAGCGTGACGTTCAACGGTGAAACCTACACGGCGACCGTGGGCACTGATGGCCTCTGGAGCGTGACGGTGCCTGCCGCGATCGTCAGCCAGCTGGGCGATGCGAACTATCCGATTAACGTGGTGCTCAGCGACGCCTATGGAAACAGCAGCACGCTGAGCTCCGGCGTCACTGTGCTGGCGGAGAACCCGCCGGTGCTGACCATCAATGCCGTCACCGGCGATAACCAGGTCGACAGCGCCGAACAGCTGACGGACATTCTGGTAACGGGCAGTGTCACCAACGTTCCGGCAGGCCAGCCGGTACTCCTGACCATTAACGGTCAGTCTTACGATGGCGTCGTCCGGGCTGACGGCAGCTGGGTTGTCACGCTGCCCGCCGGATCGCTGGGCGCGGCGGGGGATAAACCCTTTACCGTGGCGATTTCGGACCTGGCCGGTAACCCGGCGCAGCCTTCCGGCGGACAGCTCACTGTCGTCGTCTCCGCAGAACCGCTGCTCTCGATTGCGCCAGTCAGCGATGATGGCACGCTGAATGCGCTGGAAGCGGAGAGTGATCTTATCCTTAGCGGTGCATCGGCGAACCTGCCTGCGGGCAGCCCGATCAGCGTAACCCTGGTGCCGGGCGGGACGGTTTACACCACCCTGACCGATGAAAACGGTGCCTGGACGCTGAGCATACCGGCCGCCGATCTGGCGACGCTGCCGCAGGGCACGCTCACCGTGACTGCGTCGTCAGGTGGCGTGCAGACCAGCCAGTCGCTGCTGGTGGCGACCTTACCGCCAGCCGCTCCGCAGGTCGACACGCCCTTTACCGACGGCGTCCTCAATACGGCGGAAGCCAGCGTGGCGCAGACGCTGACCGGGTCCGTTGAACCCGGTCAGGCGGTCAGCGTGACCCTGGGCGGTATCAGCTATCCGGCCACGGTTGAGGCGAACGGCAACTGGAGCGTGACGCTGCCGCCGTCCGTACTTCAGGCGCTGGCGCAGGGCAGCAACCCGATTACCGTGACGGTCACGGATGTCGCGGGCAACAGCAACAGCATCAGCGTACCGCTGACGGTCGATACCGGACTGCCGGTGCTGACCGTCGATCCGATTGCCACCGATGGCATCATCAGCGCGGCGGAAGCGGCAGCCGATCTGACCATCAGCGGTACCGTGACGCCAGGCAGCAGCGTCAGCCTGACGCTGAACGGAGCGTCCTATGACGCGGTGGTGGACGCTGCTGGTCGCTGGACCGCCACGCTGCCCTCTGCCGACCTGCAGTCGCTGAACGATGGACGTTACGATCTCAACGTGACCGTGACCACGGCGAACGGCAATGTGGCTACCACGCCGTTCCCGGTGACCGTCGACACCGCCGCCCCGGACTTCAGTCTGAATGCGCCTGCCGGGGATGGCATCCTGAATAACGCCGAGCAGGCCGCCGGCTTCAGCTTCAGCGGGTCGGGAAGCGCGGGCGACCGCGTCAGCGTGACGCTGAATGGCGTGACCTACACCGGCACGGTTGACGAGGCGGGTAACTGGTCACTGCCGGTGCCGCCTGCGGCGCTTGCCGGACTGACCAATGGCAGCAGCTATCCGGTGGTGGTGACCGTGACCGATGCCATCGGGAACAGCAACAGCCAGAACAGCGTGCTGACGGTAGACACCACGCTGCCGCCGCTGGCCGTCGCCCCGATCGGCGGGGACAATGCCCTGAACAGCAGCGAAGTCCTGCAACCGCTGCAGGTAAGCGGCAGCGGTCAGAATGGCGACATTGTTACCGTTCAGCTTAATGACCAGCTTTACAGCACCACCGTCGGCGTGAATGGTCAGTGGTCGCTGCAGATTGCGCCTGAGGCGCTGGCTGCGCTGCCGCCGGGTACGGTGCCTGTCACCGTGACCGAAACCAGCACGAACGGCAACCAGAGCAGCCAGGTGGTGGATCTGAACGTCGCTACCGCGCCGGAGATACAGCCGGTGCTGAGTGTCGACAGCAGCACCTTTGCCGGAGACGGCATCGTCACGGCGGCCGAGCAGCTGCAGCCGATTACGGTCAGCGGCAGCAGCAGTAACGTCGAGCCGGGGCAGCAGGTCATCCTCTCCCTGAATGGCACCGACTACAGCGGGGTCGTCGGGGCCAGCGGCAACTGGCGTATTATTCTGCCTGCGGGTGCGCTGGCGGAGCTGGGTGAGGGCAGTCAGAGCCTGAGCGTCAGCGTGATCAACGCCGTGGGGAACAGCACCAGCAGCCAGCTTGATTTCACGGTCGACACTACCCTGCCGTCGCTGGCGCTGGCGCCGATCAGCGGCGACAACTACCTCAGCGCGCTGGAGCGGGGTGAGCCTGTCGCGGTCAGCGGCAGCACCAGCGGCCTGCCTGCGGGCACGCTAATCACCGTGGTCGCCAGCGGCGCCACGGCCAGCACGACGGTAAATGCCGATGGCAGCTGGAGCCTGACGCTGCCGCCGGAAACCTTCAGCACAGCGGCGGATGGCCCGCTGACGATTACCGCGACCGCCAGCGACGTTAACGGAGTGACGCTGGCAACCGGCGACGCCACCCTGACCGTCGTGGCCAGCGCCCTGCCGGTCGCCACACCGGGCGTGGCCTTTACGGATGGCATTCTCAACGCTGAGGAAGCCGCTGCCGGTGGCGCGATCGCCGGCAACACCGGCGTGACGGGCGACGGCCAGACCGTCAGCATCACCCTGGGCGGGATCAGCTACAGCGGCACGGTCGATGCCGCAGGCAACTGGCAGGTGGCGCTTCCGCCACAGGCGCTGGCTGCGCTGCCCCAGGGCAGCACCCCTTACACCGTGGAGGTCAGCGATGTCGCGGGCAACAGCAGTCAGGCCGGGGGGACGCTGCAGGTCGATACGCTGCCGCCGGCGCTGAACTTTATCACCCCGTCCGATGGCATCATCAACGCGGTGGAGAGTCAGCAGCCGCTGACGCTGAGCGGCAGCAGCGACGGCAATGCGCTGATCGTGGCCAGCTTCAATGGCACCACCCTGAGCACCACCGCTGACATCAACGGCAACTGGTCGCTGGCGCTGCCCGCCACTGTTTACAGCGGGCTGGGCAACGGCAGCTATCCGCTGACGGTCACCGCCACCGATGAAGCCGGAAACAGCACCACCAGCAGCCGCGATCTGACGCTGAAAGTGGGGGCGGGCACGCTGCCCACCCTGACGCTGGATGCCTTTGCCGGTGACAACGTGGTGGATGGCGCGGAACGCCTGACCGATCAGCGTCTGACCGGCACCACCACCAACGTCGAATCGGGCCAGCTGGTCACGCTGGCGTTCGACGGTACGGTTTACAGCGGCGTCGTGCAGGCCAGCGGGGCATGGAGCCTGATCGTGCCAGCCGGTGCGCTGGCCGCCCTTGCCGATGGCAGCGCCACCTTCACCGTGGCCGTCAGCGATGCGGCGGGCAACACCACCACCCGTGATCTGACCTTCGACGTCAACAGCAACGCCTCTGGCCTGTCGCTTGACGCCATCAGCGGTGACAACTACCTGAATGCGCTGGAGCTGGGTCAGCCGCTGATCGTCACCGGCAGCGCCGTCAACGTGCCGCAGGGCGATCTGGTTACGCTGCTGTTCAACAGTGTCAGCTACACCGCCCAGGTGTCGGCCGACGGCCGCTGGAGCGTTATCGTTCCGGCTGAGGCGCTGACGGCGCTGGCTGACGGCCCTTACACGCTGACGGTCACGGCGACGGACAGCGGGGGGGCGGCCCTGAGCAGCGAAGCCTCGCTCAGCGTGCTGACCACGCCGCCGGCACCCCAGATTGTGTCGGCCTTCGGTGACGGCACGCTCAACAGCAGCGAGATCGCCACCGCCCAGACGCTGAGCGGCACCACGGGCATCACAGGCGACGGTCAGACGGTCAGCGTGCTGCTGAATGGCCTCACCTACACCGGCACGGTCGACAGCAACGGCAACTGGCAGGTCAGCGTGCCCGCCACGGCGCTGGCCGATCTGCCGGAAGCGGTGGTGGACTACACCGTGACGGTTCAGGATGCCGCCGGGAACAGCGGCAGCAGCCAGGGCAGCGTGACGGTCGATCTGACGCCACCGACCCTGACCCTGAATGCCGTCGCGGATGACAACATCGTCAATATCGCTGAAAGCCTTGCCCCGATTGAACTGAGTGGCAGCAGCAGTGCGGAGGCCGGACAGCGGGTCACCGTGACCCTGAATAATCAGATTTGGACCACCACCGTGGGCCAGGATGGCGACTGGAGCCTGACGCTGCCTGCCGGGGCGCTGGCGGGCATTCCGGCCGGGGCCTATATCCTGACGGTAACGGTCAGTGATGCGGCAGGCAATCCGGTGACTGAAACGCGCGAGATCAGCGTGGCGACCGGCGACCTCGCGATCAGCCTTAACACCCCGTTTGGCGACGGCTATCTCAACCTGGCCGAGTCGGCGCTCAGCCAGACGCTGAGCGGCACCACCGGCGTCGCGGGCAGCGGCCAGTCGGTAACGGTAACGCTGGGCGGAAATGATTACTCTGCGACGGTGGATGCGCAGGGCAACTGGACACTGACCTTAACGCCGGAACAGCTGCAGTTACTGGCCCCGGGCGTCAATGATCTGGTGGTCACGGCCAGCGATGCCGCCGGTAACAGCGGGTCGCTGACCCGCGCGGTGACGGTGGATCTGACGCCACCGACGCTGACCCTGAATCCGATGGGCGGTGACAACATCATCAACTCACTGGAGGTGCTGGAACCCGTCACCATCAGCGGCAGCGCGTCGGTCGGGGATGCCGGACAGACCGTGACCGTCAGCTTCCAGAATGTGGATTACACCACCCTGGTACTCTCTGACGGCAGCTGGCAGGTCACGCTGCCCGCCAGCGTCCTTCAGGGGCTGGCAGACGGCAACTATCCGGTTGAGGTGACGCTGACGGATGCGGCGGGCAACCCGACCACGGTGCCGCAGACCCTGACGCTTGCTGCGGACAGCGCGAATCTGCCTGCCCTGACCATCGATCCCATCAGTGGCGATAACTTCCTGAATCAGGCCGAAGCGCAGCAGGATCTGGCTATCAGCGGCGGCAGCACCAACCTGGCGACAGGCCAGCTGGTGACGGTTACGCTGAACGGGATCCAGTACAGCGGCACGGTCGACGGAGAGGGACTCTGGACGGTGACCGTTCCTGCCGCCGATCTCGCTAATCTGCCGGATGGCGACCAGCTGCTGGTGGTGGTCTCCGCCGATGCATCGGGCAATCCGGCCAGCAGCAGCGCCTCGCTGGTCGTGCTGGCCAGTGATCAGGTTCAGCCGACGCTGACGCTCGATGTGGTGGCCGGGGATGATGTGATCAATGCGATTGAGGCCGCCGCGGATGTGGTGGTCAGCGGCGCCAGTACCCGGCTGGCCGCCGGCACGCAGGTCACGGTATCGTTTAACGGCAATGATTACACCACCACACTCGACGCTGACGGCAACTGGAGCGTAACGGTGCCGTCCGGCGCCTTTACCGGCCTGGCGTCCGGCAGCACGCAAACCTTTACCGTCACGGCCAGCGACGCGGCCGGTAATCCGGCCACCGTCAGCCAGGAGGTCAGCTTCATTACCACCCCACCTGCACTGACCGGCATCACGGTCAGCGCAGGTGATATCCTGGACGTGGCGGAATCGCTCCAGGATCTCACCATCGGGGGCACCACCACTGGTGGCCTGCCGGTCACGGTGACGCTCAATAACGTCAGCTACACCACCACGGCCGCGGAGGACGGCAGCTGGTCGGTCACGATACCCACCGCCGATCTGCAGCAGCTGGCGGATGGCACGAACGGCATCAGCGTGTCGGTCACCGACGCCGCGGGCAATGTCACGACGAACAGCGATCTGTCGATCGACGTGGCGATTAATGCGCCGCCCGCCCTGACCCTGCAGACGCCGTTTGGCGATGCGCTGGTCAGTGACGCCGATATTGCAGGGTCGCTGACGCTGAGTGGCGGCAGCACCAACCTGGCGGAAGGCACCGTACTGAGCATCACTGTCGGTTCGCAGCCGTTCAGCACCACTACCGATGCCAGCGGCAACTGGACGCTTACACTGGATCCGGACGCGCTGGACGCGCTGGTCGATGGGGTGACGCAGGTGGTGGTCACCGCCACAGATGCGGCCGGCAATCCGGCGCAGGTAACCGCAGACGTGGAGGTCCTGAGGACACCTCCGGTTTCCGCCGTTTTCACCGATATTCTGTTTGGTGACAACATCATCAACATTACGGAAGCGGGTGTGGTTCAGCAGGTCACCGGCACCTCAACGGTGGTGGCCGGTCAGACCCTGAGCGTCACGGTGGGCGATCAGAACATCCCGCTGGCAGTCACGGTTGACGCCAGCGGGAACTGGAGCGCCAGCCTGACGCCGGAGGTGATCGCCAGCCTGGGCGCCGGTGTGCACACGCTGACCCTGGTGACGACCGACCGCGCAGGCAACACCAGCCAGCTGAGCAAAACCTTCACCTCGGCACTGACGCCACTGGCGGAGCCGACGCTGGATACGCCCTTCACCGATGGCCGTATCAATGCCGCAGAGGCGGCCGAGGGCGGTTTCCTGACCGGGGCCGTGAACAGTCAGGATGCCGAGAGCGTGACGGTGACCATCAATGGCACGCGCTATGACGCGGAACTGAGTGCAGACAGGACGCGCTGGACGCTCGACCTCTCTCCAGCCCTGCTGCAGAGCCTGCCGGACGGTAACTGGCCGGTCAGCGTGACGGTCACCTCCGCCAGTGGCAACAGCGCCAGCATCAACGGCACGGTGCTGGTGGCCATCAACACGCTGCCGGATGTCACACTGAATCTGCCGTTTGGCGACGGGGCGCTCAACGTGGCCGAGGCGCTCAATCCGCAGGTTCTGACGGGATCCACCGGTATTACCGGTGCCGGACAGACGGTGGCGGTGCTGATCTCAGGTTTCAACGACAATGAGCCACTGGCCGCCACGGTGCAGAACGATGGCAGCTGGTCGCTGACGCTCTCGCCAGATCAGTTAGCGACCTTTACCACCGGCAGCCACACCATCACCGTGACCGCGACAGACATCGCCGGTAACAGCGACAGCACCGCGCTGAACGTGGTGACGGCGGTTACCCTGCCGGTACCGACCTTTAGTCCGGACACCTTTGGCGGCGATAACCAGCTGAACATCAGCGAAGCCGCGGCCGGGGTCACTCTGACCGGTACTACCGGCAGCACCGGGGCAAATCAGGCGGTCAGCATTACCGTTGACCTCAACGGCAGCCGCTATTCCGGTACGGTGGATACGGACGGCAACTGGACGGTGGACATTCCGGCCAATGCCCTGAATTCGCTGACGAATGGCGCGCAGACGCTGACGGTTAACGTCGTGGATGCGGCGGGCAACAGCGCATCAGCGCAGCTGCCGTTCTTCGCCAGCTTCATCGCACCGAAACCGGTGGTCAGCCCGGATTTCCTGGGTAGCTATGTGAATGCTGATGAGGCTGCCGCCGGGATTAACCTGAGCGGCACGACCGGCAAGGCGGAGCCGAATCAGCGCGTCGAGCTGACGCTGGGGGGCGAACGCTACACCACCACGGCCGATAGCAGCGGTAACTGGGCGGTGCCGCTGACAGCGGACCAGCTTTCGGCGCTGACGGATGGCACCTATCCGGTCACCATCACGGTCACCGATGGCGCGGGTAACAGCGCGACGATTAACAGCTCGCTGGTGCTCGACACCACGCCGCCGGTGCTCAGCATCACGGACTTTACCGGCGACAACGTGCTGAATTACGGCGAGAGCATTCAGCCGCAGCTGCTCAGCGGCACGGCGACTGGTGCCGAACCGGGAACTGTGGTGACGGTTTCGCTGAATGACACGCTGCTTGGCACCGCGATTGTGGCGGCCAACGGCAGCTGGAGCGTGACGCTGACGCCAGAGCAGATGGCGACCTTTGGCACTGCCACAACCCTGAATCTGACGGTGACCGATCTGGCCGGCAATACCGGCACGGGCTCGGTCAGCCTGGCGGTCGATCTGACGCCTCCGCCAGGGCCGCTGGTGACGCTGGGCACCGTCTCGGGTGACAACATTATCAGCACCCAGGATCTGGCGGGCGGGGTGGTCGTGAGCGGCACCTCATCCGGGCTGGGTGCCGGTGGCGTGGTCACGGTGGTGATCGCGGGGCTGGATTACAGCACCACGCTGGATGCGCAGGGCAACTGGTCAACGGCGGCCCTGCCGGTCAGCGCGTTTGGGGAGGCGGACGGCAGCGTGACGATCACGGTGAATGCCACTGACGGCACCACGCCGGTCAGCACCAGCGGAGATATTCTGATCGACCTGACGCCACCGGCGCTGTTTATCAATAACTTTGCCGACGATAACCAGGTGAACAGCAGTGAAAGCGGTGTCAGCCAGGTCATCAGCGGCACCACCGACGCCAGCGAAGCGGGCCGCCAGGTCACCGTCACCTTCGATAATCAGACCTACAGCGCCGTTGTGCAGAGCGACGGCAGTTGGTCCACCACCGTACCCGCCAGCGCCATGCAGGCGCTGACCGACGGCTCGACGCTGGTGATCACCGCGCAGCTCACCGATCTGGCGGGCAACGTGGGCACAGCCAGCCAGCCGGTCACGGTGAATACCTCTGCGCCGCTGGTGCAGGTGGATGCATTCCTGGGCGACAACCTGATCAACGCCGCTGACCTGGTGACCAGTCAGGTGCTGACCGGCAGTGCGCAGGGGGCCGAGGGCCAGACGATCGCTCTCTACCTGGGCGATGCGGCGCCTCTCGCCACCGCGACCGTCGGTGCGGATGGACGCTGGAGCCTTAACCTGACGCCGGAGGTGCTGGCGGGCCTGACGGAAGGTGTGCTGGTGTTTGGCGTGCGGGTCAGTGACGGCGCCGGAAACCAGACAGACGCCACGCTGACGGTCAACAAAGTGGTCAACAGCGCGCTGACGCTGGTGGTCGATTCGGTGTTTGGCGACGGCACGCTCAGCGCGCTGGACGCCACCGTGGCGCAGACGATTTCCGGGGTGGCGACCTCGGCGGGCGTGGGCGCGACCGTGTCGGTGCTGCTGGGCGGAACCACGCTCTCCGCCAGCGTAGGTCAGGATGGAAAATGGGCCATCGTGGTGCCGCCGTCGGTGCTGGGTCTGTTGGGCGATGGCAATCTGGCGTTTAACGTGACCCTGACGGATGGCGCGGGCAACACCCGTACCGTGGGGGAATCCGTGACGTCGATTGTCAATGCGGTGCCGGTGGTGGGTGAGCTTACCGGGCTGTTTGGCGGCGATAACCTGCTGAACATCGCGGAAGCCGCGGCCGGGCAGCTGGTCGGCGGCGTGATCCAGAATGCGGCGGCCGGTTCGCAGGTCACGGTTACCTTTGGCAGCAAGAGCTACACCACTACGGTGCAGGCGGGCGGGGCCTGGAGCGTAAACCTGCCGGCCAGCGATCTGACCGCACTGCTCGATGGCAACCTGACGCTGGGCGTCAGCGTCCGGGATGCGGCCGGCAACGTGGCCTCCGGCAGCACAACCATCGGTGTCTTTACCCAGGCGCCGTCGGTTTCGCTGACGTCGCTGTTTGGTGATGGCGTGCTGAACCTGGCCGACATCGCCACCAGCCAGGTGATCAGTGGCGTGGTGACCAACGTTGCCCAGGGCGCCACGGTGACGCTCACGGTCGGCAACAGCCAGGTCACCGCGACGGTGGGTGCGGGCGGGGCGTTCAGTGCCACGGTCACGCCGGATATTCTGGGCACGCTGGCGCAGGGCAACCTGACCGTCGGCGCGTCGGTGACGGACGCGGCGGGCAACACCGCGTCCACCAGCGCCGGGTTCCGGGTCGATACGCTGCTGCCGACCATCACCATTAATCCGCTGTTTGGCGACGGTCTGCTGAATGTGGCAGACGCGCTGCTCGCGCAGACGGTGGGTGGAGTAATTGGCGGCGCGGAAGCGGGATCGCGCGTGGTGGTTTCTGTCGGCGCGCAGCAGTTTGTCACGTCGACCGATGTGAACGGCAACTTCAATGTTCCGCTGTCGCCAGCCCTGCTGCAGGGGCTGGCGGATGGCACGCTGACGGTCGGCGTCAGCGTAACCGACAGCGCCGGTAACACCAGCAGCGCGAATGCCACCGCCCTGGTCGGCATCCACACTCTGCCAAAAGTCACGCTGAATCCGCTATTCGGGGATGGCGTGCTGAACCTGGCGGAATCGCTGGTGACGCAGACCATCAGCGGCACCGTTTCCGGGGTCGCAGCAGGCAGCCGCGTCACGCTGGCGATTGGCAATACCACCGCCACGGCGCTGGTCAACGCAGACGGCAGCTTCTCAACGACGGTGTCGCCAGCGGTGCTCTCGACGCTGCTGAACGGTAACTTCACCGTCAGCGCGTCGGTGACCGACCTGGTCGGCAACGTCAGCAGCACCAGCGCGGGCGTTTCGCTGGGGCTGGTTCAGCCCACGCTCTCCGTCAATACGGTGTTTGGCGATGGCGTGCTGAGCGCGGCGGATCTGGCCTCTAACCAGACGCTGAGCGGCACCTCCAGCCTCTCTGCAGGCTCTGTGGTCAGCGCCACGCTGAATGGCCTGACCTACACCACCAAAGTGGTCAGCGGCGGAAACTGGAGCATCAGCGTACCGAAGGCGGATCTGACGGCGATCACCGATGGCACGAAGACCGTCACGGTGACCGGTACGGACGCCTACGGCAACGTGGTCAACAGCAGCGGTACACTCAGCGTCATCAGTCAGTCGACGCCGGTGGTCGCCATTACCTCACTGTTTGGCGACAGTGCCCTGAGCGCCGTGGATGTGAAAACGGCCCAGACCATCAGCGGCACCGCCAGCAACGCCGAGGGATCGGTGGTGCGGGTGACGCTGGGCGGCCAGACCTACAGCACCACGGTCAGCAGCAACGGCAACTGGAGCCTCTCCGTGCCGGCGGCTAACCTCGCCGCCATCGCGGATGGCCTGCAGACCGTGACCGCCAGCGTGGTCAACGGCGCAGGCAGCACCGGTACAGTGTCGTCGTCGCTGGCGGTGGTGAGCCACACGCTGCCGACGGTGAGCGTGAACAGCTTCTTTGGCGGCGATGGTTACCTCAACATCGCGGAAGCAAACAGCGGTGAAATCATCCGGGGAAGCAGCACCAACGCGGTGGGCGGCAGGGTCACGGTTAACGTGGCGGGTGCGGTTCTCACCACCACGGTCGGGGCGGATGGCACATGGAGCGTCACCGTGCCGTCAGCGACGCTGAAAGGGATCGCGGACGGCAGTCATCCGCTGACCGTGACGGTGGCGGATATCGGTGGCAACACCGCGACCAGCAACAGCACCTTTACCGCGCTGTCGCATAACCAGCCGCTGGTCGGGGTCGATCCGGTGCTCAGCCTGGTCGGTTCTGCGCTCTATGGCCTGGTGGTGCAGGGCGGTTCGCTGAATGCGGCCCAGGGCTCGAAAGTCAGTGTGACGCTGCTGCTCTCCAACGGCAGTAACGGACCAACGCTGACGACCACGACCGATGCGCTGGGACGTTACGCCGTTAACTTCTCACCGTCGCTGCTGTCGGTTGGCGGTCTGCTGCTGTCGCTGAATACCCTGGCCAAAGTCTCGATTGTCGATGCGGCCGGAAACAGCTACACCACCACCAACACCCTGATCCTGGGCTCGCTGCTGCCGGTGACGCTGGCGGCAACCGAGTCGGTTGCCCTGTTCTCGGTGGTGGATGACAGCGCCACGCTCGCCAGTGTCGGCTCTGAGACGCAGCACACGGCCAGCACCAGCGGCGAGGAGAGCAGCGCCACGGTGGCGGTAGCCTCCACGCTGGTCACGGAGGCGGATAGCGTGACGCCGGTCAGCAGCAGCGAAACCGCTCCGGTCAGTGAGACCGTGGCGGCAGTGGCCGCAGACCCGGCCCCGGCAGAGGAGGTGGGCTACACCATCGGCGGCGTGGTGATCACGCTGGCAGATGGCAGCACGGCAGAAGGCGCCTCGGTGGTCGGCAGCAGCGGTGCGGATATCGTGACGGTCAGCGACCTTAACTTTACCCACATCGACGGCGGTGCAGGCACCGATACCCTGGTGCTTAACGGTGAGAATCTCACGCTGGATCTCACCGCGCTGGGCCTGAAGGTCGAACACATTGAGGTACTCGACCTGGGCAGAACCGGCACCAACGCCGTGAAGCTCGATCTCAATGAGGCACTCAACATCACGGATAAACAGAGTGACGATCTGCTGATCAAAGGGGCGGATGGCAGCCAGGTGACGCTGGCGAACAGCAACGGCGGGATCTGGGAAGTCAGCGGCGAGCGCACGGTGGAGGGCAGAGTCTTTGAGATCTACCACAACTCGGCACTGAGCAGCGATAACACGCTGGGGGATGTGCTGGTGCAGCAGAATCTGCAGGTTCACGTCGTGTAACGACCCCGAACGCTGACAGAGTAAGGGACGAAGCGGGTGCGAAAGCACCCGCTTTTTTGCGTGTCTTCATCCCGGCACTTTCCAGACTATCGCCACTATCCATCAACAGCCTGAAAGTTTAGGGTAAGCGCAGCAAACGGCATCGCACCAGGGGGCCCGTTCCGGCGCTCTGTATCAGCGGCCCGCGCTGACAGGTCAGACGGTTCCGGAAGCGTGACAGAGGGTGCTGTTGCCTGTTTCAGGTGGCTGATTCAGAACGGCGTCACGCGATCACTACAGACCCGCTTAAACAGCGGCTGACGCCGTCTGCGGCACGCCCGGGATCAAACGCGAATACATTAATAAAATCACTGCCTGCTGCGCCGTACTGTTCACTCAGCCTGGCGGCATGTGAGGCTGGCAGGTGGCTATATTTCAGCCATCCGGCAGAAATATCAAAGATTTCATCTGTTTTTAGCAGGAATCTGCGCGTGAAATGATCTAATAATGTTAAAGGTCGTGGAGCGTCTGACTTGCGACCCATAAATAAAATATTGAAAAAGTACCATCAGCTTCTGAGCAGCACCCCTTTTGCACGCTTTGTTCACCGGGAAAAACACCATGATGATAAGAACCCCTGTTGGTATGGATAATGAACAAAGCGCGATTAACTTTTTTGCTCTACGCCCTGAGTGGTGTTGTCACTCCTGCGGCACTGGCCGCACCCTTACCTAAAGCCGAATTTAACTGGCGTGCCGCCCCCAGCGAAGAGCAGGTTGCCAGCTTAACGCTGCGTGACGCCATTCTCCGTGCCTTCGCCCGCAATCCGAAAATCTCGGAAGCGGCGGCACAGATCCATGTGGGGCAGGGCGATCTGGATGCTGCCCGCAGTGCCTGGTATCCGCAGATTTCCCTGCAGGGCGCGGCGGGGCGCTCTCATCAGACCGACTCCGCTGGCAGCCTGAACAACAACGGTTCGGGCGGGATCACGCTCAGCCAGCTTCTCTATGACTTTGGTCGCACCGGCAGTGCCATCGATGAGCAGCATGCGCTGTCGGATGCCTATCGCTATGGGTTGTTCGACTCAATGACGACCGTGGCAGAAGATACCCTGCAGGCCTACCTCGAAGTCAAACGCTATCAGGCGCTGGCCGACACGGCGCGCACCAATATCGCCTCGCTGCAGCGGGTACGCGATATTGCAAAACTGCGCGCTGATGCCGGGCTCAATTCGCAGTCAGATGTGCTGCAGGCGGAAACCCGCATCGCCGCTATGCAGGCAACGGTGGAGCAGTATCGCGCGCAGCTTCGTTCCGCTACCGCGCAGCTGACCGTGCTGACCGGCGTCGTCCCCGCCACGCTGCCTGAACTGCCTCAGGCGCTGCTGAAACAGCAGATCACCCTCGACCGGATCGCCTACGAAAGCAGCGCGGCGGTGCGCAGCGCCCAGGCGAAGCAGGAGGCGGCCCGTGAGCGGGTGCGTCAGGCCGAATCGGGCCACTGGCCGACCATCAAAGTGCAGGCGGGGCGAACCCGTTATGAAAACGATCGCCAATCCTACTGGGACGATGAAGTGCAGCTTCAGGTGGAAGCCCCGCTTTATCAGGGCGGCCTGGTCAATGCCAGAACCCAGTCAGCCGAGGGGGATCGTGAGGCGGCTCAGGCCGCGGTTCAGCAGGCCAAGCTCGCCATCAATCAGAACGCCTCGACGGCCTATGCTGACATGATCGGCGCACAGCAGCGACAGGCGGCCGGGGAAGTACAGCTCGCCAGCGCCGACCATACCCGCAATGTCTACGCCGATGAGTATCGCCTGAGTAAGCGCAGCCTCAACGATCTGCTCAGCGTAGAACAGGATGTCTTTCAGGCTGACAGCTCACGCATTACCGCGCTCTACGATGGCTGGGATGCGACCGTGCGTTATGCCGCCGCCGTAGACAATCTGCTCGACATCATGGGCATCGATCGCCAGCAAAGCAGCGGCGATCTCCTTCCTTCGCTGCAATAGGGATAAGGCATTAATCATGAGTATGAATACGGACAACTGGATCGCCGCCATGCTGCGTGTGGCCGCGCGATTCGGCAAGCCTGCCGAGGGTAAAACCCTGCGTCAGCAGATGCGCTGGTTCGAACATCTGCCAGTGGCACAGCAGCTCGAACGGCTCTCCGGGCTACTGGGGCTGCATCTGACCATGGTGCCACAGGATTCGCTGCGCTGGCGCCAGGAGATCACGCCGGTGGTGCTGGTGCTGGAGAATGCCAGCGTGGCGGTGCTGGAGGAAATTGATGCCGATGAGAGTGCGCGTTACTGGCTCAGTGAAGGCGGCGATGTGGTGCGTGAGAGCCCCCTGTCAGAACTGCTGGCACGCGCCAGAGGTGATGTCGGTGTCGTGGGCGTGGCCGCGCGTGGCCGGGATGCGCGCATCGACGAGTTCATTCAGCCCTATGAACCGCACTGGTTCTGGAAAAATTTTCGCGGCATGGGACGGCGCATCACCGAGATCTCGCTGGCTTCGGTGGTCAGCAACGTGCTGGCGCTGGCCGGGATCCTCTTTTCGATGCAGGTCTATGACCGGGTGATCCCGGCCCAGTCGGAATCCACGCTGTGGGTACTGTTTGTCGGTGTGCTGATCGCGGCGGCCATTGAATATCTTATCCGGCTGATGCGAACCCAGGTCTCCGACCTGATGGGGAAACGCATCGACCTGAAAGTCTCGTCTATGCTGTTTGCCCGGGCGATGAGCATCCGCAATGAGGCGCGACCGAAATCGACTGGCTCCTTTATCTCGCAGCTGCGTGAGATTGACCAGGTGCGAGAGCTGCTGACCTCGACTACGGTCGGGGCGGCGGCCGACCTGCCGTTTGTGATCCTGTTCCTGTTTATCATGTCGTTTGTGGGCGGCTGGCTGGTGTTGATCCCGCTGGCGGCGATCCCACTGATCGTCATTCCCGGCCTGCTGGTGCAGATCCCGATGGCGCGGCTGGCGAAAGAGGGGTTGCGGGAAGGGGCACTGCGCAATGCGGTGCTGGTGGAAACCATCGAAGGCATTGAGGATATCAAGGCGCTGCAGGCCGAACCCTACTTCCAGCGTCAGTGGGAGCAGACGCACGAAGTCAGTGCCTCAATCAGTAATCAGCAGCGGCTCTGGGGCGCGCGTCTCACCGGCTGGGCCTCAACCGTACAGCAGCTGACCTACGCAGGAATGCTGGTGTTTGGTGTCTATCTGGTGCTCGACTCGCAGATTACCACCGGGACGCTGGTCGCCTGTAGCCTGCTCTCCTCGCGCACCATCGCGCCGCTGATGCAGCTCACCATGGTCTTCTCGCGCTGGCAGCACGCCAAAATGGCGATGAAAGGGCTCGATGAGCTGCTGAAAAAGCCGCTCGATCAGCCGGACACGGCGACCCTGGCCCACTGTCCGACGCTCACCGGCCAGTACGATCTGCGCAATGTGCATTACAGCTATGACGAGGAGAACGAAAAGAATGTGCTGAATGTGCAGCAGCTGCAGATTAAGCCCGGCGAGAAGATCGCCATTCTGGGCAAGGTCGGGGCGGGCAAATCGACGCTGCTGAAAATTCTGGCCGGTCAGGCGCTGGCGACCCAGGGCAAAGTGATTGTCGATGGCGTGGACATTGAGCGTATCGACCCCATCGATTTACGCCGTCAGCTTGGCTGGCTCTCGCACGACTCCCGCCTCTTCTTTGGCACGCTGCGGCAGAATCTGATGCTCGGCAATCCTCATGCCAGCGAGCAGGAGATGCTGCAGGCGCTGCGCATCAGCGGCGCGCTGTCGCTGATCCAGCAGGATGCGGCCAGCCTGGATCGGATTATCAATGAAGGCGGGCGCGGCCTCTCGGGCGGTCAGCGGCAGATGGTGATGCTGAGCAGGATGATCCTGCGTCAGCCGCAGGTGGTGCTGCTTGATGAGCCCACTGCGGCGATGGATGAGCAGCTTGAGGAGCATGTGATCCGTCAGCTGCAGGGCTGGATCAGCGGCCGGACCCTGCTGCTGGTCACGCACCGTCCGGCGCTGCTGAAGATGGTCGATCGTATTGTGGTGATGGATAACGGCCGGATCGTGGCCGATGGCCCGCGCGACGAGATCCTGCGCCGCGCGACGGTGCCGGCGACCTCGCCATCAACGAATAAAGGAGAGGGCGTATGAGTCTGGTTATCGTGGATAAAGATCTTGCCCGTCATGAACGCCGCACCTCGGCGATTATCTGGCTCTGCACCGCCGCGCTGGCGGTTTTCCTGATCTGGGCACACTTCGCGATACTCGATGAGGTCACGGTCGGCAGTGGCAAAGTTACGCCCTCCAGTCGCGCACAGGTGATCGACAGCCTGGATGGCGGCATCGTCAAACAGCTCAACGTGCACGAAGGTGACATTGTTGAGAAAGGGCAGGTGCTGGCAACGCTTGACCCGACCCGCTTTCAGTCAAACTTCGGTGAGGCGCAGGCTAAAGTGCGCACGCTGCGCGCCTCCTCGGAGCGACTGGAGGCGGAACTGGCGGGCACGCCGCTGACCTTCAGCGCCGAAACGCTGAAGGAGCCGCAGCTGGTGCAGCGTGAACGCCAGCTCTATGAGTCACGGCGTCGCAACCTTACGGAAACCATCAGCAACCTGCAGCAGTCGCTGCGGCTGGTCCAGGATGAGCTGCGGCTTACAGAACCGCTGGTGGCTAAGGGCGCGGCAGGGCAGGTAGAGGTGATCCGTCTGCGTCGTCAGGTCAGCGATCTGCGCGGCAAAATCGATGAGGCGCGCAACGACTATCTGGTGCGCGCCCATGAAGAGCAGGTAAAAAACAATGCGGAGCTGGATGCGCAGTTGCAGGTTGCCGCCGGTAAAGAGGATCAGCTGACACGCGCCACGCTCTACTCGCCCGTTCGCGGTATCGTAAAAGATATTCAGGTGACGACGGTGGGGGGCGTTCTGGAACCGGGCGGCAAACTCATGGAGATCGTGCCGCTGGAGGATCAGCTGCTGATCGAGACGCGCATCAACCCGCGCGATATCGCCTTTATCCGGCCGGGCCTGGCGGCGATTGTCAAAGTGACCGCCTATGACTCTTCTATCTATGGCGACCTGCCCGGCGAGGTGGAAACGGTCTCGCCAGATACCCTGCAGGATGAGGTGAAACGTGACCAGTACTACTATCGCGTCTACGTCCGCACGCAGAAAGCGGAGCTGACCAACCGTGCAGGCCGAAAATTCCCGATTGTGCCCGGCATGGTGGCCAACGTGGAGATTAAAACCGGACAGAAATCCGTCATGGATTATCTGATTAAGCCACTGAATAAAGTCAAAGAATCGCTGCGTGAGCGCTGATCATCCGGCGCACCCGAAATCGCCGCCTGCTTAATTACGCAGGGAAATTAACATGGCGGATATTTCACCACCACGCGACCCGACAGCGCCGGAATTTAT
This sequence comes from Pantoea sp. Ep11b, assembly GCF_040783975.1. Classification (NCBI taxonomy): domain Bacteria; kingdom Pseudomonadati; phylum Pseudomonadota; class Gammaproteobacteria; order Enterobacterales; family Erwiniaceae; genus Pantoea; species Pantoea sp. Ep11b. The sequence goes on along the minus strand of NZ_CP160631.1, from coordinate 3,001,541 downwards.
CAATCTGTGCGGAAAGAAGGTGGGGTTATTTTAATCCTGTGAAGAAAGTTGACAGAGATATAGCGAAACGGCGGAGAGCAGGCAAAAAAAAGCCGGACGAATAGTCCGGCGGGAAATATTAAGTTGTACATCTCATTCGGGGAGAATGAAGGTAATAATGGAATAAATGATGATAGCGGGGGCTATTCTATTCCCGGATGAGACATAAGTTTTATCATTCAGTGCTTCGGAATGGTCTGGTGTAACCCCTTGATAATCATAATTGCGGATCCGGATTAACGATTCGTGCGCCATTTTTTATCGATCTGTGCTGATGATAAGTTCCCCGAAAATTACATCCTGAAATAACTGTTTCGCATTATGAAACAGTTTTGGAAATTTCGTAGCATTTTCCTGGTGGATTATTACCCGCTATAAAACAACAATGGCCTGCCGGCTGAATTTTTAAGCGTTCAGCTCGCAGTGGCAAATAATAAAAGGCACATAACAGAGGGTAATAAAATGAAACGTCGCGTTCTCTCCCTGATGATCCCTGTATTGCTGGTGGCAGCAGGATCAGCAAACGCAGCTGAAATTTATAATAAAGATGGCAATAAACTGGACCTGTTCGGGAAGGTAGATGGCCTGCACTACTTCTCTGACAATAGCAGCGCCGATGGCGACCAGTCCTACGTGCGCTTTGGCTTTAAAGGCGAAACCGAAGTCAGCGATCAGCTGACCGGCTATGGCCAGTGGGAATACCAGGCGGCTCTGAACAACTCTGAAGATGAAGGCACCGCCAACAGCTTCACCCGTGTCGGCTTTGCCGGGGTGAAATTTGGTGATGCAGGCTCGTTCGACTACGGTCGTAACTACGGCGTAGCCTATGATATCGGCGCATGGACCGACGTGCTGCCTGAGTTCGGCGGCGACACCTATGGCGCGGATAACTTCATGTATCAGCGCGGTAACGGCATGGCGACCTACCGCAACAACAACTTCTTCGGCCTGGTGGATGGCTGGAACTTTGCCGTGCAGTATCAGGGCAAAAATGGCAACAGCAGCGAGTCACCGAACGGTCGTGACGTGCTGGGGCAGAATGGCGACGGCTGGGGCCTGAGCACCACTTATGATCTGGGTTCAGGCTTTGGCATTGGTGCGGCGACCTTCCAGTCCGACCGTACCAACGACCAGAACAGCGCCACCTCCGGCATCCTGGGCCGTGGCGACAAAGCCCAGGTCTACACTGGCGGTCTGAAATATGATGCGAACAACGTCTACCTGGCGGCGATGTACTCACGCTCACTCAACGCAACCCGCTTCGGCGACAGCAGCAACTCCTCAGCCTTTGGTTACGCGGATAAAGCGGATAACTGGGAAGTGGTGGCACAGTATCAGTTCGACTTCGGCCTGCGTCCGTCTCTGGCCTATGTCACTCAGCGTGGCACCGACGTTCAGAACTGGGGCAAACAGAATCTGAAAAAATATATCGACGTTGGCGCGACCTACTACTTCAACAAAAACATGTCTACCTACGTGGACTACCAGATCAACCTGCTGGA